>JBAJNN010000017.1:0-37377 GCA_036881905.1 Hyphomicrobiales bacterium | reverse complement strand
GACGAGGCGGAAACCTTGCGCCAAAACGCCGAGGAATCACACCAATCCCGTCGCTCGCTCCTCTCGCAAAGTCGCCTTGAAGCCCGGCGGATCGGCCTCAGGGCAAGGCAGGACATAAGCGAGCGGATGGAACGCGAGCGTATCGGGGTCGATGAAGAAATGGCTGAGAGAATCGGCGTCGCCGAAGCCGACATAAACGCCGTGAAGGCCAAGGCCATGGAGAAGGTTAAGGATTTGGCCGTCCAACCCGCGAGAGAGATTGTCAAAGTGATGATTGGGGACTCCGTGACGCAGGCCACTGTCCATAAAGCCATTGACACAATAACGAGCAGGCAGAAGCCTTTAAAGAATGGTACATGAGGCTGGCGCCTGTGGCAGCTCTTGAGGCTCAAGACGGAGAATGTCATGTTTTTATCGCCGGAGTTTTGGGTTGGCGTTGCCGGCGCCCTTTTTATCGGCGCCTTGGTTCATTACGGCATCCATAGGCGGGTTCTGGGCGTGCTTGATGATCGCGTGGAACGCATTCGCAACGAGTTGAAACAGGCCCAGAATCTGCGCGAGGAGGCCCAAATCATGGTGGCCTCAGCCCGGCAGAAACAGCGCGAGGCGGAAGCCGAGGCCCGTGAGATCGTGGAGCAGGCCCGCGAGGATGCAAAGAGTCTAACCACCGATTGCAAACGTACTATCGCGGATACGGTCGAGCGTTACCGCGCCATGACGGCGCTCAAAATCGCCCTGGCCGAAGAGAAAGCCATCAAAGACATCCGCGCCGGCATCACCGGCCTCGCCCTCTCGGCCGCCCGTGACATTATGACTTCCCAGATAACGCTCGCCGACAGGAACAGGCTCATCGATGAAGGCATCGATGGCCTAAAAAAGCACTTGAACTAATGCTTGTGCGAAGGATCGGCGACCCTGATTGCCCGGCTCTTTGACGGTTTGTCGCGGGTCACGGGCAGGATAGTTGTAAAAAACTTCAAGTCTGGCGCTATTCGCCTCGTCGATGGGTTTGTCTTCGGTGCTCATTAACGCACCTCGTTAAAAAACCCGTCTCCTCGCGCCGCATCCAAAGTTTTAGGACCTTTTGCAGGTGTACAGCAGGCTATGAGGCAGCGATTCAGGCATGATCGGGGGAAAGGGACGCCATTGTTTCCAATGTCAGTTTCTGGCGAAGCCTTTCTTGATCCTGGCGAACGATTTCGGGCAGGAGAAAGGCATCGACGACCACCCAAATCCCGACAACGGCGAGGAACACGACGCCCACGACAACAACCAGACTTGCCCATCCGATCAGGGACAGGGCGAGCATCACAAAGCCCGATCCGGTTTTCCCGAGATAGAAGCGGTGCATACCGAGCGGGCCTAAAAAAATCAGCAACAGATAGGCCATGGCGAGTGACTTTTTTTCATTGGTGATACGCTGTTCTATAAGAATTTTAGCTTGCGTTGACAGTTCCATCGGTTTCTCCTGAACTCTCCTTGTTTCCACACCGCTCCACAAAAACCAGAATCTGACAGACGCCAGCGCTCACTCCGATCACGTAAGCTTAAAACTTATAACAAGGTCATTATCGAGTCAAAATATTTTGCATCTCCTGAAGCTCCAGCATGGGCGGGAACCACCGATGCCTGCTTGCAAAAAGAAGAGTCGGGAGATATTTAAACGGCCGCAACAATGCAAAACCACCGTTTCATGGTTCACGGTCGCGGATAAAACCGAGAATTTCACACACATCGTCATAAACCGGCTCGGCAATGGCTTGCGCCCGTTTTGACCCTTGATTCAATACCGCATCGATATGGGTCGGATCATCCATCAGTCGTTTCATTTCCCGCGTCACCGGCACGAGTCGCTCGACCGTTACGTCGATCAAGGCCTGTTTGAAAACAGAAAAAGGTGTACCACCATAGTCTTTGAGGGTTTCGGCCACGCTGCATTCCCTTAGGGCGGCATGAATGCCGACGAGATTACGGGCTTCCGGCCGTCCTTCCAGTCCCTTTTCCTCCGAAGGCAGAGGCTCTAAATCGGTTCTGGCCTTGCGGAACTTGTTGGAGATGGCGGCGGCGTCATCGGTGAGATTGATCCGCGAGAAATCGGACGGGTCGGACTTCGACATTTTGCGTGTCCCGTCGCGCAGGCTCATGACACGGGTCGCCGCCCCGCTCAACAGCTCGGGCAGGGGGAAGAAGCCTTCAGCGTAGCCGAGCCGGTGAATGGGTTCGGCGAAATCGAGATTAAATTTGGCGGCAATGTCGCGGGTGAGCTCAAGATGCTGCGTCTGATCGTCGCCGACCGGCACATGGGTCGCACGATAGAGCAGAATATCGGCGGCCATAAGGATTGGATAGGCGTAAAGCCCGACAGACGCATTTTCGCTGTGCTTACCGGATTTTTCCTTAAACTGAATCATCCGATTGAGCCAGCCGGTGCGGGCCACGCAGTTGAAAATCCAGGCCAGTCCGGCATGTTGCGGAACTTGCGACTGGTTGAACACGATATGGCGCCGCGCATCGATACCCGCGGCAAGAAGAACCGCCGCGACTTCACGACTATTATGTTTGAGCGCATGCGGGTCTTGCCAGACCGTGACGGCATGCATGTCAACGACGCAATAAAGACAATCATACTCATCCTGCAACGCGACAAATTGTGAAATCGCACCGAGATAATTCCCAAGATGCAGATTGCCCGTGGGTTGGATACCTGAAAATACCCGCTTCTTACCACCACTCATTTGTGCTTTCCCGGACCAACAGGAGGGGGGCTTTATTCCACGCACTGTCCCTGTGACACACAAAACGCCAGATCATGGTTTGTTTAAGCAAACCATGCCCTGTATCGCGCATTCGGCGCGTAAAGCCAAGCCTTTACATCATAATCATTTCACTTTCCGCCGCGACCGATAAGCCGTGAGAGTTCCGCGAATGTAAGAACGCCAAATAAACGGGCCAGGCTAAGAAATATGCCGACGGCCAGCATGACGAGCACAAACAATGCCGGAATCTTGACGATAGCGGCGGTTGGTTCAGTGAAGACGCCGGCAAAGGGCCAGGCCGAAAGGGCCATCAGGCAACCGCCCATGATCAGGCTTGAAAGGACAATACCGCGCAGGCGGGTTTTAAGTCGGGTGTCGGGGCGAAAATATCCTCGCAGAGTGAGGGTGCGGGCCAGCAATCCGGCATTGATCCAGGCGGCGAGCGAAGTGGACAAGGCAATGCCCACATAGCCCAGAACGGCAAATAACGACAATGAACCGACCACATTGACGATCATGCCGATTCCGGCATAGAGCATCGGCGTTGTCGTATCTTCATGGGCGAAATAGTTCGGCGACAGCACCTTGATCAGAACGAAGGCCGGCAGGCCGAGAGCGAAAGCACGAAGCGCATGCGCCGTGGCTTCGGCGTCGGCGGCGCTGAACGCCCCGTGCTGGAACAGGATACGGGTCAGGATCAGCGGTATGGCGACAAGGGCAATGGCGGCCGGGATGGTGACCAGCATCGACAACTCCACCGCGCGATTTTGTTCATTGATGACGCCCTTCTTATCCGCGGCACGCAGTTTGCGCGCCAGATCCGGCAGCAAAACCACACCCATGGCAATGCCGACCAGGGCGAGAGGCAGCTGATAGAGTCGCTCCGCGTAATAAAGCCATACCGGCGCGCCGGTTTGCAACGAAGAGATCATGGTCCCTACAAGTAAGTTAAATTGGGTTATGCCAGCGGCGGCAGCCCCCGGCGCGCCGAGGCGCAACAGCCGGCGCAAGCCCGGCGTCAGGCGCGGGCGATGGATTGCAAAACTCATTCCGGCGCGCCGCGCCGCCGCCACGAGCAAGACAAGCTGGATTACTCCCGCCACCGCGACGCCCCAGGCAAGCGCCACGGCCGAGCGTGGCTCGGCCCCCCAATCGAGACCGGTGACCATGGCGAGACTCGCGATCAGCGTGGCGTTCAGCACAATCGGCGCCGCGGCCGATGCAAAGAAACGACCGAGACTATTCAACACACCGGAATAGAAGGCGACCAGGGATATCAGCAGGAGATAGGGAAAGGCAATTCGGGTCAGCGTGACGGTGAGAGCGAACTTCTCCCCATCGTGAACAAAGCCCGGGGCAATGATATGGACCAGCCACGGCATGGCGATTTCCGCAAGGGTTGAAAACATCACCAGAGTTACCAACAAAATGCTCAAAACATCGACGCCGAAACGGCGGGCCTCGTCCTTACCCCCCGCTTCAAACCGTTTGGCGAACAGGGGAACGAAGGCGGCATTGAAAGCCCCTTCGGCAAACAGGCTGCGAAACAGGTTGGGTAGGCGAAAGGCGATGACGAAGGCTTCCCCCACCGGGCTTGCGCCAAAAATGGTGGCCATCAAAAGATCGCGCACATAACCGAGAATGCGGCTGAAGACGGTCAGCCCGCTGACCATGGCGGCGGAACGGATGAGAGTCATTTAATGCTCCGGCAAAACTCCGCTTCTGATTTTCATACCAAGCGGTCAAGCACAACCATCTCGAAACCATGGATATTCGGGGATATGCGGCTAGAAGTCCATCAGTAATTTCACGGCGACGAACCACAGTGTCAGTCCGACGCATCCATCGAGGATTTTCCACGCAATCATATTGGAAAACAGCGACCGAAGCCGAGCGGCGCCGTAGCCAAGGGCAAAAAAGAACAGAAACGAAGCGGTGGCGGCTCCCGCGGCGAAGATATATTTTTGCCGAGTAAACCGGCCGGCAGCTGAGCCGATCAGAAAGAATGTGTCCAGATACACGTGAGGGTTAAGCCAGGTCAAGGCAAGGCAAACAGCCAAATTCTTCGATAAGCCGGATGCGTTTTGGTCGGACGGGGTAAGTTTGTGGTTCGTAAAAAATGCCGAATAGAAACGTTCGGCGCCGTAGAGAAACAGAAAGCCTGCTCCGGCATAGGCTATGATTTCCCTTATAAAGGCGTTGTCCCGGACCAACAAATCCAGACTGTATGTTCCGGCAAAGATCAAAACGGCGTCCGACACGGTGCACGCCGTGCATATGGCGCCGACATGCTCGCCTCTGATTCCCTGTCTTAAAACAAATGCATTTTGCGCCCCGATGGCCAGTATAAGGCTGAAACCCAGAGCCAGACCCGACAAATAGGCATCTAACATGACAGTTCCCTTAAAGCCCGGTTTCAAGCGGACAGCATGCCGCTCCCAGTTTTTCCATGATCCGTTTCATATCGTTGATCGCCGATCGTGAGGCATTGTTCTGCGCTTTCGTCGTGCTTTCGCTTAAGAACGCGCATTTACGGTTTCGTCGTCAAGGCAGAATAGTTTTGAGTCTCTATGGTTTAAGGCCCAGCATAAAATTTCGTTTCCACACGCGTAAACCAGAAGATTGCGATTGCCCTTCGCAATATCGGCATGACCGCCTATGGGACTAAACTTGTCGCAATCCCGCCATATTGGCCTGATCGAGATATTTTTCATATCGAACTTGTCGATGTCATAACCTCCAATGGGCGCGAAATGCCTGACTGATATGGCATTGTAGAAATCAACGGCCGGAATTGCCGTTCTCCAGCATTCTTCGCCCTTCGCCGCTCTTTTCGCCAGCGCTTCAACCGATGAAGGAAACTTACTGGGCTTCAACCCCATGGCGCCGAATGCGAATCGCCAGGATTTTCTCAATTCAGGGCGTTGTTCGGTGTTCTTCAGCCGATCGACAAGAGTTTGAAGATCATGATAATCCAGCTTGGATACGGCTTTGTTGTAATCCAGCACTTTTACGCCGCAAACGCTGAATTCGGGAAACAGCTTTTTTGCTTCACGCGATACGTCTATAGTAAGGCTGTTGCCGGCCATAATATCGTCATCTCGCCTTAATTCACGCGCAAGGTCTGTCCGTTGTCGCGTCTCTCGTGCAAGCCGCTTGCGTATACGGGATCGTTGGCCATGAGAGCGTTATGGGCTTTCCTCTGGTTCCATCACGGTATGGTCGGAAACATATGGTGCGGAAGGTGATCTGCGTCCCCCGAAGGATAAAACAACAGCCGCTCCAGGACACCAATGGTGTTGAATGTGGTCGAAAATTCCGTCTCGCCTATGGAGTAGTCATGTTCGCCACGCTCTGCTCTTGCGCGAAGGATGGGGAGGATAAAAACCATGGAAAACAACCATAGACCGGTTATGGATAAGGCCAAAACCATGGGCTTGCCTGTAAGGCCAATCGCCAGCGTCGCGATACTACGCCATGGGACGAAAGTTGTGATTTGTTTTTTATCAGACCCGATATGGGCATAAAATTCTAAATTGTAATTTATAATAGCCCTTAAATTTTTAAGACCAGAGTGCACGATACGTTTATTAGCTGTAGACAGGTTCATTTTCTTAAATCTTAGCCTGCATGGATCATCATTGCCGCCAAAGTTTGCGCGGCGTTTGGCGTGAAACCGTCTGTATCGCCCGACATCGGGCGACATCGGAAAAGCAATCATGACGTTAGCAAGCGCGTCGTTGAGCCTTTTCCTGCGGGTAAAATTGAAATGACCGCCAAAATGGATGATATTTTCTAATGCTCTCTGCCTATTGGACATAAAAGTAAATGTTATCAATATAATTGGAATCTAAAAATTAAAAATTAAATTAAGATAATAATTAAAAGTAAGAGGGAGCGTATTATCGCTGTAAACAGCGATGCCTCAACGAATTTTGAACGAAAGTCCCTCATCCGCGCGCTCGTTAAGTCGGATATGTACCCCCGTGAAAATTTCTTATTGTCGGCCCGCATTAGTATGTTCTTATCAGAACCGACCTGACAATCATACGACAAGGATAGCCAAGTGTCAAACAAAGTGGACGGTCCTGAAAACCGCCGCCGCCGGTTGATTCACGGCATAGGACGGTGTTATCGGTCGGTTATGGTCAATGGCTTGCCAATGATCGTGAATTCGCTTACATTCGGCGCCATGTCCCGTCCTGTCCGCAATGAAGCTTATTCGCCGATGCTTTTCGATATTTGCCGCCCGCTCCGGCCCGTTACGGTTTTACGCCGGAGCCGGCAAGACCATGGGATTTCGTCGTGAACGGAGCGGGCGAAGACAACAGCGGTCTTGACCGACCGTCGAACCATATGGCCATGGCCGAGCAATCGCGACCGAGGCGTTGCTGCAAGGTGGTGACGGTCGGCCACGGCGAGGGCGGTCATTCCGTGCGTCTTGACGGTCGCGATGTGCGAACGCCCGCCCGTCGGCCGTTGGCGCTGCCTTCGCGTGCATTAGCACAGGCCGTGGCGCGGGAATGGAAACGGCAGGACGGCGCCATCGATTATGCGCATATGCCGCTCACCCGGCTCGCCAACACGGCGCTTGATCATTTGAGCGTGGATGCGGCCCCGGTCATTGCCGAGATTGTCAATTACGCCAGTAGCGACCTTTTGTGCTACCGCGCAGGCCGCCCCGATGAGTTGGCGAGGCGTCAGGGCAAAGCATGGGATCCCGTGCTGAACTGGGCGGCGCGCGCGCTCAAGATAAAGCTCGTCACGACAGTCAGGATCGTTCATCGACCACAGAATGAAGCCTCGTTGCGGAGGCTGGAAGAGCGCTTGCGGGCGAGTGACGTCTTTACCTTGGCGGGGCTTCACGGGGCAACCATTGCAACCGGTTCGGCGGTGATCGCGCTTGCGCTTGGCGCGGGCGTGCTGACGCCGGAAAAGGCCTGGGCGATCGCTCACATAGACGAAAATTGGCAAAAGTCTTACTGGGGCCATGATGTGCGGGCTCAAACCCGCCATGCGGCGCGGCAGGCTGAATTCAAGGCCATTGCGCGGCTGTTTGCGTTGGTCGGGCAAGAGCATGATTGACCGCCCGCATGACATGGACGCGAGCGAAGCCGGCGGGTCGGAATCTTTAAGAAAGCCTCTGATTTTTAAAAGGGTTTAACAAGCTACATTCGATGTTGCGCAATGATGAAGAGCACATGATATGACAACGACGCGGCGGTCGAAAAGGATCAGGGCGCGTTGCGCCAAGGGATTCCACGATGTCGATGCGCGAACGCTCAAATCCATGAGGAGGATGCTCGGAACTCTTGAGCGGGTTTGTGAATCATACGGGTTCGATCCCATCGAGACCCCAAGCCTCGAATATACCGAAGTGCTGGGCAAGTTTCTGCCCGACCAAGACCGGCCCGATGAAGGCGTGTTTTCGCTAAAAGACGATGATGAACAGTGGCTTTCCCTGCGCTATGATTTAACGGCGCCGCTTGCGCGTTATGTCGCCGAGCATTACGACACCTTGCCCAAACTCTATCGCAGTTATCGTTCGGGCTATGTTTACCGCAACGAAAAGCCGGCCCCCGGCCGGTTTCGCCAATTCATGCAGTTCGATGTCGATACGCTCGGCGCCAATTCTCCCGACGCCGACGCCGAAATGTGCATGATGGCCTGCGATATGCTCGAAGCGCTTGGAATTCCACAAGGCGGCTATAGGGTGAAGGTCAATAACCGCAAGATTCTCGATGGCGTTTTGCACGCGATCGGGCGCGGTTTTGGCGATGAGCATTTTGCGGCGCAACGGTTGAGTGTGCTGCGCGCCATCGACAAATTCGACCGGTTGGGGCGTGAGGGTGTCGCAAATCTTCTCGGATCGGGGCGCGGCGACGGATCGGGCGACTTTACCGAAGGGGCCGGGCTTAACAACAAGCAGATTCAAAAGGTTATGTCTTTCGTCGATTGCGGTGGAGCAGACCGGCGCTCGGTTCTTGAGGCAATCCATCCCCTGGTTGACGACAAGGGCCGTGGCAGCGAGGGGCTGGCTGAACTGGCGCGGATGGATGAAGTGTTTTCCGCCCTCGGCTATGGAGATGATCGCGTGCGCTTCGATCCTTCGGTGGTGCGTGGGCTTGGCTATTATACCGGCGCGGTTTTCGAAGCCGAGCTTCTCAGCCTCAATACTCAGATGCGGAGCAGTAAGCTCGCCCGTTCCCTTTCAATCGGCGGCGGCGGGCGCTATGACGATCTCGTCGCCCGTTTCCGCGGCGAGAAAGTACCGGCGACGGGATTCTCGATCGGCGTCTCGCGTCTCCATGACGCGCTGGAGACAGTCGGCGAATTCGGCGACAAGCATGACGAGGTTACGCCACCGGTTGTCGTTGTGGTGATGAATCGCCGGCGCTTCGTTGAGTGCCAGCGCATGGCGTCCGCCTTGCGCGCGGCAGGGGTGCGGGCGGAAACCTATCCCGGAACCGGCGGCCTCAAGGCGCAGATAAAATATGCCGACCGCCGCGGCAGTCCTTGCGTCGTTATTCAAGGCGACGAAGAACACGCCAAGGGCGAGGTGCAGATCAAGGACCTGATCGAGGGGGCGAGATTATCTCAATCAATCAACGGGCGCGAAGACTGGCGCGATCGGCGCAGAGCCCAGTTCGCCGTGACCGCCGAGGGAATGGTGGGCGCGGTGAGGGCCGTGCTCGCCCGCCATGAGGATCAAGCCGTCTCGGAGTGAGTCAAGGGATCCGCACGCACGCCCCGGTAGAGCCGATGGTGATGATCGGAAAGCATGGAGAGCACTTTCCTCTCTTGGCCTCCCTTATCCTTGACACGAGTCTTGAAATCACGGGTTTTCGCCGCTATGAGTGACCTGAGTTAAAAGGAAACAGGCCGCCATAGCTCAGCTGGTAGAGCGGTGCATTCGTAATGCATAGGTCGGGTGTTCGAATCACCCTGGCGGCACCACAATTTTCTGATTCTATTAGTAAATTTTCCTCGAAGAATCGAGTACTCGTTGACCGAGGAGCCGCAAGAAAATCTTGATCTCAGTACTTGGCTAAAGGGTGACGAAGACGTTAGTCGACCGTACCGGCAAGAACGGCTCCAAAAGCTGTTGGCGATCACAGACGGCCTCGAAGATCGAATCTTGTTCCATGGAGCTGAGCTGTCATTGAGAAACTACGAAGAATTGCGGCTCTGTTTTATCCAGGGTCTTGAATGTGGCAGTCGTCCTGCTGTCGCTGACGTTTATCGAAAGAGAGCTTTGCGCAATGCTCTATGCTCGTGGTGTCGGGGCGGCCAAGAACGTGAAGCTGATGCAGATACTCGATTGGGCTGTCGATCACAAATGTCTAGAGTTGGACAACAAGCAAAAGTTCGACACCCTTCGCCAACTCCGCAATGCTTACGCTCATGTCCGCCCTCCATTGCATGAGGAAGGTCTCATCAGACGGACTGTCGAAGTTGCAGACAGTGTGAATGGTATCATTGAGGCTTGATGCGGAATTCGCGCTTGGGGCCGTCATATCCTTCCTGAAAAACTGCCCGGATTTTTATGATCTCTCCCAGTGTCGGGTTTAAACCGACTCCGGTAAACGAGGGCTATGCCCGACCAGTTTAGACGGGTGTAAGCGTTTTTCCTCTCCCTTCTCCCCACAACCTGCTGAACTGCCCGCAGGATTGGCGAATTGCCGATCCCGGGGGTCGTAACCCCACCATCAGCGGTCGGTGTCGAGCGTAACGATACCTCCTCGAACCTTATGGCCGGGGAGGCGCTGGGGTATTGCCCGGGGCTCCGGCCGTAAAGGCCAGCGCAGCCGTCTGACGGCGGTTTACGACCTCCCCGGCTGCCAGAGGGAACTCTGGTGGCCGTTTTCGTAAACAACGGTGAGCGGCCACATGGACGACTACCATTTCTGGCAGGATGTCTTCGACACCTATCAGTCGCTTTCCGACTGGATGAAATTTGCAGGGCTGGTTGTCCCACTTGTCTTCTTGCTCGGACTCATCTGCGCTTATCATGCGCTACCGCATTGCTGGCAAACGGGCGGATGGAATAATTGACGCCGATTTGGTCTATTCGATCCATCGCGATGGCGACGACCAGTTACAGGTGTATCGACATGGCAACGTGCTCGGCCATGATTCAGAAATTCTACTGCTGGAAAATCGGAACACCGCGCAAGGCTTCAGCGAAAACCACCCCCCCCCTCGTTAGGGCCGGCTTTAGGTTTACCCCCCTAGGCGGGTTAAAACCTAAACCCTGCCCAATGCGTCTAAATGTCCAGGTCATGCCGCCACTCAATGTGATCGGAAAGCTCAGGCCAAATTGCGGCCAGTCTTTGGTATCCTTTCGCAATGACTTTCAAAAAGTCATGCTTATTATAGGAAAGATATACTGCTTCGCGTAGCGCTGTGAAAATCTGTGATATACGACCAAATGAGATGCAAAACTCGCCTGCGATCCGTCGCTGGATATTTGGTTTTTCTTCAAGTATGAAACGGAGCGCCCGATCCTCTTGTGCGGCATGCGGGGCATCGTCCGGTAACCACTCGACCCCGCAGACGCTATTGATCAGCCAGATTGCCGGAAACAACCCTTAGGCCCCACGCCTTGAGCGGCCGGATCGAACCGCCCCACGATATTACGTTTCATTTCGCCGCGACGCCGCGGGGACAGACGTAGGCCGAGAGCCTTGAAGACACCGAGCAGGGTTGCGAGTTTGAGATCGCCCCTTTCGCTTAAAGTCTTGTAAAGGGCTTCGCGGGTGATGCCCGTCATGCCCCTGGCACGGGCGACGTCGCCGAGAGCGGCGGCAATCAGTTTGGGATCGCCGTCCTCGAAAACGGCCTCCAGGTAGAGCGCAACTTCTTCAGGGGTATTGAGATGATCCTGAATGTCCCACTTCTTCAGCTTTTGAACTTTGTTCATGTGGAGCATTCGAGGTCCCTTCTAAGTTTCTTCGCTTTGGCAATATCCGCTGACTGAGTCGATTTGTCGCCGCCGTAAAGCAGCACGACAATCGCGTTGCCGCGCAGGGGTAAGCGCGAATCAGGCACGAAGGGGTCAAGCTGGAGGCCGTGCATGTCGGTGCCGATATTCAAGGAAGAGAGGCTTTGCTCAAGCACGATGGTAAACTGGCTACCCGCGCCTCGTAGTGGTCGGTCGATCTCATCGCCACGGTCAGACCAATGCTCTCTTCTTTGTTCCTTGTGGAGTTCCTTGTCCTCACCCTTTGCGTCAATCTGGGCTGGATGACGCTCGGAGCTCATAAGTGCCGCCGATGAGTTCCCTAAATGGTGATTCGCTAAGGGAAAGGTTGTGGCCCGGCCGGTCGGACGGCGAGCGGCCGAATGCGAATTGTTTGAAATGTAAAGCCTTAAAAGCCCCGGACCGGCCAAAATCCACCGTAATATGGCGCGCCGCGGCAATAGGTGGATGGACTCGGTCCATTTCATGCGATATATAGCACGTATGAAAACTCAACATAAGCTTTTTCAGGCCATCAAGAAGCGGTTGGCTCGCGAGAAAACATCGGCGCGTGCGGCTACTTTACGGACCAATCCGCCTCGCGATGCCCAAGGCGTTCTGGAAGGCCATGTTCCCTCGATTGAGCGAGCGGCGGTGGTCGCTAATGTCCTGGGAATCTTTTTTCGCATTAGCGCGACCGAGAACGGCACCTGCGCGTCGCCAATCGATCCGGAGTTGATCGGTCTCCTCACCGAGCGGATTGTGAGGACCCATGAAGAATGTGGGGCGGAAATAACTCCGCGTCGGGCCGTTGAACTTGCCGCCGTCGTCTACAATCGCATTGTTGGCGAAACTAAAGACAAGGACGATCGCTTTGTCCGTGTCGGTGAATATATCGTTGAACTGCGCCAAACACTGTCGAGCGGAAAGCTGTGAGCGGCGGAGGCAAGACGTCCACTCTGACTGTCGGATTTATTGAAACAAAATGAATAAATTATGAATGAATCATATAACTTATTGATTTTTATAGTATAAACGGCGCCGCCGGCAGCATCGTAAAATTTATTCGCCTTCTTGAGGGAATTTTGTCTCCATCCGTTGCAACTGGTTACCACAAAATTTGGTTTTCCATGCCTTAGAGAGAGTAGACGGCGATAGGTTTGCCGCCGATCGTTTCGACGGCAATATCCGTTTCGTAAATATCGCGCAAGACGTCCCGGCGCATGATCCGATCCGGCGTTCCCTGATACAGGACCTTGCCGCGCCGCATTGCGACCATGTAATCGCAATGGCAGGACGCGAAATTGATGTCGTGCAACACTAAAACGACGGTTTTTCCAAGCTCGTCCACCGCGCGCCGCAGCAGCGTCATGATCGATGCCGAATGCTTCATGTCGAGATTGTTCAAAGGCTCGTCGAGCAGCATGTAATCGGTATCCTGACACAATATCATGGCCAGGAAGGCCCGTTGGCGCTGTCCGCCGGACAGCTGGTCCAGAAACCGCTCGCCAAAAGCCTCAAGGTCAAGACAGGCGATGGCCCGTTCGACATGTTGGCGATCCTCACAGCTCGGACGGCCTTTGGAATAGGGGTAGCGCCCGAAAGCGACGAGATCGCGAACGGTCAGACGCGAGCCGACCGCATTATCCTGGCGCAGAATGGACAGGCGCTTGGCCAGCATGTCGCCGGGCGTCGTTGTGACATCGAGACCGCCGACGGTTATGCGGCCCTTGTCCATCGTCGAAAGACGACTGATCATGGAAAGCAGCGTCGATTTGCCGGCGCCATTCGGCCCGATGATCGAGGTCATGGCGCGCCCCGGAATCCTGAGCGTCACATTGTCGATGACGAGCGTTGCGCCATGGGATTTTCCAACACCGGTGATTTCAATCAACGCACGTTTCCTCTGATCAGAAAGACGATAAAGACGAGGCCGCCCAGGAATTCGACGATGACTTCAAGCGCGGTGTCGAAGGCGAAAACACGCTCCAACACCGTCTGGCCGCCAACGATCGAGAAGATGGCAAGCAGAACCGCGACCGGCAACACTACATAATGTTTGGCTGAACCGGCGATCATATAGGCAAGATTGGCCACCAGCAGGCCGAAGAACGTGACCGGACCAACGAGCGCGGTGGCAACCGAAACGAAAATCGTGATCATCAACAGAATTTCGCGCGTGACGTGGCGGTGGTTCACGCCCAGATTGACGGCAAGCTCGCGCCCGAGCGCCAGCACATCGAAAACCCGCATGTAGCGCAGGCCATAAAGAGTCACCGCAACCGCGACGATCGTCGAAAGGACGAGAATTTCGGCGTTGACGGTGTTGAAACTGGCAAAGAACCGGTCTTGCAGGACAGCGAACAGGTCGGGGTCCAACATGCGCTGCATCAGATTCGACAGGCTGCGAAAGCAAACGCCGAAGACGATGCCGACCAGCATGACCAGATGCAAGCCGCGCGCCCCGCCCTGAAACAGCCAGCAATAGAGCGGCACGGCAAAAGCGATCATGATCGCGGTTTGAAAAAGAAAACGCGCGTTCGGCCCAAGCCAGCCGAGACCTGACACGCCGAAGAAAAAGACCGCCATGGTCTCGACGAGAATATAAAGCGCATTAAAGCCCATGATGGAGGGCGTGAGGATGCGGTTGTTGCCGATGGTCTGGAACAGCACCGTCGAAACAGCGATGCAATAGGCGACCAGCGCCATGGACGCCAGTTTCGTTCCCCGAAATGCGAGGATGAAGGCCCAGCTTCCCTTCGCGCCGAGCGTCATGAAGGCAAGGGCGGCAAGGACGCTGAGAACGCCGGCGAAGGCAATGACGATGACAGACTGTCTAGAGTATTTTCCTTCGCAATGGAATAATGGGAAATGCTCTAGATTTGGTCTTATAAGCATAATCTTGATCGTCCTCGCTCCTCCGGATCGGATTATGCTCTAGACAAGGCTTCGGGAGCCTCGCCGCAGCAGAATATAGAGGAACAGGGCACCGCCCACGATGCCCATCATCGTGCCGACCGGGATTTCATAGGGAAAGCGGATCAGACGTCCGGCGCTGTCGCAGGCCAGAACCAGCCCGGCCCCTGAAACCGCGACCCATGGCACGGCGCGCCGCATATTGTCGCCGATGAACAGGCTCACCACATTGGGGACGACAAGCCCCAGAAACGGAATCGCCCCCACCGTCACCACAACCGAAGCGCTGACCATCGACACGATGACCAGCCCGAGCATGACCGCATGACGGTAATTGAGGCCGAGATTGGCGGTGAAATCCTTGCCCAGCCCGGCGATCGTGAACCGGTCGGCGGCGATACAGGCGGCCGCCGTCAGGGGGAGTGAAAGCCAAATCAGTTCGTAACGCCCGCGCAAAACCCCTGAGAAGTCGCCGGTCATCCAGGCGTTGAGCGATTGCAGGAGATCGAAACGATAGGCGATGAAGATCGTTGCGGCATTTATGACGTTTCCGAGCATGATGCCGACAAGCGGCACGACCAGAACCGAACGCAGCGGAATGTTGCGCAAGATGCCCAGGAACAGCGCCGTGCCGGCAAGGCCGGTGACCGACGCCGCGAGCATTTTGCCGAAGACCGGCATGTGCGGCGCAAAAAGCGTGACGAGGAGGATGCCGAAGCCGGCGGATTCCACGGTGCCCGCCGTCGATGGCTCCACGAAACGGTTGCGGGTCAGTATTTGCATGATCATGCCGGCCACCGCCATCGACATGCCGGCGAGAATAAGAGCGAGCGTGCGCGGAATGCGGCTGACAAGCATCACTTCAACTGCGCGGGCGCTGCGCCCGGAACCGAACAAGCTGTGCACGGACACGTCGCTGACGCCGATGAACAGGCTTATGATGGCCAATACGGCGACGACGGCAATGGCGCCCGACAATGCTTTCATGGGGGTTGCCTTTCCTGACCCTAGAGCAGGACCTTGAGCGGAGCGAGGACGATCGAGATCGAGCGTTGGAGCGTCATTGCGATTCAATTTGAACGCAATGACGCTCTAGATGAGCGAGCGCTTTTATTCAGCCCTGTCGAAGGCCTGCGAAATCTGATTGATCGCGCGGTGCAACGAAGTCAGACCAGCCCAGGCGAGGCACCAGTCCGTTGAATTCAGATAGATAACCTGCCCCTCTTTCCAGGCTGTGGTTAGGCGAATGAGATCATTGTCGAGAACTTGCCTTGCGGAATCGCCCTCGCGATCGATAGAAGGGCCGATAGCAGTGTCGCGGTCGATAACGAACAGCCAGTCAGGGTTGGTTTCAAGAATGAATTCGGAGCCGATCGGCTGGCCATGAGCTGCCGGGTTTATATCAAGCGACGCCGGGGTAACGCCAAAATCCTCATGCACGAACCCAAAAACCGACCCCGGCCCATAGCCGGATATCTTGGCCCCGGAGGTCATGATGACAAGACCCTTGCCCTTGCCCCTCGTCTTGGCCTTCAGCGCCGCGATGGCGGCATCGAGTCTCTCGATTTCCGCCCTGGCCTGCGCCTGCCTGCTGAAAATCCGGCCAAGTGTCTTGACGTTGGCTTCAACCTGGGCAATCAAATTATGCCCCCATGCCGTCAGGTCGATGGTCGGCGCGATTTTCGCCAGCGCGTCATATTTGGATGCCGTAAGAGCGCCGACAATAATGAGATCCGGCGCGACCGCGTTGATGACTTCATAATCGGGCTCATGAAGCGATCCAATCTTGATAAAATCGTCCCCCTCATACTTCTTCAGGTTGCGAGGTAGATTGACACTCTCATGCGGCACACCGGTGACTTTAATCCCCAAATGATCCAGATTATCGAGGGTGGAAAGATCGAAAACTGCAATCTTTTGTGGATTGATCGGAACCGCCGTTTCGCCCTGGGCGTGTTTAATGGTGACGGATGCGGCATTCGCCTCAGGCGCAAGCGCCAGCGCGCTTGCCGCAAGCGACGCGCTCAAAATGCGGCTGGCGAATCGTCTAGGCTTGCTCATGGTCGGATCTCCTTATTTATGATTCAAAGGCTTATATTTACGAATCATATATAAAATAAGATTTATAAAGTCAACTTTATAGGCATGAGATACCACCAGCGCCGGGTTGAAAATCTGGTGTTCCTAAATCCGCACGGACGACAGGAACGATATGCCGGTTACAGCTCAGTCGCTCCGCAGTCTTGTGCAAGAAAATTGGCGATTCCGGCATCTCAATGATCGCTACGATGGCGATGATCGGGCTGATACCGGTTATCTCCATGGATAATTTCAATACGGAAACCGAGGTGGCATTCCGCTGAGCGAGATGCCTGTGTGACCTATGAGTCGTTGTCTCTCTTGACGCCAAGAAATTTAGCAATAGGTCGTATGGTCCAACCTTGAATAAAAAGTGAGCACAACACAACAATAAATGCGATATTGAAGTAGTTTCCCTCAAGACCAAGCATGGCCGGAATGATCGCCAGATAAATTGGGATACCGCCTCGCAATCCGACCCATGAAATGAAGAGCTTTTCTTTTAAGCTGAATGCCTCGAAGGCGAGACTGATAAACACAGCGACCGGACGAGCCACGAAAATAAGGATAAAGGCAACCGCGACTGCTCTTGGAATGTCGCCGCTTAATTCAGATGGCGTGACCAGAAGTCCGAGCATCAGCAACATCGCCAGCTGTGCCAGCCATGCCATGCCGTCCATGAATTGCTGAACGAGTTTCTTGGCTTTGTACTGGTGATGACCAAGAAGCAGCCCGGCGATATAAGCGGCAAGGAAACCACTTCCGCCAAGCATGTTGGTGGCTCCGAATATGAGCAAACCGCTTGCCAGCGCAAGGATGGAACAAAGACCGGAATTCAGTTCGATACGGTCGAATATCCATCTCAAAAGCCTGCCGCCGGCGAAACCGAAGACGGTGCCGATCCCCATTTGCCGTAAAAACTGAACGGCAATGAATGAGCCATTCATTTCCGCGCCGCCTTTTGTGAGCAAGCCAACAAATGTGAGGGTGAGGAAGATCGCCATGGGGTCATTGACGCCCGATTCCACTTCCAAGCTATTCGCCAATGAAGGGTCCAAGGCTACGTTACGCTGGCGCAGCAACAAGAAGACCGTGGCGGCGTCGGTTGAGGCGACGATAGAACCGAGCAGCAAGGCTCTTAGCGGATCATCGGCAAATACGGACCACAGGCCCACACCGGTGATGGCCGCCGTAATGGCAACGCCCATGGTTGCCAGCAGGACGGCGGGACGCGCGGCGGAGCGGAACGATCGAAGCGGCGTATGGATACCGCCATCGAAAAGAATGATGGAAAGCGCGATTGAACAGGCGGTGTAGCTCAGTTCCATATCGTTGAACACGACACCGCCTGGTCCATCCTGACCGAAGAGTATGCCCACGCCTAAAAATACTAAAATCAATGGTGCGCCGGTACGGTTGGATACAAGCCCGGCCAGGATGCCCGAGACCAACAGCAGAGCGATGAAAAAGATGAATTGATTGGTGAAGTCCATAACAAACGCACCCTGCCGAATCGGCAATACCCATGATTGCCCAAGGCAACCCGATCCACCGAAACCGACGTAATGGTCGTCTCGACCAGAGATATTACGACTTGGTTCGAGCCACAATACAAGGGATTTTGCCATCGAGCCCGATCGCAAGCCTGCCCTTTTTCAGCTCCAAGGCCATTTGACCGAAAATGTCATAGCGCCACCCTTTGAGAGCCGGAATATCGGCATGATCGTCCACGGCCAGACTCTCAACATCGCTGCTTGAGGCAATCACCTTGGCGGCGACGCCTTCACGGCGGCACACGATTTTGAGCGCGAGTTTCAAAACATCGGCAATAGCGCCGCCATTTTGACGCGAGGGGTTGCGTCTGGCCGTTGTTTCGGGCAGATTTTCAAGAGTCTTTCGCAACCCTTCAGCGACGGCCTCAAGCACGGGTCTGGCGTATTTACCATTGGCGAAACCACGCGGCAGGCCACGCAGCCGGCTAAGCGCGCCTGCGTCAGCCGGCGCATGGGTGGCAATTTCGCACAATGCCTCGTCCTTGAGAATACGCCGGCGCGGGACATTTCGCTTCCGCGCCTCGTTCTCGCGCCAGGCCGCTAGAGCGATCAATACGGCGAAAGCACGCTTGTCGCGGCCATTGAACTTGATACGCCGCCAGGCTTGCGACGGCTCATTGCGGTAGGTGTCGGGAGCGGTGAGTTTTGTCATCTCCTCGCTAAGCCAAGCCTCGCGTCCCGAAGCGTCGAGCAGGGCTTTGAGCTTTTCGTAGACTCCGCGGAGATGGGTGACGTCACAAAGGGCGTATTTAAGTTGTCGATCGCTCAATGGCCGTCGTTTCCAATCGGAAAAACGCGATGTCTTATCGATCCGTTCGCCGGTCAGCTCGCGCACGATCGTCTCATAACCGACCTGCTCGTTGAAGCCGCACACCATGGCGCCAAGCTGAGTGTCGAACAGCGGAGCGGGGATAACGCCGCTAAGGTGATGGATGATTTCAACATCCTGATAGGCGGAATGAAAAACCTTGATGACGCTTTTATCGGCCATCAGCTTGAAGAAAGGCCCTAAGTCGATGCCCTCGGCCAGGGGATCGATGATTGCCGTGCGATTTTCGCCGGCGATCTGAATCAGACACAGTTCGGACCAGAATGTCGTCTCGCGCATGAATTCGGTGTCGACCGTTATAAAGGACTCACGCGCAAATCCGGCGCAAGCGGTCTTGAGTGCACCGGTCGTGGTGATGATGTTCATGAATGATGTCGGCCCTTTTTTAAAACTTCATAACGCGGCCCACTTGCGAAAACCGGTTTCGCGAGCGACGAGGCGATCGCCCCGAAAATCTCGAAAGAGCGCGCATTACAGCCCCATGGCCTACCGAATGGCCGATATATGTCGCCCCTTTACCGAAAGTGCTTTCCGCGCCGAGGGTGTTTCCTCTATATAGACTCTCGGAAAGAGTCCTGAAAAGCGTTTCTTTTCAGGGGAAGTGAAAGCTGATGGTTGCCTATAAGGAGTGTCCCGAATGGCCGAAGCGCCTTTAATGCCCAAAGCCACCGCCGTATGGCTGGTTGACAATACGGCTTTGACCTTTGAACAAATCGCCGATTTTTGCGGGCTGCACGCGCTGGAGGTGAAAGGCATCGCCGATGGCGAGGTTGCGGCAGGCATAAAGGGTATAGACCCCATCGCCGGCGGTCAGCTCACACGAGAGGAAATCGAGAGGGGCCAAGGGGAGGCATCCTACCGGCTGCGCCTCGCCGAGCCCGGCGCCGACATACCGAAGCCACAGCGCCGCCGGGGGCCGCGCTATACCCCGGTATCACGCCGTCAGGACCGGCCCGACGCGATTGCCTGGCTTTTGCGCCACCATCCCGAGCTGAACGATGCGCAGATTATCAGATTGGTCAGAACCACCAGGCAGACCATCCGCTCGATTCGCGATCGCACCCATCGGGATATAGGCAATATTATGCCCAAGGATCCGGTGGCGCTGGTTTTGTGCACGCAAGGCGAGTTGGACGCCGCGGTGAAAAAAGCCGGCGAGCGCCTCGGGCGCAAGCAGGGCGAGGCCCGCGGGAAAACCGAACCCGCCGCGACCCTGACCCTGCTGCCCGCCGAGGAAACGCAGAACGCACCGGAGACGCCCACGCCGGAGACACCCATGCCGGAGACACCCATGCCGGGAACGCTCGCTCCGGAGGCGCAAACCACATCGAAGTTTCACGCCACTCCCGACGAACCGGCCGAAAAAAACTGGACGGCGGAGACGGTTTTCGCCAAATCGCCAGTCTCGGCGCCGGATGAAGAGGGCGATCATGATGAGAAGACCGGCGCCGAAGCAACCGAAAGTGATAATAAATAAGGTTAAGGATATAGAATATTTATTTGATATATATAAATTTTGTTTTTTGGCAGGCTTTGCCCGGAAACCGGCAAAACTTCGCAAGGACACATCATTGTTATAAATCCCAAAGCCGATTGACGGCGGTAAAAGGCGGAAGCGACAACGGGGTAAGATCATGAAAACAACGAAACGCGAGGTCGTCGAGTATGACATTGTCATTGTGGGGGCGGGACCAGCCGGGCTGGCCGCGGCGATTCGCCTCAAGCAGCTTGCCGCCGCCGCGGGGGTTGAGATGTCCGTGTGCATTCTTGAAAAAGGGGCGGAAGTCGGCGCGCATATTCTCTCAGGCGCGGTGATCGATCCGGTTGCGCTCAATGCGCTTTTGCCGGATTGGAAGGCGAGGGGGGCGCCGCTGAGTGTGGAAGTCGCGCAGGAGCGAACCTTTATCCTTGGCCGTTCCGGCGCCTTGCATCTGCCCAAATGGCTCATGCCCCGGCTCATGCATAATCATGGTCATTACATCGTCTCACTCGGCAATCTTTGCCGCTTTTTGGCCGAACAGGCTGAAGACATGGGAGTGGAGATTTACCCGGGCTTTGCCGGCGGCGACCTCACCTATAGTGATAATGGTGCGGTTAAAGGGGTGATCTGCGGCGTCTCGGGCATCGCGCGCGATGGTTCGCATAAAGGCGACTATCAGCCCGGCATGGAAATCAACGGCAAATATGTTTTTATCGCCGAGGGCGCGCGCGGCTCGCTCACCGAGAGTTTGATTGAGAGATTTAACCTTTCCCGCGGTCGCGACCCGCAGAAATTCGGCCTTGGAATGAAGGAGCTTTGGGAAGTCGGGCCGGAAAACCACAAGCCCGGCCAGGTGACCCACACTCTGGGTTGGCCCTTGGGTTTCATGACCGGCGGCGGCGGTTTCATGTATCATATGGAGGATCGGCTGGTCTCCTTGGGCTTCGTGGTGCATCTCGACTATACCAACCCCTGGCTCTATCCTTTCGGCGAATTCCAGCGCTTCAAGCATCATCGGCTTATTCGTTCCGTGCTCGATGGCGGCAGACGCATTTCCTATGGCGCGCGGGTCATCAGCGAGGGCGGGGCGCAATCCGTGCCGCAATTGAGCTTCGCGGGCGGGGTTCTGATCGGCTGTTGCGCGGGCGTGGTCAATGTACCGCGCGTCAAGGGATCGCATAATGCGATGGAAACCGGAATGCTTGCCGCCGAGACGGCCTTCGAGGCCATTCGGGCCGGGCGTCGAGGCGACCGTCTCGTCGAATATGAAGCGCGTTATTGCCGATCGCGAGTGGGCAAGGAGCTTGAAATCGTTCGCAATGTCAAGCCGCTATGGTCGAGATTCGGCCTTTTCGGCGGGCTGATTCTCGGTGGGATCGACATGTGGATGAATACGCTGTTCGCTATTTCGCCATTTGGAACGCTCAAACACGGCAAAGCGGATTGCGCGACGCTTAAACCGGCCCGTTCATGCCGCAAAATTTCCTACCCCGCCCCCGATGGGGTTATCGGTTTCGACATACTGACCGATCTGTCCTTTTCCAACACCAACCATAATGAGGATCAACCGGTTCATCTGCGCTTGCGGGATGCGGACATTCCGATCGCGTACAACTGGCCGGAATATGGCGAGCCTGCGCAACGCTACTGTCCGGCGGGGGTGTATGAGGTCATCGGCGATGGTAAGAGCGAACCCCGACGTTTCCAGATCAATATGCAAAACTGCCTGCATTGCAAAACCTGTGATATCAAGGACCCGGCGCAAAATATCACCTGGACGACACCCGAAGGCGGCGGGGGACCGAACTACCCGAATATGTGACGGGATGCGCGGGGAAGGGCCTGTTTGACAAGCGTTGCCTCGCGGCCATGGGGTTGGACGTTCAAAAAAGTCGGACTGTAGCGCTCGCGAGAGCGTGGTATGGCCGGTAAAGGCCCAGCGCCTTTCCGGGGCCTATGCTTTTGGACTTTCATTTTACGCTCCAAGGCGTAAAATGGGCCCCAAAATGGGAGTTTATGATGAGTCGCCTGATTTATGTCTTCGGATTTCTCGTGAGCCTTACCATCGCCGCCCCGATACAGGCTGCCTGGGCGTTATCGGCATCGTTGCGGGCAGGCGAGAAGGATGAATTGTCTTCGCTGTCGGGAAGTTATCTGGTCGGCCTTAGCGCCATCCGCGCCAATGACATTGAGGTGGCGGCGCGGTTCATGAACAATGCTGTGAACGACGATCCCGATAATGTCATGTTGCTTGATCGGGCTTTGATCGCCGATGTCTCGGCCGGCAATATCGGGCGCGCCGGGAATTTGGCCTGGTGCCTCGCCGCCCTCGACGAGCGCCATCCGCTCGCCAATATCGTTCTTGGGCTCGAGGCCTTTGGCAATGGCCGCCGTGAGGCGGCGCTCGAATATTTTGATTTGGCATCGTCCACGGCGATTGGCCGGTTGACCGGTGGGCTGCTCTCTGCCTGGGCCTATGCCGCCATGCAGGACTCCGCGCAAGCCTTTGCTACTCTTGACCGGCTTGGCGACAATGAGATTTTCAACCCCTACAAAACGTTTTATTCAGCGGTGATCGCGGATGTCTTGCGTCTGGATGCAAAAGCAACCTCGCTCTATGAACAATCCTTGTCACAATCGGGTAAATCGCCGCGTGTTGTGCTGGCCTATGGCGATTTTCTGCGGCGAATTGGCCGGAACGAACAGGCAGAGCAGGTCTATCGAACCTATCTGGCTGACGAGCCGGGAGACCCGCTGGTGGGCGAAGCGCTCTTGAATTTACGCAACGGGAATGAGAGCGGAGATTTCATCGGTAATGCCCGCGACGGTATGGCCGAGGCGATGTTCGATCTGGCCGGCGAGCTGAACAATGCGCTCAACCATGAGATGGCGCTGGCCTATGCACGCTTTGCTCTCGATATCGATCCTGGTCTGGTCGCCGCCCGGCTCTTGCTGGGAGACATTCTTAGCGACATGAAACGCTACGAAGAGGCCAACGAGATATACGGGCAAATACCAGCCTCCTCGCCACTCTACCATGATGCGCAAATTCGGGTCGCTCTTGATCTGGATACCCTCGGGCGCATCGATGACGCCGCGGCCCTTCTGCAACATTTGAGCAAGAGTTTTGCCGGTGATTATGGTATTTTCATCACCTTGGGCGATATCCTTCGTGCCGATTCGCGCTTTCGGGAAGCAGCGGAGTCTTACTCCAGGGCCATCGCCCTTATGGGTGCCCCCAAAACGCGGCAATGGGCGCTATTCTACTTCCGGGGCATCAGCTATGAGCGCGGCGGGCAATGGCAAAAGGCCGAGGCCGACTTTTTGAGGGCGCTGGAGCTTAAACCGGACCAGCCACGGGTTTTGAATTATCTTGCCTATTCATGGCTCGTTCAGGGGCACAATTTGAACAAGGCGCTTGATATGATCGAAACCGCTGTTCGGCGGCGTCCCGATGACGGTTATATCGTCGATAGTCTGGGCTGGGGATATTACTGTCTGGGGGAGTATGGCACCGCCGTCGAGACGCTTGAACATGCGGTCGAACTGACGCCCGCGGACCCTGTCGTCAATGACCATCTGGGAGACGCCTATTGGAAAGTCGGACGCAAGCGCGAGGCCGTGTTTCAATGGTCTCATGCCAGAAGTGACGACCCCGAACCCGATTTGCTCGAACGGCTGGATCGCAAACTTGAGAAGGGTATGACGGGTTCGCGGGAGGGGGACTCGACCTCTGTCGCGCGTAAATCGGCGTAATCGCGTTAAGTGGTTGTGTGTCGCGGGTTTCCGTTTCTCGAAACAGGGGGCATAGGTGTCCGAAGGGCAGGGGCGCGAGACTGGCCGTATTTTTGAATGGGCTCCGGCAAAAGTCAACCTCTGGCTGCAGGTCACCGGTCGGCGCGATGACGGCTATCATTTTCTCGAGAGCCTAGTGGCGTTTGCCGGAATCGGCGACAGTCTTGAGCTTGAACGCGCGGACCGCTTCTCCCTCCATGTCAGGGGACCTTTCGCGGACCGGCTGCGCGCCGGAGATGATAATCTCGTTATGAGGGCGGCGCTGGGGTTGGCGAAGATTTTTCCGAATCGCATCCATCCGGCGCGCATGAGTCTGACCAAGACCCTGCCGGTCTCGTCCGGTCTTGGCGGCGGCTCCGCGGATGCGGCGGCGACGCTGCGGGGGCTTTGCGCCCTGTCCGGTTTTACGGCCGATCGTGAACGGCTTTTCGCTCTGGCCCGTCGTCTTGGCGCGGATGTGCCGGCCTGTCTTGCCGGTCATGCGGCCCTTATATCAGGAATTGGGGATTGCTTGTCCCCGGTTGACCTGCCGCCCAATGGTGTGGTTTTGGTCAATCCGGGCGTTAAGCTTTCAACGCGGGAGGTGTTTGACAGGTTCGATCATGCCGGTGGAGTTGAGACGGCTGACTGTAGACCGGCTTGCAGCGGTGGGAACTGGCGAAATATCAATCAGCTGTCGCAAGTACTTGCCTGCCGGGGCAATGATCTGGAGCGACCGGCGCGAGCAGTGCTGCCGGAAATCGACCGCGTTCTGGCGGTCTTGGACGCCTGTCCCGGGGTCCTCCTGGCGCGCATGTCGGGCAGTGGCGCGACGTGTTTCGCGCTATTGTCTTCTCTGGATGAGGCTCATGGCGCGGCCCGAATGATAAAGGCCGACCATCCCGACTGGTGGGTCGTGGCCACGCAACTTGCCTGAAATGTGAACGCGGAAGATACCGCATGGCGGCCTCGGCAAAGGGTGTGGCAACCTTATCCGTGGTTTCAATATGGCCTGAAAATCTTTCTATTTCATCTTAACCGTGATGCCGTGGAACTCGAGGGTTAACCTATCAAAATATATTTCATAAGAGATACATTTTTGATTGAATATATGACTTGCCTGAGATAAGAAATTATAAGTTGGCAAAACTGGATTATTAAGGCAAAGGCAAAAATTGTAAATGCCAAGACCGAGATTCTTCTCCCCTCTGTAACCGAACAACCCGTCTGGCGCGACGGGACAGTTGAGCATTTGTCAAATGTGGCACTTTCTCTCGGGACCGACGATGTGGTCGGCGATGAGCGCGACGGGAACGATCTGATCGCGGTTCTGGCCAACGAGGAAACGATCATTCTCTTAGATTATTTTCTCGACGATGCGAATAGCAAGCCAGTCGCGCGACTTTTGAAGACCGAAGCCGGCGATTATGTCGATTCCGGGTCTTGACGACAATTCGGTAATCTCCGCACGGCCGGTGCCGGTGGGAGACGATGAAGACGGCTCCGGTGTCTGGTTGGGAGCGGACCTGGATGTCGCGGCGGGGGCTGTGGTTTTTCTGGGAAGTGTTGCTGGAATGACCCTATCGGCCGGTGTCTTCGACGATGACGATGATGGTAAGGAATTCGACTCCAAGACCGGGAGCGCCGAGACTAAAGGCGGAGAAGACTGGGCCGAAGGCGAGTCCGGGTCCCAAGACCGCAACAACAGGCGGCGCCGAGAGGAGGGGGCATGTGATTAACGGTACAAATAATCTGGATAAGCTTGAACGTCGGCAGGGACGATCGCGCCTATGCACGGGGCGGCGACGACACGGTCACGATGCACGATCAAGGCTTTGCCTCCATGGATGGCGGTGACGGCTTCGATACCCTTGTGGTTATCGGCGATTTATTCCCTTTTGCAAAATTTTCCGGGGATATCGCCAACATCCGGAATATCGAGAAGGTCGATTTGACCCGCCAAGCCGAGGACACTTATAACCTCTATTCCCCGAGATTGATAAACTGGGTGACCGATGAGAATAAAGTGCTGTATGTCGTAGGGAATAAGCAGAATATGCTGGAGCTGGGGGACTTTACCAAAGCAACCGGGAGTGATGCGACCAAAATCGGTGATGGGCATGATGATACGACAATTGCGTATGACAAATACATCCAAAAATCCGATCAATATCAACCAGTCGCCACCTACATCACAGTCTTCTCTTTAAGTGGCGAAAAAACCGAAATGACCTGTGAACACACCATACCAACCATGTATATCGATCATGATATATTGATAGCCTCTATCTTCTGGAAACCAAAAAAAGTCTTCGGGAAAGAGTTATTTATAAAGGGCCGAGGGAACCGACATTGTGCCGGTATGCCCCCTGGGGGCAATCCCCTGCTTGAGAATGCAGCCGATGAAGCGCTCAACCGGCGCGATCGATGCAGAAATCGACGACCCTGCCCAGGGCATATTTGTGTTCGCTCCTTGAAAATCGCCCAAGACTCTTGTGCGCGAGATCGCCATAAGAACGGGCGTGGCGGATCGTGTCGTCGATTGCGCCATGTTTGCGGATCAGCGCAATGGCGCGGTCGAAATCGCTGTCGGCCGGGTCGTCGCCTCGAAGCGCCCGCGCCCAGAATGCCCGCTCTTTATGGTCACCACGTTGGCAGGCGAGAATGACCGGCAGGGTCGCCTTGCCTTCGCGAAAATCGTCGCCGATGGCTTTCCCCAGCGATGTCGGTTGTCCGGCATAGTCAAGAGCATCGTCGATCAGTTGAAAGGCAAGGCCGAGATTGCGCCCGTAAGACCGCAAGGCCGAGTGTTCGGCTCGGGAACGTTGCGCGAGGGCCGCGCCCGATTCCACGGCGGCGGAGAATAAAGCGGCGGTTTTGGCCTCAATGATGCGTAAATAGGTGGCTTCAGCGGTTTCAATGTTCCTTTGCGCCGCCAGTTGCATCACCTCGCCTTCGGCAATGATTGCGGCGGCGTTGGAAAGAATGCCCAAAGCCGCCAGGGAGCGGGTTTCGACCATCATCCTGAACGCCTGGCCCAGAAGATAATCGCCGACCAGAACGCTCGCCTGATTGCCCCAGATCATCCGCGCCGCCCTCTTGCCGCGCCGCAAGCCGCTCTCATCAACCACATCGTCATGAAGGAGCGTGGCGGTATGCATGAACTCGACCGCCGCGGCGAGCTCGATATGGCGGTCGCCATGATAACCGCACATTCGCGCGGCCGCGATGGTCAGCATCGGACGCAACCGTTTGCCCCCCGACTCAATCAGGTAACCGGCAATATCGGGAATCATGGTGACTTCGCAACGAGCCTGCGCCATGATCGTATCATCGACACGCGCCATGTCGTCGCGGACCAGATCAAACAAGGGCGCAAGGCCAGACGGGCCATCTTCCCTCTGTTTGAGCACTGAGTTGATAGTTGCCCGGTCCATCACGCTACCCCGTTTTCCGTGACATGAGGCGGCCACCATAGGGATCGTTCGACGTCGGGGTCAAGAGCGCCCGGCCGGTTTGGCGGGGGGAGGGGTATGTGGCCCCCCGCAATTTGCCCGACCGCTGCCTCAAACGCCCCTCATCGTCCCGGTTTTTATGTCTTGGACGCCTTGGGCGACCTTGTTTTCAGTCAACGCCGAGCTTGGCGCGTAAAGTGGCGAGGTCTTCCGCCAGCGTGTTGACGGTGACGGTGAGGGCCTTGACATCGTCGCTGCTCACCTGGTCGTAAGTCACCCAACCCCCTCTTCCGCTCCTGTATTTGTCGAGTCTTTGATCGACGGCCTGGAAATTTCCCAAAACCCTGGCCACGAAGGCGGGATACCGGTCTTCAATGAGGGGCCGCGTAAGCTCGAAGATTTTGCGCGATCCGTCGAAATTGGCCTTGAAATCGTAAAGGTCGGTGTGGCTGTAACGATCTTCCTCGCCGGTCACCTTGGTCGAGGCCACTTCATTCATCAAATCGGAAGCCCCTTCGAGCACATCCTCAGCCGGAAAGGTCAGAGAGAAGATTCGCCTGTTGAGTTCGCTGACATCGGCCATGAGCTTTTCCGCGTATGGCGCCAGCCCGTCGGTCGAGTCCTCGGCCCATAGCCCATATTCGATGCGATGAAACCCGCCGAACCCTGGATCCTGTTCGCGCCGTTCCCAGTCATCGGCGCGCGAATCGACCGCCACGTCAATGTCCGAAAACAGCTCGGCGATCGGTTCGATGGCTTCGTAACTCATTCGCGTCGGCGCATAAAGCGTCTTTGCCTTCTCAATATCTCCAGCCTCGATGGCCTCAACGAACCGACTGGTGTCGGCCACCAGTTTTTCGGAAAGACCGGCGACATAGAGCTTGTAATCGGCAAGCGGTTGCGCCAGAGCCAGCAATGCTTCTTCGCTGGTGGAAGCGGCGCTGGGTCGCACGACCGGAAAGGCGGCAAGGCCGGCGAGAACGACGGCGATGAATATTTTGCCGGCACTATTCGTCATTGTGAGTCCTTGCATGATCATAACTCCTCGGATTGATGTTGACATTCATGAATGCGGCCCTGATCCGGTGACCATCGAACTGGGCTCGCAGGTGCGATTCCACCGCGGCGATCGGGCAGATCATGGCGGGGGTTTTTTAAGAAACGTCATAGTCCAGCCACCGCTTCCATCAGAGGCTGCCCGATATAGTCGCCATGTTTGCGCACACCGGGCGGCACGAAATAATATCCTCCCCCGAAGGGCTTGATGTATTCTTCAAGCTCCTCGCCATTCAGCCGATTCTGAACGGTGATGAACCCTTGTTCCAGATCGGCCTGATAGATGATTAAGACAAGGCCCTGATCGAGTTGTCCCGATTTGAACACTCCATTCGAATAATTGTAGGGACGGCGCAGGATGAGATTGGCCTCGCTGCCGGGCGTACGTGGATTGGCGCGCCGAATATGGGAATCGAGCGGAGTGATTTTGCCTTTGGGGTCGCCGCTATAATCGGGATCGTTATATTCGGCTCCGCCGCTGAGTGGAGAACCGCTCGCCTTGCGTCGGCCAAACACCTCGACCTCCTGCTCGACAAGGGGTGTCCGGTCCCACAATTCCACGGTCATGCGAATGAGGCGCACCACCTGATAAGTCCCGTTTCGGCACCATTCCGGCTCGTCATTATCTTTGCCCACCCACACGATGCGGTTCATCAGCGCGTCGTCCGCGGTGTCCGGGTTGGCCGTCCCATCATGGAATCCAAGCAAATTACGCGCGGCCGGGGTTGGGCCGTCGGGATTTGGCGGAACCATCGGCAAGCTGCCTTCCTGCTTCCAGCGCGGGACCATAAACGGCGTCGTCGCCTTGACGATATCGCGCAAGGCATGATTGATCGTCATGTGGGTGTTGGCGCAAATCTGCAAGGACAGGTCGCCATGGCACAGATTGGGGTTGGGCGCGTCATTGGCAAAGCGCGTCATGGGACAAAGCCGCCTTGGTTTTAAGCGACGAAGCCAAGGCCGATTATCGAATAGCGACGATCCCAGCCCCACGGTGACCGTCAGATTATCCGGCTCGACGACGGGCCCCATAAGGCCGGAATCGACCGGCGGCAATTGAGGATTGCGGCTGGGAAATTCGGCCGGACCGCCTTTCATCAGGAAGGTGATGCGCTCGGTCAGGGTGCGCAACAGGTTTTCAAGTCGCACCGGCGTCGGGGCAACGACATCGAACGCCACCACCATCCCCGCGGCCGGTCGCGGCGTTGTCACTCCGGGTTGGTGAAGCCCGTAAAAGGGTTGAATCTGATCATATCCGTTAGTCGGGCACGCTGTCCGCGGTACTTTTTTCGCAGGCGCCGCGCCGCTTTTGTCGCCTGCAAGCACAATCCCGCCAACCGCCCCACCGGCGGTCAACAGAAACCGGCGGCGCGGTAGGGGACAGGTTTGAGCCGTTTTCTCTAAAACACCATGCGATTCGCTCACTTCAGTCATCCTTTTCCGTTTTGACCGGTGTGTCATGATCGTGGCCCCGGCATTTCCTTGCCAAAGTCCCGCAGGGCCTGCTCAAGGTTCGAGAAGGCTAAAATGAGTATTTGACGTCTGTCCGCATCAAGCGTTTCAAGAGCCGGATATTCCCCGTCGCCCTTAAGGTTAAAACCGGAGAGAGTGGCCTTGGCGGCATCGAGCTTTTCACGAAGGTCGTGGGAAAGCCTGGGCCTAAGGGGGGAAATGACGGGTGTCATCAGCGCAACAATCCTGTCGATTCCCGCAAGCCCCGCGTTAAAAACGGCAAGATCGGCGCGACCGGCAGCGTTTTCACCGCCAACACGCAGGCTGAAGGCAAGACGACCGGCCTCATGGGCGGCCCCGTCAATGAGAGTGCTGGGGGTCAATCTCACCGCGCGCAGCCGCTCGCGCAGCAAGGCGGCATCGGCGGCCAGCCCGCCGGCGGCGGGCCCCAGCCCATCCTCGCCGCCGGTGGGAAACAGGGTGTGTTCAATCCGCGCCGCAAGCGCGGTGAAACGCCAAGCCACGGGCTGTAGAGACCCGTAGGCCTTACGGGCTTGCCGATAAAGCGCGCGCACCTTGTCCCCATCTTTCAAGCGGACCGCCGCGACGAGCGCCTCGGTGGTCTTGACCAGCGCGCCGCCATGCCGGGCGAGGAAGAAGCGGTATTCGCCAAGAGGCGAAATAAACGCCGTGATGTCCAAGGGCGCCTCCGCGGCGACGCCTCCCTCCAGCGGCGTGACGCGGAGAACACCATGCGGATTGGACAACAGGCCGCAGGTTATTTGATACTCGCCGGGAGACAGTCGCGCCCGCACCGTCTGGCGAAAGCCCGGAGCAATGTTTTCCTGCTCGGCGACCACCATCACCCCCTTGATGATCTCCCATTCGATGGTTCTGTGCGAATGATTGACGATATTGAAGATGACCTTGCCGGCCGGCAGGGTGATCCGGTTCGGCCGGCATGCCTTCGCTGTGATCGCAATATCGAGCGCATGAGGAGGGGCAGTGCCGGTTTTTCCGCTGATGCTGAAATGGCCGAAGAGAATGGCGCCGATCGCGACCAGCACTGCCGCCCCGGCGATGGCCCCATGGAGCATGGGCGAGGCCCGCGATGAATCCTGCACGGAGGAGTTTTGGTCTTCCTCCAGCCTTTCTGCTTGGAGCTTGGCCGCAACCGCGTCGGGCGCATCCGTTCCTGTTGCTCTCACCGGCCGGAAGAACAGTCCCAACGCCACCACGAGAAAAACGACATAAACAATGGCCTCGCCGAGAGAAGGCTGATCCTGATAGTTGAAAACACCTTCAAGGATCGCGCCGGGAACGCCGGAAACCGGCAAGACATCGCTTAAGTCGAAAACGACCTGTTGCAGGCCGTTCCACACTCCGGCCTCATGCAGATTGCGCACCGCGCTGGCGAGAAGCCCGGCGGCCACCACGATGATGAGTACCGCGGTCCAGCGGAAAAACCGCCCAAGATTGAGTCGGACGCCGCCAATATAGATCGCGCATCCGACAATGATGGCGGCGGCAACGCCGGCGAGGGCGCCAAGCGGCGCTGCCGGTCCAGTACTATTCTGAAAGGTTGCAAGCAGGAAGAAAACCGATTCCATCCCCTCGCGCGCGACGACGAAGAACACCATGAAAATCAGCCACCAGCCGTGATCGACGCCGGATGAAAGCGCCTGATCGACCGACCGGCGCAACCTCGCCCCGATCGTATGAGCGGCTTGGCGCATCCAGAACACCATCGACATCAAGACGCCGACTGCCACCAAGCCGATCGCGGCCTCGAACAACTCCTGTTCCTTGTGCGGAAGGCCGGCGCCAATCCATTGCAGGCCGGCGCCGAGAAACAGCGAAAAGGCAATGGCAAGCAATACCCCGACCCATATGGCGGGCAGCAGCGCCTTGTGTCCGGTTTGGCCGAGATAGGTGGCGATTATGCCGGTGATCAACGCCGCTTCCAGGCCCTCGCGCAGCATGATCAGAAAGGGAGCCAGCATCTTGAAAAATCTCCGTGACAGCGGATACCGGGCCGATCGACATCGAATCACGGCCTCGAGATGCAACGACGGTATCGATTTATGAATATATTTGTCAAGAAAAAATGACAAGAATGATCATAGTAAATATTATTTTTAGAATGATTTTTAGAATTATTCTTTTAATAAGAGAAAGGTTCCGACAATCCGACATGATAGATACTCGAAGTCAGATTGGCTTGGATACGGAGATCAAGTATTTTGTCAAAGCTTGACCGCATGGAATCTAAACAGCGTGGTGGTGGGCCCTACGGGAATCGAACCCGTCTTTCCAGATTGAAAATCTGACGTCCTAACCGATAGACGAAGGGCCCCCGTGATTCAACGGATCAAAAAGACGACAGCGCGTCAATTTCACGGCATTTGTCTATAAGCGAATTCGGCCGGGCGCAAGAGATTGGCAGCGACTTTTGAACAAGTGACGCCGGCCAAATCGGCCAAGGTGGTTGATGTCTTACGCGCAGGATTGACCGCCGGCACGATTGCCGCGCCACCCAAAAGGGCCGTCATGATTGTGAGAAGAGGAGAGTGCGAGGGAAAGAATGCCGACGACGATCACCGTGATTGAGGCTCCGGCCAGGCCGATTCTGTAAAAGAACGACATCACGGACGGCGATTTGGGAACGCGGGCCGTAATTCCGCTTCATTGAGACAGCGCGTGAAGGTCACTTCAAAGGCGACCATATGGGCGAAATAGATGCTGAAACCATAGGGCCTTGCCGAAACAGAGGAAGGGCGCAAGCGAAATGAGCGCGCAAGCTTGCAAAAGCAACGAGCAGGGCAAGCCGGTGTCGATTTTCGTCGGACAGGAAGCGGAAAACCAGCAGAAAACCGGCGACAATTCCGCAAACACTGATCATTTCGAGCGTTGCCGGCCCCTGATCGCCCATGCCCAAGAGACAGATTTAAAGAACCTAAAACCCTGGATGAGAGTGGCAAAGGGACGGGATTTTTAAGAAGTGGCGTTAACTTAAGCGCGTTAATCAGCATCAAACACAAACCAAACGACGACGCGAATAGCGCCAAAATCGAGGGTTTTAGAAGTGTCCCGGCAAGGTGGTGGGACTCCATGCGCTCCCTTAAGCTGGTTGACGCCCTGAAACAGAATAACGAGTGTTGTCAGAAAGACTAGCGGGTGTCTGGCACGGTCGGCGACGACAAATCGATATATGCGGGCAATGCCGAGACCCAGCCTTTGCGATGGCTCGCTTATTTTGGCGCGTTTCGGCGGCGATATGAACGGAAATGGCCGCCTCGATCGGTTCAGCGCCGATCGGGATGATTGGTGCAATCGACGCGATCGAGGCGATGCCGGCGAGACCTCCCGCCGCGGAGATTTGAAAAATAGACGCCGTTGACGAACGCATTGGCGCGCTCTAAGCTCCTGTGCCTCGAAATACTGTTTCAGGGCGAGATTGCGCGCGGTTTTGACCGGAATTTCAAAAAAGCCGCAGGCGACCAGAATGATGAAGGCCAGGGCAAAACCCAACTCACGCGCGACAGCAAGCCAGTCTTGAGGGAATAGCCGCCGCCCGCTCACCCCAGAACAGGGTCTTTTTTGATTTCCATGCTCTCACACAAACGCAAGGTCGGCGGTGTGAGAAGAACCACCGCGAGTGGTGCGACCACCGCGAGATATTGTGCGACATAGAACGGTTCCAATCAAAACATAAGCTACGGAAATACGTCTCAACTCTTTATTTTGACGCAATTTCGGACGGAAAAGCGGTGCGACCACCGCGAGTGGTGCGACCACCGCGAGTGGCGCGGCCACGCCGTCCGGTTCCCTCTTTGCTTAAGAAATTGCTCTAGACCAACCCCGCGCCCGACGTGTCATTATAATGCAGATGGCGTTGTGTCGAAAGAGCAATGAGCATTAGATTGGCGCCGACCGTGCCGATGGACATGGGCGACGCACAGCAACATGAGTGGGGACGTCAACCCATCAGGCGCTTTCCTATCCTGTCGGTTAATGGTAAAGTGGAAGGCTTAAGCGCATTTTCAAACCGATCCACGATCTCGTCTGCCATACGAATTTGCAACTCGGTCCCTCCCATAGTCTCTTTGGCAAGAGAGATATTATCGATCTTCAAATCTTTAACAGGGACCGCTTTCTCAAGTTGAAAATTCACAAGAAGGGCCTCTGAAACAGTGTTTCGATTATCCTCTCTGGCCCCGACATGGTAGAAATGCTTTTTTACCAGGATTGAGCAGTTGTTCCAAAGCGAGAAGACAAAGTTGTTTACGCGGTAGCGGTTCCTTAGCCATGTGGACCTGATGAAAGGAGTATTGGCGGACATAAGCAAATCGTGAAGCCGTTTTTCTTCCTCTTCCGACCAAGAGTTGAAGTAGTCAACATGCCGCCCGATATAGGGGGGATCGCAATACACAAAATCTCCTTTGTCGACCTCCGACAAGGTTTCTTGAAACGCTTGATGCTTGAACGCGTAGTCACCCTTGCCGATGACATGGGAGACGGCGGCGATCTGATGGGCTATTCTGGTTACGAGCGCCTGCGCAAAGCGGTTCGCTTTACGACAGAACGGCACGTTAAAGCCGCCGCATCGGTTGAAACGCATCATTCCGTTGAAGCAGGAGCGACTCAGGAACAGCAAGTCCAGAGGATCGGCGCCGGAATTAAAGCGATCGCGCACGACGTAATAGTGCTCGTCTTCGGTTTGTAGGAGTTTTGCGCCTTCGTCCGTTAGAAATCGGCGGGCCTTATCCGCTGTAATCTTCCCGGTTTGGATGGCTTTGTAAAAGCGGATCAGGTGAGGATTGCTGTCGCACAGGAGCGCCGTGCGAGGTTGAACATTGAACGCCACAACGCCTGTGCCCATAAATGGCTCAACCCAACGCTCAAAAGGCTGCTGCGCGCTACAGTCGCGAATCCAACCCACGAGCTTGGTTTTGATCCCCTGTGACTTAAGGGGAGGGACAATGGTCATGATGTCCTCGTTTTTCGCATAGGCTTGCACGTGTTGACCAACGCTGTATTCATCCCCTTGAATTCCGGGAACTCGGTGAGTTTGGTCAGCTTTTTGAACTTTCCCGGTTGCTTCGGATCGGGCACCTGCAAAACGCCTTGGTTGATCCAATATTCGTCGAAGAGATCCTCGCCAAGATTGGCAAACACACCGTTTCCAGAGAGGAGATCGGGGATATAATTGATGCTGCCAATGTTCGCGGTATTGCCGCCGCCGCGATCGCTCGCAATTTTCCATTTCTCCTCGACGAAGAACGACAGATTGCCGATCACAGAAGTGATTGATGTCAGCTCTGTGATTCGTCGCACCTTTGTTGCGTCTACATCCGCCGAACAGGCGCGGGTGTAAAGGATGCCCAGAGCGATAGGTGCCTTGTAGGCGCCGTAAGGAAATTGGACATTCTTGGTGCTGGTTCGCTCTCGGAAATACTCCCCATGAGAACCGAGGGTGAAACCGTTGCAAAACCCATCGTAACCGTCGAGACGGGAGGTGGTTTTGATATCGAGCGCAAACTTGATCGATCGGTCGGATTTTTTGACGAAGGAGAGATCGGGATACCAGTTTTGTTTTTCAGCCAGGACGATAGCGTAGCCGATGGAGTCGGCAAAGTCCAGCAACTTGGGGAAAAGCTGAATTTCCAATATCTTGGAGATAAGCTTCGTGTCGAATGAAAGCGTGTAGACGTTTTGATCCACGTCTACAAAACCCTTGATGGCCCACTGCGCGCCATTCGTGGAAACATACGCGGTGAGAGTCGGTCCCAACTCCTTTAACTCAGCTAGAAATTTGGTTTTTTCTCGATCCATGGGGGATTGTTAAGCTCAATCTCTCTGTATCAACCGTGCAAGAGTTTTTTGCAAACTGTTTCTATCGCCGCCGATGTCTTCGACACAATAACGCAGTCCCATGACGCGACGGCTTTCAAGAGCCTTGCCGATCCGGACTCTTTTGCTTTGCGCTGTTCTTTCCGACCGAGCGCAAAATGGCGCGAGCATCCCTATACCAGCTGCTGGCAGGGTAACGCTGCCCCAGAACGGACGCCGCTTCCTCCGCCTGCGATGGAACGCCGAGCGCCGTATAGGCTTCGACCAGACGATAAAGCGCTTCCGGAACATGAAGTGTTGCGGGGTAGTCGCTCACCACCGTCTTGAAGCGGTTGATGGCCGCGACATAGGCTTTGCGTTTAAGATAATAGCGACCGACCTCCACGTCCTTGGCCGCGAGATGATCGCGAACGGAGAGGAGCTTAGCCTTGGCTTGCCTGGCATAGGGGGTGCGTGGAAAGCGCCGGATAACCTCTTGAAACACGGAGAGCGCCTTTCGGGCCATGCTCTGCTCGCGATGAATATCGGATATCTGCTCGTAATAAGACAGGGCGATCAGATAATAGGCGTAAACAACATCTTTGTGGCCACGGTGTAAGGATATGAACCGTTGCGCGGTGTCGATCGTCGCCGCGTAATCATTGCGCTGATAGTGGCAATAGGCCGCCATCAACATGGCGCGCGTGGCCCAGCCTGAGTAGGGATATTGGCGCTCGACCTCTTCAAACCGAGCGGCGGCGTTTTTGTATTCGCCGTCCGCAAGGTCGGAAAGGCCCTTATCGTAGAGTTTGGCGATCGGCCGCGATCCATCGGCCGGTTTCATATCGCTGTTTGGAGGCAGGCTGCCAATAGCGGACAACGCAGCGCCCGGCCGCGAGGAACACGACCCGAGCGCGATGGCGGAGATAAGGGCGAAAACAACGCCAAAATACTGGTATGGTCTCGTCACTCTTCCAAACTCTCCGGTTTTGTCCTCACATCCACGCCCGCAAATCCGGTCCGGCCCGAGGACCGATATTGCGGCTCGACATCACGCCCCGCGGTTCTTTTAGTGCATCCGGCCGCCACTGGCTAGCTGTGAGCTTTCAATATGTTGTCGATTCGGGCCTGACCGGGGAGACTGGAGTTACTGAGCTTCAGACCTCCTTGGAGGCAAGCCCGAATGAACATCCACAACAATGCCCGACTGACGCCGCTGGGTCGAGAGCGGTT
>JBAJNN010000016.1:0-40697 GCA_036881905.1 Hyphomicrobiales bacterium | reverse complement strand
TTGAACTGACCATCGGCCACTCACGGGTGGTTGCCATCCGCACGCGATCGGGAAATGACGTGAGTGACATATTCATGCGGGAGATGGATGCTCTTTTGGCGAATAACCTTATTGAACTTGCCCTCGGCACCAATGCCGGCGACATTGCGTTAAAAGGTTGCATCTCCGATCCTATATCGCGGCACGGATCAACAGCTTTTGCTCCTGCCTGGCCCCCTGTAAAACCCCGATAATCTGTTCTTCGCCAAGGCGGCCACGCCGCATGGTCGGTTTCCTTAATGATGGAACAGACTCATCCGATGCCGAACATAGTTGATCGGAGGCGTCACAGGCTTGCCGCTTCCCGTTTATAACCGTATCGTCGCTAAGATCGGTGTCGAGGATAATCGCCGTATCAGTGCCGGTCACTCTATCGCCGAGCGTCGTCAAAAGCTATTGAACAGGGTGTGCCGAGCAGTGCGGAACCACCATCAAGGCCTTTCCTCCGAAGCCAATCAGGGGAACACGGTTTTTCAAAAAACCGATAAATAACGAATGAATTATATAACCCGTTGAGTTATGTTCTGTAAATGGTGCGGCCGGGGAGACTCGAACTCCCAAGGGCAATGCCCACGAGGACCTAAACCTCGCGTGTCTACCAATTCCACCACGGCCGCAAACCTCGTCCAGTTTCAGGAGTCTAGAGCATAATCCGATCCGGAGCGAGAGCCGAGGACGATCAAGATTATGCGGACAAGAAAGAGCATAATCCGAGCCGGAGAGAGCCACGGATCGAGGAGGATCATGCGGCTATAGGGAGAGCAAAATCGGGCTTGCCCACCAAAGAGACGGGACTGTCGGTCGAAATGACCCGTTGGCACAGAGAGGTCACGCGCCTTGCGCGGGCCGGACGGTCCGGCGGCGTTTCCATGATCGCGGGCGATGGCCCCCTCCCGTGACCTTAAAAGCGCGGTTGCCGAGGGGCCTTTTAAGACCGACTTGATGGCCGACGGCGTCCTGGTGATGCGCGCGGTCACCGCCGGCGTGGCGGCGGTTTTCCCGTCCATGCGGCAGGTGGCGTCAAACGTCATGGGTTGCGTTGCCCAGAGCCTCATCCGAGCCACAAGCGAAGCGAGGGTGGATCAAGATTATGCGGACGAAATAAAGACTTGAAGCGCCGGTTCGATTCGATCGGTTCGGCGCTCCAACCGCGCGAAAGCGACCTCTATAGCACGACCATAGCTTTCGATACCACAACGATATTGGCCCGCTCACATTCTCATTGACGCGCTCCATCTTCGACGTGTCGGGCTTTCACTGTTTGACCGACCGGTCGATTTCCTTCAGCACTTCGATAATGGCATCGGGCAGATCTTCCGCAATCAGCCCCGCTCCGACGACCTGCCCGGCCATCCCATGACACCATACGGCCGCCGCGGCGGCGGCAAAAGGCGGCATGGCCTGGGCCAGCAATCCGGCGGCGAACCCGCACAGCACATCGCCGGATCCCGCCGTCGCCAGATTCGGCGGGGCATTGCTGTTGATGACGGCGCGCCCGTCCGGGGCGGCGACCACAGTGTCGGGACCTTTAAGCAGAATAACCGCGCCCGAGCGACGCGCGGCCCGACGCGCCCGCTCGAGTTTGGACGGGTAGCCCTTCGCGAGATCGGGGAACAATCGGGCGAATTCCCCTTCATGCGGCGTCAACACCACCGGGCGGTCCGGTTTTGCGGCGATCATGTCGTAAAGCGACTGAGGATCGTCGCCGGAGATGCTGATCGCATCGGCGTCGAGCACGACGCCCGCACCGCTTTGCAGCGCGGCGTCGCGCCGGGTTCTCGTCGTCTCGTCAAGACCGGCCCCGGGGCCGAGCGCTATACTGCTGTAGCGTTTGTCCGCCAAAAGCCGCGCCAAATCGCAACCATCATCGACCTTGGTGAGCATGATGGCCGTCATATGAGCGGCATTGACGTCAAGAGCCTCGCGCGGCGAGGCCACCGTAACCAATCCCGCTCCTATTCTCAAGGCGCCGCGGGCGGCGAGGCGGGCCGCGCCGGTGTGCCGGGGCCCACCGGAGACCACAACCGCATGGCCGCGATCGTATTTGTGCCCCTCCGGATGCGGGCGTGGAAAATCCTCGCCCCAAAATGCCGGCCCGTTTTGGTATGTGCGCGGGGCAATGGATAACAGCGTATCGTCTGCCATGCCAATATCGGCGACGATCGTTTCTCCGCATAAGGTCCGACCCGGAAACAGGAGATGGCCCGGGCGTTTGCGAAAGAAGGTCACGGTCAGGCAGGCTTTGGCCGCCGCTGTTCCTATATGGCCGGTGTCCGCGTTAAGACCACTTGGAATATCGACGGCAACGACCTTGCCGCCCGATGCGGCGATGCGCTCGACGATGAGACGGGCTGTCCCTTCAAGCGGGCGGGCAAGGCCGGATCCAAACAAGGCATCGACGATCAGACCGGCCTCCTCCGGACGCGTTTTTTCCGCCGGCAGAATTGGTCCAACCCAGCGCTCGGCCATTGTTGCAGCGCTTCCCTTGAGGCTTTCGCGCTTGCCGAGAAGGCCAAGAGTGAGGGGCCAACCGGCCTTGGCCAAAAGACGGGCGACCACAAAGCCGTCACCCCCGTTATTGCCAGGGCCGCATATCACCACTGTCGGAACCGGAGAGAAACGCTTCGTCACGGCTTCGAAGACGCCGCGCCCGGCATGTTCCATCAGCGTCGTATCCGCCATGCCCGAGGCCATTGCCAGGCGGTCGGCTTCGCGCATTTGTTCATTCGTCAATACTTCGCAAGACTTCCTCATGGCACCCTCATTCCCTCACCGGCAAAAAGACGATAGCCAACTTCCGTGGGACACGAAAGCGACCTCCGCAAAGGCCGAGCGGCGCCATCTTGGCGTCCTGCCGATTGAACTTAATGAGTCCGCGGTCCGACGGCAAGCGCAATTGGTCCAGAGCCTAGTCCACAAGAGACATGCCGATCGATTCAGGCGCGGTGGGTTTGAAGCCATATTGGGCGTAAAGATGACGGGCCTTACCATCGGCGATCAGGCTGATACAGGCCGAAACCGGAGCATGGTCGCGCAGCCAGGACACAAGCGTGGCCATAATCCACTTGCCCAACCCCTTTCCCTGATGGGCTGGAATGACGGCCATATCGACGATTTGGAAGAAGCAGCCGCCATCGCCGACCACTCGCCCCATGCCGACGACTGTGGCATCATGAATAATTTGCGCAGCAAAAAGCGTCGATGACAAGCCCTTGCGGGCGGCTTCCTCGGTTTTGGGAGCAAGGCCCGCAACATGTCGCAGGCGGATATAATCCGCTATTTCCGGTGTCGCTGTGACCAGTTCGTATCCTGAAAGTGACATGGCGGTCTTCGATTCCCGAATCGGGTGCATCTCAAGGTATTTTTCTTAAAATCCCGCCATCACCGCTCGAATTATGGGGCGGGCGGAGTGAAGTGACAGGCCATGCGGGGCTCCAATCCCCGCCCTTGCCGTCTGTTTGCCGGATCTTTTCAGCAAGCGGTGCTCAAATCGAGCGCGGACACAAGGCTGACCAACCTCCTTGATAGCCCGGCGGAATCATGGATGCAAGCCACAAGCTCCCGACATCGTCTTCTTTGACGAGGGATGTTGATTGTTGATGGCTTCCGACAAAATTTGGTTGGATATTTCTTGAGAACCGTGCTAACGTGACAACCGACATGATGGGGGTTTGTGAATATTCGTGCGTTATGCCGCGACGCCCCCTTAAGACCTGCGGCCTTGCGATGAGCTAAATGGTATCGAAAACGGTATTCTCAAGGTAAAAACGCCTCTAGCACCATCGGACCTTTCTGCCGTGAAAAAAATCGAAGCGATTATCAAACCGTTCAAGCTCGATGATGTCAGGGAAGCCTTGCAGGATATCGGTCTGCACGGCATGACGGTGACCGAAGCCAAGGGGTTCGGGCGCCAGAAAGGCCAGACCGAGTTATATCGCGGGGCGAATTATATCATTGATTTTCTGCCCAAGGTCAAAATTGAGGTTGTTCTGGCCGATGACCTGGCCGACAAGGCCGTGGAGGCCATACGAAATGCGGCGAGAACCGGCAAAATCGGCGATGGGAAGATTTTTGTCTCCACAATCAATCAAGCCCTGCGCGTCCGGACCGGCGAAACCGGCGTTCATGCTCTTTGAGGAGGCCGTTGCAGCCCTTCGGGTTTTATGCCCTATCCCGCCTCAAATTCCCCGGGCGCCGGGCCCGCAAGCGCGTGCCCTGCGATGAAACACCATGAAGCCCCGCTCAAACCACCATTATGGAAGAAATTGTCATCATGGATCATGAACACTCCGCCCACCGTGCTCTCGAACGCATCAGCGCAGAAAATGTAAAGTTTTTGGATCTGCGCTTCAGCGACCCTCGCGGTAAATTGCAACATGTCAGCGTGGATGCCGCCATGGTTGACGAGGATATGTTCGTTGACGGTGTCGCTTTTGACGGTTCCTCAATCAAGGGATGGAAGGCGATCGACGAATCCGACATGATGCTCATGTTGGATCCGGCAAGCGTTCACTATGACCCCTTCTATGCTCAATCGACGCTCGGCGTGTTTTGCGATGTGCTTGAACCCTCAACGGGTCAACCCTATGGCCGCGATCCACGCACAACGGCGAAGAACGCCGAAGCCTATCTCAAACAGACCGGAATTGGCGATACCGCCTTCGTCGGTCCCGAGGCGGAGTTTTTCATATTTGACGATGTGCGCTTCACCGCCGATCCCTATAATACTGGCTTTTCGGTCGATTCCACCGAATTGCCGGTGAATGGCGGAACGGCATATGAGGCCGGAAACCTTGGACACCGGCCGCGCATGAAGGGAGGGTATTTTCCGGTCAATCCGATCGATTCATGTCAGGATATTCGCTCCGAAATGCTGTCCGTCATGGCCGAAATGGGGGTGGAAACGGAAAAACATCATCACGAGGTGGGCGCCGCCCAGCATGAGCTTGGCGTCAAGTTTTCAACGCTGACCCGGATGGCGGACAAGATGCAACTCTATAAATATGTCGTGCATAATGTCGCCCATTCCTATGGGAAATCGGCGACGTTCATGCCCAAGCCGGTCCTTGGCGACAACGGTTCCGGCATGCATTGTCATTTTTCGTTGTGGAAGAATGGCAAACCGAATTTCGCCGGCAACCGATATGCCGATTTGTCGGAGGAGTGCCTGTGGTTCATCGGCGGTATCATCAGGCACGCCCGCGCCCTGAACGCCTTCACCAACCCGACCACCAATTCCTACAAGCGGCTGGTGCCGGGCTATGAAGCGCCGGTGCTTCTGGCCTATTCGTCACGCAACCGCTCGGCCGCCTGCCGGATTCCCCACGGCATCTCGGCCAATGCCAAGCGTTTGGAAATCCGCTTCCCCGACCCTTCGGCCAATCCCTATCTGGCCTTTGCGGGGTTGCTGATGGCCGGTCTCGACGGTATCACGAACAAAATTCATCCAGGCGATCCCATGGACAAGGACCTCTATGATTTGCCGCCGGAGGAATTGAAAAACATCGCCCATGTTTCCGCAAGCCTCTCAGAAGCGCTTGACAATCTCGAAGCCGATCACGCCTTCCTGACCCGGGCGAATGTCTTCGGTGAAGATCAGATTAACACCTATATCGCTCTCAAGCGCGAGGAGGATGAGCGTTGCAAAATCACGCCGCATCCGGCCGAATATGACATGTACTACTCGGTGTGAACCGTCGGGCCCTTGCACGGAAAATCACAGGCGAGAGTCCCTTGCATTGCAGATGTTGCTCTTATTTGTTGATATTATGAGTTTTGATAATTAAAGAGATGTGTCGTCCGGCTGACTCTCCGGCTATTTAACGACAATGCCCGGGCCTTTGCCGTTTCGGCATGCGGGGGAGTGCGATGGCGACATTGTCGCTGCCGGGAAGGCCTGTGAACCCGGCTTTGACAATGCGGCCAATGTCGTTCACGCCATTCATGGGATTGTTTATCTCCTTAGGCCAACTCTTTAGCGGTCGTGGCCTATCCGTGCGAGGAACTTTTTTGACAATGTCTTCAAAGCTGCGAGTGATTTACCTGGCGCTGCTGGCAACCATGGTGCTGTTTCCAAGCACGGTTGGTGCGTTCCAGACCCAGATTTACGACCATGAGCGGCATCGGTGGGTTCCTTATGATCTGTCTCATGCGCGTGACTATTTCAACCGCTACAATAGGGTTCCGGATATGTTCAGCCGCCAGATTGTCGCCTTCGAGACGTCCGAGGAACCTGGAACGATTATTATCGACACCGACCGTCATTTTTTATACTATGTTTTTTCGCATTTTTCCGCGATCCGATATGGTATCGGCGTTGGGCGCGGGGGGTTCGGCTGGGCCGGCATCCTGCATGTTCGCCGCAAGGCGCGATGGCCTAAATGGACACCGCCGAAAGAAATGATCGAACGTGACGAGCGGTTAGCGAAATACGCAAACGGTATGCCGGGCGGCATGGACAACCCTCTTGGCGCGCGCGCCCTTTATCTGTTCGATGGCCACAAGGACAGCCTCTACCGTATCCATGGTACCAATGAAGCCTGGACGATCGGGCTGAATTTGTCGTCAGGCTGCATCCGCATGGCCAATGACGACATCGTCGATCTCTATGAGCGCACCCAGCTGGGCGCCAAGGTTATCGTTCTGATGAATAAACCGGCGCTGCTCAAGGGCATGTAAGGCGGGTTGTATGCGTAAGGTTTGAGGGTGAGGTCGAAGAATATTTATGGTTGGCACTGCCTTGGCAAAAAGGGGTGTATTGGCGATCCTTGTCGTTGTTGCAGGCTGCGCCGGTGGGGAAAAGGCACAATATCAGCAAGACCATATGCTGCGTTCGATCTACGAGACCGCGCCGGTCACCCTGCAACTGGCCTGCGCCAACCGAACTGCGCTACGCCATGGCCAGGGCGGCGCGCGCAAGGTTCTACCGATTGCCTCGCGCCGCATGGAAAACGACCTCTATGTCATCATGCTGGTGACGAGTGAGGGGCGGCGCGCCTTGTGCAGCGTCGATACCGCGGGCAACGTCCTGTCGATCGTCGATGATGAAACGCTCAAGAGCGAGCCTGCCTCGTCCTTGGAAGGCAAGAATGCGACTCCGTGATCTGCCGGCCATACCCTGCCCGCGGTTGGCATGAGGTCCCTTAACCGACAATTTCCTCCGGGCCGAAGCACAGGGCTATTTCTTTCCGCGCATTCTTAAGACTGTCGGAGCCGTGGACACAGTTGCGCTCGATGCTTTGCGCGAATTTTTCGCGGATCGTTCCAGGGGTGGCGTTTTTCGGATCGGTTGCGCCCATGATCTCACGATTTCCGGCCACCGCGTTGTCGCCCTCGAGAATCTGGAGCACGATTGGCCCGGATGTCATGAAGTCCACCAGCTCGTTGAAGAAGGGACGGTCCCGGTGTATGGCGTAGAATGCTTCCGCTTGCGCCTTGGTCCACTTGGCGCGTTTTTGTGCTACGATATGAAGGCCGGCGTTTTCGAGCATATCGATGATTTGACCGGTGATGTTCCGCGCCGTGGCATCGGGTTTGATGATCGAGAGGGTACGTTCATTCGCCATGATCGGGGTCTTTCATGTTTAAGGATTGTCCATGGTCCAGGACAGGGAGTCGTCAGTTTCGCCCATCGCACTTGCGTGGCAGCCGGCGAAGCTAATGACTCCCTGTCCCGATGGCAACCAAAAAGCGGCGAACGACATGACAGAAAACACAAATGCATCAACCAGGGCTGATACAGCCGGGGACGATATTACCCGGCTCGGCTTTGAGGCGGCGTTGCGCGAGCTTGAGGAGATCGTGGAGAAACTCGAGAGCGGCAAGGTCGAGCTTGAGGAATCGATTCGCATCTATGAGCGCGGCGAACGCTTAAGGCGGCATTGTCAGTCTCTCTTGCGCGCGGCCGAAGCGCGAATCGAGAAAATTACGCTCAAAGCCGACGGTACGCCGGACGGTACCGAGCCGCTTGATGTCGAATGACCGCGAGCGCCCGAGCGCGAGCGCGGAGCCGCGAGTTTCCGCGCGGGCGGTGTGATAGGCTAAACGGCCATGTCAGGAGATATTCACAAGCATGCATGGTGTCTGTAAGCCGAATCCTTGCGAACAGGCGCCGCACCGCGCTTTTAGCCTTTCGCCGGAATTGTGCGCCAAGCTGACGGCGATCACCGGCCCGGCTTACGCCCTCACCGATATGGACGACATGGCCCCCTTCCTTGCCGAAAAGCGCGGGCTTTATCATAATCCGGCCGCCATGGTGCTCAGGCCGGGATCAACCGCCGAGGTTGCCGCGATCATGGAAATCGCCAATGCGACGAATGCGTCCATCGTGCCCCAGGGTGGCAATACCGGTCTTGTCGGCGCTCAGGTTCCCCTCGGGACCGGAAATGAAATTGTTCTCTCTCTGGGGCGTTTGGACCGTATCCGTGCTATCGATCCGCTCAACAATACGATGACCGTGGAGGCCGGTTGTATTCTCGCCGATATTCAAAAGGCCGCCGATGAGGCCGATCGCCTGTTCCCTTTGAATCTTGCCGCTAGGGGAAGTTGTCAGATCGGCGGCAATCTTTCCACCAATGCCGGCGGCGCCAATGTTCTGGCTTATGGCAATGCGCGCGGCCTGGTTCTGGGCATTGAGGTGGTTTTGGCCGATGGCCGCATATGGAATGGCCTCCGCACGCTTAGAAAAGACAACACCGGTTATGATCTCAAGCAGCTTTTTCTCGGGGCGGAGGGGACACTCGGCATCATTACCGCCGCCGTTTTGCAGCTGTTTTCCCGCCCGCGCGACCATGCGACGGCTTTTGTGGCTGTTGGCGATCCGCAAGCCGCCCTCGACCTTCTGGCGCTTGCCGACGGCGCCGACGGCGGACGTGTAGTGGCGCTGGAGCTTCTGCCGCGCCTCGGTGTCGAACTGACGATCCGTCATGCCGGCGCGCGCGACCCGTTGCCGACCCCATATGGCTGGTATGTTCTTCTCGAGCTTACCGGCGGGCAAGGCGATGGAACGCTCAATGCCGTCATGGAAGACATTCTCGCCCGCGCCCATGAGCGCGGCCTGGTCCGCGACGCCATGATCTGCGCCTCCGGCGACCAGCGTGATCGATTGTGGCATATGCGCGACTCCATGTCGCGTGTGCAGAACGATCGCGGGGCCTCGATCAAGCACGACATATCGGTGCCGGTCTCTCATATCCCCGATTTTCTCGGCGAGGCCGACGCGCAAATCGGCGCGCTGGCGCCGGGGGCCGGCATCATCGCTTTCGGTCATATCGGCGACGGTAACATCCACTATGATATTTCCCAGCCTGAAGGTGCGGATGGGGGCGCTTTTTTGCGGCGCACGGCTGAAATCAACGAAGTTGTTTATGGCATTGTCCGCAAACATGGCGGCTCGATCAGCGCCGAACATGGTATCGGTCGCATGAAGCGCCAACTCATGTGCGACATAAAGGACCCTGTGGAGTTCGAGATGATGTGGAATCTCAAAAAGCTGTTCGATCCCAAGGGGATTTTGAACCCGGGCAAAATGCTGCCGGATCGTTGAGGGATAATGGTTTTCCCGTGGTGGTCAAAATCGAGCGTGGCCGTGACTGTCATGCTGGCGGTTCTCGCTCTCGCGGGATGCGACCGATTGTCCGGCGAGGTGTATCCCTTTGCCAAGACGACGGTGGATGGCAACGGGCCGGCGCTTCGCCTTGCCATCACCTCATTTGGCGGCCTGCCGCCGGACCGGCTGGATGATTTTCTCAATGCCTTGAAACGGGCGGCGCGAAGACGACATATTACCATCGTGGTCGGGCCAGCATCCGCGGGAGACGGTGTCATGGCCGGCCGCATGGATGCGCGAAAACATCGCGGCGATGTCATCGTCGGCTGGGTCTGGCGCGTCGCCCAATATGGACACCCCTTGCGCAAAACGATCTCCGGCCATGAAATCATACCGGCCGCGCCGGGCCGCGATCCATGGTCCGGCGTCGATGATATGGCTCTTAATCGTATTGCCGAGCATGGTCTTGAGGATATCGCCCTCCATTTCGGGGAGCTTGGCTATGCGACGCGGATCGCCGGTCTGCCGCCCCCGGCGGAGGGCTTCAAACAGTTTGACGACAATGCCGCCGACAGTATCGATCCGGATTTGATCGGACCGTTGGAGCTGGCCGCCATGAAGGGCGAACCGGGCTATCCCGATGCGCCGACCGCCTCCCGTCCCGTGCAAGATAAAGCGCAAACCATGAAGGTGTCGGGAACACGGCAATCCGTCAACGCCCGAGCCGGATCGCACATCGGCAATGTCGCACTCCTCGGCGTGACCGGAGCCCCGGGGGCGGGCAACGCGGAGTTGGCCGGAGCTCTGGCGACGGTTCTCAAACAGGCCGGTTGGCCAATTGTCGCCAGGCCTGGAAAATCGTCCCTGCGCATTGGCGGGCGGGTCACATTCGGGCCATCTAAGGGCGCAAGTCAAACGGTCCATCTGCTGTGGACGATTCGTGACCCAAACGACGCCCTGATCGGCACGGTGGAGCAGAAAAACACGGTGCCGACTGGCTCTTTAATCAAGAGTTGGGGGCAAAGCGCGATTCTCGCGGCTCGGGCCGCGGCGTCGGGACTGTTCAACCTTGTCGGGCAGGTGCGATAGGCGATAGCCGGTTTACAGGGCTTTGAGGCATTGTTATAGACCGGATCCGCTGAATGCCCTCAGCTGTTGTCTAGAGCGCCGTTCGATCCGATCGAGCCGAACCGACGCTCTTAAACTCTTTATTTTGTAAGCATAATCTTGGTCGTCCTCGGCTCTTGCTTGGCAAGCTCGGATTATGCTTTAGGGAAAATTTACATGAAACTCGTTGCCGGCAATTCGAATCGTCCCTTGGCCGAAGCCATTGCGGCTTATCTCGATTTACCCCTGACCAAATGTCTGGTCCGGCGTTTCGCCGACATGGAAGTGTTTGTCGAGGTTCAGGAAAACGTGCGCGGCGAGGACGTTTTCGTCATTCAGGCGACATCGTTTCCGGCCAATGACCACATGATGGAATTACTGATCATCATCGATGCGCTGCGCCGGGCTTCCGCGCGCCGCATCACCGCCGTTCTGCCCTATTTCGGTTACGCCAGACAGGATCGCAAGGTGGGCTCGCGCACGCCGATTTCCGCCAAGCTGGTGGCCAATCTCATTGTTCGCGCCGGGGCCGATCGCGTTCTCACCCTCGATCTCCATGCCGGTCAGATTCAAGGGTTCTTCGACATTCCGACCGATAATCTCTTTGCCGCGCCGGTTATGGTGCGCGACATCGAGGAGCGCTTCGAAAACGATCGTCTGATGGTGGTCTCGCCCGATGTGGGGGGCGTGGCGCGCGCGCGCGCGCTGGCCAAGCGCATCGCGGCGCCGCTTGCCGTCATCGACAAACGTCGCGAGCAGCCGGGTGAAACCGAGGTCATCAATATTATCGGCGCGGTGGAAGGGCGCAGCTGCATTCTGGTCGATGATATTGTGGATTCCGGCGGCACTTTGTGCAATGCCGCCGAAGCGCTTATCGCCAAGGGCGCAACGCGGGTCTCGGCCTATATCACCCATGGCGTGCTGTCGGGCGAGGCGCTCGCGCGGATTGGAGCTTCGAGACTTGAACACCTCGTTGTTACCGATTCCATCAGGCCAACGGAAGCCGTTCGCCGCTCCGGCAATATTCGCACCATCACCATCGCCCCGCTCATTGCCGAGGCGATCGGCCGCACCGCCGGCGAAAAGTCGGTCTCAAGTCTGTTCGACTAAACGCCAATCCAACGGATGTCACGGGTTGCATTGTTGTTCCATGGCCGCTATAAGGCTCGTCCGAACGTCTAAGGCAGGGCGATTGCGCAATGCGCGCTCTCATGCCTTCCGGCTCAAGGAGCCTTTGCGAGCTTTATGAAGCTCGTTTTGCATTTCATGAAACAAGAGGGGTTTGAGAAAAACCATGGCGCGAATGCATGAGCTGACGGCTTGCGTGCGCACACTTGGCGCCAAGGGCGCCGTACGGGCGTTACGTCGGCGCAATTCGATTCCCGCGATCATCTATGGCGGCAACGAAAAACCCGAACCCGTTACTCTCGATTATCGCGAGGTCTTAAAGGAAATAAAAGCCGGGCGCTTCGCCTCCCACATCTACAATGTCAAACTGGGCGATAGGAGTGAACGTGTCATACCGCGTGAGGTTCAATTCGAGCCGGTTCGTGATTCTATCCTGCATGTCGATCTCATGCGCCTGACCAAGGGAGCCACCGTCTCTGTCGCGGTTTCGGTACAGTTCGTCAACGAGGAAGACTCCCCCGGCCTTAAGCGCGGCGGCGTGTTGAACATCGTTCGCCACGAAGTCGATCTCGAATGTCCCAATGACGCCATTCCGGAAAAAATCGTTGCCGATCTCAAAGGTCTTACCATTGGCGATTCAATTCATATTTCCTCTGTTGCGTTGCCTGAAAATGCCAGCCCGACCATTGCCGATCGCGATTTCACCATCGCCACGATCGCCGCGCCGGCGGGGCTGCGTTCCGAGCAAGACGCCGAAGAGGCCGAGGCGGAGCCGGATGACGAGCAAACGGACGATAACCAGTAAAATCCCGGCGCGGCGAATTGAACCTTTCGGATTTTAGAGCGGATAGCGATTAAATTTAATCGCTATCCGCTCCAACATTCTATTTTATAAGCATAATCTTGATCGTCTTCGCTTCTCCGGATCGGATTATGCTCTAGCCCCTTGACGTTACGAGGTCGGATGTCGAATCCGGCAAGTCCCGCCGGGGGTTGTCTTTGGTCGCAAGGTGTCGCCGGACAAATGGACGCGAAGAGGACGATGATTCTGTTTGCAGGGCTTGGCAATCCCGGATCGGCTTATAGTAATAACCGTCATAATATCGGTTTTATGGCTGTGGACGCGATTACGCATCGCCACGGATTTTCCCTCTGGCGCGATCGTTTCCATGGGGTTATCGCGCAAGGTCGGCTGGCCGGACGGGGCGTTGTGGCGCTCAAGCCCGCGACCTTGATGAATCGCTCGGGCCAGTCGGTTGGCGAGGCGATGCGGTTTTACCGGATCGATCCCGCCGATACCGTGGTCTTTCACGACGAACTCGACCTTGAACCCGGGCGAATGCGGGTTAAAACTGGCGGGGGGCTGGCCGGGCATAACGGGTTGCGTTCGATCGCCGCCCATATCGGGCCTGGTTTTCGCCGTGTTCGGCTCGGTATCGGTCGTCCTGAGCAAAAATCGCTGGTGCGGCATTATGTTTTGCGGGATTTTTCCCAATCCGACCGGCTGTGGCTCGATCCGCTGATCGAGGCGATTGCGACCAATGCCGAGTTGCTGGCGGCCGGCGAGACATCGCGTTTCGCCGATAAGGTGCGTCTGGCGCTCGATGGCGCCACGGCGAAAGGCGATGATTCGCCCACGAAATGTGGGGGGACATAGGCGATGGGGTTCAAATGCGGTATCGTCGGCTTGCCCAATGTCGGCAAATCCACCTTGTTCAACGCTCTGACCCATAGCGCGGCGGCACAGGCCGAAAATTACCCGTTCTGCACCATCGAGCCCAATCTGGGCGATGTGGCGGTGCCCGACCCTCGTCTGTTCAAGCTGGCCGATATGGCGGGCTCGGCACGGATTATCCCGACGCGGCTGATCTTCGTCGATATCGCCGGGCTGGTGCGCGGCGCGGCCAAAGGCGAAGGGCTTGGCAACCAGTTTCTGGCCAATATTCGCGAGGTTGACGCCATCGCCCATGTCCTGCGCTGCTTTGAGGATGAGGATGTCAGCCATGTGGAGGGCGGGATCGATCCGTTGCGCGACGCCGAAATCGTCGAGACCGAATTGATGCTGGCCGATCTGGAGTCTCTGGAACGGCGCAAAACCGCATTGCGGAAAAAGCCGCGCGGCGGCCCCAAGGGGAGCGCCGGGGAAGCCAAATATACATCTGAGCTGATCGAGCGCGCCCTCGATCTGCTTGGCGCCGGCCGGCCGGCGCGTCTCGCCGTTATAAAAGAGGCAGAACAAGCGGCATGGAAAATGCTGAACCTGCTGACGGCCAAGCCGGTTCTTTATGTGTGTAATGTGGAAGAGACGGCGGGCGCGGCCGGACGAACCCGTTGCGAGACAGTGCGATTGAAAGCGCGGGAAGAAGGAGCCGGCGTCGTTGTCATCTGTGCCGAGATCGAATCCGAACTCGCGCGGATGGAGCAAGACGAGCGTTCGGACTACCTCGCCGAAATGGGTTTTTCGGAATCGGGTCTTGATCGGCTGATCCGTGAAGGTTATCGGTTGCTCGATCTGGTGACATTCTTCACCGCCGGTCCCAAGGAAACGCGCGCCTGGACCGTGCCTCGCCAGACCCTAGCGCCGCGCGCCGCCGGCGTTATCCACACCGATTTCGAGAAGACTTTCATTCGCGCGCAAACCATTGCTTTTGACGATTACGTCATTCACGGCGGGGAAAATGGCGCGCGCGAGGCTGGAAAATTGCGGCTTGAAGGCAAAAACTACAGTGTTTGCGATGGCGATGTCATGCATTTCAGATTTGCAAAGTGAGAATACCATCTTAAACCGTCGATGGGTATGATTCATCGACGGTTGTCTTATAGTGAGGGAGCACTAACGGATGAAACGTTCCATTTTCATTGCAGTGGCTGTTTGCGCCGCTTTGGCCGTCGCCTTCTTTGTGTTCAGGCCCGGTTCGTCTAAGCCGGATGACGCGAACGTCATGACGGCGCCGGCGCAAATCGGCACTGTCGAGGAGAGTGTTCTGGCCAGGGGGATTTTGAAACCGGCCGCTCTGGTTGCTGTCGGCGCCCAGGTTTCCGGTCGGATCACATCGCTGAACGTGGCGGTGGGCGACGCGGTTAAAAAGGGCGATCCGATTGCCGAGATCGACCCCACGGCCAAGGAAAATGCGTTGTGTAAGGCGCAAGCCGACATAAAGCGGATCAAGGCCGAGCGCAAAGAGAAGGAGGCAGTGCTGGCCTACCAACGCTCCGAGCTCGATCGACAGAAATACACGTTAAAGCAGAATGCCTCATCGCAATCGACCTATGATGAAGCATTGGAGCAAGTCAATATCACACTTGCCCAGATCGACTCATTCGATGCCCAGATCGCCAAGGCCGAACTCGCCATGGATCAGGCGCGGATCGAGCTCGGTTACACCAAAATCATCGCGCCCATGGATGGCACTGTTCTCTCAATCGTGACCCAGGAAGGCCAGACCATCAATGCCAGCCAGACAGCGCCGACAATTGTCGTGCTCGGTCAAACCGACGTCATGACCATGCTGATGGAAATTTCCGAAGTCGATATCCTTAAAGTCAAGCTTGGCCAGAAGGTTTATTTCACCATGACCGGCGAATCCGACCATCGTTATGACGCAAGCCTTGAGTCCATTGAGCCGGCGCCGGAATCGATCAGAAACGACCGAGATGTCGATCCTGAGGGCACCACGTTATCGTCTTTGTCGAAAGCTATCTATTATAATGGCGCTTTCAACATTCCCAATCCGGACGGACGATTGCGCAGCTATATGACGGCGGAAATCCATATCATTGTCGCTGAGGCCAAGGATGTTCTCACCATCCCGTCGCAGGCCCTATCGAAGAATGAACAAAACGGGGTTTATGTCGTGGAGGTCGTCGGCGCCGATAACCGGATTGAGCGCCGCAAGGTCACGGTCGGTCTCAATAACCGGGTCACGGCGCAAATCCTCTCCGGTCTGAAACGGGGTGAGAAGGTTGCGGTCGGCAAGATCAAGACAAAAAATCGCCGCCGCTGGTTCATGGGATTTTAGCCCATGCCCGAACCGTTGATCGTTCTTGAAAGCATTCGCCTGGAATACCGGACCGGATCTGGGGCCGTAATTGCCCTCAAAGATATCGATCTGACGATCGAGACCGGAGAAATGGTGGCGATTATCGGCGCGTCGGGTTCGGGCAAATCGACGCTGATGAATATTATCGGCTGTCTCAAACGACCGACCGCCGGTCGCTATCTGGTTTCGGGCAAGGAGACCGGGCAACTCGACGCCAACCAGCTGGCGGCGCTCAGGAGCGGGCATTTCGGGTTTATTTTCCAAAGCTATCATCTTCTTGCCGGGCTGACGGCGCTCGCCAATGTCGAAATTCCGGCCGTTTATGCCGGACGCGGCGCGGGTGAACGCCATGACGGAGCCGCCTCGTTGCTGGCTTCTCTTGGCATGGGCGAGCGCGCCCATCATAAACCCGGTCAACTTTCCGGCGGGCAGCAGCAGCGCGTATCGATTGCGCGGGCGTTGATGAACGATGCCGAGGTTATTTTGGCCGATGAACCGACCGGCGCCCTCGATTCGCGCAGCGGCAAGGATGTTTTGAACATCCTGAATGACCTCCATGCCCGGGGCAGAACGATCGTGATCGTCACCCATGATGAAACGGTCGCCGCTCGTGCGCAGAGGATCATAAGGTTAAGCGATGGCGTGATTGTCTCCGATACCCGCAATGATCGCAAAACCACCCTTCCCCGGGCGGCCATGCCGGTTCGGGAATCGGCGACGCCGAAACGGCATGGTGGCTGGCGGTGGAAAGACAGGCTGCGTGAATCCTTAATTATGGCCGTTCTGTCGATGACGGTGCACAGGCTGCGCACGGCCCTCACCATGCTGGGGATCGCTATCGGCATTGCCTCGGTCGTTTCCATGGTGGCGCTTGGCGCCGGATCGCGCGAGGAGGTGTTGTCCGAGATTTCACGCCTTGGCACCAGCACGTTGAGAATTCATCCGGGCAAGGGTTACCACGACAGGCAGGCTTGGAAGATCAAAACGCTGACCTTTGCCGACATAACCGCGCTGGCCGAGCTGCCCTATGTCAGTGCGGCAACGCCGTCGATTAGAGAGGATGTTACAATCTATCGTCACTCCGAAAAGTATGAATTTTCCGTCAGGGGGATTGGGCCGGCATATTTTGTGGTCGAGGGCATCAGGCTGGTGGACGGGCGACTGTTCGATGATGAGGATATGCGCGACAGCGACAGTGACGTCATTATCGACACCAATATGCGCAACACGCTCTTTGGCCACGATGCAACCGACGTGATCGGCACGGTCATGATGGGAAAAGAATATCTTTATCGTATCGTCGGCATAGTCGAGGCGGATACAAAGGATAGTGAGGGCCGGATGTACTTGCCCTATACCTCGATCCGAAAGCGCATCGTGGGAAGTGATTTTTCGTATGTTCACACCATTATCGTGAAGCTGGCCGACACGGCGCCAAGCGATTGGGCCGAGCAGGCGATCAGCCGGTTTCTGGCCGCGCGCCATGGGTCTGAGGATTTCTTCATCGTAAACTCCGACACGATTCGCAAAGCCTATATGCGCTCAACCGATACGTTCAATATTCTCATTGCCGCCATTGCCGTGATTTCGCTGGTCGTGGGGGGAATCGGGGTCATGAATGTCATGCTGGTGGCGGTCTCGGAACGGGTCGGCGAAATTGGCGTGCGCATGGCGGTCGGCGCGCGCCGCGGCGACATATTGCGGCAGTTTCTGATCGAGGCCATTCTAGTTTGCATGATCGGCGGGTTTTTGGGGACCGGCGTAGCCTTTGCCTTCGGCGCGGGTTTTCAATCTCTCAGCACTCAATTTCATCTCGTCTATTCCTGGGCGTCGGTTATTGTCGCTGTTTTGTGCTCATGCGGGATCGGCCTTTTGTTCGGATATATTCCGGCGCGCAACGCCTCGCGTCTCGATCCGGTGGAGGCCCTGTTGCGGGAATAGCCCGGTTCGGGAGAAGCCCTGTCGGCGGGCCGGCGCGCGGGGTCTTGAGACGTACGCGGCGTCCAGTATGGGTCAATAGGCGCATTCGGAAAAAATGCGGTCTATGTCGCCATGCCATTGCTCCCGGTAAAGGGTCAGGAGGTCTTGAGCCAATGTCCGCCCGCTCTCGACAATCTCCTCGATGGCGCCGAGAAAATGACTTTCGTCGCCGCCGAAAGGATCACGGCGCGCCCGCGCTTTCAGCCCCGATCCGGCGATGGCGACCATCTCGCGCGCGACATCAAGCACAGAACCGGCGCGAAACCGCGTATCCAGCGCCGTGCGGGGGACCTCGGCGCGCAGATCATGACGCTCTTCCTCGCTCCAGCCCTTGACCAGGTCCCAAGCGGCGTCAAGCGCGGCCTCGTCATAGAGCAGGCCAACCCAGAGTGCCGGCAATGCGCATAATCCGCGCCACGGGGCCCCATCGGTGCCGCGCATCTCGATGAAACGCTTCAGCCGGACTTCGGGGAACAGCGTGGTCAGATGGTCTTCCCAATCGCCGATCGTCGCGCGTTCACCGGGCAGGCCGGGCAGTTTTCCGGCTATGAAATCGCGAAACGACTGCCCGGATACGTCATGATAAACGCCGTCACGACGGGCAAAATACATCGGAACGTCAAGGGCGTAACGAGCGTAAGCTTCGAAACCGAAGCCCTCCTCGAACACGAAGGGCAACAATCCGGTACGATCCGCGTCAGTGTGACGCCATATATCAGAACGTAGGCTCAAAAAACCGCTGGGTTGGCCCTCCATGAAGGGGGAATTGGCGAAGATGGCGGTCACGACCGGTTGAAGCGCAAGGCCGACGCGCATCTTGCGGGTCATATCGGCCTCGCTGGAGAAATCGAGATTAACCTGAACCGTGCAAGACCGGAACATCATATCCAGACCGCGCGAGCCAACCTTTTGCATATAGCGACGCATGATCGCATAACGCGCTTTCGGCATGATAGAGATTTGCGGCAAGGTCCATTTCGGCGAAAAGCCAAGGCCCAGAAAACCGACGTCGAGCTCCCGGCCGATCTCGCGCAGTTGACAAAGGTGAGATTGCACTTCATCGCAAGTCTGGTGGAGGGTGGCGAGCGGCGCGCCAGACAACTCGAACTGCCCCCCCGGCTCCAGGGATATGGCGCCGCCGCGGGCCGATGGCTCCCGCAGCCCGATGATCGTGTCGCCCTCCATCACCGGTTCCCAGCCGAAGCGATCGCGCAGGTGGTTCAGAACCCGACGCACGCCGCGTTGACCGTCATAGGGCAGGGGAGAGTAGCAATCGGTCAGAAAACCGAATTTCTCATGCTCGGTGCCGATGCGCCAGCGCTCGCGAGGCTTGCACCCCTTTTCCAGCCAGGCGGCAAGCTCGGCAATATCCTCGATCGGCTGATGGGTTTCTAGGCTGTCTGTGACCGGGGTGCTCACAACTGGTCCTATCTCGAATTGAAGTGTCCCGGAATCACTAGAGCGTTTTCCGAGGCGATGGAATCACGGAAAATTCTCCAGCTGATTGTTTTTTTAAGCATAATCTTGGTCTGACCTCGCTTCTCCGGATCGGATTATGCTCTAGCGCGCCTCGCAAATCCGACCCGACCAAGATAACCCGACGGCCCTGCCGATACGGCCATTAAACGCCGACGCCTCTTAATAGCTATAAGTCGCCAAGGTTTTCATACGCGGCGGTAAAACCCTTCAGTGAAACCTTCATGCTCAAACCGGCACCGGGGGCTTCATAGACGACGAAATTGGCGGTCTTTCCCTTTTTCAGTTTTTCCAGCATGTCCGGAGTGATTTCGGCCATTGCCATGCACAGCCGCGGCGGACAACTCGTAAAGGGAATGCGTCCGATCGCCTGATCGTCAATTTCGAGCCCGATTCCGGCCGGCAGAAACACGCCGAGAGGAACCAGAACGCGCATCATGGCAACCTCTTTTTTGTCCTGTTGCAGCCTAGCGATCACGGCACTTAGCCCAATGTTTTGCCTCTGCTCGTTTTTGACGGTCTGAATCATGCCGCATTGACGAACCGGCTTGTCGTTACTGGTGAAGGTATCGCACTGAACCTGCCAGTCCGCGTGGGTCGCAATGGTCTCGGTATTACCCTGCCGGGCGGCGGGCGTCGAGGCTCCTTCGTCAGCTTGGGGTGCCGACGGATCGGCGCCGGATTGCTCGGCGGCAATCGCGCCGCGGAGCGAAAAAAAACCTATGCAAAGGATAATATATGCTGCAAGGCCGATATGTTTTGCAACATTGGGATATGGTTTGTTCGACACGGTTTCTATCCTTGAGATTGATGGCGATCCGGCTGGTTTTATCGGAAATGTCCGCCTTGGGTCTTCCACATCGGTGCTGACGAATCGCGACCTCGCCTCTCATTCTTCGCGGCGAGACGCCTTGCGTGGTCAAATCATGACCAATCTTCGCGCCCGGGCGCACTGCCTTGCGACAAATCGCTTTCCTCTATATCATAGAGTCGGTTGCTGGTGAATATAGCCCATCTTGGTTGTATTTTCGCGAAAAGAATTCCGGAGGCCGCTTGTCTTGCCCAAACCGGCTCAAGGATGTATATAAATCATGGAAGAGCCGATCATGGAGGAAAGCGGTAATGGGGCTTGTTTTCGTGTGGGGCGGCCATCGTGTCGGCGGGCTTCGCTTCGTCTGGCCTTCGGATTTTCTTATGACGGCCCATGATACCCCGCCAAGGCGTCGTTTGACGATCGGCCCTGACGGTGGTCCAGGGAGTTTACGGGGCATGACGATCGGTGGACTTTTTCCGCGTGGAATGATTGCCGTGGCCATCGCGATGGCGACCGCGCCGGGCTCCATCGCCTATGCCGGGCAGATCAGCGGCCCGCGCCCATGGCAGATGAATTTCCAACTCGCCGCAACCCCGGTCATGGAACGGATCGAGGGATTCCACAGCTTCCTGCTCTATATCATTTGCGCCATTGTGCTGTTCGTTCTGGCGCTGTTGTTGTTCGTCATGTTCCGCTTCAATGCCCGCAAAAACCCTAAACCCTCAAGGACGACCCACAATACCGCCGTGGAAATCATATGGACCGTCATTCCCATATTGATATTGCTGACGATCGCGATTCCCTCCTTCCGTCTTCTCTACTATGAGCGCGATATTCCAAAGGCCGCGATGACGGTCAAAACCACCGGCAATCAATGGTATTGGTCCTATGAATACCCCGAGACCGACGAATTGTCCTTCGATTCCATTCTTCTCGACGGCGATGCTTTACAAGAACGCCGCCGAATCGATCCCGATGCTCCGCGATTGCTGACAACCGACAATCCCGTCGTTGTGCCCGTGGATACGACAGTGCGAATGATCGTGACCGCCAGCGATGTCATCCACAGCTGGGCCATGCCGTCCTTCGGTCTCAAGATCGACGCCATTCCAGGCCGCATCAACGAATCCTGGTTCCATGCCTCGCAAACCGGAACCTATTACGGCCAGTGTTCGGAGTTGTGCGGACAGGGCCATGCCTATATGCCGATAGAGGTTCGCGTGGTCGGCAAGCAAGACTTCGCTTCGTGGAGAAGCCAGGCCTTGAAGCAGGGCGTCGAGCAAGCCAATGAAGCGCTTTTTGCGCGTTTGAACCGCGAACGCCAAGGCGATCTGATTGCCGTCGCTGTGCCGGAGCGAACCGCGTGGCCGGCTGAAAACGCATCAAGCTCCGCCGAACGGTCGATCGATAGACGCTGATTCGAGGAAACGGAAAGTTCAAAGCCAATGACCGATGCAGCTTTGAGTGTTGAGCATGACCATCGCCCCAAGGGATGGCGGCGCTATGTCTACTCGACCAACCACAAGGACATCGGCACGATGTATCTTGTCTTCGCCATCATGGCGGGGATCGTCGGCGGTTTTCTGTCGGTGATGATGCGCATCGAGTTGCAGGAGCCGGGGATCCAGCTCTTTCACGGGCTTGCTCGAATGGTCTATGGCGCCGATCCTGGGATGGCGGTGGATATGGGCAAGGATATATACAACATGTTCGTGACCGCCCATGGGCTGATCATGATTTTCTTCATGGTGATGCCGGCCATGATCGGCGGTTTCGGCAACTGGTTCGTGCCGATCATGATCGGCGCGCCCGACATGGCCTTTCCCCGCATGAACAACGTTTCATTCTGGCTGCTCGTGCCCGCCTTCGCCCTGCTGATCTGCTCGATGTTCGTCGAAGGCGCCCCCGGCATGCCCGGCATAAGCGGCGGCTGGACGCTTTACCCACCCTATTCGACGACGGGCCAGCCCGGACCGGCGGTCGATTTCGGCATTTTGGGGCTGCATCTCGCCGGTATCTCCTCAATCCTCGGCGCCATCAATTTCATCACCACCATCTTGAATATGCGCGCCCCCGGCATGACTTTGCACAAAATGCCGCTCTTCGTCTGGTCGGTCCTGGTCACCGCCTTTCTTCTTTTGTTGGCGCTGCCGGTTCTGGCCGGGGCCATCACCATGTTGCTGACCGACCGCAATTTCGGCACCAGCTTCTTTCAACCGGCAAGCGGCGGCGATCCGGTTCTGTTTCAGCATATGTTCTGGTTCTTCGGCCATCCGGAAGTCTATATTTTGATTCTGCCGGGCTTCGGGATCATCAGCCATGTGGTCTCCACCTTCTCCAAAAAGCCCATCTTCGGTTATCTCGGCATGGCCTATGCCATGGTCGCGATCGGCCTGCTCGGCTTTATCGTCTGGGCCCATCATATGTATACGGTCGGTCTCGATGTCGATACCCAAGCCTATTTCGTGGTGGCGACGATGGTCATCGCCGTACCGACGGGAATCAAGGTTTTCTCGTGGATCGCGACGATGTGGGGCGGATCGATCGAGTTTCGCGCGCCGATGCTGTGGGCGCTGGGCTTCATTCTCCTGTTCACCATCGGCGGGGTGACCGGGGTTGTTCTGGCGAACTCGGGAATCGATCAATCTTTGCACGATACTTATTATGTGGTGGCGCATTTCCATTATGTTTTGTCCCTGGGCGCGGTCTTCGCCATTTTCGCCGGCTGGTATTATTGGTTTCCCAAAATGTTCGGCCTCACCTATTCGGAGAGGCTGGCCAAGCTGCATTTCTGGGTGACCTTCATCGGCGTCAATATGATTTTCTTCCCGCAGCATTTTCTAGGACTCGCCGGTATGCCGCGCCGCTATATCGATTATCCGGATGCGTTTTCGGCCTGGAATCGCATATCCTCATGGGGGTCTTACGTGGCAAGCCTCGGCGTATTCATCTTTCTGTTCGCCATGGCTCACGCCGTGTGGCGAAAACGCCGGGCGGCTAACAATCCATGGGGGGGGGGGGCGACGACGCTGGAATGGACCCTGTCTTCGCCGCCGCCATTCCATCAGTTCGAAACCTTGCCGAGAATTCAATAGGGTTTGAATGCTTCGGCAATTATGCGGACAATGCCCGATCCGGCGAGCGCCGGCGCAGGGTGTCGATGAGGCGCAATTTTATGGATAGTCTTTCAATCTGTGAGCGGCAATGAATTCTCATGAATAACCTCGGCGCATCTTCATCATATCAGCGCATGACGGACGGCCATATCGACCGGTTTGCCCCTTGCGCCGTGGTGCGAGCCGATATTGCGGATTATTTCGCCCTGCTCAAACCGCGGGTCATGTCTCTTGTGGTGTTCACGGCGCTGGTCGGAATTGTCGTTGCTCCAGGCGGTATTCACCCGTGGCTGGGGCTGGTCTCGCTGTTGTGCATCGCCGTTGGCGCCGGGGCGTCGGGCGCGCTCAACATGGCTTTCGACGCCGACATCGACGCCGTCATGCGGCGTACGGCAAACCGTCCGATCCCGCGCGGCGCGATTGCCCGCGACGAGGCGCTGGGCTTGGGGCTTGTCTTGTCCATCGGCGCGGTCTCAATGATGGGCGTGTTCATCAACTGGATGGCCGCCGGATTGCTCGCCTTCGCCATTACCTTTTATGTCCTGGTCTATACCATCTGGCTGAAACGACGCAGCGCGCACAATATCGTGATCGGCGGCGCGGCTGGAGCATTACCGCCAGTGGTGGGCTGGACGGCGGTGACCGGTAGGATCGATCTCGATAGTCTGGCTCTGTTCGCCATCATTTTCCTGTGGACGCCGCCGCATTTTTGGGCCCTTGCGCTCTATCGCTGTGAGGACTACCGCCGCGCCGGTATTCCGATGCTGCCGGTCACGGCCGGAAGGGACGCAGCGCGAAAACAGATTTTCATCTACAGCCTTCTCCTGGTCGCAACGTCGTTTCCGCCGTATTTCTCGGGGATAGCCGGTCCGGCCTATCTGGTGGCGGCCATTGCGCTTGGCGGCCTGTTCATCATTGCGGCATGGCGGGTGTTGCGCATTCGCGCCGCGCCGGCCTGTGAGCGCGCGGCGCGGCAGATGTTCGGCTTTTCAATTCTGTATCTGTTTATGCTGTTCGCCATGCTGCTTGCGGAACGGGGGTTTGGTTATGCTTGATCCGCGCGCCGGCGCCCTCCGGCCACAAGGCGGTCATCGCCAATGAACGAAAAACGCGAGGGCTACAGCTTAAGCGCGATCGAACGCCGCCGCCGTCGGCGTCGGGCCGTGGTTCTGGGCTGGATTCTCGCCGGGCTGGCTTTCATGTTCTTTATCACCACCATTGTGCGCCTTAAGGCCAACTCTCGACAGGCCGCCATGCCGCAATCACATGAAAGTCGGGTTGAGACAAGGGAGCGATAGTCCTTCCTGCTTGGAAAGAGGGCTGGACAAACCCGGGAATTCGTAACAAAAATGTTTTCATGTAGTATAGGGATATAGGCTGGAGCACGCGATCATGGCTGAAGGTCACGCCAGAGGCCACTCTTATCACATCATCGATCCCAGCCCGTGGCCGGCGCTGGGCGCGGTTGCGGCTTTTGCGATGGCGATCGGGGCGGTCCGGTGGTTTCACGGCGCCTCGCCGTGGCTGTTGATCGTTAGTTTCGCGAGCGTGCTCTACACACTGTTCATGTGGTGGCGCGATGTCGTTGCCGAAGCGCGCACTGGTTGCCATACGCCCGTTGTCCAGCTGCATCTGCGCTACGGGATGATCCTGTTCATCGCCTCCGAGGTCATGTTCTTCGTCGCCTGGTTCTGGGCGTTTTTCGATGCCAGCCTGTTTGCCGGCGATGCCATCCAGGCCGTCCGTTTCGAAGCTGTCGGGGGCGTATGGCCCCCCAAGGGCGTCAGTGTGTTCGATCCCTTCCATCTGCCGCTCCTCAATACGCTGATTTTGCTGACATCGGGCACGACGGTCACTTGGGCGCATCATGCGATGCTGCATGACGACCGCAAGGGGGTGAGATGGGGGCTGATATGCACCATCGGCCTTGGTCTTGTGTTTACCATGGTGCAGGCCCATGAATATTCCGAGGCCGCCTTTGCCTTCAGCCGGTTCAATGACGGCAATATCTATGGTTCGGTTTTCTTCATGGCCACCGGTTTCCACGGGTTTCACGTCATTGTCGGCACGGTGTTCCTGATTGTCTGCCTGTTTCGGGAATTGGCCGGTCATTTCACCGCCAGACAGCATTTCGGTTTCGAGGCCGCCGCATGGTATTGGCATTTCGTCGATGTGGTGTGGCTGTTCCTGTTCGTCTGCGTCTATGTCTGGGGGTCGTTCGGCGCGGTCGCCGAAGTCTCCTGATGGTTGAAGTCCCGGGTATTTGCCGGTTGCGATCATGGCGCCTGTCTTGGGAAGGGATGTCTTAAATGGGCGATGATCGGTTCTATCCGCCTTTATCGCCGATTTCGACCGGCATACGCGGCCGTTGTCCGCGCTGTGGTTCAGGCAAACTGTTTAATGGTTATCTTAAGACGGCCGACTGCTGCTCGGCCTGTGGCCTTGATTACGGGTTTTGCGATTCCGGCGACGGTCCGGCGGTGTTTATCATTCTCATTGTCGGCGGCATTGTCGTTCCGCTTGCCATGATCGTGGAGCTGAATTTCCACCCCTCCTACTGGGTCCATGTCATTCTCTGGCTTCCTCTGGCGCTTGTCCTCTCACTGGGCCTGCTGCGCCCGGCGAAAGGCATTCTTTTGTGTCAGCAATTCCGGACCAAGGCCCATGAGGGGCGTCATTGCGGGGAGTGAGCCGGGGAGTGGTCATATGGCTGTATCGCCCTTGTCATCGCCGCGCCGGATTTTGCCTGTCAGTCTTGCTGCTCTGGCGGCGTTGGCGATATTGATCGGTCTGGGCCTATGGCAAATCCAGCGTCTTGACTGGAAGAGGCAATTGATCGTGACGCTCCAGTCGCGGCTTTCAGCCCCTCCGGTGACGCTTTGTGCTGTCGCAAGGCGCGTTGCTGAAAATCGGATCGACACGGAGCGGACAGACTGGTTGCGCGTGCGCGCCTCCGGCTGCTTCATCGGCGATCGCAGCCTCTATCTTTACGCCACGCTCAATGGCGTGGCGGGCTGGCATGTGGTCAGCGCGTTCAAGGCGGATCAGGGTTGCGGCGTTCTCGTCGATCGCGGTTTTATCCCCGACGCCATTCGCCGCACGAAGAAAGATATTGCGAGACCCGCCCCCGCGCCTCTCGCTCTCACCGGGCATATACGAACGCATTCGCGCGGTCAGGGGGTTTTCACACCGGATAACCAAGCCGAAGCCAACCGGTGGTATTGGTGGGATATTCCCGCCATGGCGGCCGAATTCGACCTCGGCCGCGATAGCCTGGCGACGGCTTTTGTCGTTGTGGCGGAACCAAGCGGCGGAAACGCGGCCGACAGGCCGCAATGGCCGCGGGCGCTGAACCCCATGCCCGAACTGCCCAACCACCATCTGCAATATGCCCTGACCTGGTTCGGCCTCGCCTTATGCCTGCTTTGTATTTACACCATTTTCATCGTCAAACGCCTTCGTGGGCGATGAAAAGCGGTATGGGCAAGTTATGAGCCGGCGTCGAACGCCTCCACACCCTGAAGCTCCATCCCCAGGACATTCTTTAAACCATATCTATTGACTCATATTTTATGTCCGTTAAAAACAATACGCGGGTGATTTGCAATCGTTTTAACAGGAGAGTCGGCAGATGCGTGGTATTTTGGCGTTAACCTCAAATTCGAGATCCTTGGGGGTGTAGCGATGTCTGCCTTGGGATTTATACTCGCTGTTGGTGCGATGGCCAAGCCGAGCCGGCAATTACCGTCCCGAATGAGACATCGCCATCCAAGCAGCAACTGCCGGATAAATCATCCACGCCCCAAGATACCACGCCTCGAAATGCTGTCACCCTTGATACTATCAGGATTTACGGAAACGTAAACGCAACGGTGACGGGAAATGACCTTCCCGACCTTCCCCCGCGCATTTCGCGGATCACCGCGGCTCAAATCGGACAGGCTCGGGGCAGCAACCATCCCGGGGCTTGTAAGAAGGATGCTGGGGGTCCAAATGCCGGGCAGTGTACGAACGCAAGGTCAGTCCATTTCCATTCGCGGTTTTTCCCGCCAATCGGACACTCGCATATTGCTGGATGAGGCGCCGAAGAACTTCGAGAAATATCGCCAGGGCACGGTTTTTGTCGGCCCTGAATTTCTCAAGCGGGTTGAGATCGAGAAAGGCGCGATAACCGTTCGCCATGGTAATGGCGGTTGTGGCGGCACGGTCAAGCTGGAGACCAAGGACGCCACCAATTTTCTGGGTGAAGGTGAGAGTTGAGGTGCCCTGGGCAAGACCGCTTATCAGACCGCGAACAGGGGTTTTTTTGGGAAACCGGCGCCGTTTACGGCCGTTCGAAGCTCGGAACTTCAATGGCATTCGCTGGTCTGGCGAATGTCACCTGGCGCAAGGACGGCAATATGCGGGTCGGCGGCGGCGAGGTCTATCATCACTCCGATTCCGAGCTGACATCCTTCATGGGGAAACTGTCGGGCAAGTATGGCGGACACAAGGCAAAGGTTTCGGTTGTTTACGGCGGAAGCGGGAACTTAAGGCCGGTTTCCGCCATGCGTGGGCAGTTGACGCCGAGTGAGTACCAAATCGAAAAATACGGTTACGGGGAAGCGATGCGTCATATGCTGACGCGCCGCGAGCCGAAAGATTTCACTTCGACCTTCGAGCATAGCTTTGACGGTGAAAGCAGGCTTGTGAATACGCCCACATGGCCAGCTGTTCCTCGACCATGTTACGCGCGACGCGTCCACAAGATGTCCTGGGGTCTTCGGTGACCTTCGGAACAAAAAACAAAGCCAGATATTCCGACTTTCGTCTTGAATTGGAGAACGTCTCAAACTTTGCGTTTGGTGGTGCTGAGCATAGTGTGGACTTATGGGATCCACTCTCGTCATCATGATCGGGAAGTGACGATGTTCGATGCGACCAGAGCGACCAAAGCCGAGGATCATTATGGCGATTATGCGCCTTGGACCATGCCGGAAGGCCCAGAAGGGACATGCCGGCCCTATTCATCGAGGACCGCATGGCGCTTACGCACGGTATTACCCTGACCCCTGGTGTGCGTTACGACTATGTTCGCTCCAAAGGCGTGCCCAATACGGCATCGGTCTATAATGATCCCGCCGCTGGGCGCGATTATTCGGCCGTTTTGCATCATGGTCTCACCCCCGGCGTCAACTTTTCCTGGCGGGTCGATCCGGCTCTTGAGCTTTTTGTCGGTTGGGCTTATACTTTCTGCGCGCGTTATCGATGAAGTCTACTTGGTACACAGAAAAGGCGCTAGCCATGCCAAGCCTTCGGGTACAAGCCGCGACCTTAGAGCCGAACGCGATAACACGCTTAATATCGGCGCCAAGCCACGGCGCGACGATATAGTGGCGCAAGGCGATGTTTTGATGCGGCGAAGTTCGGTCTTCAACAATCATGTCGGCAATCCGGTAACGCGCCGGTTCGGATCGGCCAATCCGGCGGAATTGCACACAAAAACCGGAGCGGTTCCCTTCTATTGGAATGCGCCGTCCCATTACGCGCGCGGTGTTGAATTCGAGGCACATTATGAGAACGATTTTATGTTTTCAGACCTTGGTTTCACCTCCATGACCGGCAAGCGGAGGGAGGCAGTTAATCATATTCATGGCCCCGATACCCATGTGAACCATCTGATGCCGACGACCCTGATTGTCACGCTGGGCCGTGGGATTCCCGAGGGCGACATTGATTTCGGCTGGACGGCAACTTTCGTGGCCGCGTAGAAAAAGACGCCCTACAATCAAAGCCGCGCACAACCTTACAGCCATTGGTATGCGCGCCCGGAAAGCTGTGGCTATGCGGTGCATGATCTATTCTTCGGCTGGAAGCCGGGTCGGAGTTTACTGAAGCATTGTGAATTTCATCTCGCCGTGGGAAATCTCTTCAACAAGTATTGTGAGCCCTATATGAGCGAAGGCAAGTCGGCCATGCCAGGCCGGAGCCTTAAACTGTCTTTCAGTCAGAGGTTTTAGGGCTGAAGACCAATAGGGGCGTAACCATCGGCGTCAACGGTGCCGGTCTTGGCCAGTGAGGAGCCAACCCGAAGGCTTGTGCCGCGATGGCCGGCGCGCGAACATGGTTGGCAACACGGAAACCATCATGCTCGGCGCCATGGCCGATGGTGGCGTGTTGTGGAGACTCCCAGCTTGAAGCCTTGAGGGTCTTGGTGCAAAACGGCGACCCCGCGCCGTCCGGACCGGACAGACCTCCGCCCCCCTGTACCCTTGACGACGTCAGGGCGTTTATGTTTGAACGATCAGCGATTTTTCACTCGGAAAGTTAAGGGTCATGACAATTTCTTCAACGCGGCTCGATAACGGGCTGACCATTTTAAGCCATGCTATGCCGCATCTGGAAACGGCCTCGCTCGGCATCTGGATTCGGGCCGGGGCGCGCAACGAGGCCCGTCAGGTCAACGGTATCGCCCATCTCGCCGAACATATGGCGGTCAAGGGAACGACCACGCGCACGGCGCGCCGGATCGCAGAACAGATCGAGGCCGCCGGCGGAGAGATGAATGCGGCGACCGGCATGGAAACCACAGCGTATTACGCCCGCGTGCTCAAACCCGACATTGCCCTTGGCGTCGATATTTTAAGTGATATTCTTATCAACCCACGCTTTGAGAAGGCCGAGCTGGAGCGCGAATGTGAGGTGGTTTTGCAAGAGATTGCCGCCGCGCGGGATACGCCGGACGATGTGGCGTTTGATCTCATGCATGAGGCGGCCTTTCCGGGTCAGCCGCTGGGGCGGCCGATTCTTGGCCATGCCGATATTGTCTCCGCCTTCACGCCGGACCATATCGCCGCCTGGCGGGCCCAACAGTATTCACCGGATCGCATGGTGTTCGCCGCCGCCGGCGCCATCGATCACGAGCGGTTCGCCGAACAGGTGGCGCGGGCGTTCCGTGACCGCAAACCCTTTACCGTCGCCGGCTGGCCGGTTGCGCGATTTGAAGGGGGCCCCGGACACGAGTGTAAACCACTCGGCCAGGCCCATATCGTCATGGGGTTCGAGGCGCCGGGCTATTGTTCCGAGGACATTTACGCCTTAAGGGTCTTAAGCGGACTCCTTGGCGGCGGCATGTCGTCGCGGCTGTTTCAGGAAGTGCGTGAAAAGTGTGGGCTGTGCTACACGATCTCTTCATTCGTATCGACTTTTCACGATCTCGGTCTGTTATGCGTCTATGCCGCAACCGGGGCCAAGCGGGTCGACAAGTTGATCGCGGTCATCGCGCATGAATTGCTGGCCGTGACCGCGAAAGTGGGCGAGGAAGAGGTGGCGCGGGCGAAAGCGCAACTCAAGGCGGCTTTTGTCGCCTGTCTTGAAAGCTCTTCGGCGCGGGCTGGGCAAATGGCCCATCAGCAACTGGCCTTTGGCAAGGTTCTGCCTGTCGCGGAATTGATTGGTAAGGTTGAGGCCGTCGATGCCGAGGCGGTGCGCGGCTTGGGCGAGCGTATGCTGCGAGGGCGAAAATTGGCGTTTTCCGCCGTCGGCGCCCTTGATCATCTCCCTGCTTACGACACGATCGCGCGGAGATTCATGTAAGATTATCCTGAACGGGTAGTGAGGAGGGATTGCGTGTCATGGCGCTCATTTCGGTTGAGACTCTCAACGTCGCTTTCGGCACGAATCGGGTGGTAGAGAACTTGGGATTTTCGCTGTCGGCCGGGCAAACGCTGGCCCTTGTCGGCGAATCGGGGTCCGGCAAGTCGCTCACTGCTCTGTCCATCATGCGTCTGGCGGAAATGGCCGGTGCGACCTATGTCGGCGGCCACATCATGTTTACCGGTCGAGGCGGTCGGGTTGACCTGATGGCCGCGGGCCAGAGCGACATGCGCGCCATTCGTGGCAATGAGATTGCCATGATCTTTCAAGAGCCGATGACCTCGCTCAATCCGGTTTTCACTATTGGTGAGCAAATTGCCGAATCCCTGATAGTGCATGAGAAACTGGATCGGGCGGACGCCCGTGCCGAAACGAAACGTTTGCTCGATATGGTGCGCCTGGCCGATCGTGATACTCTGGTCAAACGTTACCCCCATGAGCTGTCCGGCGGCATGCGCCAGCGTGTCATGATCGCCATGGCGCTTGCCTGTCGGCCGAAACTATTGATCGCTGATGAACCGACCACCGCCCTTGATGTCACTATTCAGGCGCAGATCCTGGCCCTGTTGCGTGAATTGCAGGGTGAGCTCGGCATGGCGATGCTCTTCATTACCCATGATATGGGCGTCGTCGCTGAAATCGCCCATGATGTGTGCGTCATGTGGCGAGGGAAGAAGGTTGAGGGCACTTCCTCGGCCGAGATTTTCGCCAATCCCCGTCATCCCTATACGCAAACCCTGCTGGCGGCGGCACCGCGGCTTGGCGAAATGACGGGAGAGGATTGTCCCAAACGTTTGCCGCTGTTGGTCATGGACAATGGCGAAGGACGCCGTATTGGCGTGGAACGTCGGCAAAAAACCGCATGTTACGACAAGCCGCCGCTACTGCGCGTGCGCGATCTCACTGTCCGCTTCGATGTCAGGAAAGGGTTCCCGAGCAGGCCAACCCATCGGGTTCATGCGGTTGAAAAGGTCAGTTTCGATATTTTCCCCGGGGAAACGCTGGCGCTGGTTGGTGAGTCCGGATCGGGAAAATCGACGATAGGGCGCTCCATTCAACAATTGCAGGCGGCAACATCGGGGTATGTCGAGGTGATGGGGGCGCCTCTGGCCATCATGAACGGAAAAGAGAAACGGCGTTTGTGTCGGGATATCCAGTATATTTTTCAAGATCCCTTCGCCTCGCTCGATCCGCGCAAGACGGTCGGGTTTTCAATCGCGGAACCCATCGTGACCCATCGTTTGCTTAGAGGAAAGACGGCGATCGGGAACCGCATCGACGCGCTGCTTGAGCGCGTCGGGCTCAGCTCGGCTCATGCCGATCGCTACCCGCATGAATTTTCCGGCGGGCAGCGCCAGCGCATCTGTATCGCCCGCGCGCTGGCTTCAAGGCCGAAACTGATCATTGCCGATGAAGCTCTCTCGGCGCTTGACGTTTCCATTCAGGCCCAAATCATCGATCTGTTCATGGAACTTCAGGAAGAACAGGGGTTGGCCTATCTGTTCATCAGTCATGACATGGCGGTTGTGGAGCGGATAAGCCACCGCATAGCCGTGTTGTATCTTGGACAGCTCGTTGAGCTTGGAACCCGTCGTCAGGTCATGGAAACCCCAGGCCACCCCTACACCAAACGGTTATTGAGCGCGGTACCGGTCGCCGATCCGGCCCACAGAAGCGATCATGCGCCGATGGCAGGCGAGATTCCAAGCTCGATTCGCCGCATAGGCGACGAACCGGCGATTTTAAGACATCATGAAATCGCTCCTGGCCACTTTGTGGCTCGTATGATATGAGCCCTTAAGGACGTTGGTGGAGAAAGCGATGAAAAATGGCTTCCTGAACTGTTTTCGTGGTCTTCTGGCTACGGGCTTATGGCTGGCCGCGGCTTCGTTAGCCCATGCCGGGGGCACTCTGACGGTTTCCTCGGCGCAGGATCCGGGCAGTTGGGATCCGGTTGATACCTATCTGGTCGCTTGGGCCGCGGTGGCGACCAATCTCTATGACGGCCTGACCTATCGCCAACCCGATGGAAGGCTGGTCGCCGGGCTTGCCACCTCCTGGGAGACTCTCGATGGCGGCAAACGTATCCGTTTCCATCTGCGCCAGGGCGTGACCTTTCACGATGGCGAGCCGTTCAACGCCAGGGCGGTGAAATTTACCTTCGAACGTCTGCTGGGCGATCAAGGCTCCAAAGGCCCGCAGAAATCCAACTACGCCGCCATCGACCATGTCGCGATCATCGATGCTTTCACCGTCGATTTTTATCTTAAACTCATCGATCCTGTGTTGTTGACCAAACTGGCCGGGTATGGCGCCATGATCGTGCCGCCGGATTATATCGAAGAACATGGCGAGGATTGGTTCAACAGCCACCCCATCGGCACCGGTCCGTTCAAATTCGTGTCTTATGAACCGAAAGTCGAGATCAGCCTGGAGCGGTTCGAGGATTTCTGGGGAACCAAGGCGAATATTTCACGGCTCGATTACCGTTTCATCGCCGAACCGGCCACGGCGGTCGCCGAATTACAGGCCGGCCGTATCGATCTGGTGATGCCACCGGGCGTTCCGATCGGCATGGTCGGGACCATCAAAAACAAGCCGGAGCTTGAGGTTGTCACCGCACCGGGACCTTCCGTCTATGCTTTGCGTTTCAACACCGCGAGAGGGATCACCCGCGATGAGCGTGTGCGCAAGGCAATGATTCTCGGCGTTGACCGTCAGGCCATCATCGATTCGATTCTTGGCGGTTACGCCGCCCCGATCGCCAGTTTTCAAAGCGCGCTGTCCTTTGGTTATGACCCCGATTTGTCCCCATTGCCCTATGATCCGGACCTAGCCCGCAGGCTTCTCAAACAGGCCGGAATCAAGCCCGGCACGCAACTTCGCATTGATATTCGCAACAATAACGCCAGTTTCAACGAAGCGGTTCAGGCGGTTGCCGGTTACCTTCAGATGATCGAGCTTAACGCAACGATCAAACTTTATGAGAGCAATTATTTTCTGAACGACATCGTTCCGCAAGGCAAGACCGGCGAGTTGTTTCAGCAAGCTTGGGGCGGCTGGACCTTCGATTACGACAACACCGCCTATTTCATGTATCATACCGGCGAAAAATGGAATCCCTATGACCGCGACGCCAAGCTGGATAAGATGCTTGAGTCCCAGCGCATGATTACCGACCGCGACCAACGCCAAAGCGCTTTAAGGGCCATTGCGAAGTATGTCGCCGACCATGCGCTGGAGCTGCCGCTTTACAACCCCAACGAAATTTTCGGGCTTAACCGCCGCGTGCATAATTTCACTCCCGTGCCCGACAGCCGTCTGCGCCTGAACCAAGTCAGCGTCGATTAGCCACTTAGCCACCATGGCGTTATTCCCGTCGCACGGGTAGTGGCCCATGACAAGCCACTTGCTCTTTAGTAACGGAAAATCACCTTGGCCGGATTTTTGCTCAAACGCCTTTTACAGGCCCTGTTCGTGATGGTCGCGGTGACCTTGATCGTTGCTTTCGCCATTCGTCTGACCGGCGATCCGGCCTTGATGTTGACGCAAGGCTCCGCGGCCGTAACCGAGGCGGACCTCGAACGTATTCGTGAAGCTCTGGGGTTGAATCAGCCCTTTTTCGTTCAATATCTGAGCTTCTTGCGGGGCTTGGTATCGCTCGATTTCGGGCGCAGTTTCATCGGCGGCACGCCGGTCTCGCAATTGATCGCAAAAGCCCTGCCGGCAACGCTGAGTTTGGCCTTGTCTTCAATGCTGATCGCGATTGCGCTTTCGGTTCCGCTGGGGATCAAGGCTGCGGTGGCGCGCGGCAAATGGGCCGATCAGCTCATTCGTATTTGCTCGCTGGCCGGCCTGTCATTTCCGAATTTCTGGCTTGCCACCATGATGGTGTTAGTGTTTTCCATCACCCTTGGCTGGCTGCCCCCCAGCGGTATGAGCGGGTTTTCAAGCCTTATCATGCCGGCCGTGACCATGGGCGTGATTTTGACCGCGACCAATGTCCGCCTAGTGCGCACCGCCATGCTTGAAACCTTGCAGGCGCAGTATATCATGGTCGCCCGCGCCAAGGGGCTTGGCGAGAGAGCCGTTTTGTACAAGCACGGGCTACGCAACTGCGCCATCCCGCTCATAACCTGGTTCGGCCTGCAATTCGGCGCCCTGATCGGGGGAATCGTGGTGGTCGAGCGCGTGTTCAACTGGCCCGGCCTCGGCACTTTAGCCTTCGATGCCGTGGCTGCGCGTGACTATCCGGTTTTGCAGGCCGTCATCACCGTACTGTCCTTGCTGATTATCGCCGTCAATCTCGTGGTCGATATCGCCTATGGGCTGATCGACCCCCGGGTCAGGGTGCGCTGATCTTTATGAGCAGGACTTCGGACAAAACCCAACGCAAAGGGGCGCCCACCCATTTCAGGACGCTGGAGTTTACCTTAGGCCTGCTGTTTGTCGGCGTCATGGGGCTGGCTGTTCTGTTCTCTGGCATTGTTTTCCCCGATGGCGGCGAAAAAATCGATCTCACGGCGCGTCTGTTGCCTCCCTTTACTCATGGAACCCATAGCCTCGGCACCGACCCTCTGGGCCGCGACGTTCTGGCGCGGATCGTCACCGGCGGAAAAATCTCGCTCGAAGTCGGCCTGCTCTCGGTTGCGGGCGCGGTCACGGTCGGGGTTGTGGTGGGCATGATGTCCGGCTATTATCGCGGGCTTTGCGACATGATCGTCATGCGTCTCGTCGATATACAACTGGCCCTGCCCTTTATTCTGCTCGCCATTACCGTCATCGCCATTTTCGGCGGTAGCTTGAGCCACACCATTATTCTGCTGATCGTCTCGCAATGGGTGCAATATGCTCGTCTTGTGCGCGGCTTGGTGATTGCCTTGCGTGAGCGCGACTTCATCCAACAGGCCCAAGCGATCGGGGTCGGCGATGTGAAACTTTTGTTTTCCCATCTTCTGCCTAATCTCATTGGGCCGGTCATTGTGTTGATGACTCTCAATATCGCCAATAATATTTTGCTCGAAAGCAGCCTGACTTTTCTCGGGCTTGGCATCGATCCCACGATCCCCAGCTGGGGCGGCATGCTGGCCCAGGGCCGGACCTATCTGCAAAACGCCTGGTGGATAGCCGTGTTTCCCGGCCTGGCGATTATGGTCACCGTTCTTGGTTTTAATCTGCTCGGCGACTGGCTGCGCGACCGCCTTGATCCGACCGGAACAACGCTACGATGAGCGTGATTTTCGAACGGTGTTTCCCTCCGATTCTAGACGGGCTCATTGAGCGTTTCGCCCGCCCGGCCTATCGGCATCACAGGATAGAAGCCTGGTTGTTCGTCGATGAGCCAACCCGACGCGAGGGCGAGCGAAAATTCGCCGACTATGGGATTGCGGCAAGGCTGCGCAGCGCGTATAAGCCATTGTTGCATGCCGTTCTGGAGGATATTTCGCCGACTGATATTGCGCGGCTGGACATTGCCTATCCGCGCCATGAGATTGGCCACGAAAATCGCTTTCGCCTCGAAACCTACCCGCTTGCCGGCCTGTGCGGTCCAGCTCAAATAAGCTTTTCGCCAGGCCGAACCGACAGTCTTGTCTATGATGTGAGCATAACCCGAACCGATGGCGCGTGCTTGCGACATGAAATTTTTGCGCCCAATCGCGAGCATCGCGCCATTGACGGGACAGCGTTGTTATCGCCGACCGGCTGGCTTAAGGTTAGTGACGCCGATGGCGGGGTCATCGAAGACCGCCGCCTCGAAACCGAGTATGAGGCGTTGTTCCAGGCTACGGTCGCGGCGATCGCCGATCATGATTGGGGCGACGGCGAGCCTTGGTTTGAGGAACTCAATATTCGCGTATCGCTCCCCGTTCACGACCGCGAATTGCCGGTTGGCGATGAATTCGTCAGCCTGCGCGAGGCTCTGCACGAGGAATTTTATTTCACCCTGCTTAAGATGTTCCACAAAAAATCCGGCCGTCCGGCGAGTGATCGCACTGTGCGACCGGGCCAGATCGCGCCGGAAATTCTTTATGGCGGGCCGGTGGCAAAGGTCACCGTCGAGACCCGTTGTTTCGCCGCGCATAATGGCGCGACCGTGGCGCCGCATCAGCCCCTTGATCGCGCTGAAAGGGCCATCGGCATCGAGCAGGTGGACTCCGAGCTTGCAAAAATCGGCGGGCAGGTTTTTTCGGCGCGCTCTTACGCGGGCCGCAAGATTGACGGGCGGTATCATGAGGGTCATGAAAAACCGGTCATGATCAGCGCTGGCCAGCATGCCAATGAGACCAGCGGCGTCGTCGGCGCATTGCGCGCGGCCCACGCTCTCATCCGGCGACCTGGGGCGCATTTTGCGATCTCACCACTGGAAAATCCCGATGGCTACGCCCTGCATCAGCGTCTTATCCTCGACAATCCGCGTTATATGCATCACAGCGCGCGCTATACCGCCCTTGGCGACGATCTCGAATATCGCCGGCCGCCGGCTCTTTGGGAAAAGGCCATTCGCATCGAGGCGCAGAGGCTGACCGGCGCAAAATTGCATATCAACCTGCATGGCTATCCGGCTCACGAATGGACCCAGCCATTATCCGGTTATATCCCGCATGGCTTTGCACTGTGGATGCTCCCTAAGGGCTTTTTTCCGATTCTGCGCCATCATGAAGGCTGGCGCGACCATGCCGAACGTCTCATTGACGTCGTCACCGCGCGGCTCGCCGGTGTTCCCGGCCTGAAAGCCTTCAATGACCGGCAAATTGCGCTTTATGACGCCCATGCCGGCGGCCATGAGTTTCGTATTGTCAACGGCTTTGCCTGTCTGGTCTCGCAGAACAATGACTGTGCCGTGCCCTTAACCCTGATCACCGAATATCCGGATGAAACCGTATATGGCGATGCCTTCGTTGCCGCTCATACCGCGCAAATGGCAACAGTGATTGCCGCTTATGAAGCCTGGCAGGCATTATCCATCGCAGCAAACCGATGAACGGAATACGAGGCAGGAAAACCATTTCTTAAAAGAGATTTTTAAGGGTTTTTTAAGGCGGAAACCGCCTCATCCCCGCCGCTTGGGCAAGGGCAAACCTTCCTGCTGTGCGCGTTTACGCGCCAGCTTGCGCGCGCGCCGTGCGGCTTCGGCTTTTTCACGCACGCGCCGTTCCGAAGGTTTCTCGTAATGATTACGCAGCTTGAGTTCACGGAAGAGTCCTTCCCGCTGCATTTTCTTCTTTAACGCCTTGAGCGCCTGATCGACATTGTTGTCGCGAACGATAACTTGCACGCTTTATGCCTCATTTGGTTGATAAAGGGAGGGCCCCCATGTTCGCAAGAAGGGCTAACAAGGCACATTAAGCCACCTTACCAGTTCCCTTAAACCAAGCCCAGCCCAGACGCAAAGATTCTAGATAACATAATCAAACGGTTGCGTCTACAGCTCGGTTATTTTCTACCGCCTCGATCGAGATAAGGTCGTCAACCGGTTGATATGGCCCATTTTCCTGCCCTCACGGGATTCGGCCTTGGCATAAAAATGCACGACCGCGGCGGGCTCGAGCGCCAGAGTCCTCCATCCGTTGACTTCATCGCCAATGAGATTGGTCATTTCCACATCGGCCAATCGCACAGGCCTCGCCAATGGCCAACCGGCAACGGCGCGGATATGCTGGGCAAACTGCGAAACCGCGCAACCATCCTGCGTCCAATGGCCGGAATTATGCACCCGTGGCGCAAATTCGTTGATCACAAGGCGTTCCTTAGCCTCCTCTTCGAGGACGAAAAACTCAATCGCCAGAACGCCCACATAGTCCAGCCTTTCGACGGCATGGCGCGCAATCTCCAAGGCCGCCTCGCGCGTTGAAGGTTCAATGGCGGCCGGCACCCGCGACACCCGCAAAATATGATTTTCGTGATGATTCTCGGCAATATCGTAAAGCGCGATCCGCCCATCGCGGCCCCTTGCGACCAGGGCCGATATTTCCTTCGCGAAGGGCACGAAACCCTCGACGATCGCCGGCGCCTCGCCGATTGCGGCGAAGGCAAGCGCTGGATCGTCACCCTCATGCAGCATGACCTGTCCCTTGCCATCATAGCCGAAACGCCGGGTTTTGAGAATGGCGGGGTAGCTTAAGCGTTTCACCCCGCGGATAAGATCGTCGAGGCTATCGACCGCCATGAAGGGAGCGCAGGAACGCCCGAGCGATTCGATGAAGCGTTTTTCCTTCAGCCTATCCTGAGTGATGCGCAAGGCCTTGCCGCCGGGCCGGACCGGCAGCTGCGACGACAGAAAATCGACCGTATCGGGAGGGACATTTTCAAACTCGAAGGTCACCGCGTCAACATCGCGACTGAACGCCGCGAGGGCGGTTTCGTCATCATAATCCGCACAGGTGGATCGGCTGACCACATCGAAGGCCGGGCTTTTAGGGTCGGGGCAATAGATATGGCAATTCAGTCCCATTTCGGCGGCGGCGAGGGCAAGCATGCGGCCGAGCTGGCCGCCGCCCAGAATGCCGATAATGCCGCAAGGGGGCACCGCGACAGGGGGTAATGCTTGATCGGACATCAGGGTCTTGGCTTTTCAATCACGTTTTCACTTTGGCGTTGACGCCATTCATCGAGCTGCGTGGCGATCGATTCATTGCATAGCGCCAGAATACCGGCGGCCAGAAGGGCGGCGTTGATGCTGCCGGCCTTGCCGATGGCCAATGTGCCGACGGGAATGCCGGCCGGCATTTGCACGGTGGACAGCAAGCTGTCGCGCCCATTAAGGGCTTTCGATTCGAGCGGCACGCCCAGAACCGGCAAAGGAGTCAGGGCGGCGGTCATTCCTGGCAGATGCGCGGCGCCGCCGGCGCCGGCGATGATGACCTTGAAGCCCTCGCCCCGCGCTCCCCTGGCGAAACGATAAAGCCGCTCCGGCGTGCGGTGGGCGGAAATGATGCGCACATCATGGTCAATGCCCAACACATCGAGCATCTCGGCGCCGTGCCTCATCGCCGGCCAGTCCGACTGGCTCCCCATGATAATAGCAACAACCGGCTTTGTGATCTTCAAGACAGCGTCCCCCTGACAAAAGCGCTCTTCCAAAAGGGAAGCTGATTATAGAAAGGGCGCGGCGCGATGCAACTTTTAATGCCGATTCTTGGCCGATAACCGCCTGTTTTCGGATCCGTCCCCGTTCCAGGGCGTGTGGAGAATTGAGATTTGGAGTGCACTTGAGCGACAATCATACAGTTTCAGAAGCGAAAGCGCTGGACCAGCTGGAATTAAATGAGAATCATCTGGAGTTATTTTGCAATGAAACGAACCGTGAAGGGGCTTGTTGTGGTGTGGTAAAAAGATCAAAAGACTTGTCTGGAGCTTCCAAAATCCTGCATGCTATCTCAATGGATAGATAACCGGCAATTCTCTCCTGAAAAACCATGCCGACGATAGCTACTGGCCAGCCTAATATTTAGCGATCACGCACATGAGTGCGTCGTGCTTGTGAGGACACCGAGCGGTGCTAACGATTCGATAATCGGGGCTTTGAAGCTGAAAAAGAGAAAGCCGCTTCCGCGGCGACATGGTCGTCAAATGACTGTGACCATCATCGTAACAGTCTATGACATGGTGGTTCCAAGGCGCCGCGTCGTGAAGTTTCTTTACGACTCCCTCGATCCTGTCGGGCGGGAAGCGCCCTAGCTGTGAGCTTTCAATATGTTGTCGATTCGGGCCTGACCGGGGAGACTGGAGTTACTGAGCTTCAGACCTCCTTGGAGGCAAGCCCGAATGAACATCCACAACAATGCCCGACTGACGCCGCTGGGTCGAGAGCGGTT
>JBAJNN010000015.1:0-46804 GCA_036881905.1 Hyphomicrobiales bacterium | reverse complement strand
TCAACCCCGGCAATGATAGCCCTGATTGCCTGCCGGATGGTGCGGGCCTGAAAGATTTTGACGGTATCGCCTGGACTGGTTCAGCGGCGCATGCCTACAGCGACGAACCATCGGTAAAAAATCAAATATCGTTTGCACGATTAGGCGTTGAGAGCGGCAGGCCGGTCTTCGGCAGTTGCTTCGGCATGCAAATCGTCGCGCAAGCCTTTGGCGGTCAGGTTCGTGCGTCGCCAAACGGCCGCGAGATCGGTGTCGGCCGCAAGATCAGGCTCAGTCGCGAGGGGTTGAACCATCCGATGTATCGCGGCAAGCCGGCCTGCTTTTCGGCCTTGACGGTGCATATGGATGAAGTCGCGGTCCCGCCGAAGCAGGCCGTGATCCTGTCCGGCAATGAGCATTCGGCCATTCAGTCCTTCGTGATGGAAAAGGACGGCTTCAATTTCTGGGGCGTTCAATATCATCCCGAACATACGCTTGAAACTTTGGCCGCAATATTCAACCGTGACTTCCCGCAACTCACACCCCAAATCATAAAGGAAGGGTTCTTCACCAGCCGGTCTGCGATTGAGGAGATGTCGAACGACTGGATAACCTTGCACAATAACCCCGACCGCAAGGATCTGGCGTGGCGTTATGGAATTGACAAAAATATCCTGACCCCCGCATGCCACCTGAAAGAGCTTGCAAACTGGCTTGATCATGTGCGGCGGAAAGCCGGAACCTGACCACTCGCATCGACGCCCCAAGACGCCCGCGGAAGCCCGCAAATGCGGGTCATTATGGCTAAAAGTAAGTCAACGGGTGGTCCAAAACGCTTTTTGTTCACCCCGAGTGCCGTCGCTTTTGCGCTCGCGCTCAGCTGTCGGTCTGCCCGATGGCTCCGACAATATCCTCCACAATTTCGCTCACCAGATCGCCGTTATCGCCCTCGCCCATAACACGGATAACCGGTTCGGTACCCGACGGCCTGACGATCAACCGCCCGTTTTCGCCAAGACGGCGGCGGCCGGCGGCAATGACCGTTTTGACTGCCATCTTGTCGAGAGGCTGGCCCTCCTCCCTGCTGTAGCGAATATTACGCAAAGTCTGGGGCACGGGGTCGAACAAAGCACACACTTCGCTGATGGCCCCGCCGCTCGCCACGGCAATGGAGAGAACCTGCAAGGCGGCAATCAACCCATCTCCGGTGGTGGTAAACTCATTGAGCACAATATGACCGGACGGTTCTCCGCCAATATTGTAACCGCCCGCACGCATACGCTCGACCACATAGCGATCGCCGACTTTGGCGCGGATGAGATCAAGCCCGATACCAGCGAGATAACGTTCGCAACCGAGATTGCACATCACCGTGGAGACGACGCCCCCGCCTTTAAGCCGTCCGGCCTGTGCCCAGTCGCGGGCGATGAGAGCCAGAATCCGGTTCCCATCTATGACCGTGCCTTTTTCATCGATCAGGATGACACGGTCGGCATCACCATCAAGCGCGATACCGGCATCGGCGTGCATCTCGCAAACCCTCGCGCAGGCCCGTTCCGGCGCGGTGGAACCGCAGTTTTCATTGACATTGAAACCATTGGGCTCAACGCCTGTGGCGACCACCTCCGCGCCGAGTTCCCATAGCGCTTCCGGCGCGACACGGTAGCCCGCGCCATTGGCGCAATCGACCACGAGGCGCAAACCGTCAAGCCGCAGCGCCCGCGGCAAGGTGCCCTTGGCAAGCTCGATATAACGCGCCTGAGCATCTTCAATGCGCTTGGCGCGGCCGAGCTTGTCAGGCGGCGCCAGGCCCTCGCCCGCCCCGTTTTCGATCAGGGTTTCGATTTCCAACTCGCGTTCATCGGACAGTTTGTAACCATCCGGACCGAATAATTTAATACCATTGTCGTGAAACGGATTGTGAGAAGCCGAAATCATGACGCCGAGATCGGCGCGCAGAGAGTGAGTGAGCATGGCCACCGCCGGTGTCGGCAGCGGCCCGAACTGGAAAACATTCATACCTGCCGACAAAAAACCCGAGACCAGGGCCTGCTCGATCATGTAGCCCGAAAGCCGCGTATCCTTACCGATCACCACGCGGCCTTCATAATCTCCATGCCGGTAAAGTCGGCCGGCCGCCATGCCGACCTTAAGCGCGGTTTGCGCATTCATCGGCCAGCTATTGGCGCGGCCGCGAATGCCATCGGTGCCGAAATATGTTCGCAATGTCAAAAAATCCCTTATCGAGCCAAATCTCAACCGGTCACTTCGGTCATGCGTCGCCACACGGCGACAGCCTGAACGGTTGGCAAAACATCGTGAACCCGAAGGACATGCCCCCCCTGAAAAAGACCGGTTAAAGCCGCCGAGATCGATCCCGCAACCCGTTTGCGCGGTAGGCTTTCACCAGTCACGGTCCCGATAAAACTCTTGCGCGAGACCCCCAAAACCAATGGCGTCCCAAGCCCATGAAATATTGTCAGACCCTTTAGAATCGCAAGATTATGCTCAAAAGTCTTGCCAAAACCAATACCTGGATCAACCAGCAGACGCTCAAAGGCGATGCCGGCCTTTTGCGCCCACGAAAGACTGGCCTCAAGCGCGTCATAAACGTCGAACAGCACATTGTCGTAATGTGGATTGTTCTGCATCGTTTCCGGTGTCCCCCCACTGTGCATGAGAACGATATGACAATTTGAGGACCGCATGACACAATGCGCCTGGGGATCGTAGGTCAGGCTCGAGACGTCATTGACGATCCGCGCGCCCGATGCCACGGCCTTGCTCATGATTTCGGCCTTGCGGGTATCGACGGACAAGACCGGCCCTCGGGATTTAAGCCCTTCGATCACCGGAATGACGCGGGCAAGCTCACTTGCCGTATCCACCGCCTTTGCCCCCGGTCTGGTCGATTCTCCGCCAATATCGAGAATATCGGCTCCCGCCTCGGCAAGGGCGCGACCATGGGCGATGGCCTTGGGTGTATCGTTGCAGAGCCCGCCGTCGGAAAAACTATCGGGCGTGACATTCACAATTCCCATAATCAGCGGGCGCGTCCAGTCAAATTCGGCCATTGGGGCGCGAGGGGTCTCTATTCGCTCCAGCCAATCGCGCACCACCGTTTCGCGAGAGGCCGAAAGTGCCGCATAAGCGCGCATGGTGGTCGTGATCGCATTGATGTTACGCTCGATCATCACAACATGGGTAAATCCCGTCATAGGGTATCCACCCAGCCGACCGGCCAGTCCGGCGGCGAATGCGTCGCGAGCGTCGCCACCATGCACCAGGCCGACAGGCTTCATGTAAATGGTTCGCATAATCGGGTTTTCCCTATGGGTATGTTTTCATGGAACGGGGGAACGGCCGTGTCGTCCATTCATTGCGGAGATTAAGGCCAGGGGGCATTATGCGGCGAGCACGAGCGGTAAAGGATACCACCATCCTCACCAGTTGAGAACAGGCGAGCATTGGCAATGGCGTCAAGGATATGATTCAGTTTGGCGGGGACCGATCGCGCGAATATCTCCGGGATTGCTCATGGCCGTTTTGCCGGAAGGCGCCTTCCGCCACCCACAACCGGAAACACAGAGCTCTGCCTCGATAACTGCCGTTACGGGAGACGATTTCGGCAGGCTCGGCGGGCAGGAGAACTGGGGGTGGCGCAACCAGCACACGGGATTCCACAAATTGTTATCAGTCGGGCAAAGAGTGAGTTTTCCACCGCAATACCCTCACAATTGACCTAAAACCTGTGTGCAACCCGTGCGTAACCCGTGCAAAATCTGTGGAAATAAGTTGGACCGAATCTGGGAAACTCCTTAATTTCACCGCCTCCCGCGAGGATCGCTTTTTCGTCTGAATAAAAGAAGAAATGTAGCGCGGCCTCAAGCCGTTTCGTCGTATTACCTGCCTCTCCTCCACAGGTTGATCAGGGTGCACCCAACCGTCGAAACAATAACCGCGACAAGGCCGCCTAAGCCTTCTCTTGCCATTTGTTTCCCCTATCCAGAGGCGCGCGCCTCTCCAACAGAGCAAATGGAATGAATGGATCAACCTGGGAAATAGTTAGAGTTGGGGTTGCGGTTTCAGCCCGCCGTGCCTGGATTTCCTGTCCGTGCCCTTTTTGCACCCGTTATCTGTCACTGGCACAGCTGACTGCGGCGGGAACGAACTATCATCGATTCTGGTATCGCGCTTTAAGGGTTTACCATCCAAAAGGTCGCGTATCTCCACGCCTGAGAGGGTCTCATGTTCCAGCAATGCCTCGGCCAGCATATGAAGTTGATCGATATTTTTCTCAAGAACCTTGCGCGCCAGCTTATAAGCTTCATCAACCAGAGTGTGGATTTCCGCATCGACAAGACGCTGGGTGTCTTCGGACAGATTTTGCTGACGCGCAACCGAATGACCGAGAAAAACCTCTTCTTCATTGTCACCATAGCTCAAGGGGCCGAGCTTGTCGCTCATGCCATACTGGGTCACCATGGCGCGCGCGAGCCGCGTCGCCATCTTGATATCGGACGCGGCGCCGGAGGTAACCTTATCGTGCCCGAAGATGATTTCTTCAGCCACGCGCCCCCCCATGGCCACGGCAAGATCGGCGTTGAACTTGGCCCGCGTCACACAAGTCTGGTCTCGCTCCGGCAAACGCATCACCATGCCCAGCGCCTGGCCGCGCGGGATGATCGTCGCCTTATGAATGGGATCCGACGCCGGCAGATGAATCGCGACAAGGGCATGGCCGCCCTCGTGATAGGCCGTCAGTTTCTTCTCTTCCTCGGTCATGACCATGGAGCGGCGTTCCGCCCCCATCATGACCTTGTCCTTGGCATCCTCGAATTCTCCTTGCGTGACCAGCCTTTTGCCGCGTCTTGCCGCCAGTATGGAAGCCTCATTGACCAGATTTTGCACGTCCGCGCCGGAAAATCCGGGGGTGCCCCGCGCAATTACCTTCGCATCGACGTCAGGCGCCAGAGGCACATTGCGCATATGCACTTTAAGGATCTTTTCGCGCCCGATAATATCGGGAAGCGGCACGACAATCTGGCGGTCGAAACGCCCGGGACGCAACAGAGCGGGATCAAGCACATCGGGACGGTTGGTCGCCGCCACCAGGATGATCCCTTCACTCGACTCGAAACCATCCATTTCGACAAGAAGCTGGTTCAATGTCTGCTCGCGTTCATCATTGCCCCCGCCAAGCCCCGCGCCACGGTGGCGACCAACCGCATCGATTTCGTCGATAAAGACGATGCAGGGCGCGTTTTTCTTAGCCTGCTCGAACATATCGCGCACGCGGCTTGCGCCAACGCCGACGAACATTTCCACAAAATCGGACCCGGAAATGGTAAAGAACGGCACATCGGCCTCGCCGGCAATGGCGCGCGCAAGGAGGGTCTTGCCGGTCCCGGGCGGACCGATCAGCAGCGCCCCCTTGGGAAGACGGCCGCCAAGACGCTGAAACTTGCCTGGGTCTTTGAGAAATTCGACAACTTCGCGCAAGTCTTCCTTGGCCTCATCGACACCGGCAACATCATCAAAGACGACACGGCCTTGCTGTTCATTTAAAAGCCTGGCCTTCGACCTGCCGAACCCCATGGCCTTGCCGCCGCCCGACTGCATCTGACGCATGAAGAACACCCACACCGCGACCATCAGAAGAATCGGGAACCAGGACACGAAGAGGTTGAACAGGAAAGACTCCTCTCCCGGCGCTTTGGCGCTAATATCAACTTTATGCTCCTTGAGTTGCCCGATTAGACCGGGATCATCCGGAGCCTGGGTTTGAAAACCGCGCCCGTCATTGAAATGGCCCTTGATGTCGCTGCCTGAGATCGTAACGTTGCTGACCTCATTGGCATTGACCGCATCAAGCAGCCTGGAATAGCTTATTTCGCTTGAGGACAGACGCTGACTTGACCCTTGGAACAGATTGAACAGGGCGAACAATAATAGCGCGATAATCGCCCAAACCGCGAAATCTCTCAAATTACCCACAATAATACCTTCTTGCCACGCAGCATGTGCATCGGCGGCGTTTATCCCCCTCGCGCCGCCTATACGCAAATGTCCATACAGTTTCTTGCACCTTGTAACATAGGCGGTCCTTCACCGCCTGCCAAGACCCGCCCCAAGATGGCCGGCATCGTCGCTGGCAATAACCAAACCATCAAAATCCGTTATGATGGCCGTCTACAACACGCCACAGAGGCATTGTCAGCATAGGGTGCGTGCGCAGAAATTCCGTGTTGACCGCAACCGTCGGCGAGACATTATATCCAAGATGAGGGACCGCAATCAGCCGCTTGCCGCGCCAAAGAGCCGGAAGAGGGTAGGCAACAAAAGCGGGAATTCTTGTCGCCGTCTCCTTACTCTTCAATTGCGCCCGACCATCCCGTCCAAGTGGCGCGATGCTCCAACCCTTGAGTCCCGGCGCCATATCGCGACCGGCAAGGCCGATCCGGAAGCGTCGGTCCCATATGACGTCGTGGCCGGGGCTTAGCATCACCGGCAGGTCTGACATTCTGCCGATCTCGCGGACGACGAAAATCCGACGACGTCGTCTTGCGATCAGGCAGCCGAAAACCGTAAGCGCGCTGGAGTGTTCACCGATCGCCCAGTCGCTCACACGCCTGAGGGTTTCATGGCGCGGCAAATGCGTCATTCCGCTCACCTGCGCCAGAATGATCTGCATCATGCGCAACACAATCTCTTCAGGCATGTCGGACAGACAGGACGGCTCCACCGTGCAAAACCCTCCATCCCACAACCGAACATTTTCCGCGAGAAACTTCACAGCGATCGTCTCAAGCGCGGCACTTGCGGCTCTTGACCGCATGGCCGTGCGCAAGAGAGCCTTGCGCGTTATGCCGAGGGCTTCAAGTTGCGGCCACATATTGCGTAACCGCGCGCGCTCGAAACGCGGATCCGCATTGCTCGGATCCTCTATCCAGGGTTGACCGACGGCAACCAGAACGCTTCTAAGCCAATCGCGCGACACATCGAGCAAAGGGCGCAGGATCGTCAGCCCGTTCAATCGCGACACCGGCGCCATGCCCGCCAGACCGTCGATACCGGTGCCGCGGGCAAGACGCATCAAGACAGTCTCGGCCTGATCGTTACGGGTATGGGCGGTCACGAGGTGATCGACGTCGTGCTCTTTGCACCAGGCTGCCATAAGGCGGTAACGAGCATTACGGGCGGTGTTTTGAATGCCGCTTTCCGGTTTGGGTCCCTCCCAACGCAAGGTTGCGTGGGCAAATCCCCTTAAGCCTGCCCAGAGTTTGACCCGCTCGCAGTCTTCACCGGACTCCCGCCGCAAACCGTGATCGAGCGACAACACGACGATATGCGGGCACAGATCGCGCGCAAATCGGTCGCGCCAACGCGCGCTAAGCACCATGAGCGCCATACTGTCCGATCCCCCCGAGACCGCCAATGCGACGGCGTCAAGCTCGGCCAGAGGCGCCATGAGACTTTCGATATCGTCATCGCCCGGCAGAGATGGTGGACCATCGGAACAGCCGGCATCAACAGCCCGAGCGGATTCTTTCCTGCCTTGCCTTGCCAATGAGTTTCTTTTCCCTCGGATAGAGTCGGGCGATTTGGGCCAGTGCCGCGCAGGCGTTTTCGGTCTGGCCGAGCTTTTCCAAGGAGAGCGCGAGCTTGAACAGGCTGTCCTTTGCTTTCGGGTGAGCGCCATAATCACTATAGCCTTTCAGAAAGGCTTGTGCCGCGCGTTTGTAGTCGGCGCGACCATAAAGACTTTCACCCAACAAATATTGGGCATTACCGGCTAGAGGACTGGAGCCGTACCGGTCGAGAAACGCCCTAAACCCCCTTTCCGCCATATCGTAATTCCGCTTGAGAAGATTCTCATAAGAGCGCTCATAGAGGGCACCCGCCGCCGCCGCCTTTAAAGGAGCATCATTGAGTTTCGAGACCTCAACCGATTCGGGAACCGCATCCCAATCCGCCATATCATGACCAGCAACGCCGGTGGATGCGGGTTCGTCAAAATGATTGGTACTATGCTGGGACGAGGCACCGTCATTGTCATTTTCCCCGGCTTGCGAAAAACCGGTGGAGAGTTCGCCATTCCCGGCAGGGTCGGCGGGAACCGCCGGAAGGGGATACGGCTTGGAAGGCTTATAGAGCTGGATCGGCCCATCCTGCCCGCCGGCCGAAGTCGCACGGGTGGTGGCATCAACTCCAAGGCCGGTATAGTGCGACCGCGCCGAAGGGTCGGTCGGCCTATCACCATTGTCCCGCACACTCGCCTTGCCGTCGGCGTAGCGGCGCTTGAGGCGGCCAAGTTCGCTCTTGATCTCGCGCATGGCGTATTCAAGAGCCTTGATCCGTTTCTCGATATGAGCGAACCGATCATCGGCCCCGTCGGATGGCCTGCCGGTTGGCCGCACCCTGTCGGTTGCGAGACCGCTTTGCCCATTTGCTCCATCAACGCCGCTTGGCGTGGCGCCATGCCCTGTGCCGGTCATCAGGCCGACAAGTCCACCACACACCACGCCGCAACCAACCAACAGTCTTGCCCGAGCCAAAACTCTCGGCACACGCCTCCATCGGCGCACAAAAGCACCGGCGGGGGGAGAATGATCGATGCTTGCCGGCTTATTCATAGGCTTTATATGAGGACACAATCATCGTGACCGCACGGCGATTCTGCGCCCAGCATCTCTCGGCATCGCACAGGGCGACCGGGCGCTCCTTACCATAAGCAATGGTGCTGAGCCGTGTCGGTGCCACACCCTGAGCAATCAGAAAGTCGCGCACAGTCGTTGCCCGCTTTGCCGAAAGGGCGAGGTTGTATTCGCGTGTGCCGCGCTCATCGGCATGCCCCTCGATCTGTACCACGATCTGCGGATAACGTTTCAACCACTCGGCCTGATGGCGCAAAACCTCCTTGGCTTCATCGGACAGGGCGGCAACATCGGTCGCGAAGAAAACCCGGTCGCCGACATTGATGACGAAATCGCTCTCCGTTCCCGGGATCGCATGATGGTTCGATGCCGCCGGCCCCATATCCCGATTAGACGACGAACAGGCCGCAACCCCAAGCAGGCCGAGGATAACCACCCCTGCCCTAAACATCGAAAAATAATGTTTCACCGTTTTCACTCCTTCAAGCACGAGCCACTAGGCTCCGAAAATTATCGACCGATTGATTCCCCCTCCTCATAAGGCCATCATCGACGCCACAGTCCACCATACGCCTCGTCGATTATTTCAGCAAGGCGGACCATGACGGATCGGAGGCAAAATGCGGTGTCAGAATCTTACGCTCATTATAGCCGGTCAGATTGACGCTCCACAATTCAGGTCCGCCTTTTTCACCGAGCGTATCACGAAAAAACGCGACAACCCGGCCATTCGGCGACCAGCTTGGCCCCTCATTGTGGAATCCTTCGGTCAATATCCTCTCGCCGGACCCGTCGGTCTTCATCACACCGATCAAAAATCGGCCTTTGAGCAGTTTGGTAAAGGCAATAACGTCGCCTTGCGGCGACCATACCGGTGTCGAATAGCGCCCCGGACCGAAACTGATGCGGTGCTGGTTGGTTCCATCAGCATCCATAACATAGATTTGCTGAGTCCCCTCACGGTCGGATTCAAAAGCGATGTGCTTGGCGTCGGGAGAATAACTCGGCGCTGTCTCGATTGCCGGAGTCTGCGTCAGTTTCCGAATGGAGCGAGTACCGATATCCAGCGTGTAAATATCGGAGTTACCGTCTTTTTCCAAACTCATGACGACCCGTCGGCCGTCGGGGGAAAACCGCGGCGAGAAGGTCATGGTCGCAAACTCGCCGATCAGTGTGCGCCGGCGCGTTGCAATATCGTACATATAGACGCGCGGACGCCCGGTCTCATAGGATACATAGGCTATTTTGCTACCGTCGGGACTAAAGCGCGGGGTCAGCACCAGGCTCTTGCCATCGCTAAGATAATGCAGATTCTCCCCATCCTGATCCATGAGGGCAAGCCTCTTGACGCGTCGGTTCTTAGGGCCAGTCTCGTCAACAAAGGCAATCCGGCTGCCGAAATACCCTTTCGCGCCGGTTAAGCGTTCATAAACGGCATCGGCGATCATATGTCCGATTCGCCGCCAGTTACGGGTTGTGGTGACGAACTGAACCCCCGCCATCTGCTGTTCGGCAAATGGGTCCCAAAGTCTGAATTCAGCTCTTAATCTGGCATTGGGCAAGGCTGAAACATGTCCGGTCACCAAGGCCCGGGCTTTGATGATTCGCCAGTCACCGAAATTCGGGCGGCGATCGAAATCCGTTATAGTCTCGATGAACGCCTCGGGCGACACGGCCTTAAAGACTCCGGAACGTTCAAGATCCGCCGATACGACCGAAGCAATATCCACGCCATATTGCTGGGCCGCGTCGCTGGCGGCAGTGAATCGGGTCACTGCGATCGGTATTGCCGCAACCTGGCCTCTGGTAATATCGAGCGTGATCACCGCACCCGCCGGAGCGGCAAGACCAACAACAACAATCAGCGATAACGTGATCACGATGCATGATCGCCATGAAGTGACCCGCGATGAGTTTCGCAAACGACTGGACATGGGGGCAAAGACCCGTTCATTGATAACACTTAGGGCGTAGGCTCATTCATACGGTCGAAATGGCGTGCGGCCACCGGCTTTGGATACGAGGCGCGAAGGTGCGGGAAATGTTCGGCATTTTCAAGTCCTTCGCAACAAAGTAGCTTGGAGCCTGTGGCCCACATCCTTAAAGACGCCGAAACGGCTGCAATTTGGCGCGCGTCGAACCGCTCGAACGATGAAAAAACATCGACCATCGCGCTTCTCCTGGCATCTCCTTGCCGTGTGAGGCGCCATGTTGACCGTATGAATGAGTCTACGTCCTAGTTTCCGTACATATGGCTGGGGTCGAAATTCAAGATCATTTCGTGCCAGAAGGCATATTTTTCCCGCGGCATGTCATAGGGCTGACACGCCATGACCGCGGCCACCGCGGCGCTTGCGGCAGCGGGAAATTGCGGTGCCGGATCGGTATTCAGAACGTCCGGCAGGCGGGAAACGGACCCGTCGGGTTCCATCCGAACGCGCAAGCGCACGACAAGGTCCGGCGTAACGGTCAACCCGGACGGTGGGGCCCAGCACCGGCCGATCTGTCGTTTCAACCCTTCCAACTCATTCACGGTGATAACGGATTTGTCGTCATTGACAGTCTCATGATTCGGCTCTCGCGCGGCTTCGGTCTTGCTCTCGCCGGTCTCGGAAAGCGTTTTGGGCTGGTCGGGCAGCTTGTTGAGCAGGGCGGCAATCTCATCAGGGTTGAATGTTGCCGGCGCCTTTTTTGGCGCTTTTTTAGCGGATTGGATCGGCCGCTTCGGCCTAGCCAACGGTTTGGGAACCGGCCTGACGGCCTTACTCGAAACCGCGTGCGGCAAGGGTTTGGGTTCGGCCGACTTTGCCGGTCTTTTACTGGATTTTAGGTTAACCGAAAAGTCAGATTTTTGATCTATATCCTTCTTTAAAAAAGATTTTTTGGCCTGAGTCGCCCTGGACAGCATTTTGCGAATCCTCGCGGTCGCTTTGGATTTTTGCACCGCTTTCGGCTCGGGAGATTCGGGCTTTTGCTCCGGCCTCGGTAATTTTTCCAACTGTTTTTGCAGATCCGTTATTTGCGTCGCCTTACCCGATTTGACAAACTCTACCGGGATGGGAGCAGAATTCTCAGATATTTGGAAATGCGATGGCGGCACGGCGATCACCATGGTGATCAGAATCGCGGCGTGAAGGACCAGTGATAGAAACAGGCTGAAGCGCATCCGTATCATATTATCGTTTTTCCGCCGAATGTTTCGAATCGGCAGGCACGCTGACCAATGCGACTTTCCTGAAACCGGCTGCATTCATCGTGCCCATAACCTCCATGACCCGGCCATAATCCACCGCCCTGTCGCCACGCACATAGATACGCTCATCATAGCCGTTGTCGGTTATGGCCAGCAATTTCGGCACCAGAGTCGCAAGGTCGATCGGCCGGTCTTGTAAAAAGACCTTGCCTGCCGAATCGACGGAGATGGTGAGCGGTTCCTTGTCGCCGGAAAGCACGCCGGCGTCGGTTTGCGGCAAATCGACCGCCACGCCGGATGTCAGCAAGGGTGCGGCAACCATGAAGATGATCAGCAACACCAGCATCACATCGACAAACGGCGTCACGTTGATTTCCGCCATCGGCGCGTAACGCGGTCTTGCACGATGTCTGCCATGACGGCCTTTAAGATGGCCCATTCCGGCTGCCATATCCGGGTCCTCAAATTGCGTTGCCGGTTTAAGTCTTCTCTTCCAGTTGACGCGAGATAATCGCGGAGAATTCATCGGTGAAATTTTCCAGTCTCGCGCCAATTCGGGCGAGATCGGCGGAAAATTTATTATAGAAGATCACCGCAGGAATAGCCGCCACAAGCCCGAGCGCGGTGGCGGCCAGGGCTTCGGCCACGCCCGGAGCAACGACGGTAAGGTTGGTATTTTTGCTCATCGCAATGGACTGGAAACTCGTCATGATGCCCCAAACGGTACCGAACAGGCCAATGAATGGCGCGGTGGAGCCCACCGTCGCCAGGAACAAGAGGTGGCTTTCAAGATTGGACATTTGTTTTTGCAGCTGGATGTCCATCACCTTGTCAATGCGCTTCCGGACACCGCCAATACCCTGATTCCGCGCGGTATCTTGGCCACGTTTCCATTCACGCATCGCAGCCATGAACACGGCCGCGGCTGGGCGGTCATCGCGGGCCTTGACGCTCAGATAGAGGTCTTCGAGCGACTGACCGGACCAAAATAGCCTCTCAAACCGGCCGGTCTCGCGCCTGACGCGGGCAAGCAATGCGAGTTTTTGAAAAATAATCGCCCAACTCCACACCGAGGCCGCAAGCAACCCGATCATGACCAACTTCACAACGATATGAGCTTGCACAAACAAATTAATCAACATGGCATACCTGTTGGCCGACGGTTCAAGCGAAAATACATTTCATAAAGCCCCTTCACTGAAACGATGACCCGCGGCAGGAAGCAACCGATACCGGCCATCAGACTCCCAATATACCCCATCAGCCTTTGATGAACAAAAAGTTCACGCAACGTGACCGAGCACAGCCAGCGCGGTGGATATAGTCGCTGGAATACGCACCGGTTCAACCCCGTGCATTGACCAAAATAACCGTAACTCTGGCGGTAAACAGACATGTTTCACCGCGCAAGGATGCGCTGGTCGAGACTCATGCGCACACCATCCGACCCAGCCATGCGGGTATGCACTTCAAGGACATCGTCGATCGGGGCGGGTTTAAGAAAATCCACCATGATATGATGCACAACAAAATCCGAATCACCGCTGGATGCGCCCGACTCACGCCGAGAGATTCCCAAAAGACGCAAGACAGTCGGAGCGGGTGCGCTCGCGGAATTTGAGAAAGTTGGCGTGATAGACAAAGCCTGAAAAATCCATATCCTCATAATAGACCCGCACTTCAAGATGGGGTACTTTGTCTTCAACGCGGTCCAGCAGATCGGGCCACTCGGCAGGTCTTGGATCCCGTGTTTATCATTCGTCGTCATCGGCTGGGAACAGCGCGCTTTGCATCGTCTCGAGCCTTGCCGGAACGGCAAGCCCCATATGGGCGAATGCCGCTTGCGTCAGCACACGCCCGCGTGGCGTACGATTGACCAGACCCTGTTGAATCAGGAAGGGTTCGATAATATCCTCAATAGCGTCGCGCACTTCATTAAGCGCGGCGGCAATGGTTTCCACACCCACTGGTCCGCCGGAGAAATTGGACGCGATACAGCTCAGATACTGGCGGTCGAGCGCGTCCAAGCCGCGCTGATCGACGTCAAGATGGGTGAGCGCCTTATCGGCGGTTTTGTCATCGATTATTTGCGCGCCGTCAATATCGGCGAAGTCGCGCACCCGCCGCAACAGGCGACCGGCAATGCGCGGCGTGCCGCGCGAACGTCTGGCAATCTCGCCCGCACCTTCCCCGGATATAGCAATACCGAGCATATGCGCGCCACGAGCGACAATATCGAGCAGTTCTCCTTCTTGGTAAAGCTCAAGCCTTAGCGGAATACCGAATCGGTCGCGCAGCGGCGTGGTTAAAAGTCCGGTACGGGTTGTTGCCCCCACTAGGGTAAAGTTCGACAGATCGATACGCACCGAACGCGCCGCCGGTCCCTCGCCGATCATCAAATCGAGCTGAAAATCCTCCATCGCCGGGTAAAGGATTTCCTCCACCGCCGGATTGAGACGGTGGATTTCGTCGATGAACAACACATCGCGCTGTTCCAAATTGGTGAGTAATGCGGCCAGATCGCCGGTTTTGGCGATGACCGGCCCGGATGTCGCGCGAAAATTGACTCCAAGCTCGCGGGCAATGATGTGCGCAAGCGTGGTTTTACCAAGCCCCGGCGGACCGGCCAGCAACACATGATCAAGTGCTTCGCCGCGTCTTTTCGCCGCCTCGATGAAAATCCTAAGATTGGCCTTGGTGCGCTTTTGGCCGATGAAATCATCGAGCAGGACCGGGCGCAGGGAAAGATCGCCCATGTCCCCTGCCCGCTCATTGCGATCCACAAGCCGTCGCGCGTTCATTTTGTTAATTCCCTCAAGGCCAGGGGGATGAGGTCCGCCGTGGTTGCATCCCGGCCCGCCGTGTCCAGAGCGGCCATGGCCGCCTGACTGGCCTGAAGATGACCATAGCCAAGGTTGGTCAGCGCCGATACCGCATCGCTCATGATGGATGGCGATTGCTCGGTTCCGCTGCCTTGCACGCCGGAAATCCCCCCATTGGCGAGGGCCAGAGCCGGCCCCTTGTCCTTGAGCTCGGAGATAATGCGCTGGGCAACCCTGGCCCCGACACCCTGAGCCCTGGAGATCATGGCCCGGTCCTGCATGGCGATGGCTCCGGCGAGATCGGACGGCGCAAATGTTGACAATATGGCCAGCGCGACCCGCGTGCCGACACCCTGAACCGTCTGGAGCAGGCGGAACCACTCCCGTTCGATCGGGCTTGCAAAGCCGAACAGGGCAATCTGGTCTTCGCGGACATGGGTCTCGATCGACAGCGTTACGATTTCGCCGACACCGGGCAGCGCGGCCAGTGTCTTACCGGAGCATATGACATGATAACCAACGCCTGAAACGTCGATGATGGCCCAATCCTCGCCACAAGAATCGATGATGCCTTTAAGTTTGCCGATCATGACGAGTTAGGGCTTGTTAACGTCCAAGGTTAGGACACGGGCCGCGGGACGAATTTTGCCCCTGAACAGGGGAAGGACTCATCACTGCGTTGCACTCCAGCAAAGAGGGCTTTGACGCTTTCAGGAGCAAAATCCGCCGCGTGTGACCAAGGGATATGGCGAAAACCGCCCATTTTGGCGTCGTGAAAGCGTGAGAAAGCGCAAGCCCTTCCCAGCACTTTCGCTCCTGAAACCATACGATTTTTGCTCATACCGTGCTCCAAATCTCAAACGTTAACAGGCCCTAGCCCCCCTGCTCAGATGGCCAACCACGCCGGTGCGATGATGGGCATGGGTCACGGCGATCGCCAGCGCATCGGCCGCATCCGGCGTATCGGGCCGGCATTGCGGCAACAGGATTTTCACCATATCATGAATTTGCCTCTTATCGGCATGGCCCGATCCCACCACGCTTTTTTTTACGACATTGGGCGAATATTCGGCTACGACAAGCTTGGCGGCGGCCGGCGCCAGCAGCGCCACGGCGCGAGCCTGACCAAGTTTCAGCGTCGCGCGCGCGTTCTTGTTGACAAAGGTCTCTTCCACCGCCGCCTCGTCGGGCTGCCATCGATGCAAAACCGCGGAAAGCCCCTCATATAATTGCAGCAAACGCTCCGGCAACGTAGCCTGAATATCGGAGGTCAGCGTGCCATCGGCAACATAACTCAACCGCCCACCGTCCACCGCGATTACACCCCATCCGGTCTGTCGCAATCCCGGATCGATTCCGATAATATGAACTGGTCCTTGCACCATGAAAGGCTAATACCGCAAACTTCGGAAAACGCCTATAGTTAAGGTTTTTACCTCTCGTTCAGGATAGGCTGTCATATTTGCCGCTCATGCTGGACCAGCATGGCAACGGTCTGTAAACGGCTATTATCACCACTATGTAACAAGGCTCGTGCCCAGCTTTTCGATCTTAAGGATATGAACATGGCTACTATAATCCCCGTCATCATGTGCGGCGGATCCGGTACGCGGCTGTGGCCGGTGTCACGACGGTCGCGACCGAAACAGTTTTTACGCTTTGGCAGTGTCTGCTCGCTGTTTCAAGATACGGTGCTACGCTGTCATCATGACATATTCGCTTCGCGCCCCATTGTGGTCGGCAATATCGAGCATCGGTTTTTGATCGCCGAGCAGCTTCTTGACATTGGCGTCGATGCCGATATCCTGCTGGAACCGATGGCAAGAGGGTCATGCGCCACTATCGTGGCAGGTTGTCTGCGCGCTCTTGAACGTGATGGCGAGGCAATCATTCTGGCCCTTGCGGCAGACCACAAAATCGACGACTCTTCGGCTTTCGCCGCCGCTGTCGACGCGGTGCGCAAGGATGCTGAAGCCAATTTTTTCATAGCCTTCGGTGTCAAACCCGGCTGGCCGTCCAGCCATTATGGTTATGCGCTCTCAGGCAGCAAATTGTTTGAAGCCTCGCAACTTGCGGCCTTTGTCGAAAAGCCCGCGCCCATCATTGCCGAAGATTACATTGCCCAAGGCTATCTCTGGAATACCGGAAATTTTCTGTTCCGCGCCGATGCCTTCATCGAGGAAGCCGACGCTCACGCGCCGGAGATCGTAACCGCGGTCAGACGCTCCTTCGCCAAGGCGAAGAGCGACCCTGATTTCTTGTGTCTTGAGGAGCAGGCTTTCCGGAATGCACCGTCGATTTGCGTCAATCGCGCCATCTTTGAGAAAACCCGAAAAGCAGCCATATTAGAGCTTGATTACGCATGGGCGGATGTTGGCTGCTGGGACACGTTTAGCCATGATCTTGAAAAAGACTCATCGGGCAATGTTGTCATCGGGGATGCAAAAATCATCGATGGAAGCAATAACATCGTTCATTCCGAGGCCGGGCTTTCGGCTCTCATAGGCGTCAATGACATGATCGTGGTTCTGACCCCCGACTGCCTTCTGGTGACCCCGAAAGACCAGGCCGGAGCCGTCACCTCACTGGTTAATCGGCTGCGTGAGGAAAACCGGCCGGAAGTTGACAGCGTAACGTCGGACACTCCCACCCGCTGCAAATAAGATGCCGGGTCTGAGAGAACCCGCTCACCGCCAAGCAAAATGATTCTTAAAACTTGCGCTAAGCGATATGATCTGACACTAAGGACCGGGGTGATGAAGAGTGTCATCGATAAAGTCATGACGGAGCGTAGCGCAGCCAGGTCAGCGCACCAGTCTGGGGGACTGGGGGTCGTCGGTTCAAATCCGGCCGCTCCGACCATTTTTCGTGAAGCTACGGTGCTTCTCTTATTCCGAAGTTTTCATTTATTTTTTAGGCAAAAATCTCATAAAGTATATATTTAAACCAATATAAGGCTTAAAAACTAACCTTTTTTTCCTTTCATCAGTAATGTCCTTATACCGGAAAGCTCGTCCAGAACTTTACGCAACTCATATTCGGCGTCGGCTGGAAGTTCTGTTTTGTCGTCCGTTTGCGAGGATCTGGAGAAGCTGTCCGCATTTTCTCTTGCAGGCTTGTCCGTATCAAGGACAGGTCCTTCGGATATGCCGCCATGCTCACCACATTTCATGACAAAGCCGGGGCCTTTCTCACGCAGAATTTTTTGTGCCCCACGGATGGTAAATCCTTCACCATAAAGTAAGTGGCGGATACCACGCACAAGCATGACATCATCCGGCCGGTAATAGCGCCGTCCCCCGCCTCTTTTCCGCGGCCGCAGTGGCGAGAATTTACTTTCCCAGAATCTTAAGACATGCTGGGGAACATCAATAGCCTCAGCAACTTCGCCAATGGTTCTCAATGCTTCGGGCGACTTTTTCACAAACCATTCCCCACCACCGGTTATCAGGCTGCAATCGGCGGGCAACCAACAGCCTCATGGCTTCGCGGCGGTTCCATTGGCGTTGATGACCGCTTTTAGAATATGGCTGGGCCGGAACACCAGCACGCGGCGTGGCGGGATTGGCGCTTCATCGCCGGTTTTAGGATTGCGGCCGATGCGCTCGGTCTTGTCACGCACGGAAAAAACCCCGAATGAGGAGAGCTTTACCGTCTCTCCCTCAACCAGCGTATCCGCAATCATGGTCAGCACCGAATTTACAATAGAGGCCGATTCCGTATGCGACAGCCCCAGCCGATACTGAACGGCTTCGCTCAAATCAGCCCGTGTTAATGTTTTACCCGCCACCGAAGAAGCCCTTTCATCATGTTCACCGAAAACGTCGAATTCCGAAAGTGACACACTCCTTACGAGGCGATACCCTATTTTATATTCCGGTTCAAGAGGTTGGTTTGCCCGGCTGGTATCATGACGGAACAGAGGTCATTCGCCGGAATCCGGCGCTACCAGCGCACCAATGTCGCTCCCCAGGTAAATCCGCCTCCCATCGCCTCCATCAGGACGAGATCACCTTTTTTGATCCGCCCGTCGCTCACGGCGGTCTCAAGGGCCAAGGGGATAGAGGCCGCCGATGTATTACCATGAGTTCCAACCGTCATGACTACGCGCTCTTCGGGAATGGAAAATTTCCGTGCCGTTCCGCTCAAAATCCTCCTATTGGCCTGATGCGGCACAAACCAGTCGATCTCGTCGGGCGAAACCCCGGCCTGCCGCAATGTTTCGTCCATAATCTGCGCGATATTGACGATGGCATGTCGAAACACCTCTCGACCCTGCATGCGCAAATGTCCCACCGTCCCGGTGCTCGACGGCCCACCATCGACATAGAGTTTGTCGTGATGACGCCCGTCGGAACGCAGGCGTGAGGCAAGGATACCGCGATCCTTACCACCGCCTTCCGCCTGTCGCGCCTCTAAAATCACCGCGCCGGCACCGTCGCCGAACAGAACGCAGGTCGAGCGGTCGGTCCAGTCCAGAATCCGCGAAAAAGTCTCGGCGCCGATCACGAGAACACGGTCATATTGGCCGGATTTAATGAAACTATCGGCCACTGCGAGCGCAAAAACAAAGCCTGTGCAGACGGCCTGAATGTCGAAAGCAGCGCCTTGCATTAACCCAAGGGCAGCCTGTACCGCGGTCGCGGTTGCGGGGAAGGTGTGATCCGGCGTCGAGGTTGCAAGAATGATCAGCTCGATTTGCCCCGGCTCCATTCCGGCATTGGCAAGCGCGGCTTTTGCAGCCGCAACAGCAAGATCGGCGGTGGTTTCACCCTCAGCAGCAATGTGGCGCCGGCGGATACCGGTGCGTTCGATGATCCATTCATTTGAAGTATCGACAATCGATTCCATTTCTTTGTTTGTCAATATTTTTTGAGGAAGAAAGGCTCCAACACCCCGAATGACCGAACGACGCATGCCCGGCTCGTTATCCGTCTTTTTTATCAATGCTTGTCTCCAAATTTTCCCAATCGGCTTAAGGCGTTTTCGTAGCTCAAGACTTGCACACTGCCAGATCACGGGCAATCTTCGCGACAAGATCATTGTCGGCAATTTCAACGGCAAGATCAATCGCGCTTGCAAATCCGAAGGCATCGGTACCGCCGTGACTCTTGACGACGATACCATCAAGTCCCAGAAACACCCCCCCATTCATGGTACGTGGATCAAGTTTTTCCTTCAAAATACGAAAAGCCCCGCGCGCCATTATAGAGCCAAGCTGTGAAATCCGGCTGCGCCGCATGGCGACGCGCAGATAGCAGGCGATCTGATGCGCCGTGCCCTCGGCAGTTTTAAGCGCAATATTGCCCGTGAATCCCTCTGTCACCACGACATCGACCGTACCCTTGCCGAGATCATTGCCCTCAACGAAGCCGCAATACTCGATCGGCAAGCGCGCCTCGCGCAATATTTTGTCGGCTTCCCGCACCTCCTCAATACCCTTGATGGCCTCCACCCCCACATTCAAAAGACCGACCGTCGGCCGTTCCAACCCAAACAGGCTGCGCGCCATGGCCTGGCCCATAACGGCGAAATCGACAAGCTGGCCGGCATGCCTCCCGATGGTCGCACCGACATCAAGCACGATGCTCTCACCGCGAAGCGTCGGCCAGATGGCGGCAATGGCCGGTCTGTCAACACCGGACATGGTTTTTAAGACCGCCATGGCGATGGCCATGAGCGCGCCGGTATTGCCGGCAGACACTACAACATCCGCGCGTTTGCGATGCACGGCATTGATCGCCAGCCACATGCTGGATCGCCGATTGCCGCGCCGCAACGCTTTGCCCGGCCGATCGTCCATTGCCACGGCGACATCGGTATGCACAAGCTCAATTTTGCCACTCATATCAGGGTAATGTTTCATGAGCGGTTCGATAACCACATGATCGCCAAACAGCAAAAGACGCAAATCCGGGTGCCGCTTGAGAGCGACAGCCGCGCCAGCAACCACCATTTCAGGGCCATGATCGCCGCCCATGGCGTCAAGGGCTATCGTCAAAATACGTGACATCAATTCGAGACAATCCTACCCAATAACCGATTCTGTTCATGCACATTGCCATGCGCCGCAGGCAATACAATAGCGGCTCGCCCGACTGAAACAAGCAAAATCGCGACCGATAAAACCAATAAGGTCCAAGCCCCGACCGTCACCTTCGGCGTTCGGTCGATTTGAGGAGATTGCCTCGCCCACCGGATCAATCAGCGCGAAGGGCATCGCGCAGTTTTGGAAAATTGACCCGGGCGGCGAAAACCATATCATCCGAGGTGTCGCGCAGCATATGATCGGCCGCAAGCACATAATCGGTAAGTTTGCGAGGTGAATCGACTAGTATATCGTCGCTCGGCACATTGCGCGACACTATGCGGGTCAGGGCTTGCGCTCGCTCCGGATCCGGCTTGTTCAACGCTCTGTCATAGGCCCGCAAACGGCCATAAAACGCCTCGACCATTTTCCGGATTTTTCTGCCCACGGACAAATCCCCAACGCCGATCTCGCGCAGATTATCGTCCATATCGGCAAACATGGCGTTAAAGAGAAGCTGGGTAAGTTCACCGGCCTCCCTGCCCCGCCCGCCAAGATGCCGCATAACCAGAACAACATGGAGGACCACCATCTCGAACCGCCCCTCAGGCGTATCGGCGACTAACCCACCCAGATAGAGAGCGGGCTGGCGGGCCTGGGCGACAATCGCCTTATAAAGCGCCTGCGCGATGTCATGCTTGGCTGAACGGCGAAAAAGGCGGCTTGACAGCATCTATCCGGTCCTCATTTTCAAGGTCTTCGATCCTGCGGGAATCGGCCATGAAAGCCAATCGGGACTTGCCAAGGCAGGACAGACGGTGTAGTCGGGCGACAATTGATAGCTGACCTGTTTCGACCCTCGCGAGGATATTGATGGCGCGGAAAACGCTTAAAACGACCATGAGCAAACGGTTTTTTCGCAAGATTTGTGCGATTTTGACAGTTGGTTTCACCCTCTTCGCCTGCACCCCGACCATCGACTATCGCGGATATTTGCTTCACCCGAAAGATATTGCGAAAATACACCCCGGCCTGAGCAAGACGCAAGTGCTCTCGCTGCTTGGATCACCATCGACAATCGGCACGGTGAAGAATCGGGGCGACAGATTTTATTACATCTCCAGTGTCGTGGAGAGCGAAGCCTTCTTCAGACCCAAGGTCGTTGACCGGAAAATCCTTGCCATTCACTTCGACCGGGAAAACCGGGTTGACGGTTTTGCGACTTACAGCCTTGAGAATGGTCAGGTCGTTAATTTCAGCAGCCGCGAAACGCCGGTCAATGACAAGGATCTATCAATCTTGCGGGAGCTATTCAGAAATGTCGGCCGATTCGACGCAGGCGGCCCGGCGAGCGCCCCCTGAGCTTGGTAAGATACGACCCGAAAATCCATTAACTGATTCCGGCACAATGATTCAACGCGGGCGTGATTTGGCTATATATGGCTGTAGGACGGCGTATCGACGACCAAGGCCGATCCGGAGTCGTGACGAAAGACAGCCCCATCCTCACGCGCCGTAATATGCCCGATGCGACTCACGGCCACACCGGCGCGCGCCGCGTCGTCCTCGAAATCCTGGGCATCATCGGGCGAAACTGTACAGGCGATTTCATAATCGTCACCGCAGGTTAAACAGTTTTCCCGCCATTTCGGATCATGAGAAATGCTCTCACGGGCCGGCGGCGACAACGGTATATCGGCAATTCTTATAGATGCGCCGAGCCCGCTTGCCCGACATAATAGGGCCATGTCGCCGACAAGCCCGTCGGAAATGTCGATGGCGGCATTGGCGTGAGCCAGAACCGTCGGCGCCAAGGCCACGCGCGGACAGGGCAGGCGATACCGCCCGACCAGAAAAGAGCGGGAATCACTACCTATTGCACCCCGATATTGGTTTGTTAGTATAGCAAGCCCAAGACCGGCATCGCCGATGGTGCCGGTCACATAGACGAGATCGCCATCGACGGCCCCTCCCCGGCGTACGATACGGCCATGGGGAATCTCGGCAAATGCCGTGATCGTCACAGTCAAAGGCCCCGGTGTCGCGACCGTATCCCCTCCGGCCAGATGACAGCCATATTCCGCCTGATCGGCGCGCAACCCTTGTGCAAATCTTTCAAGCCAAGTTTCGTCGCGTTCACCGTCAAGCGCCAGCGACAAGAGATAGAAACGGGGGCGCCCGCCCTTCGCCGCCAAGTCGGATACACTGACCCTGAGCGCCTTGCGAGCAATGAGATCGGGAGGATCATGGGGCAGGAAATGAACGCTTTCAACCACGGTGTCGGTGGTCATGACCACATCCATCCCCTCGTCCGCGCGATAAAGGGCGGCGTCATCTTCCAGGCCCGCCGCTCCCTCGAAACCGGCGGCGAGTGGCGCGAAAAACCTTTGGATTAACTCTTGCTCCCCGGACCGGGCGGCGCTCTTCAAAACAGCTCTCCATAAGCCCGTTTTAGGCAAATTCTTCGGCGCGGTGATCATGGGCCAGCCGATCGAGCACGCCATTGACGAAGCCCGGTTCTTCGGAGTCGAAAAAAGCATGGGTAAGATCGAGATATTCGTTGATGACCACCCTGGCCGGTATGTCGGGGCGGACAACGATCTCGTAAGCCGCCGAGCGCAAAATGGCCCGCAGGGTCGAATCGAGACGCGCCAGAGTCCAGCCCTTCGCCAGGTGGGCATTGAGTTCAGGGTCAAGCCGGCACTGCTCGCGCACGACCCCTTTGACCAGCTCGGTCAGAAACGTCATATCGGCCGGGCCGCACTGGCCATCCTGTAAGGCCTCACCCAGCCTTGAAGTTGCAAATTGCTCCAAGGTATCGGCCACATCGCATCGGGTAAGGTCCATTTGGTAAAGGGCCTGCACCGCGCCGAACCGGGCGGCGCTACGTCCGCCAATATCGACCTGTCCAGCAATTTTCGCACCCGCCGCCATTGTTCAGGGTCTCTTAAGTTGCGTTTTGACGTCAATCATGGTCAAGGCCGTTCTTGCCGCCATGCCGCCTTTGTCGCACCCCTGCCTGTCGGCGCGCGCCCGGGCTTGTTCCTTGTTTTCCACGGTCAAAATAGCGTTGCCGATCGCCAGACCGCGCCCGATGGCAAGCTCCATGATGGCGCGCGCGGACTGGCCCGCGACAATATCATAATGCGAGGTCTGCCCGCGAATGACACAGCCAAGGGTGATATAACCGTCAAAATCGCCGCTGCGCTCGCCAAGGGCGATCGCAACCGGAATCTCCAAGGCTCCGGGAACGAAAATACGCTCATATCGGGCCTCTTCGCGCTCCAGAACGACAATGGCCCCGCGGGCAAGCTCATCGGCAAGATCGGGGTAAAATCGTGCCTCCGCGATCATGATGCGAGGTTTGGACATAGCGTTTAAGCCGTTGCCGGGAATGTTGAATCCCGCGCATTGTGCATATCATTGAGCCGTGCGACATAACGCGCCAGCATGTCGATTTCAATATTGACCTCGTCACCGCAACGCGCCTCCCCCCATGTGGTGGTCTCAAGAGTATGAGGAATAAGATTGACGGTAAAGCACGAACCCTCAACCCGATTCACGGTCAAGGACGTACCATCGAGCGCGATGGACCCTTTCGCCGCGATGAACCGCGAAAGTCCGCGCGAGACATCGAAGCGCAGACAAAGGGAAGAGCCATCGGGTTTGCGCCCGACGATCCGGGCAGTGCCGTCAATATGGCCTGAGACCATATGCCCGCCCAACTCATCGCCAAGGCGCATGGCGCGTTCAAGATTGATCCGTCGCTTAGGTCCCCAGCCCTTAAGCGCAGTGAGAGAAGCAGTCTCATATGATGCGTCCACGCTGAACCATGCCTCTCCCTTGCGACCGCCTTTCGCGGTGACGCTCAAGCAAATCCCCGAACAGGCGATCGAGGCCCCGAGCGCAATGGTGTCGGGATCGTAATGACAGCCGATTTTAAGCCAATACCCGCCATTGCCCTTACGGTTTTCAAGAACTTCACCGACGTCGCTCACAAGACCTGTAAACATGAAAACTTGCCTTCCCGCAAACGCGTTTTATAGACACAAAGCCTGTCCCTGCCATAAGTTTCTTCCTCGACCAGAGCGAACATCGGCGTTTTTTTCATCATATCCGCCGTCAGCGCGGCAGGGGCTTTGACGCCATCGACACCAAGGATAATCGGGGCATGAAACAGAGCCACTTCATCCACCAATCCTTCCGACAAAAAAGCATCGGCCAGCATCGCCCCGCCCTCGACCAACAGCCGCCCTACCCCCCTTCGCGCCAGCTCGGCGAGCACCGCCGACAGATCGCAAAGCCCCGCTTGCGCGCCGCGCGGGCAGAGCAGAATATCCGCTCCCGCCTGTTCAAGCGCCATAATCGCGGTTTTGGGGACATCCGGCGTGACCCCGACCCACAAAGGGACCTTGCGGGCGGAACGCACAAGGCGGCTTGTAGCGTCAATCCCGCCATGACCGGCCAGAACAATACGCGCCGGCGAACGGTCCTCCATGCCGGGCAGACGGCATGTCAGCAGCGGATCGTCAATCAGGGCGGTGAGATAACCAACCATGACGGCGTCACAGCGCGCGCGCATGAGGTGAACGCGCTTTCGTGCCTGGCCGCTGGTAATCGCGGTTGCCTCGCCGGGGCGCGCGGCGATGCGGTGATCGGCCGATAGCGCGAGTTTCAACGACACATGCGGCCTACGACAAGTGATGCGAAAGATAAAACCTTCATGGGCGCGCGCGGCCTCTTCGGCCAGAATGCCGGTCGTGACCGCGATACCGGCCGCTTTGAGCATGGCATGGCCGCACCCGCAAACCCGTGGATCGGGATCCTCCATGGCGCTGGCGACACGGGCGACGCCCGCTTTGATCAGGGCTTTGGCGCAAGACGGGGTGCGACCATGATGGGCGCATGGCTCTAGGGTGACGTAAACGCTGGCGCCGCGCGCTGCCGCACCGGCCCGTTCAAGCGCCATCCGTTCGGCGTGGGGACGCCCCCCTTGCCCGGTCCAACCGCGCCCAACCACGCAAGGCCGGTCATGACGCGACGCGACGATCACGCAGCCGACAGCAGGGTTTTCGCCGCTCGCTCCCGCCATCCGCGCCCCAAGACGCAAAGCGCATTCCATATAATACCGGTCATGGGAGGCAAAATCGACACTGTTATCGCTTGACATCATATATTTTATTCCGTGGACTTTTCGGCAGTCGGTTTTTCCTCTGCCGAGAGTTCGTCCAAAACCGTTCCGAAATCGCCGGCTTCGCGAAAATCCCGGTAAACGGACGCAAAACGCACATAGGCCACGTCATCCAACCCTTTCAACGCTTCCATGACCAGCATCCCTATGGTTGCGGATTTGACTTCGCTTTCATTCCTGTCCTCAAGCCGGCGCACGATTCCTGAAACCATGCGTTCGATACGTTCAGGCTCAACCGGTCTCTTGCGCAATGCAATCCGGACCGAGCGCAGAATCTTGTCGCGATCCAGAGCGACACGGTGACCGGAGCGTTTGAGAACACTCAGTTCGCGCAGCTCAATCCTCTCAAAAGTCGTGAATCGCCCTGCACAGTCGGGGCAATACCGACGTCGGCGGATCATCGTATCGTCTTCGGCCGGTCGCGAATCCTTTACTTGAGTATTTTTATTGCCGCAATAAGGACAACGCATCGGATTTTAAACCCCTTCCCATCCGCTCCGGCACACAGATGATATGGCCAACACGCCCATGGCTTGGACGGTTCGGTCCAAATCGAGTTTGACTCATTTGCTTTATTAATTTATTAAGATTGTAAGTAACAGATTATTCTAGTTTGTACAATAGTTAAGAAAAAAAATGATGCAAGAGGACGGACAAACAAAGAGCGAAAGTGGCATCTTTCAACCATCCGCCGTGCGCGAAAAATCCGTCCGGTTGGCGCAAGGGCGCACCATAAAGGCGATCAAGGCGATTCGTACCATCAGCAAGCTTGGAAAAAACCCGACCTATGAATATGACGATTCTGATGTTCGCAAAATTGCCGGTACATTGAACCACGAAATCGAAGCGCTGAAGATTCGTATGGACCCTACAGGCACGAAGGATACGATTGATTTCCAGTTGTAGGGACCGGTGGCGCATGGACAACCAGGACGTTAAGAAGCTTTGCCTTGATCTTATCCATGCGGACAGGGAGGAACAGGTCGTCCAAATTCTGAAAGAGCGGGGGTTTGGGGATGATCGACGATATTGGCGCCATTACGGCGATGAGGAAGCGAACTGGGGGCGTGCCGGCAACCAGCAACAGCGGGCGGATTATGCCCTTAACGAAAAGCTCGTCAACGCCGTTGATTCACGCCTGATGCTCGAATGCATGTTGGCGGGTATCTCCCCCGAAAGCGATGAAGCCCCGGGATCCATGCGTGAGGCTGTCAATCGCTTCATCGAAAAAACGTGGTCCGGGCATTTGAAAGTTTCGGGCGGACGGACCGAAGAGTGGCCGCCAAATTACCGTACGCAGGTCGCGAAGAGTATTTCGGTTTTCGTAACCGGGCCGAAGGGATCAAAACCATGCATCAATATTGCAGACATTGGCGAGGGTCAGATGCCGGAAGCCTTTCCCGAAACCCTGCTCAGCCTGGGGAGAAAAAATAAGATTTCCGTAAAATTCGTGCAGGGAAAATTCGGACAGGGGAGCACGGGCGCGGCACGGTTTTGCGGTGAGGAAAAACTTCAACTCATCGTTTCGCGTCGTCATCCGGAGTTATTGGGGGGTAAAGTCGTTTCATCCGCTTATCCCGTGCACGATACCGATGATTATTGGGGCTTCACCATCATTCGGCGAGAAGGCGAAGGCAATATCCGATCTCCGTTTCTTTCCTATCTGGCGCCATTGGATGCCCTGGAACCCGGTCAAGGCCGTAAGGGGCGTATACTTCGCTTCGAGGCGGCTGAAATGGATCTATTCCCACAAGGCCATACCGCCTATCGACACACTGCCACTTACGGAACGCTGGTCAAACTTTACGAATATAAGCTCAAGCACGATTCCCATATCCTTCGGGGCGGCGGACTTCGGTCGAGGATAGACCTGTTGTTGCCCGAGCCAGCCTTGCCGATGCGCTTCCATGAATGCCGCGGACACTTCAAAAAAGCAAGGAGCAAGCGGAAACCATGAGTGGCTTGTTTGCTCGACTGAGGGACAATCCAAACCTGGAAGACGTGCAGCCGGCGAGCTTGTCGTTTACGGTTCAGGGCCATGAGTTGCTCGCCCGCCTTTATGCGTTCAAGCCCCAAAAAGCGAAAACCTATCGCACTTCGGAAGGCGTGATTTTCACCGTCAACGGTCAAACGCAAGCCTCTATCAAAGCGCCTTTTTTTAACCGCAGGAACGTTGGACTCCAGCGTCTGGCGAAAGATTTGCTGGTCGTTATCGACTGTTCATCGCTGACCCCGCGGGAACAGGACGATGTGTTCATGCCGAGCCGCGATCGCGTTGTCGAAGACAACGACTTTGTAAAAGAGATTGAGCGTCGGCTTGAGGAAGAGTTGCACAATCATCAGGGCTTGCGCGCCCTGCGCAACGCGCGCGCAAGAATGGATGTCGAAGGACAGCTGGCCGACAATAAGCCTATGGAAGACGTGCTGAATCGGGTTCTGAAGAGTTCGCCGACCCTTGCCCGCATCTTTGGGCAGGGGGTTCGGCTGCAAAACCTGTTCAAGCCGGAACATGTTCGCAAGACCGAGAAGCCCTTTCGGGGCAAGCCGCATCCAACCTATTTCTGCTTCGCCGGCAAGGATCAGGGGGAGGTTCTGGAGCGACAGGCCCATCGGCGACGTCGAGTGAGACTTGACTTCGAAACCGATGTCGAGAACGAATACTTCACGCGCAAGGTTGATCGGGGCTGCAAGCACTTCCAACGCCTCTCGAACGGCGAACGAGATCCGGTCCTCAACCATGTCGGGCCCCACCTGGTTGACGGCAAAGGCAGTGTCACCTTCGAGCTTCCCGACACTATCGAGGTCGGCGACACCGTTGAGGTTGAATTCACCGTGAGCGATCCGGTTACGGATAATGAATTTTCCAATCGGGCGAGGGTTTCGGTTTTGCCGGCCGTCGATTACTGCCTCGGGACCAAAGTCAAGATCGAAAAACAGGCCCAGTCGAACAACAGGTAAAGACGTACAAGTCAATGCCGGTATTGCTTTCCCAAAAGTGTACTGGCTGGAACAGAAGCAGGAGAGTTGGAAAACCCACTTTTCAGAGCTGGACGATTGCCTTGATGTTATCGATGAGGGCGCACAGAGGTCGAAGGCCAATATGAACCGGCCTATAAGTTCCATCTCAACCCCGAAAACAGGGCGCTGAAGAACGAACTGAGTTACACCAAGCTGCCGGCTGATATTATAAAGAAGCAGTTCGAGATCGGAATAGTGTTGATCGCCATAGCGCTGATCCATGACAATCGCCAGCGCAAGACGAATTCAAAGAAGACGGAAAATGACGCGGGCGATTCATCGACAGAGGAAATGTCGGCCGAAGACCGCGCCGGCGGTTTTATCCGTGCGGTTGCGCCCGTGATTATCCCGATGATCCAAAACCTGGGCGCTCTGGCCGAAGAGGAGATCGACTCGAGCGATCTCGCCGGTCAGGCCGTATAGTGACTTCATCGCTTGAGTCGATGGACCAAAACGGCTTCTCTCCGGCCGGGAGTTTTATCCCCGACATACCAGCGGCGATTGGGAACGTTGCGCCAAAGACGGCCGTCTCCATGGTCTGCCAGTGCCGGTAGGGAGGCTTCCTCCAGCCCCGCCTCTGCCATCGTTTCCAGATAGCGGGGCAACCGCCAGTCGGGATCGGAGAACGCCACCGTTTGAACGAAGGTCGTTTTCGCATCGCATAGGCTGACGATCGAGACGGTAGCGGCACGCAGCCTATCGAAATAAGTTCGAAGTTCTGGGTCCTTCCGATCTCCCAGCGTGTAATAGCTGGAACCTGCGTCATCCAATTTGTCGGCGATCCAGAATGGCGCCGCGGTTTCCTTGCGCCCATCGACCTGCCAGCGATGATAGAGTACGTGAATGCCCGGATAGGGAGGCGAGGTCACGACCAGCCGCGCGGGGGCGATTGGCATACCAAGCCTGTTATTGTTACCTATACCCGCCGCACAGTGATTATAAATACGAATATCCGCCGCATGCAAATGAGACTCCACGGTCTGGCGTAGAGCGTTCATGCCTGTGATCATTTGGCCTGCCAGTTTCGCCAGCTTCTGCTTAAATTCCGGCATGGATGGCAATGTCCGCCGCCCATCCAAAGCCCATTGCGCCGCTCGCAATATGGCGCAACGCGCGAACGCCTCGAGACGAGGCGCGCGCAAAGCAATCGCGCTTCCCAGCGCCTGTTCGATCGCCCGCCGAAGGCGCCATCGGTTGGGATGATTTAAGTGTTTGTAATAGCCGCGCTCGGCATAGTCGCTAAAGTGCGGCGCCGAATGACGAGCATGGATGATTTGGCCAAGACCCTCGATCCATTCTTCCAGTGTGGCAATTTCATTGTGGCTCATAATGGTCGTCTTCACCATTGTGACGAATTCTGCAAGTTGACTGATATCGATGCCGATCCCGTTGCGCCCCAACGCCAACGCTTCCACCAGGCTGGTTCCTCCGCCGACATAGGGATCAAGAATGGTATCGCCGGGCGTCGTCAGGGCTTTGATGGCCGCACGGGCGAAACATGGCGAGAAGCGAGCCGGATACCGATAGAAATTATGCGTAAGGCCGGAAACAGGGTGGGTACTCAGCGCACCGGCAATGAGCGCGGACTGGTCGGCCTCGGGCAGATTTAGTCGTCGCGATGAAGATATGGCTCTCATGGTCGGTATTGTCGCCGGATAAGGTTAACATTCTCCTGCCAAGTTCTTTTGAGGAATTGAGTTGACTGCCGGCCGAGTCTCGTGCCCGCATCGACAATCCGACCTGGTTTGCGTGCAATGATCGCTATATCGCACGGCTCCATATCCGATTCGGCGGCGGGGATCGGTATCCTGCTCGATCGGTGGGCCAGCCGGAATTATTCTGGAATAGTTTACGCCGGAGAAACGGCGTGTTGTCGTGCAGCGAAAAAGTATGACCTGGCGGGTTCACTCGGTTGGCGTTTCCGCTCCGATGCAGGTCTTGGAACTGTCCTGGTCGAGTGTGTGGGTAACGGCTATGGGCGACCAGCCACCCGTTGATGCCGTCGCGAAAGGTGAAACAGGCGATACGGGCCTCGACGGCAATCACGGGGATTATCAGGGAGGCTTGGGGATAATTCGGCCTTGCCAAGCGCCCAGGGCTTCGAGTTTGGCTTGTGTCGCCTGACCGGCCCGCTCGCGGGTTGTGTAAATGTGGCCCGGGCGAAAGACTGGGTATCCGTCATTAGCCGTGACAGGCGGATTAAAAGATGCATATCGCTTGCATCGATCCGCGCGATTGCTCATAAGCCATGCTGCGCGGCGCCCTTGTCACGGCGGATTTGAAGCTGTGGCCGCCCGTGGGACATCGGCCATCACCGGTAAATCGGGAACCGGCCCGTCAGCCTCATCGCCTGGCGACGAACCTCTTCCTCGACATCATGATTCTCATTTTTACCACGAGCGGCCATGGCGTCCAGAATCTTGACGATCATGGCCGCAACCTCGCGAAATTCCGCACTGCCAAAGCCGCGCGTGGTGCAAGCCGGGGTACCGAGACGGATCCCGGACGCGACGGCGGGTTTTTCAGGATCGAACGGCACCGCATTCTTGTTGCAAGTGATGGCGGCGCGGCCCAAGGCCGCCTCCACCGCATTGCCTTTAAGACCCTTTGGCCGTAAATCCACTGCAAGCAGGTGAGTATCGGTGCCGCCCGAGACAATATCAAGACCGCTTTCGCCGAGCGTATCGGCCAGAGTTTTGGCATTGTCGATGACGTTGCGGGCATAGGTTTTGAATTGTGGGTTAAGAGCTTCGCTGAAAGCCACCGCCTTTGCCGCGATCACATGCATCAACGGGCCGCCCTGAAGACCGGGGAAGACCGCGGAATTGATCTTCTTCGCGATGGTCTCGTCATTGGTGAGAATAATGCCGCCGCGCGGCCCGCGCAATGTCTTGTGCGTGGTGCTGGTAACGATGTGAGCGTGCGGAAACGGCGACGGATACAGGCTGGTGGCGACCAGCCCGGAGAAATGGGCCATATCGACCATAAGACTGGCCCCGACTTTATCCGCGATGCCGCGGAACCGCGCGAAGTCTATGATCCGCGAATAGGAAGAGCCGCCGGCAATGACAAGGCGCGGCCTGTGCTCGCGGACCAGACGCCGGGCTTGATCGTAATCGATCAACCCATCCTCGCGGCGCACGCCATATTGCACGGCATTGAACCATTTCCCCGAAATATTGGGCCTGGCCCCATGGCTTAAATGACCGCCCGCGGCCAGGCTCATTCCGACAATCGTATCGCCGGGGCTTGCAAGCGCCATCAACGCCGCCATATTGGCCTGGGCCCCCGAATGGGGCTGTACATTGGCGAAGCGGCAACCGAAAAGTTTGCAGGCGCGCTCGATCGCCACGGTCTCGGCAATATCGACGAACCGACAACCGCCGTAATAGCGCCGGCCCGGATAGCCTTCGGCATATTTGTTGGTGAGAACCGAACCCTGCGCTTCGAGGACCGCGCGCGAAACGATATTCTCCGAAGCGATCAGCTCGATCTCATGGCGCTGGCGATCGAGCTCCTTTTCGATCGCCGCCATGAGCGCGGAATCGGTATCGGCCAGGGGGCTGGAGAAAAAACCGTCCGCCGTTGCGTGAAAATTCCGGCGGTTGAGCGCGGGCATCGATGTTATCTCCTTAAGATTTCGCGCGTTTACGATGCAGGGAAGCGACCATGGTGTTTCATTATCATGCCGGGCGCAGGCGAACCAAGATAATTTCGCGACGGTTGCTCAAGGCGACGGCACCGCCTCCTCGCGGCGGAGCGTTACCGTATCGTAGTCGAGACCGAGACTTTGCCAAAGCGCGTCAAGCGCCGCGACAAGACGACGCATGTCATCGTCCCCGTGACATGGAGACGGCGTCAGGCGAATGCGCTCCGAGCCGCGGGCGACCGTCGGGAAACAGATCGGTTGCACATAGATGTCGTATTTCGCAAGAAGCCGGTCGGTCAGCTGCTTGCAGCGCAGCGGGTCGCCCACCAGGACCGGCAGGATGTGGCTCGGCGTCTCGACAAGCGGCAGTTTTTTATCCCGCAGCATGCGCTTCAATGTTGCGGCGCGTTCGCGATGGCGCTCGCGTTCGATCCTGGAGGTTTTGAGATGGCGCAGACTCGCAAGCGCGCCGGCGGCCAGCATCGGCGCGATGGAGGTAGTGAAAATGAAGCCCGGCGCGTGGGAACGGACCGCATCGATTACCGCGCGGCCGGCGGCGATATATCCCCCCATGACCCCGAACGCCTTGGCGAGCGTGCCTTCGATAATGTCAATTTGATCGGCCACGCCGTCGCGTTCGCTGATGCCCCCGCCATGCGCCCCGTAGAGGCCGACGGCATGGACTTCATCGACATAGGTGAAGGCCCCATACCGTTTCGCCAGCCGGCAAATATCGCCGATCGGCGCAATATCGCCCTCCATCGAATACACCGATTCAAAGGCGATCACCTTGGGGCCGGCGTCGGGCAGGTCTTTAAGCCGTTTCTCAAGATCATGGAGATCATTGTGGCGAAAGATTTGTTTTGTGCAACGGCCATGACGAATGCCTTGAATCATTGAGGCGTGATTGAGAGCGTCGGACAAGATCACGCAGCCCGGCAGCAACCGCCCGAGCGTCGCCAAGGTGGTCTGATTACACAGATAGCCGGAATTGAACAACAAGGCGTCATCCTTGCCATGCAGGCTTGCAAGCTCGGCCTCAAGTTCGACATGGTAATGGGTCGTGCCGGAAATATTGCGCGTGCCTCCCGATCCGGCCCCGGTTTCATCGAGGGCTTCGCGCATCGCCGCGATCACGGACGGATGCTCGCCCATGCCGAGATAATCGTTCGAACACCACAGCGTCACTTCGCGCCGACACTGCCCCTCATGGAGGATGGCTTTGGGGAATCGCCCGCGAATACGCTTTATATCGGCGAAATGCCGATAATAGCCCTCCGCCTTGATACCCTCGACAGTCTTGGCGAAAAATGCATCATAATCGACCATGATAACCCGTCGCAGTGTAACCGCCCGCTTGAGCGCAGGGTGCCGAATTGACCATATCCCGACCCCGACTTGTTCGACAACGCGCCATATCGCCGCACGCGGCGACGCCCTCAACAGGCGCGGGTCATGCCGCATTTTGCGGGACTATCCCCTTCCCACAGGCGTTACCTATCCATTAGAGCATAATCCGATCCGGAGCGTGAGCCAAGGATCGATAAGGTTATGCTTACAAAACAAAACATTAGAGCGGAATGGCGATCCAATTTGAACGCAAATACCGTTCTAGAAGCGCGGATAATCGGGTCCAGAGCGCCGTTCGATCCGATCGGATCGAACCGGCGCTCTTAAACTCTTTATTGTGCCCGCATAATCTCGATCGTCCTCGGCTCTCGCTTGGCAAGCTCGGATTATGCTTTAGGGTTTTTCCGACCACACTCCCGCCCAGGCATCAAACCTCCCGCCTGACCGCATTGCTCAGACAGGTCGGCCCTCCTTCGCACCCCATACACAACGCCTGACCGGGGAAGACACGCACTCTGGCGCCGGTTTCCTCAATCGCCTTTTTGGTTTTGGGAAAACCGTCGATCATGATGCAATCATCGGGCGCCAGAGCCAGAACATTCAGATTTAAGCTTAAAGAGGCGGAGAATTCCTCCTCGGGCGCTGCGACGCAGTCTATACCCCGCTTGCGCATCATGATCCACAACGGCGCCGGAATCAAGGGGGGATGGACCAGATATTTGTCGTGGCTCAATGGCGAGATCACCGAGGTCAAATGCAGACAGTGATCCGGACCCGGGCCGACCGGCATGTCGAAGCCCAAAACGGAGATTCCATGAGGATTGAGCAGGGCGTTCAGTTGGCGGACGCCTTGCGCGTTCGAGCGAAAACCCAGGCCGACGGCAAGGGTGTTTTCATCAAGCCAGAATATGTCGCCGCCCTCGGCTCTCGCCTCGCCGCTCAGCCGGCCGATGACGGGAATGCCCGCGGCCCTGTAAGCTCGGCCGTGCAGCGCGGGTTCATCAGCGCGCGGCGTCTTGCCCATACGCAACAGCACCACGCCCTTGTCGGTCATCAAAGAGGCGTCGCGGGTAAACATCGCATCGGCAAGACCGTCATTTCCGTCCTCGATCCAGATAATTTCGATACCGGACTGGCTGACGAGGTCCGCCACCACTTCATATTCGGCGATGGCTTTTTCAGCGTTGAAACAATGATTATAATGCCATTTCTCGGCGTCGGCATTGAGCAGACTGCCATTGGGACGACGCATCAGCACCCGCGTCAGTTTACCGGCCATCGACTGGCCGCCATATTCGGACATTTTTTCTCTGCGTAAAGAATGTGACGGGAACGCCGGCCCGACACCGAGGCAAATACGACCCTTTTCGCGAAGATGGAAATTGCTCCACCAAGGCGAAGGGCGATATTATGACGCCGACGCCTTGTGGCGTTTTAAACGGTTATCGGCGGCATGACAACAGGGATCATGACGATTGTTTCATACTGAGCGCCATGCTATTTCGCCACGGGGATTTAATCCTCGTGAAAGATGGCTTATCAGTCGGATAGGGTGGTTTATGCAAAAACGCAGAGCTCAGGCGCCTTCGGCGGCGGTGATGATTCGTCCCCACCATTTTCGCCCCAACCCCGAAACCCAAGGCGACAACGCTTTTCAAAGCCGGAGTGCCCCGCAAGCCGCGAGTGAGCTTAAAAAGCGGGCTTTCGATGAGGTATCGCGGGCGGCGACGGCGTTGCGGGAAGCCGGAGTGCGCATCGACTTGTTCGCGGATGAAGAGGAACAGACGCCGGATTCGGTCTTTCCCAACAACTGGTTTTCGACCCACCCCGACGGAGATGTGGCGATCTATCCGATGTTTACGCCAAACCGCCGCCTTGAGCGCCGCAACGATATTATCGAAATGCTCAAGCGAGAGTTTCGGGTGCGCAACATCACCGATTATTCGGGTCTTGAACAAGACGGTTTATACTTGGAGGGCACTGGCGCGATGGTGCTCGACTATATTGGGCGCATCGCCTATGTGGCACGCTCGAACCGTTCCAGCCAGACCGTGCTGGAGCGGTTTTGCGCCCATTTCAATTATGAGCCTGTGGTTTTCGCCGCGACCGGCCGCGACGGCGCGCCGGTTTATCACACCAATGTAATGATGTGCATCGCCACCGAATTCGCTCTTATCGGCGCCGATATGATCGAGGATCGCGAGCGCGCGGACGGGATAACCCGCCGTCTTGGCCAATCGGGGCGCGAAGTGGTCGCTCTCAATATCGACCAGATCGAAAACTTCGCCGGCAACGCCATCGAGCTTCAGGGGAAAAGCGGACGTATTCTTGCCATATCGGCGCGGGCCGTCGCGGCCTTGCGGCGCGAACAACTGGCGCTCATTGAAAACAGTGTCGAAATTGTCCCCCTTGCCGTCCCGACAATCGAGCTGGCGGGGGGATCGGTGCGGTGCATGCTGGCGAGTAATCACCTCGCCCCACGCAATTGAAACTTGTTTAAAAAAATCCGATAGTGTCGTCTTATAGTGCCACGTGTTCGATGGGCAGAGTGTTCTATGATGCTGTGAGCAGGATAATGTCGGAATGCCGAATGATGCTGAAGAACTTTCAAAGCTGATTGACGCCCGCGAGGATGAGTTGGTGCGCCTGACGCAGGATTTGGTTCGGATTCCGACCGTCAATCCACCGGGAGAGGCCTATACCGATTGCGCGGTTTATATCGGCGATCGGCTGAAAAAACACGGCTTCGACGTTAAATATGTGCGCGGCGCCGACGCCCCCGGCGACAGTGACCGTTACCCCAGAACCAATGTGATTGCGCGTATCGAAGGCGGGCGGTCCGGCTTCTGCGTCCATTTCAACGGCCATATCGATGTGGTCGAGGCGGGCGCGGGATGGAGTGTGAACCCCTTTGGCGGGCAGGTCGAGGATCGTAAACTCTACGGACGCGGCGCCTGCGACATGAAGGGCGGGTTGGCCGCCGCGATCATTGCGGTCGAGGCCATACTGGCCTCGAGCATCGACTTTCCCGGGGCTATCGAAATCTCCGGCACGGTCGATGAAGAATCCGGCGGTTATGGCGGCGTCGGTTACCTGGCGAGGGAGGGTTATTTTTCAAAGCCGCGGGTTGATCATGTCATCATACCGGAACCGCTGAATGTGGACCGGGTCTGCATCGGGCATCGCGGTGCCTGGTGGGCGCAAGTGGAAACCCATGGCCGTGTCGCGCATGGGTCCATGCCTTTTCTCGGCGATTGCGCCATTCGCCACATGGGAGCCTTTTTGCACGAACTGGAAACGAGGCTGTTGCCGCATTTGGCGGCCAAGCGAACCCGAATGCCCGTCGCGCCCGAAGAAGCCAGGCATTCCACCTTGAATATCGGTTCGATTCATGGTGGCCTGGATGAAACCCGCGAGGGAATGCCCAGCTCTGTGGTGGCGGATCGTTGTCGCCTTATGCTGGAGCGGCGCTATTTGATCGAAGAAAGTCCGCACGAGGTGCGCCAGGAAATATGCCGAATTCTTGAACGCCTTAAAACGGACCGCCCCGGTTTTTCGTACAATTTGAACGATATTATGTCTTTCGAACCGACCCTGACCGATAAAAACGCAGCGGTCGTTCGTGTTGTCGGCGAAGAAATCGAACGTGTTTTGGGCAGGCCCGCGCAACAGGTGGTGTCGCCCGGCACTTACGATCAAAAGCACATCATGCGCCTTGGCCATCTGAAAGGCTGTATCGCCTATGGTCCGGGCATTCTCGAGCTGGCCCACCAAGCGGATGAATATGTCGCGATCGACGATATGCTCAATGCAGCCAAGGTTATGGCGATGGCGACCCTGCGTTTGCTGAGGCAACCATGACCGCGATCCGGTTAGGCCCGAGAAACAGCGTCGCCGACATTGCCGGCATTGCGGCGGGCAACGCCAAAGACTGGACCGTGCGAAGCAGAGTGACGGTCATTGCGCCCGATGAACCGGTGGCGGCCGCCGTCGATGCGCGCGGCGGCGCTCTTAAACTTCTTATTGTGTCCGCATGGTCTTGATCGTCCTCGGCTCTCGCTCCGGATCGGATTATGCTCTTCCTTATAGCCGCATAATCTTGTCGATTCGTAGCTCTCGCTCCGGATCGGATTATGCTCTGGCGCGCGGGAAACCGATGCGCTTGAATCCGGCTTGCGCGATCGATGCGATTCACCTCCGTGGTTTTGAGCAGCGGATCGGCCTATGGTTTGGATGCGGCGGCCGGAATGATGGGCCGGCTGAAAGAACGCAGTCGCGAATTCGGAGTGCGCGGCGCTCTCGTTCCGATCGTACCATCGGCCGTCTTGTTCGATTTGACCAATGGCGCGAACAAGGATTGGGGCGACTGCCCTCCCTCCCTATCGTCGGTTGGCGCGACAAGCCGCCGACGGAGCCGGGGTGTCGTTCAAACTCAGCCAACAGCGGAGCAGGCCTGGGTGCCCGCGCGGGGTTTACGAAGCGGAAAGCATCGGCGCATTGAAAGCTTACACAGACCTGTTATAGAATGCAGTGTCAAGTTGGCATCTCAAAAAACTCTCGATCACTGGAGCGAAATGATGAACCGCAAGTTGACTGTCTTAAAGCTGGCATGCGTTGTTTTGGGAGCAACGGCGGGTGGCGTTCAGGCCAAAACGACCCTGTCTCTGAGTATGACGTACGAACCGCCGCATCTCGACCCGACGGCGGGAGCGGCGGATGCAATCGGTGGGATCACCTATAACAACGTTTTTCAGGGGCTGACTCGCATCGACCGCGATGGCAAGGTGCAACCGGCGCTGGCGTCGTCCTGGACCGTCTCCAATGACGGGCTGACATATCAATTCAAACTGCGCAAAGATGTGCATTTTCACGATGGCGCCGCCTTCGACTGTTCGGATGTCAAATTCAGTTTCGGGCGTGCAATGGGAGACGACAGCGTCAACCCTCAAAAGCAACTCTTTGAACCGATTCTGCGGGTTGAGTGTCTCGATACGGCGACGGTAAACATCAGACTCAAACGGCCCACCGGTCCTTTTTTGTTCAATTTGGGCCGGGTTGCCGCGGTGATCGTCGATCCGGCCAGCGCCGACCACAACAAGACCAACCCTATCGGCACCGGGCCGTTTAAATTCAAACGCTGGGTCAGAGGAGACCGCGTGGAGCTGGAACGCAACGAGAGCTATTGGGGCAAGCCGGTCAGTCTGACTCTAGCGACGTTCAAATTCATCTCCGACTCTTCGGCGGTCGTGAATGCATTGATGGCCGGCGATCTGGATGCAGGGCTCATACCGCCGGAGGCCGTTGCCGCACTCAAGGCAAACTCTGCTCTGAAAGTTTCCGTCGGAACCACGGAGGGTGAAACCCTTCTCGCCCTGAACAATGGCGTCAAACCTTTTGACGATCTGCGTGTGCGTCGCGCCATGGAATATGCGGTGGATCGTCGCGCCGTCATCAATGGCGCCATGTTCGGGCAGGCCGTGCCGATCGGATCCCATGTCGCGCCGCATAATCCGGCCTATGTGGATTTGACCGGTCGCTACCCTTACGATCCCGAAAAAGCCAAAAAATTATTGAAAGAAGCCGGATACGGCAACGGATTAAAGTTGCGTCTCATATTGCCGCCGGTCGCTTATGCGCGACGCAGCGGCGAAATTATCGCCGCGCAACTTGCCGCGATCGGTGTGGAGACAACGATCATTCCCGTCGAATGGGCGCAATGGCTGGACCAGGTCTTCACGCGTTTCGACTACGATATGACCATCGTCTACCATACCGAGCCGGCAGACATCGTCATTTATGCCCGCGATCGCTATTATTTCAACTATGACAGCCCCGAATTCAAGGCGTTGTACAAACGCTATGTCGAAACGCAGAATCGCGACAAGGCCAGGGAAATTCTGGGCGATCTGCAACGCAAGCTGGCCGATGATGCGGTCAATGTGTTCCTGTTCCAGTTTCCGGCCATCATTGCCTGTCAGAGAACTCTTGAAGGTTTGTGGAAAAACTATCCCATTGGGGCCGTTGATCTGACCGAGGTGCGCTGGAAGCAATGAACGGCTTGCCTGCGTTTGCGCCGCGGAGGGCATAATCACGCGCCCTCCGCGGTGTTTGCCGGCGCGGAATTGCAGGAATGACCCGTGACGTCCTTCATTTTCCATCGCATCGTGAGCCTGGTCGTAACCATTCTGGCGGCATCGCTCATTGTGTTCTCGGTTATGGAAATTCTGCCCGCGGATCCGGCGGCGATCATGCTCGGCGTCAACGCCCAACCCGACACGTTGGCCGCGCTGCGGGAGCAAATGGGTCTCGATCAACCGGCGCTTATACGCTATTTTCACTGGATTTCGGGGGTCTTCATCGGCGATTTCGGCACAAGCTATACCTATGACGTGCCGGTCTTGGAATTGATCGTCGAGCGTATGACGGTCAGCCTGCCGCTGGGGGTCATGGCGATCGTTCTCTCGACGGCTCTTGCCATTCCCTTAGGTCTTTACTCGGCCTCGAAGCGCGGAAAGGCAAGGGATGCAGCCATTATGGGGCTGGCGCAGCTTGGCGTGGCGGTGCCGAATTTCTGGCTGGGTTTGGTCTTTATTCTGCTCTTTGCCGTGAAGTGGAATCTGTTGCCCGCGGGCGGGTTTGCCGGATGGGACGCCGGATTCTGGCCGGGTCTGCGATCCTTGGCTTTGCCCGCCATCGCGCTGGCTGTCCACCATGCGGCCGTATTGGCGCGGGTCACGCGTTCGTCCGTTCTGGAAACGCTGAATGAAGACTATATCCGCACCGCCCACGCCAAGGGCGCGGGCAGACGAGCGGTGCTTTGGCGCCATGCGTTGCCGAACGCCATGATACCGGTCGTGACCATCATGGGCCTGCAATTCGCTTCCCTGTTGTCGGGAACCATCATCATCGAAAATGTGTTTACCTTGCCGGGGTTGGGTCGGTTGATTTTCCAGGCCATAGACCAGCGCGACCTGATCGTGGTCGAAAGCGTCACCATTCTTCTGGTGATCGGCGTGATCGTCATGAACTTCATCGTCGATCTCGCTTACGGCTTTCTCGACCCGCGTCTGCGCAGGAGACGATCATGACGTCCGAGGTGAAGACGACAGTCCTTGGAAGGGGGCGGCACGGCAAGTCTCTCATCATCGGCGGGACAATCACGCTGCTCCTCGTTTTCACCGCTGTTCTGTCGATGTTCTGGACGCCCTACCCGGCGGAGAAAATGGATATTGTCCACAAGCTGGCGACGCCGAACTGGCGGCATTGGCTGGGAACGGATCATTACGGGCGCGATGTCTTGTCGATAACCATGGCGGGCGCGCGCAATTCGCTTCTGGCGTCCGCCGTGGCGATGGCGATCGGTCTGGGGTTCGGCGCGCCGCTTGGAACGGCGGCGGCCGCCAAGGGCGGATTTGTGGATAGCGTTATTGCGCGTTTCAATGATTTCACCCTGGGCTTTCCCGCCCTGTTGAGCGCGGTTATGATCACGACTCTGGCCGGACCGGGGGCGATCAATGCGATTCTCGCCATCGGCATTTTCAACATTCCGGTTTTCGCCCGGCTCGCCCGAGGCGCCGCCCTGCCCTTGTGGCAACGCGACTATGTGATGGCGGCACGGATTGCCGGCAAAGGAAACTTCCGGATTACGCTCGACCATATTCTGCCCAATATAGCGGGAATTTTGATCATCCAGGCGACCATTCAATTCGCAATGGCCATTCTGGCCGAAGCCGGATTGTCCTATCTGGGGTTGGGCGTACAGCCGCCACAGGCCAGTTGGGGACGCATGCTGAATGATGCGCAGACTCTGATCTATATTGCGCCGCGGCTTGCGATCATTCCGGGAATCGCCATCACGATTTCGGTTCTGGGCGTCAACATGCTGGGCGACGGCTTGCGCGACAGTCTCGACCCGCGACTACGACGGGAGCGTTAGATAAACGCTCAACGAGTGAATACTCTACTGGCGCAGAATGAGAATATCGTCGCGAACCTCGAAACCGGACAGGGCGCGCAGATCATGGACCGTGATGTCACCCACAGACACGGTAGCGAGCCGGATCGGCGGGTCCGTTGGCGGTGTCCACGGTTTGGGAGAAGAACAGACGCCGTGGATGGATACCGACCGAAATGGCGTCCTCGTAGGTCAGACTCACGGTCGAGGCCCCGGTATCGACAAGCATATCGACAGAGTGGCCCTTGACTTCGGCGCACAAGTGGAAATGCCCATCATCGGCGGCATGGATGGTCACGGTGCGTTCGCCACTGCCGTCGGATTCGACCGCCATCGAAACGACGGGCAGGCCGGGGACGAGCTCGCCAAGAAGCCGATTGCCGAAACCGGCCAATTTACGGCGATAGCTGTAGCCCGTCAGCACAATAAGCGCCAGAAAAAACCATAAGGCCGCGTGACGAAGAGCCGTGCGGGCTTGTCCGCGATAGGCCAGAACCGCGCCGTCGCCGAGCACGATCAACAGAGCGAGGCCACTTGCAAGTCTTGCAATGTCGCTATTTGTAAGACTCAAAGATGCTCCGGGATTATTCATGAGCATGAGAGCCAAAACCGCGAGTATGAGGATGGAGATGCCGATATAGAAGCGCATGGGGACAAAACTCTTCGTCAAAAAGCTATTGTCTGGCGGCTGCCTGTCATTGGTCAGTCATATCCGCGATGGTAAACGTAAAAACGTTTACAATCATCAATAGAGCGTCTCAAGGCGATCTTGCGAGAAATTTCTTCCGCGGGCAAAATCATCTCGGCGTTGGGCCGCGGTGACGGCGCGATGGACGCCCCCCAACCCGTTGAAGCCTACGCGCGGCGCTGCGTCGGAGCGACGACGCTCGATGTTGATCCGGGAAACAAAAGGGGGTATGCATTATGATTAGGCTTATCTCCCGTTGAGCAGGACGTTCAGATATGTCGCTACGCTGGCGAAGAGCACGTCCGCGTGGGCGTAAGCGGCGTCGGCGCGGCGCGGTTGCGCTTAGTATTTTGCCGACTCTATCGGCGGGGCTGCCTTCAATCCTTTTGCGAAAGACCAAGGAATGACGCAGGATTTCATCGAACACCTTAACCGCGAGTTGAATGGTCTCAAACAGGCCGGGCTTTACAAGACCGAGCGTGTCATTGCCTCGAAACAGGCGGGAACCGTGATGCTCGACAGCGGCAGGTCGGTCATCAACCTCTGCGCCAACAACTATCTCGGCCTCTCCGACAACGCCGAGTTGATCGAGGCCGGGCGCGAGGCGTTGGAGCGTTATGGATATGGCATGGCTTCGGTGCGTTTCATCTGCGGCACGCAGGAAGAGCACAAGGCGCTTGAGACGAGGATTTCGAGCTTTTTAAGCATGGAGGACACGATCCTTTATTCCAGTTGCTTCGACGCCAATGCCGGGCTGTTCGAAACGCTTCTGGGCCCGGAAGATGCGGTCATCTCGGATGCGCTGAATCATGCTTCGATCATCGACGGCGTACGGCTGTGCAAGGCGAAACGCTTCCGCTACGCCAATTCCGACATGGCCGAGCTGGAGGCTCGGCTGCAGGCGGCCAAAGACTGTCGGTTCAAGCTGATCGCCACCGATGGCGTGTTTTCCATGGACGGGTATATCGCCCGGCTTGGAGAAATTTGCGATCTGGCCGAAAGATACCACGCCATGGTTATGGTCGATGACAGCCATGCCGTCGGTTTCCTCGGCGAAACCGGACGCGGTAGTATCGAACATTGCGGCGTGACCGGCCGGGTGGACATGATCACCGGCACGCTCGGCAAGGCGCTCGGCGGCGCGTCGGGCGGCTATATTTCGGGCAGGAGAGAGGTGATCGACTGGCTACGCCAACGCTCGCGGCCCTATCTGTTTTCCAACACGCTAGCGCCGGTGATCGCGGCGGTTTCGATCAAAGTGCTGGACATGCTGGAGGCTTCGACGGCGCGCCGCGACCGACTGATGGACAATGCCGCCCATTTCCGGACGCAGATGACCAAGGCCGGGTTCGATCTTTTGCCGGGCGAGCACCCGATCATACCGGTGATGCTGCGCGATCCGAAACCGGCGCAGGACATGGCGGCCAGGCTCGACGAGAAAGGAGTTTATGTGGCCCCGTTCAGCTTCCCCGTGGTGCCGCGCGGGCAGGACCGGATCCGCGTGCAAATGTCGGCGGTGCACGGACGCGAGGAGTTGGACCGCGCCATCGACGCATTCATCTCGGTCGGTCGGGAAATGGCGATCCTTCAATGAGCAACATGATGAAAGCGCTGGTCAAGGCCAAGCCGGAAACCGGGCTGTGGATGGAGCGGACGCCGGCGCCGGAACCGGGTCCCGACGAGGTGCTGATCAAGGTTCGCAAATCCGCGATCTGCGGCACTGACGTGCATATCTGGAACTGGGACGAATGGTCGGCCAAAACCATCCCCGTCCCCATGGTGGTGGGCCATGAATTCTGCGGTGAGATTGCCGATCATGGCAAGTTCGCTACCAAATACCCGATCGGCCTTCGCGTTTCGGGCGAAGGCCATGTGGTTTGCGACATTTGCCGCAACTGCCGCGCCGGGCGCAGGCATTTATGCCGGAACACACGCGGCGTGGGCGTGCACCGCCCGGGGTCTTTCGCCGAATATGTCTGTATTCCCGAGAGCAATGTGGTGCCGATTCCCGACGATATTCCCGACGAGATCGCGGCGATTTTCGACCCGTTAGGCAATGCGGTGCATACCGCTTTAAGCTTTAATCTCGCGGGCGAGGACGTGCTGGTGACCGGCGCCGGCCCCATCGGAATCATGGGCGCTCTGGTGGCCCGGAAAGTTGGGGCCAGAAAGGTCGTGATCACCGACATCGCCCCCTACCGGCTTGCGCTGGCCCGTCGCTTGGGCGTGCGGCATGTGGTGGACGTCAATGCCCAATCCCTGCGCGAGGTCATGAATGACATCGGCATGAGCGAAGGTTTCGATGTAGGGCTTGAAATGTCGGGGGCCGCGCCCGCCATGCGCCAAATGATCGACTGCATGAATAATGGCGGCAAGATCGCGCTTTTGGGCATTGCGCCGACCGAATTCGCGGTGGACTGGAACGAGATTATTTTCAAGATGCTGAACATCAAAGCCATCTATGGCCGTGAAATGTACGAGACTTGGTATAAGATGATCGCCCTCGTCCAATCCGGTCTCGACCTTTCAAAGCTTATCACCCACCGCATTGCCATCGACGAGTTTGCAACCGGCTTTGCCGCCATGCTCTCCGGCAAAGCGGGCAAGGTGGTGATGGATTGGGGCTAGAGCATAATCCGATCCGGAGAAGCGAGGATCGATCAAGATTATGCGGGCATAAGGAGAGCATAGCCAAGCAAGAGCGAGGATCGGCCAGGATTATGCTGCCAAGGATCATGTGCATTGAGGCCGGCTCCCGAAGCGGACATCCGACACCTCTCAAAAAAATCGCTTGACAGCCAATTTTCTTTAAGCTACCCTGACCCCGCACAGGTAGGTAAATTTTATGCCTGCTTCACTCTGGTTTTAATGACTTACAGGAGGATATTATGAAAAAAATCTCACGCATTTTTCCAGACAAAACCGACTTCAAAGCAGCTATGTGTGACCTTAATACAGGTTGTCACATCCAGCCTGACAATTGAGGGCAGAGTCTTCTCGCGGGGCTTGGCGTTTTGCCGGCCCCGTTTTTATCCTGGGGAGGATGCCATGCCGGATTTGAAGGTATCGGATGATATAATTATCTATTTTAGCGGCGACATTCCCTATCTCATCGATACTCGAATCAACGAAGAATATGAAATCGATGAACCCGGTTTGCTGGCCCAGTTGTTTCGGTTTATCGAGTCGGGCGAGATTGAAACCGAGGCAAAACGGAAACTGAGGGAAAACAACGTACTTGTATCGAAAGAACGTCCGGCTCTGTTGAAGAATTTCGGCAATGATTTCCTCGATCTGTTCCATCGTGGCTGCAACGACGTTCTCAATCACATTCAGACCCTGTCAGCTGAGGAATTTGCCGATCTCTATCTGGACTCCTGCGCCCGCCTGGGTGGCGATGGTCCACCGTCGAGAGCAAAATCACTGCGGAAGGAACACGGCACCAATATCGCTTTGCCCGACCCTCAGCTTCAGTTTCTACAAGACAGTTCATTGTTTCATGCGCTTGACCGAAGAAAAACCGTTCGCGAATTTCACCCGCATCGGGCAGCGCTTGCAGACCTGTCGAACCTGTTATTCACCTGTTTCGGGTATTTTCACCAGCATAAGGAGAGCGAAAACAAAGACTATGCGCCGTTTAAACGCCGCTCATCGCCATCGGGAGGCTGCTTGCAGGCGATAGAAGCTTATATTTGTGCCTTCAGCGTTGATAGGCTGGAAAACGGGGTCTACTGGTATGATGCGGATGACCATTCATTGCTGAAAGTCAATGATGCGATCGATTACGCCAATCTTTCCGCGATGTTGGTTTCGCAGTTTTTCGGCGACAATTGCGCCTTCGGAATTTTCCTGACCGCGAATCTCGAACGATTTACCTGGAAATACAAAACCACCCGCGCCTATCGGGTGGTCAGCATGGAAGCGGGACATTTTTCGCAAACGACGCAATTATGCGGTGCGGCCATGGGGTTGAACAGCTGGATAACCGGTGCCTTTAACGACACAAAAATCGAACAGACGCTGAATCTGGACTGCGAACGCGCGATCCCATTGCTGTTTTTGGCCTTCGGAAAAGGATGCTATCACCACATGAACACTCTGATGCGCAAACGAGTGGAAACTCTCAAAAGCAATGCGTGACTGCTCTCCGCCCTGAAGGGCGGAGCTTCCTGCTTCTCAGGCTACCGCTGGCACTATGCCAGTCTTACGCGAGCCTCCACAGGCAGAGACGGACAGCCCTTCCGCCTTAAGTTTCAGGATGCCTTGCCGGCGGAT
>JBAJNN010000014.1:0-48173 GCA_036881905.1 Hyphomicrobiales bacterium | reverse complement strand
TCACCAACCGCTCTCGACCCAGCGGCGTCAGTCGGGCATTGTTGTGGATGTTCATTCGGGCTTGCCTCCAAGGAGGTCTGAAGCTCGGTAACTCCAGTCTCCCCGGTCAGGCCCGAATCGACAACCGGTTGAAAGCTCACAACTAGAGCTTGTTTATACTCATTAAAGTGGGCCTTTCGCGCGAGCGATGAAACGAGGAACATGGCTTTGGGTCGTCGAGCCCGGTTTATGGGTTGCGCGCTTAGAAGGCATAGTGTTTTTTAACATGTGCGAATTGCCGGCGGTTCACCGCCATCGCCGAAACTCCGGTCGAAATGGCGGCGCCCAACACACCGTAAAATGGCACCCAAGGTGAGATTTCCGAGGACATTCAGCTCAGCATGCGGCAAAGACGGAACAGGCAATCAAGAGTGTCCGAGCCATCAATGAACATCACATTGGCGCAGGAGCCGGTCATGGCGCTCGACAGCCTACCCTGGGGGTTAAGAAAAATGGCGACAGAGCGAAAAGAACCCACACTCGAAAGGGCAACCCAGCGCGGTTCAAACACAAAAACCAGCAATAAAGCCCCCATAAGGTTGATAGTTTTCTTGATACCTTGAATAAATACCTGGAATAATTAACCCTTTTCTGGCGGACGGATTCTGTAAAACTCGGAATAAAAATGGCGTCCACTATCGCCATCGCGCCTTCAACAAGGCCAATGAACGACGTTATGATGCTGTAATGGCCGATCGCACTGGCCTCCACATTATATTACACAATCAGAACGTCTTCGCTCGGGAGCACTCTGGTCAGGTCGGAAATGGTCAATAACCATTATTCTCACGCCGCGGCTCGAATCCTGGCATCCTGAATAGTGCAGAGCTTAATTTTAAGGTTTCTGCTCCTATTGAGCAGTGAAATAAGATTTATTATTATGGTAATAATAAAAATAATTCTCCGATTATAAATACCTTGATTGGACCAAAAATAATAACATAAAATATTAAACTTGATGAATGTAGGCCGAACAATATAATTCAAAAATCAGCCCCAGATTACTTTCCTGTAGCTTTATGGAGTTGAAAGCAATAATAATTAAATAAATTTTATGAAAGATCCTATACAGGACAGTGCCACGATAAACAGTATCTTTTTGCCCGATAAGGATCGTATAGCCCAAGCGGCAAGACAGAAAGCAAACAAAGAACTTTGTGTTGATACTATGGCATAACCAAGCTTGGAGGTGTTTCTCCTGTTTTTTGAGATACTTCTTACCAGAATTTCAGGCCATTTCAATGCAAAAACAATGCCAGAGACGGCGGCGTAAGGCCAAAGAACGGCTAAAGACCCGAGAGCATCAGGCGGCAAAACCCTTGCAACCGCAACATTTCTGATATTCATCACTAAAATGCCGCAAATATTGAGAAAAAGAATGATAAGGGCAGGATGGCGAAACGGCAGGGTTTTGAGTGAACGGAGTCGATTTTTCTGAAGCCTTGAAGGGCGAAAGGGTCATCGAATCAGCGTCCCCATCGTTGCGATTTTAAGATCCACCATTGCGTGTTATGGAGCATCGCACAATCTCACTTATCCTAAAATCAGAAATAGGCCGGTGTCAGCCCTTTGCCGGCGTATTTTTCAACCATTTAAGATGATGACGCCGCCCACCGGTCCATTCACTCCAATATAGGTTTCATTCCCGATAATCAGCCTGGCCATGGGCAGCGGAATGGTGCAAAGTGTAGTCTGCGCCTGCCGGGCCAGCCGAATGCGAACAGATAAATCATCTCATCCCGCCGCGACGGCAGGTCGAGCATGCCTTGCGTGCGATGATCGACAATCGCCGGTGTCAGGAAAACGCCAAGGGCCGGCTCTGGCACAATGGAGGCCAATCTCCTGACCAATTGCGCCCAAAGTTGGCAAAGTGTCGCAATACGCGGCCGGAGCATGGCAATTCGCTCCCGATCGCATAGCCACAAAACCGACCCGGCTTTCCGTAGCGGAAACTGTTCGATGCCATTGGCAACGTCCTGCTCCCACTCCAGCCTGCCTTTTTCCTCACAAGACCGGATCGCGCGTCGGCGAAATGTCATACAGGATGCCACCGTTGCCCTGAAACCAGGCGATCCGTGCCAAGATAGCAGACTGCATGAAGTCCCCCGACCCGGCTACAGCGTCTACAAGAGCGCCGAACACATCGGCGGTTAAGGGTGCATCCTGGACGTTACGAGCCGTTGCGTCTTTTCATCGACACCAACCCGAGTTCGGCGGGCGAAGGCGTATTCACCGGCAGTTAGGTGCGCGTTGCGCCACTCTCATCGGAAAGATCGGCACCGCAAGCCCGGATATTGAACCAGGCGAGAAGGCTCATATACCAGTTTGACCGGCGCCATTTCTCAAGACGTGCTTCCATAGCGCGCATTATCTGCAATGCAATGAGCCATCCCGATTCCACCAATCGCGAGATGGCCCTGCTCGGCGAAAGCTCAAAGGCGGCAGCGATCTCGGATGGACGGGATGGTCGGTCCCCCCGTTTCGATGGGATACAGCGGTCCAGAACACAAAATCCCTCTTCGCCGAGACTACCGCCGGTCCGCGCCGGTCAGTCGCTATGGGCCCTCAGAGTCCCATGCGCTACCGACAATCAGATCAACGGGTTGTGGTCGCATAGCTGGTTGTGTCATTCATCAGCTGTGGCTTCGGCAAGCGGCCGCCATCGCTTTGCGGAGCGCGGCGGAGACCTCGGCCAATCGTTTGAGAATGTCGCAACAGGTGCCGCATCGTAACCGAAACCCCAGGATATGCCGTGGCGATCGTCGCGTGGAAGATAAAAGCCCAGTGAACGCAGATAGACCTTGATATTTTTGATCACGTGGCCGGCATCGATCCGCGCCGGGCGCAGCGAACGGGCTTCGCGATACTGCCAGATCAGCCGTTCAACCCGGTTCACGAATTCCCATTGGACCGAAGGTGCGGGACATTCCCCACAAGACTCGAAAAAGTGGACTCTCATCACGGATAAGTTGACGCGCGAGCGCGTCGTAGAGCCATGCTTCGTCTGGAATGCCATCCACCGAACGGAAAATCAGTCTTGCCTCCGTAGGATGGCGCGCACCGCCAGAGGGCACGCTTTCCTCAGCCAGGGACTGAAATCTCCATCATTGATGGATCCGACTGCCTGAAATGTCGCGGAAAGTACCGTTGTAATGCAACTCAAGACAGGAAAACTCTTGTCGCCACTTGCGGTCGGTTAGTCTGCCGACAAATTTGCGTCCGCCAACCGTCTGAATAACGGGATCGGCGACCGACGCGCCGGCCCGAATGCACTTCCAGATCGGTTGTATTGGAGCGCAGGGAAGCGACCTTGCCATATTCGCCATGTGTTCACGGTCTCTGTACCATCGCTTAGGGGGGTGCTGGAGTCATTGAAAGGGTCATTGCGAACGAAACCGTGGTAGCGATGAAGAAATCCGTGCCTCTCATCGTTAGCGGGGGTCTTGCGAAAGCAGGCCTTTCCGGGCGAGAGTACAATACCGCTCCCTAGCCGGCAGACCATCTGCGGTGCTGGCTTGAATTTACGAGTTTGAACACCGGAGGAAAGCCATCCTTGCTCATAGCTCTGTACATGGCCTTGCGTTTGAGGTTCGACAATGCTTCAAGGGCTGTTGCCTTGAAAAGCGTTCCGTGCATGGCTTGAACGATGCTGGCCAGGGTGGGCGCGGCCGTTGCCCTCGTCGATCCAAACGCCCGGCTGTGCCGGAACAGGCAACGCAATGCGATCGGGGAATCATCAATCATTGTCATTCTGGGCTTGGCTCGTCCGTGAATATGAACCCGTTCAACACATGCCCAACGGGGCCGGTGGAACCGGTCTTGATGGTAAGCTGCATATCGCCGCGCGACATGAACTTCTTAACCATGCACTCATCGCGTTCGCCAGAATGGACCAGAAGCGTGCACAATAGCGGCCAAACCGTTTTCGACCAATTCAATCACGGATATTTCATCGGACAAAAGATGCCATTTATTCCTTGGGGAAAGCAGCAATGAGACCATTGCCTTACCCGCTTCCCTGTCTTCCAATGCCGAGGTTAAATGCCCCCATGGCGGGGTTAAATACGCACCTGGTATGCACGGCAGTGTAGCGACCACGCAACGCTGGCGGACAATATGGAAAGAGCACGGGGTCCAGACGATGCCACGGGTACCCACCTTCCACCCCAATTGTATGTTTCAATACCAAGATACCGGTATTGCCCGAGCGGTTGACAGCGAAAGAGATAACGCAAACGATCCTTCTCAAGAGGTCCGTTCAGCCTCACAAGAAAATCCGGGGAACGCTTCTCTCCGGCGACCTTCCGTGGGGCCATGACTGATGGTCAATTTCAGCTTTCTTTCGGCAACAGGAACTTTTAATTTTTATCTTCAAACCGATTATATTGAAAAGAGAAATTCTCTCAAGAATGAAACCCCTGTACAATTGGTTTATTTGACCATTTTCATCAAAGGAAAAGTTTTCTCAGGCTCGCGAAACGAAAAATTTATACTTATTCGCAGATGGCTGGGCGCTCGAAGAACTATCCGGGCAACAGCTCAAATCGTGGTGCTCGATTGTGCAGTACCAGATGGCGCGGCGACGAGGTTCGACGGGCACGGCGTGAAAAATTTCTCGCTATTGGCGCTCATTATAGACCGGATCCGCAAGGGACATTCCGAAGGAGACCGCGCTCATCGAGCGCCGGTTTTCCTTGCGGGCGATGTGCCCAATCGCGACACGGTTTGGGGCAGCCGTGACCGTTCTCGCGATCGGTGAAATCGCTCAGGCGAGGTGCCCTCCGTTGGGAATAGCCTGATCGGGGCCAATGAGGACGATCCCGCCATCGTCCTCGCCATCGGGAAAGCCGAGGCAGAGAAACTCCGACATGAATGGTCCGACCTGTTTTTTGAGGAAATTTACCACACCGGCAATCTGACGACCGATTAAGGTCTCGGGCCTGTAGTGTTTGGCGATTTGGGCGGATGTTTTCCTCGTGCCGATCTCCGGCCCGAAATCGACCCAGAGTTTGAGGGCCGGGCGCCTCGCCTCGGGGAATGCGCATGCGTCGATCACCGTGCCGACGCGAATATCGATTCTCAGAAAATCGTCGAAACTGGCTTCATTCACGAAAATACCTCCTTTCGGTAGGGCAGGTGCTGAAACGCGGAAAGCCATTGGTAGCCTCCATTCCGCGAAAGCGGATTGTCATCTGGACCATCAGGAACAGTGCGGGAACTCCCTTGCATTTTCAAGCCATTTTGACGTAACAGAGAGTAGATGCGGGAAAATGGGTCGATTGTAACCGTAGCAAAAAGGGCCAAGCCTTTGGAACTGAAATGGCTTGAGGATTTTGTGTCGCTGGTGCGGACGCGCAACTTTTCGCGGTCCTCCGAGGAACGCAATGTCACCCAACCGGCGTTCAGCCGCCGCATTCGCGCTCTCGAACTCTGGCTCGGCGCCGACCTGATCGACCGGCGGGCTCATCCGGTCGCCCTGACCGAGGAGGGACGGCGATTTCGCGAAACCGCCGATATTGTGCTGAATAACCTCTATCATGACCGCAATCGGTTCCGTCAATTGCAGCATATGGCGCGTCCCGATATTCGCATTACTGCGGCCAGCACGCTGAGCATCGGTTTCATCCCCTCGTGGCTTGAACGAATGCAGAGAACAGTCGGCCCATTCACGAGCCGGATCATGACCGAGAGGGCTCATCTCATGGTCCGCCATCTGGTCGACGGGGGTACCGACTTCGTCGTGCAATATTTCAGCCCCCATGCGCCGGCTCTGTTTGCAACCGACCGGGTTTGCTCTTTTTGCCTTGCGCGGGAAAAAATGGTTCTGGTCGCGCCATGCGATAGGCAAGGAAAGGCGATGGTCGATCCCGATCGGGATGGCGATACCCCCTATATCGGCTATTCCAGAGGTGGGTACTTTGCCGAAATCAAATCCCTGATTTTTGCCGGAAAACCGGCGGCAAGGCAAAAATTCAGGCGCTTGAGTGAAAGTCCAACATCGGAATTCGTCAAACGCATGGCTATTCGGTTCGGCGCGTTGGCCCTGGTGCCGCAAAGCTGCGTCGGGCTGGAAATTGCCCACCGCGAGCTCATCGAAATCATGAACCCCGGCTGGTCGAACGAGTTGGAGATTCGGATCTACCGCAAAGTCGGGATCAAACGGCCCTTCGCGCGAAAATTCTGGAACCGCCTGATCGCCCAACAGACCCTGCCTTGTCCTCACTCGGCGCGGTTGCCGGAGCGGACTTACGCGTCGCGATAGATAAAGGAGCGGAAGACCCCGCTTTCGGTGACGCAGCCGCGATACATGCCCTCACTGTTCATCGCCATGGCGATATGGCCCTCCCGGTCCACGCCGACAATCCCGCCCGAACCGTCATTTCGGGCCAGGTCCTCCAACACCACCCGGCTCGCCGCGGCTTTAAGGTCCTGGCCCGCGTGACGCATGCGGGCGGCAATCTCATGGGCGGCGCAACAGCGAATGAACGCCTCGCCATACCCGGTTGCGGAAATGGCGCAGGTCGCGTTATCGGCAAAGGTGCCTGCCCCGATCACCGGGCTGTCGCCGATGCGCCCCGGCATTTTCGCCGTCATCCCGCCGGTCGAGGTTGCCGCGGCCAGATTGCCCGCCATATCGCGCGCGACCGCCCCGACCGTGCCGTGACGCCTTGCGGGATCGTCGTTTTCCCGTCCCTCGGCCCGCATCTTAAGCGTCTCCTGGAGGGCTTGCCAACGCGCCTGTGTGTGGAAGTATTCCGGCCCCTCGAAGGGCAGGCCGGCTTTACGGGCAATCTCAAGGGCAGCCTCGCCGCTAAAGAAAACATGATCGTAGCCGCTCATCACCGCCTTGGCCACGCACACCGGATTGCGCGGCCCGAAGACTCCGGCAACCGCCCCGACATTGCGGTCGCGGCCATCCATGACCGCGGCATCCATTTCCTGCTTGCCTTCGCAGGTGAACACCGCCCCGCGCCCGGCATTGAACAGTGGGTCGTCCTCAAGCGCGCACACGCTGGCCACCACCGCATCCACCGCGCTTCCGCCCTCGATCAGAATGTCATAGCCGCGCTGCAAGGCCTCGCGCAGCCCCCCATGACAGGCGCGTTCCTGTTCCGCCGTCATTTTAGAGCGCAAAATGGTTCCCGCGCCACCATGCAGCGCCAGTGAAAAGGGTCTGGTCATGTGAATGCTCCGCTAGAATTGGGTGATGAGCAAAATGCACCGGCCGCAACTATTGTTGCCCCATTATGTTATGGCAAGGCCCGCATTGTGTCGATACGCCCATCCCATACGACAACGGCCTATTTTTCGCTCGCTTCTTTCCCTCGCATGGGAAAAAACTCAGGGATGACTTGAAATCGCAGACGGAAAAGCGGGGACCGAACCGCTTCCCATCTTCACCAAGTCATACAAAATTATTACAAGCTTGTCAAAAAAAGACTTGACTGATTTTATGTCGGATCGTTAACTTTCAAGAGAAAAAGTGTAATCTGGTTCGTTATCGCCTTGCCTTGGAGGGGAATCTCATGGCCGCGAAAAATCGTCTTCCATTATTGTCCGTGCGCGGCCTCAAGGTGATATTTGGGCGTGGGCGGAGTCTGGTCACGGCCGTAAGCAACCTGGATGTGGACGTCCATAAGGGGGAAACCGTCGTCATTGTCGGGGAATCGGGGTCGGGAAAATCGGTGACGGCGCTGGCTATAATGCGCCTGATTGAATTCGGCGGCGGGGTTATCGCCAAGGGGTCGGTCAATCTTTTGCGCCGGAATGGCCGGGTCGAAGATGTTCTTCAGCTTGATGGCGAGCACGCCCGTCGCTTGCGCGGGGATGAAATCGCCATGATCTTTCAGGAGCCGATGACATCACTCAATCCGGTTTTCACCATCGGCGAACAACTGATCGAGGCCATCGTCACCCATCAAGACGCACCGCGCGGGAAAGCCCGGACAACAGCCCTTGAACTGCTTGAAAAGGTCCGTATCCCCGACGCGAAGCGCCTTTATCGAAGCTATCCCCACCATCTTTCGGGGGGGATGCGCCAAAGGGTGATGATCGCCATGGCCCTGTCTTGCCGTCCGCAGCTTCTGATTGCCGATGAACCGACCACCGCGCTTGATGTCACGATTCAGGCGCAGATTTTGCGGCTGATCCATGATCTTCAGGCCGAGAACGCCATGTCGGTGCTGCTGATCACCCATGATATGGGCGTGGTTGCGGAAATCGCCGATCGCGTGATCGTCATGTATCGCGGCGAAAAGGTTGAAGAGGGCGATGTGAAATCGGTTCTTTCCGACCCGCAACACGCCTATACCAGGGCCTTGCTGCAGGCGGCCCCCCGTCTGGGAGCATGTAAGGGACGCGACAGCCCGGCGCGTTTCGCCGTTGCGGGCCGCGTGGCGCTAAAAGACGGCGCCGCCCGGGCCGTCCCGATCGATTATGACAAACCGCCGGTGTTGTCGGTCCGCGAGCTGACGGCGCGTTTCGACGTCGGACAGGGATTTTTCGGCAAGGTTACCAAACGCGTTCACGCCGTTGAGGGTGTCGATCTCGATATCTGGGCCGGCGAAACGCTGGGGCTGGTGGGGGAATCGGGCTGCGGCAAATCGACCGCCGGCCGGGCCATCTTGCAACTGGTCAAGTCACGATCATCGCGTCTGATGTTCGACGGGCAGGACATGCGGGCCATCTCCAAACCGGATTTGCGAAGCCTACGCCGTCATATCCAGTTTATCTTTCAAGACCCTTACGCATCGCTCAATCCGCGTTTGACCGTCGGCTATTCCATTTGCGAACCGATGTTGATCCACCGGCTCGAAAGCCCGAAAACCGCCATGGACAAGGCCGTGTGGCTTCTCGAACAGGTCGGGCTTCGGCCCGAACACGCCAAACGCTATCCTCATGCCTTTTCCGGCGGTCAACGCCAACGCATCGCCATTGCCCGCGCCCTCGGTACCAACCCGAAACTGATCATTGCCGACGAGGTGGTTTCCGCTCTCGATGTGTCGGTTCAGGCGCGGATTGTCGATCTGATGATGGATCTGCAGGAAAAATTCGCCCTGGCCTGGCTGTTCATTTCCCACGACATGGCCGTCGTCGAACGGGTCTCTCACCGCGTCGCCGTTCTATACTTAGGCCAGATCGTCGAAATCGGATCGCGGCGCACTGTGTTTGAAAATCCTGTCCATTCCTATACAAGACGGCTGATGAATGCCGCGCCGGTTCTCGATACCGACATCCGGATTGAAAACCGGCCGCTGATGACCGGTGAGATTCCAAGCCCGGTGCGCTGTGTCAATGACCCGCCGAAGCGTTTGACTTTGCGGGAAATTTCGCCCGGGCATCGTGTCGCGCTGCAATGAAACTTCACCCCGGGCTCGGAAGGCCGAAATGAACGGCTGAAAATCTAAAAGGAGGTACGAAACCATGAACATGTTGAAAATCGTCGCCTTTGGCGCGGGGTTAGCGGCGGGATCGCTCACCCCCCATGATGCGGCGCGGGCCGCCGAGCTGTCCATCGCCTTGAACCAAATCGTTCAAGGGCTCAACCCCCAGGATTCCAATTACAACGTCGATTACTCGGTGATGAATGGCGTTTATGAACGCCTGATCGCATTTGACGAGAACATGAAATTCGTCCCCGCCCTGGCCACCTCCTGGAGCGCAAGCGATGACGCTAAAACCTTTACCCTGAAATTGCGGAAAGGGGTGAAGTTTCAGGACGGGACTGATTTCAACGCCGCCGCGGTGAAATTTAATATCGACCGTCTGGCCGATCCAAGCCTGAATTTGAAAAAATACAGCCTGTTCAAGGTCGTCGATCATGTCGAAACGCCCGATGACGACACCGTTGTCATTAAGCTGAAAGAGCCGTTCGGCGCCATGATCGCCACCCTGGCCCATCCCTCGGTGGTGATGGAAAGCCCGGCGGCCATTAAAAAATGGGGCAAGGACATTGCCAAACATCCGGTCGGCACCGGCCCATTCACATTCGGGACATGGATTCCGGGCGAGAAGCTGGTTGTGGTCAAAAACGATCGTTACCGGGACCGGCAATGGCCGCAAGTCGATAGAGTAACGTTCTATCCGGTGCCGGAAACCGGCACGCGAGTGGCGATGTTGCTGTCCGACGAGGTGCAGTTCATATGGTTTCTGCCGGCTGAACTGATGAAACGTGTCGCCGGTTCACAGAATTATGACGTTCTTGAAAAACCAGGAATCGCGGTCTGGACCATGCCCATGAACATGATGAAGAAACCCTTCCAGGATGCGCGGGTTCGTGAAGCCTTCAACCTGGCCATCGACCGGCGGGCCTTTGTCCAGGTTGTTTATAGCGGCCATGCCATCGTGCCGGATGCGCCGATCGCGCCCGACACAAGGTTTCATGTCGCCCAGCCGGCTCTGAAAACCGATGTCGCCACAGCCCGTGAATTGATGAAGCAAGCCGGCTATGCCGGCGGCCTCGACGTCGTTCTGTGGGGACGCAACGATTCGACCTCGGTGCGCATGATGCAGTTTATCAAGCAGCAGCTGGTGCAGATTGATGTTCGCGTCAAGCTTGTGCCGCTTGAGGGGGCGACACACGCCGAAAAATTATTCGGCCCGAATGTGACCCCGAAGAATGTCGGATATGATCTGACCATCGCCGGCTGGTCGCCATCAACCGGCGACGCCGACTGGCATTTGCGTCCCTGTTATTCGACCGAGGGCTTTATCCCGAATATGTATAATCTGTCATTCTATTCGAACGCCATTGTCGATCGGGCTATTGCCAGAGGTCTTGAAACCGCCGATCCGGCCGAACGCGCCAAAGCTTACACCATTGCCCAGACTCAGATATGGGAGGATCGGCCGGTGGTCTGGCTTGCCATCGACAACGCCCTGGCCGGTCGCCGGAAAGGTTTGAGCGGGGTTTTCCCGATGCCCGACGGAACCTTCCAATACGCCCATGCGGCCTTCGCCGAATGAGCCTCCAAGGTATGAGGTCCGGTATCCGCCTGCCCCATACAGCAGGCGACTGACTTGGGAATGCGCGAATGGTGCAATACATCTTGCGGCGGCTTTTCGCTCTCGTTCCGGTTCTGTTTTTGATTTCGATTTTCGTGTTCCTGTTCGTGCATTTGTTGCCCGGCGATCCGGCCCGGCTTCTGGCCGGCGACAACGCCACTCTTGAGGAAGTCGAAACCGTCCGGCGCGCACTCAATCTCGATCAACCGCTTTATCGGCAATATTTCGATTTTATCGGTCATATCGCCAATGGGAATCTGGGAACGTCGCTGCGGACCGGCGAACCGGTCGCCACCATGATCGCACGGACCTTCATGCCGACCACGTGGCTGGCGCTCTCAAGCCTCGGCTGGTCGGTTCTGTTCGGCTTGAGCATCGGGGTGATCTCGGCGACGCGGCGCGGCGGCATCGGCGATCATATCGGCATGTTCGCCGCCGTTTCCGGCATTTCCATGCCGCCCTTCTGGCTCGGGCTTCTGCTGATGTCAGTGTTTTCGGTTAAGCTCGGCTGGTTCGGCACCAGCGGCTTCGACAAGCCCTGCGATCTGATCTTGCCCTCCATCACGCTCGGCGCCGGCGTGGCCGCCATTATGGCGCGCTTTACCCGATCCGCCGTGATCGGGGTTTGCTTTGAGGATTACATCCGCACCGCCCGCGCCAAGGGATTGAAGGAAAAAATCGTGATTTGGAAGCACGCTTTGCGCAATGCCCTGATTCCGGTCGTGACCATGGTCGGTTTGCAGTTCGGCTTTCTTCTGGGCGGCTCGATCGTGATCGAACGGGTGTTTCGCTGGCCGGGCATGGGGCAGCTTTTGCTCAATGCCATAGCTTTCCGCGATTATGCCGTGGTTCAGGCAGAAATTCTGATTTTCTCAGTCGAATTTTTGTTGATCAACCTTGCGGTTGATGTTCTTTACGGGCTGATCAATCCGAAAATCCGCTACAGCTAGAGCATAATCCAAGCTTGCCAGGTAGAGAGCCGAGGACGGTCAAGATTATACGGCCAAAAGAAAGAGTTTAAGAGCGCCGGTTTGATTCAGTCAAATCGGACGGCGCTCTAGGAGCTATTATGGCGCAACAAAGTGAAGCTATGGCTGACGCCCTCCAGCCGACCGGCGAAAAGGCGCAAAGCCCGTTTGGGGAATTTCGCACCCGCTTTCGTCGCCGCAAGGCGGCGATATGTGCCGGTTTCTTTCTTCTGAGCCTGTATGGGCTGGCCTTCCTTGCTCCAATGATCCTGCCTTTCGGTCCGAATGATTTCGACTACATGAATACGCTCAAAACGCCCACACTGACCCACCTGGCCGGAACCGATGAATTCGGCCGCGATATTTTCGCCCGCCTTCTCAACGGGGCGAAGCTGTCGCTGTTCATCGGTTTGACCTCGGTGTCGATCGGGGCGATCATCGGCATTCTCGCCGGGCTGCTCGCGGGATATTACGGCGGCTTGCTCGATGCCTTGACCATGCGGATTGCAGACGTCTTGTTCGCTTTCCCGGGCATTCTGCTGGCGATCGGCATTATCGCGGTCTTGGGCCCCGGCCTTGCCAATATCATTATTGCCGTCGCCGTTTTCAGCATACCGGCCTTTGCCCGTATCGTGCGGTCCTGCACCCTTGCTCACAAGGAAAACGCTTATGTCGAAGCCGCCCGCGCGGCGGGAGCCTCCGACATGATCCTTATGTTTCGCCATATCCTGCCCGCGGCTTTGGGCGCGGTGATCGTCTATTTTACCATGCGGATCGGCACAGCGATCCTGACCGCAACCAGCCTGTCCTTCTTAGGGCTGGGGGTCGAGCCCTCCACGGCGGAATGGGGGGCGATGCTGTCCACCGGGCGCGATTACATGATGGCCGGCGAATGGCATCTGACGCTGTTTCCAGGCCTTGCCATTTTCATCACGGTTTTGTGCTTCAACATTTTGGGCGATGGGCTGCATGACGCGCTCGACCCGAAACTCGACCGGCCATAAGCCAGAGTTTACGCCGAGGTCGAAACCTGGCGAAATCGTAAAGTCTTAAGCTTTTCGCGAAAAAAATGAGCGCCTTTAAAAAACCTAACCCCTTGGATGCGGTGCGAGGAGGCGCGTTTTTTAAGAAGCAAAAGTTAACTCAACACGTTAATGCGCATCGAAGACAAACACGGGCGACACGAATAGTGCCAAAATCTTGAGCTTTTAGAGGCGCCCAAATATCCGTGCATCATGCGAACGAATACGGGGCCTATGGTAGTCCAGCGCTCATCAATGACAGGGCGGAAATCGTGCCGATGGCATGGGCATGGCTTTCGGCGGAAAAGCGGACCGTATGGGCATCGAGGTGCTCCATGACCGGCAAAAGGGCCGCCGCATCGGCATAAAGCGATTTATGGAACCGCACGACGACCTCAAGCGGCGATGTGCATGGGGCCTCAACTGGGGCGGATTTGGCCCGGGACACCGCCGCGGCCACATCGTGCCGGATCAACTCGCGCGATTGTACCGGCGACAGGCTGTCGGCCGCATGCGCCCCCAGAGCGGGTTTGACGACAATCCGACGCGCGGACGGAAACTGTTCGCTGATTTCCTTGGCCAGACAATCATCTCCGCTCACCGCGAGCAGCGGCACGCCGATTTCGGCGGCATGGCCGGCGAATAATGTTGGTTCACCTGCCCGGACGCCATTGATTTCAATGGAGTGGAACGCCATTCCGCTCACGGTATGGGCCATAATCCCGGCATTCGCGGCTGCCGCATGGTAGCCGATCAGAATGATGCCATCATGGTTTTCATCCACCCCCTGGATCATGGAAAGCGGGCGCGGCTTGCCCGAAACGAGGCGAGCACGTTCATCGAGACCCTCGGCAAGGATATTGCTCATATGGCCGTGTGAGTCGGCAACGCTGACCTCTTTTGCCCCACCGTCAAACGCGCCTTTGACGGCGGCATCGACCTCTTTGGTCATCAAGCCTCTGGCGACCTCATATTCCGGATTGCCGCGGCACCCCTGAATGGCGGCATGGACGGCGACAACTCCCTCGATATCGACCGAAATAAAGATCCGCATCTTCGACCTTGTGCTTGCCATCCATCCTCAGGTAAACGTTTAGTGTATTGTGCTATCCGTTCACCAATGCCAATATGCCATGGTTTATGCCAATATGGACTGACAGTCTTCCGACTGTTGTCATTTCTTGAGGTGTCCTGGAGATATATCTCAAGATTTCTGGAGACATTGCTCCCATGATTTTTCGTCTCATAGGCAGGCTTTATTTGTGTTTTGGTCTTGTTCTCGGCCTTTCAAACTGCGGGTCCGACACGGCAAGCCATTTCAAGCCATTATCGGAACATGTCAAGGCCCAATTGAGGCAGAGCGGCCTCAAACTCGGCGCTCCTGTGTATATCCGCGCATTCAAGGAAGACTCCGAGCTGGAAGTCTGGTTTGCCGACGCCGATGGCACCTATAGTCTGTTCAAAACTTACCCTATTTGCAACTGGTCCGGTACTTTAGGGCCCAAACGCGCCGAGGGGGACAGGCAAACGCCGGAAGGCTTCTACATCGTAACCCCGGCCCAGATGAATCCGATAAGCCGGTATGATCTGGCCTTCAATATCGGTTATCCCAACGCTTATGACAAGGCGTATGGGCGTACCGGAAGCGCCATTATGATGCATGGCGGGTGCCGGTCGGCGGGGTGCTACGCGATGACGGACAGTGCGATAGAAGAGATTTTCGCCCTGATGCACGAAACATTCGCGGCCGGCCATGACTTTGTTCCCTTTCATGCCTTTCCGTTTCGCATGACGGATGACAACATGCTTGCCCATTCCGACAGCCGGTGGTTCGGGTTCTGGCGCAATCTCAAGCAGGGCTACGATTATTTTCAGACCTACAGGTCCCCCCCGATTGTCGGTGTTCACAACGGACGTTATGTCTTCTTTTCCGCTCAGGACGCCATTGCGGCATTATCCAAGGAAGACACCGACGATGCGAGTACGACGACCACTCTACGGTTGATCAGAGGCTGGCAACGCAATGCCGATGGAAATATCCAATATTGAAACGCATCCAGACGTATCTGGACACTTCTAAAAACCTAAACCCTTGGACGCGGTGCAAGGAGACGCATTTTCGAGAAGCAAAAGTCAACCCAATGCGTTAATAAGAATAAGCGCCGAAGGCAAATACGGGCGACGCGAATAGCACCAAAATCTCGAGCTTCTAGAGGTGCCCACCTTGCGCCGATCCGTTCATGTGTCGTTGCCCGACGCCAACGCTTTGAGCCGATAAACAAGCTCCAGCGCCTCGCGCGGGGTCAGCTGATCCGGCAGCACGGACGCCAAAGCCGCCTCGATTTTCGCCGCTTCAGGCGAGGCTGCTGGTCCCGATCGCGGCCTTGCCGCGGAAAACAGCGGCAGATCACCGACCAGTTCACGCCGCATGGCGGTTTGTTCACCCTGTTCGAGAACGCGCAACACCTCGCCGGCCCGCTCCACAACAGCGTGCGGAAGACCGGAGAGCCTTGCAACCTGAATACCATAGGACCGATCCGCCGCACCCGCAGCAACTTCGTGGAGGAAAACCGGCTCGCCCTGCCATTCACGCACCGCCATGGACATATTGGCCAACCCGTCGAGTTTGCCCGCAAGAGCGGTCAACTCATGGAAATGCGTCGCAAACAACGCTCGGCAGCGATTGACTTCGTGGAGATGTTCGACCGAGGCCCAGGCAATCGACAAACCGTCGAATGTCGCCGTGCCTCGGCCGATTTCATCGAGAATGACGAGGGAACGGTCCCCGGCCTGATGCAAAATGGTCGCGGTCTCGACCATCTCGACCATGAAGGTGGAGCGTCCGCGCGCTAGATCGTCGGCCGCCCCCACTCGGCAGAACAACCGGTCGACGACGCCGATATGGGCCGAGGTCGCGGGCACATAGCATCCGGTCTGCGCCAGAATGGCAATGAGCGCATTTTGGCGCAGAAATGTCGATTTACCCGCCATATTGGGACCGGTCACCAGCCAGATATGGCGACCGCGACCCGATTGTTGCGCTTTCGCCGCGTCATAGGCCGTCAAGGTGCAGTCATTGGCCACGAAGCTGCCCTCCGCATCGCAGCGCAAGGCCCGTTCCACAACGGGATGACGGCCGCCGACAATCTCGAAGCGGCGCGAATCGTCGATATGCGGCCGGACATAACGCTCTTTCTCGGCCAGGTCGGCCAAAGCCGTTGCAACATCGAGAGCGGCCAATGCATCGACCGTGGCGGAAATTTCGGCCGCTTGCCCGCAAACCCGTTCGACCAGCGCATCGAATATCCGCATCTCGAAGGCCAATGCACGTTCCGCCGCCAGAGCGATGCGAGACTCGAGATTGGTTAGCTGCGCCGTGGTGAAACGCACCGCATTGGCGAGGCTCTGGCGATGAATGAAGTTTTCTCTATGTGGCGCGGTTTTGAGTTTGCCGGCATGTTGCGCAGGCACCTCGACGAAAAAACCGAGCACATTATTGTGGCGGATTTTGAGGGTCTTTATCGCGGTTTCGTCGGCATATCGAGCCTGAAGCCCGGCGATCACCTTGCGGTTGCCGTCACGCAATGCCCGTTGCTCGTCAAGCCCGGCGCAAACGCCGGAGCGAACAAAACCGCCATCGCGAGCGTTGGCTGGAGGGGTCTCGTCAAGAGTTTGCAGGATTTCCGTATAAAGCGTCGCGTCACTGCGCTTAAACGTTTCAAGCAGGTGTTCAATCTCTTTCGGCGGGCTTATAAGCCCGGTCTCGCCGCTAAGGTCGTGAGACACCTCGGCGGCGATCGCAAGGCCCTTGCCGATGGCGTCAAGATCACGCGGGGAGCCGCGAGCGACCGAAAGGCGCGACAGGGCGCGACTGAATTCGGGACATCTGGCGAGCTTATGGCGCAGTTCTACGCGCAAGGCCCCGAAGTCAAGGAAAAAACCCACCGCATCCAACCGGGCATTGATGGCGTCGGCATCCGTCAGCGGCGCCGACAGACGCTCGCCGAGCAGGCGCCCTCCGGCGCCGGTCATGGTGCGATCAATCACCGACAAAAGACTGCCCCGTCGCTCCGCGGATATTGTGCGCATGAGTTCAAGGTTGCCGCGGGTCGCGGCGTCGATCAGCATAATCCGAGCGGTGTCGTGTCGGCATGGCGGATTGAGCGCCGGCAGGCGACCGGCCTGGGTCGAGGACACATAGTCGAGCAATGCGCCGCAAGCCGCGATTTCAGCGCGCGAGAATTCGCCAAAGCCATCAAGTACCGCAACCGCGAAATGATCTTCAAGATGCTTTTGCGCGTTTAAACTGTCAAAATATGAGGCGGCAAGAGGTGTGAACGGCCAGCGATTCTCCTTGAGCAGCTCGGCAAAGGGCTCATCCTGCGTGAGCATATCCGGGACCACGATCTCGCCTGGCTCGAGACGGGCAAGCTCGGCATGCAGCGTATCGGGCGTAACGGCGCAGACCGCAAAACCGCCGGTTGAAATATCAAGCCACGCGATCGCTATCTCGTCTTGCGCCGGCAACCTGACCAGAGATGCCAGATAATTATGGCGTTTGTCCTCTAAAAGAGCATCTTCGGTCAAGGTGCCGGGCGTCACCACGCGCACCACTTCGCGGCGTACCAATGTCCTGGAGCCACGCTTTCGCGCAACGGCGGGATCCTCGGTCTGTTCGCAGATGGTCACGCGGTGGCCGAGTTTGACCAGTCGCGAAAGATAATCGCGGGCGGAATGAACCGGCACGCCGCACATGGCAATATCGTTACCCAGATGCTTTCCACGTTTGGTCAGCGCAATCCCCAACACACGCGACGCAAGTTCGGCATCCTCGAAAAAAAGCTCGTAAAAATCGCCCATGCGGTAGAATAGAAGGCCATCGGGATTGGCCGCCTTGATCTCAAGATACTGCGCCACCATGGGTGTGGCTGTTTTCTTACTTGTGGCTCGCTTACGCCCGGGCTCGGCGCATTTCACATCTTCGGGTCCGGCCATCACAGTCATTATCGTGTCAACGATCCTCCGTTTGATCTTTTGCTCTCCTCCCCGGGAACGACCTTTCAAAGCGCTGTCCCGGGTCAACCGCGAACTTGGCGGTACTGTCCAGCCGGGGCAGTTTTTCAACCGCTGGGTACGGATCACCCATCCGACTTGCCGAAATATGACAGATAGCGTGAACTGATCGACGGTACCGGCAAGACAATTAAAACATCCGTTGTATTGAATTGCTCATCGGTCACGGCACCATCGCCGATATAGGCGCCAAGACGCAAATACCCTTTAATAAGGGGCGGCAGAGCACGCATCGCGGCCTTGGTTTCGAGTCGGTCGGGCGTCAGATACGCCACTTGCGCGCATCGATTGGCCCGGGCATAAACCCGCCATTCATCGGGCGCGCGAAAATGATGATGGAGAAAACTCAAAGGCAAGGCGAGCGCGTCGGTATCCGTGCCCACCATGCTTGCGCATCCCAGCATCACATCGAGTTTATGCGAACGGACATAATGCCAGATGCCCTGCCACAGCAACTCGACGATCGGCTTTGTCCGGTAGGGTTTGAGGACACAGGATCGTCCAAGCTCCAAAAACCTTAGCTCAGGCTTGCGATCGATGAGCGCGGCAATATCGAATTCATCCTGGGTATAAAAACCCAGCGTCTTTTCGGCGATCTCCTGGCGCAGAAGACGGTAGGTCCCGACAACCTCGCCATTGCGAACGCCCGTATTGGCTGGATTATCACCGGCTTTAGCGGTTTCGATTACCAGAAGGTGGTCGCAGATTTCATCGAAAGCGTCGCTGTCGCGGCGATTTTGCACGATTTCCCGATCGGGTTTTGCTCCAAGTTCCTCATAAAAGACACGATAACGCAGGGCCTGCGCGGCCATCACGTCATTGTCGCCGCCGGCAAGGCGAACGATGATCGGCCCCTTCTGGCCAAGAACCGCTCCGGGTGAGATGGGAGAAATGAGTGTCATTCCCTTAAAATGCGCCGAATTGCAGGTTCCAAGACTCCGGTGATTGGCTTTTTGCCCAGGCAACGCCCGCATGGGGGATCATCTCCGGAGGGTGAATATCCATGCTCGCTGTCATACGACGAAAGTCGGGCGATTTTCAACATGAAGGCGGTTTTCTGTCCAACAGAATGTCGAAAGACGACAGCTTGTCAACAGAACACCCGGCTTCATGACACCGCATCGCTCATTGCGCGCATCTCATACCGGTAATTCAGAGCCTCGGCGATATGGGCATCGGCCACGCAGACCGCGCCGCCAAGATCAGCAAGAGTGCGAGCGACGCGCAAGACCCGGTGATAGCCACGCGCGGACAGGCCGATGCGTTCGGCGACTTTCGACAGCAACCGGGCCCCTTGCGCATTGGGCGCCGCAATGGAGTGCAGCACTTCGCCATCGACCTGCGCATTGAGTCGAAGAGCGCTATCGAAGGCGGCAAAGCGGGTCTTCTGAATGTCACGCGCCCGAGCGACACGGGCTGCAACCCGCGCGCTGTCCTCGCGGGGTGTCGGCAGCGCCAGATCGGCGATTCGCACCGGTTCGACCTTGAGCACGATATCGATGCGATCGAGCAAGGGACCGGAGAGACGCGCCTGGTAGTCCGCGGCACAGCGCGGTCCGCGAACGCAACGATAGCCGGGCTCTCCGGCGCGTCCACAACGACAGGGATTCATGGCGGCAATCAACTGGAATCGTGAGGGATAACTGACATGATAATTGGCCCGGGCCACGCTCGTTTTCCCGGTTTCCAGCGGTTGGCGGAGCGCCTCGAGAGCTCTTGGCTGAAACTCCGGCAACTCATCGAGAAACAAAACACCATTATGTGCCAATGCCATCTCGCCGGGCCGCGCGCGGATGCCCCCGCCGACCATGGCGGCCTGGCTCGCCGTATGGTGCGGGGCGCGGAACGGACGGCGGCGGCTGATCGTCCCCTCGGGCAGCCCCCCGGTCAGAGAGGCGACCATGGATACTTCAAGCATTTCCTGCGCATCCATGGGCGGCAGAATAGAGGGCAGGCACTGGGCAAGCATGGATTTTCCGGCGCCGGGCGGACCGATCATCAACATATTATGCCCGCCTGCCGCGGCGACTTCGAGCGCGCGCTTGGCGCTCTCCTGGCCTTTTACATCCTTCAGGTCGATGCCGGAGACGACTGTTTCGGCATTTTGCGGAACAGGATGCGACAGGACCTGTGTTCCCTTGAAGTGATTGATGAGCTGGACGAGGTTACCGGGGGCAAGAATATTGAGCTTTTCTCCGGCCCACGCGGCTTCCGATCCGCGCGATTGCGGACAGATCAACCCCTTGCCGCGCGCCGATGCGCCAAGCGCCGCGGGCAAAACACCGGCCACCGCGGCAATCGAACCATCGAGAGACAGCTCCCCCAACACGACATAGCCCACAAGAACATCGCCCGGCACCGCGCCGAGGGCGGCCAGTAACCCTAAAACGATCGGCAGGTCGTAATGGCTTCCCTCCTTGGGCAGATCGGCCGGCGCAAGATTGACAGTAATGCGCTTGGGCGGTAGGGCTAGCCCGACCGCGGTGAGCGCGGAGCGTACTCTCTCGCGGCTTTCCGCGACGGCCTTGTCGGGCAAACCGACGATAGTAAAGGCCGGTATCCCTGAGGCAATCTGGACTTGAACATCGACGGCGATGGCCTCGATGCCCTGAAACGCCACGGTATTGACACGTGCCACCACTACTATTCCCTCTCCCCCGACGCGGCGATCATACCGTGCGCGGCCCCTGAATTCAAGACTCAAGACAATCCCCGCAACACCTGGACTATACCCTTGGCGTTATGGGCTCTTCCGCCGGTCTTCCTCTTGCTCGAACACGGATCGTTATTTGCGCCTTCAACCCGCTTGGACTTCCAAAATCCGAAATCATGCGATGGGAGAGCGATTGTTCCAGATGTTTTGACATGGTGAAAAATGCGATATATTGTTTTGTTATGCAGACAGTCACATGGAGAGAATCATGCCTATTGTCAATCGTTTTCATGAGATGGCTGGCGAGATTGCAGCGTGGCGTCGAGATATTCACGCCCACCCCGAATTGATGTTCGAGGTGCACCGCACCGCGGAGTTTGTCGCCGATAAGCTGCGCTCATTCGGTTGCGACGAGGTGGTTGAGGGAATCGGGCGCACCGGCGTTGTCGGCGTGATCAAGGGGCGTGAAACGGCCAGCGGCCAGGTGGTTGGTTTGCGCGCCGATATGGACGCCCTGCCGATCCGGGAACAAACCGGCCTGCCCCATGCTTCCAAAACCGACGGTCTTATGCATGCCTGCGGCCATGACGGGCACACCGCCATGCTGCTCGGCGCCGCGAAATATCTCTGCGAGACCCGCAATTTCGACGGGACGGCGGTGGTGGTTTTCCAGCCGGCCGAAGAATGCGGTGGCGGCGGAAAGCTCATGGTCGATGACGGTTTGATGGAACGATTCGGAATCGTGGAGGTCTATGGCATGCATAACTGGCCGGGCTGGCCTGTGGGGTCGTTTGCGATTCGCGCCGGGCCATGCACGGCGACGGCGGATATTTTTACCATAGATATCGAAGGCTTCGGCGCTCACGCCGCAAAACCCCATAAGGGCACCGATCCGGCTCTCGTCGCGGCCAGCCTGATTCAGTCCCTGCAATCGATCGTCTCGCGCAATGTCGATCCGCTCGAACGGGTGGTGGTCTCGGTCACGGTTTTGCGCTGTGGCGAGGCTCATAACGTCATTGCTCAAACAGCGCAGCTTAAAGGGACGGCTCGGACTCTCAACCCTGAAATCCGCGATTTGGTGGAAGAACGCATGAACAAGATCGTGTCTCATCAGGCCGCCGCCTTTGGCGCCCGGGCAACCCTCAACTATGAACGCGGCTATCCGATGGTGGTCAACCATGCCGTGCAGACCACCTTTGCCGCCGATGTCGCTGCCGATATTGCCGGTGAGCCCCAGATTGACAGGAACACACCGCCGGCGATGGGCGGGGAGGATTTTTCCTACATGTTGCAAGCGCGGCCAGGGGCGTTCATGTTTCTGGGCAACGGTGATACCGCCGGATTGCACAATCCGAAATACGATTTCAACGACGAGGCCATTCCCGTTGGCTGTTCCTATTGGGTGAAGTTGGTGGAAAAGGCCATGCCGGCCAAAGGCGAATAGGAACGAAGATACATAAAAGAGATGACGTCCGGCGATGGCAAGTGACCGCATTTGGACAATAACGGCCGGAAAAGAATGGGCATATACACATGCCACGGCACGAAGACTCTCTTATCGTGCGGCGAACGGGGTGCGTCTTGAGGATATTAAGTGCCTTATAAGAAAGGAAATTGCGGCGGTGCATATCCCGGACTATTGCGGCAAAGAGTTGTCCGTTGAACTTTCCGGTCGGTTGGTGAACAGCAAACAGCATGGCCGCCATGCCAACGCACCCAAGATTGAAAGAGTTGGTCAGGCATTTTTTGAGTGTCAGGCATCACAGGCAAGTCAGGTCCGATATGCGGAAATGTCTGTTGAGTGGATACGAAGAGCTTAGGGGCAGTGGTGCTCCATATCTAAGCCCTATCGATAAGCTCCCGTTGGAAATGGATGAGCTATGGCCGTCGGGTTTCATGCTCGGCAAGCTCGGCGGAGCCAAGATGTTTGCGGGGCTTGTTCGTCGTTTCGGTGAGAGTTCGGCGGCCGAGCCGCACAACCGATGTTCCGGCTTGGGATACGCCGGGTGAATCGGATGCTCAACATCTTTCCGGCTAACTCGCCGCAAATACCTATCTTTTGGTCGCTGGAAAAAGTGGAGAACTCACGCTTTGGGATGTTTGGCCTGCTAAAGCCGAATATGAAAAAACGCGAAACCCGGGCAGTTATGGTTTGAAACATGACCCGCTGCCAGAGTCGGTTGTCTGCATCAAGACGCAGTTGGATGAGTTGATTATCTTTTATTCTCAAAGGGGACTATGCGATCGAGGAAATCAAAAAGGGGTCGAGAGTGACGTGGTCGAGCGTCATTGGCTTGGTGTCGGATAATGAACCGCTGATGATGTGGAGTTGAAAAAACTCTGGCAAGGAGGTGAAATACAACCCGTTGTCAACAGCGCAAGAGAAAAAACCATGCCGACCAACCTGCAATATCTGAATGATCCCTATCGATTCACCGGCGAAGCTACGGTTATTGGTAAAGGGCGCGGAGAAAAAGGGGGCTATATAGAGCTGGATCAAACAATTTTTTATCCGCAAGGGGGGAGGGCAGCCGTCGGATAGCGGGTATATTTTCGTCGCGGGACAAGAAATTCCCGTAATTTTTGTGGGAGCTCTCAACGGCACCGTTCAGCACTTTGTACCAAAGGCACATTTTGAGGCCGTCGAAAATGATGTTCCGGCCAGGTTGGTCGTCGACAAGCCCCGCCGCATTCGAAACGCAAGGCTTCATACCGCCGGCCATCTGGTTGGCCATATTCTCGAAACGATGCATCCTCGACTTATTCCAATAAAGGGATACCACTTCAATGAGGGAGCGCATGTCGAGTTCATCGATGAATCGCACATTGCGTTAGCCGGGCTTATTGATGCTGTGAATGAAAAAATTGTCGCGGACATCGAAGCCGACAGAAGCGTTTGCGCCGTTATGTCCAACTTCAATGACGTCAGCGCGAGACGGCCGGATCTGGCGCCGTTCATCCCGAAGGACACGCCGACGAGGACCGTTCGCATTGGCGACTATAAAGCCTTGCCGTGTGGTGGAACTCATATGCGCTCAACCTCAGAGTTGACGGGGCTCCAGATTACCAGAGTCAAAAGAAAAAAAGACAGGTTGAAGATAAGCTATTCGTTGGATGGAGGGAGGAGATGAGGCTGCGAATCGCCTTGTTTTCAACTGTAGTGTTTTGGCTTCTGGCGTCCGATCCCGCCGGCGTCAAAGCCTTAAAATGGGCGTTCCCAAGGTGACGTGCAATCGTTTGATCCATACGGGCTGAATGAGACCTCTACCTTACTTAGGCTCTGTTGGCGGCGGCTGTGAAGGACCGACTGTGTAGGGTAAAGGTCCATGAATCAAGCCGCGTTTCGCAAGCTTCGACGACCTGACTCGGCAAAGGCGAACATGTTTTCAAGAGACAGGCCGTCACCGGCGGAATAGAAGTCTATCAACCCTAAAAGACAATATCATGTGGTCGGAAAGCTAAGGCTTTTTTCGGCTTTGCGCGGCACACCGCTCCGGTGCCCGGCAGGCGCCGATATGGCTCCCCGGGCTGGACTCGAACCAGCGACCCAGCGGTTAACAGCCGCTTGCTCTACCAACTGAGCTACCGGGGACCAAACCGGACATTCACGATCTTTCATTAAAGGGTAACATCGTCACGCCGCCATATAGCAAAGCTTCGGACGCCATGCCAAGCATTGAAATGACCAAAGCAGAAATTATTCTTAAACAGCGGATTATCCGGGCTTCCATCTCCCAACATGGTCGTTGCGGGCATCAGCTTGTATTTTTTTAAAGAATGATCGGCAAGAAACCGCGCCTGGGTTCGCTTTGCCACGGGATTGGCCCCCGCCATGAATCCCGATACGGTCGGTTCGATTCGAACACCGGGTGAAACGTCGTCATTCATCCCCTCAAGCCATCCTGAGTTTCCAGAACGGCGATTTCGCGCCTTATGGCCTCAGCAAGGCGTATTGTTGCGTCAGGCACGGAAAACCGGCGCGCGCAATGGGCGGCAACCTCCAATTCTTGCCGGTTGCGATAAAGCCACATGATAAGATCGGCAAATTTATCGTCGGTAAAGTGCTCTTGCTCGACGAGCCAGCCCCCGCCGCCTCCGACGAAGACTTGAGCATTCATGAGCTGGTCGCGATCGAGGGCATCGGGCAACGGCACCAAAATCGCCGGACGCCCGATGACACCAAGTTCGGTTACCGTGGATGCGCCGGCGCGCGCCACCACCAGATGCGCCTGCGCCATATGTCGGGGAAGGTCATGGTAAAATGGCGCCGCCTCCGCTTCGATTCCGGCATCGACGTAATCTCCACGCACCGTTTCCACATCCTCGCGCCGACATTGCTGGACCACTTTCAGCTCACGACGTATCACATCAGGTAAACGGGCAAGAGCCTTCGGGATCACATCACAGAAGACCTTCGTTCCCTGGCTGCCGCCAAAGACGAGCAAATTGAACCGTCCCGATTTTTCCGCGGCATGATAAGGTGTTTTAGCTGCCTCATGCACAGCCTCGCGCACCGGATTGCTGGTAAAAATACATCTTTCCTTATGCCACGGCGCGAGCTTGAGGACTTCTGGAAATCCGGTGGCGACAAGACGGGCATAAGGGGCCATGAAGCGATTGGCTCGCCCCATGACGGCGTTTTGTTCATGGATAAAAATCGGCATCCCCTCACGCCATGCTGCCAATAAAGGCGGAATCGACGGATATCCGCCAAAGCCCATGACTCCAACGGGATGAAGCGCTTTCAATACTCTGTGGGCTTCAAAATAACCCCGAACAAGTCGCCAGAGCTGGCCTGGAATCCGCAACGGACGCCGCAGCGTGATCGTGGCCGAGGGGATCACAAAAACATGGACTGAGGGGAAGCATCGGGCGTATTCGCCCCCACGTCGGTCCGTCATGAGGTAGACGTCGAAGCCCCGTTCACCTAGGATTTTGCCAAGCGCCTCGGCGCAGAACAGATGGCCGCCGGTACCCCCCGCCGCCAGCACGATGGTTTTGCGCCTGACCGGCCCGTGACTGTTCAGCGCTTGCAGCCTCATGCCCGATATTATCCCACCAGTGAGCCATATGACCCAGCCTTCCCCGTCGGCCGTCGGCGCGTCAGCCCCATGACGAGCCCCATGGCGAAACCCATGGAGACAAGTGATGTACCGCCGTAGGAAATAAACGGTAATGTCATGCCCTTGGCAGGCAGGAGCGAAACATTGACCGCCATATTGATCGCGGCCTGAAACCCGAAGACCGAGACCAGGCCGATGACGGCGAGGGCGGCAAACGGATCATGCGCGCGCACCCCATGACGCAAACCGCGGACGACCACAAAGGCAAACAGACCCAAAAGCACGAGACAGGCGATCAACCCGAATTCTTCACCGGCCACCGCAAATACGAAGTCGGCATAAGAATCGGGCAGAGCGTTTTTGACCGTTCCGCTGCCTGGCCCGACGCCAAACAGGCCACCATGTCTAAATGCATCGGCGGCAGTGTCAATCTGATAGGTGTCGCCGCTGCCGGGGTTTAAAAATCGGTCGATGCGCGAGGCAAAGTGACTGACCGTGACATAAGCGAGGGCAAGCCCACCCAAACCGGCAAGCCCGATACCGGCGATCCAGAACCAGGAGAGTCCGGTTAAGAGCAACAGTTCAAGCCAAACCATGCCGATCAGAATAGTCTGCCCATAATCCGGTTGCAGCACCAAAAGCCCTAGAACGACAGTCATGAGGCCACAGGCGGTCAACAGGGCGACGCCGCTCTTATGCCGTCGATGCCGGGTCAAAAACCATGCCGTCAGGACGATAAAGGCCGGCTTGACGCATTCCGACGGCTGGAACGACAAGAGACCGATATCGATCCATCGCCTTGCCCCCTTGATCTCATGCCCTATCATTAGGGCAAGACCCATCATGACCAGCCCCGCGAGCAAAATAATCAAACATGCCCCGCGCATTTGCCGCGGGGTGAGAAACGAGACCACGATCATAATGATCGCGGCAAGCCCGGCGTAAAGCAGATGGCGTTTGAGCAAAAAGAAGGGGGACAGGTCCAATCGTATGGCGACCGGCGGGCTGGCCGCCATGGACAGCATGGCGCCCAGAGCGATGAGAATCAACACCCCCGCCAGCAGCGGGCGATCGATGGTGAACCACCAACGGGCAAGCAGGCCACGATCCTTGCGCGTAATCAGGCTCATGTGAGAGTCTCCCGCATCAAGCTCACCCTACCCGTTACGCATTCATCGGAGATTCGGAGAGAGTGCCGACAGCGTTGCGGAAGGCGGCGCCACGAGCCTCGAAATCGTTGAACTGGTCGAAAGAGGCACAGGCCGGAGACAGCAAAACCACCGCCTCCGCGGCCTTGTCGGCGCTGGCATCTCTTGTTGCCTGAACAACGGCCCTGTCAAGGGTGCCACTCACAATATAGTTGACGCGACCTTCAAAAGACTTGGCGAAGTCACCCGCCGCCTTGCCGATCAGATAGGCCCGGACAATACGGGGAAAAAATGCCTTCAGACTCTCGATTCCACCGGCCTTAGGCAGACCGCCGACAATCCAGTAAATGCGTTCAAAGGCGGATAATGCGTAAGACGCCGCATTGGCGTTGGTGGCTTTGGAATCATTGACAAACACCACATGGCCCCGCCGTTTGACCTCTTCCATACGGTGGGGCAAACCGGGGAAGGTCCGCAAAGCACGACCGATGGCATCCGGCGTCAGGTCAAGCGCCCGCGCCGTGGCATAAGCGGCGGCGGCATTTTCCCAGTTATGCACCCCGCGTAAGGAGACAATGCCGGTCAAGGCGACGCAGGCCGCCTCCTTGCCATGCATCACATCATGCAGAACGGCGTTTTCGACGTAGAGACCGGGGGACAGAGAGCGTGCGACGGAAATATGAACCATGCGCGCATGGCTGGCGGCGCGCTCGGCAATGGAGGCGGAATAGTTGTCATCGATACTGACGATGGCGGTATCGGCTTTGCCTTGCCTTGAGAACAAACGCGCCTTCACGGCGGCATAATTGGTCATACTGCCGTGGCGCTCAAGGTGATCGGGCGAAATATTGAGCAGCACCCCCACATCGGGATGGACGCTAGGTGTCAGCTCGATCTGATAAGATGACATCTCCAGAACATAATGGCGGCCGCAAACCGGCTCCGGCAGATCGAGAACCGGACGGCCGATATTGCCGCCGACCACGCTGTCGTAACCGGCTTGTGAAAGAATATGACCGATCAGAGCCGTCGTTGTCGATTTGCCATTGGTGCCGGTGATGCAGATAATCGGAGCGTTGCGCTCTTGCGCGGCAATCTCGCGGAAAAACAGTTCGGTATCGCCGATCACCTCGATATTCGCGGCGCGCGCGCGCTTGACGATGCGGTGGGGTTCAGGGTAGGTCAGCGCAATGCCGGGGCTTGCAACCACAGCGCAGACGTCGCTCAGATCGGCAAGACACAGATCGGCGACGGCAATTCCGCAAGCAAGGGCGCGCCTTCGCGCCTCTTCATCGTCATCCCAGGCTAGAACCCGCGCCCGTCCGGCGCAAAGGGCCCGCGCGGCGGCGAGCCCGCTTAGCCCAAGCCCTAAAACCGCAACCGTTTTTCCGGCAAATGTCCTGACCGGAATCATGACAGGTCACCTTAATTTCAGCGTGGCGAGACCAATGAGTGCCAGCACCACCGAGATGATCCAGAACCGAATGACGATGGTCGGTTCCTTCCAGCCTTTCTGCTCGAAATGATGATGCAACGGGGCCATGGCGAAAATCCGCCTGCCGGTGAGCCTGAACGACAAGACCTGCACGATAACCGAGACCGCCTCCAATACGAAAAGCCCCCCGATGACGGCAAGAACGATTTCATGTTTGGCGGCGACCGCTATGCCGGCAAGCGCGCCGCCGAGAGCAAGCGAGCCAGTATCGCCCATAAAGATCATGGCCGGCGGCGCATTGAACCATAAAAACCCCAACCCCGCCCCCAAAATCGCGCCGCATAACACCGCAAGCTCGCCGGCGCCGCGTACAAAATCGATCCGCAGGTAATTGGCAAAGACCGCATTGCCGGCTAGATAGGCGATCAGCCCGAAACTCGCCGCCGCCACCATGACCGGCACGATGGCCAGCCCGTCCAGCCCGTCGGTGAGATTGACGGCATTACTGGCGCCCACCACGACAAAAGCTCCGAACAGCACGAAGAAGCCACCAAGATCAATCGCCATCCCCTTCAGAAAAGGGAATGTCAGCGAACTCGACAATGGCGCATCGCCAATTTTCATAAAACCATAGCAGGCCATAATGGCGATCGCAAACTCAATCGCCAGCTTCGACCGAGCGCCAAGACCCCGTGTCGAAAATGCCTTGATTTTCGCGGCGTCATCGTAAAGTCCGACTGCGCCGAAACTAAGAGTCACTAGAAGCACGATCCAGACATAAGGGTTAGATGGATTGCCCCATAAAAGGGTGGCCACCACAATGCCCGAGAGGATCATCAACCCGCCCATGGTGGGAGTACCCTGCTTTTCCAGAAGATGGCGCTCGGGGCCGCTTTGGCGAATTGGCTGGCCCGCGCCCTGCTTGAGGCGCAACAGCGCAATCAGCCCCGGCCCGCACAGAAAGACGAAGGCTAAAGCGGTCATAATGGCCCCTCCGGTGCGGAAGGTGATATATCTGAAAACATTCAAAACCGGCAGCTGATCGCTGTGACCGGCAAGCAAATAATAAAGCATTATCCTTGGCTCAAATCCCGGTTTTTAATCTGTATGTTCGCATTCTCCGATGGAAGCGACCGACCGAAAGCCCGGCAAAGCGCATCGACAAGACGCCCCATTCCGCTTCCCAAAGATCCCTTAATCATCACCACGTCGCCAGGCTTAAACCGGGCGAGAAGGGGCTTATACAACGCATCGGGCGTTTGCGTATAGACGCCACGCCGGTGCGGTTCCAGAGCATCCCACAAATGCACCATATGCGACCCACAGGCATGGACGAGATCAATGTCGCATGCCGCGATGGGGGCAGCCAGTTCTTTGTGAAACCGCGGGGCTTTGTCGCCAAGCTCCAGCATATCGCCAAGAACGGCGATGCGCCGCCCGCCTTTGGCCAGTCGGGTATTACCCAGAACCGCCAATGCCGCGCGCATCGATGCCGGATTGGCGTTGTAGCTTTCATCGATAAGAGTGATCGCACCACCTGCAGTATCAAGAATAATATGATTGCCCCGCCCCTTAAGCGCGCGCAAATCGCGTAAAACCAAGGCCGCATGGGCGAGGTCGGCGCCGGCCACCACACAGGCGGCGAGCACGGCCAAGGAATTGACGACCAGGTGACGGCCCGGCACACCGAGTTTGTAGGTCACGGGAGTTTTCATGATATTCGCTGTCACAGTGGACCAGCTCTCGTTCAAAACCATCCTTTCCACCCTGGCATCGGCGCACTCATCCAAACCGAAACCGACGATTCGCTCAGCCCCCGCCGCCGCGGCCGCTGTTTTCAGGCAATCGAAATAGGGGGTGTCGCGATTGAGGATAGCGACGCCGCCAAGTTCCAGACCGATGAAGATTTCAGCCTTGGCCTCGGCGATAGCGCTCAGATCGCGGAAAAAACCAATATGGGAGGGTTCGATCGCGGTGATCATCGCGATATGCGGGCGCAGCATACCGGCCAGGGGCGCGATTTCACCGGGGTGATTCATGCCGACCTCAAACACACCGAACCGAGCGTCCGCCGGCATTCTGGCAAGCGAAAGCGGCACGCCCCACAGGTTGTTGTAGGAGACCGCGGATGCGATTGTCGGGCCACAGGTCGAAAGGCAAAGGGCAAGGGCCTCCTTGGTGGTGGTTTTGCCGACGCTTCCGGTCACGGCGATAACACATGCCTTAGCCCGTCGGCGCGCCGCCCGCGCCATGGCCTGCAGCGCTTTAAGCGTGTCCGCGACCATGACCAGCGGCCCGGCCCGTCTCATTGCGGCGCTCTCGCGCGACACGATCGCCAGCCCCGCGCCGCGTTCAAAAGCATCGACGACATAATCATGACCGTCATTTCTCTTGCCATGAATGGCGACGAACACATCCCCGCGCCGGACCGTGCGGCTGTCGATGGACACCCCGTCGAGCCGGACCGATGGACACCCTGACGCATGGCCGCCGGTCGCCGCGCAAAGCTCCTCGATCCTCCACAGTGACGGCTTATTCATGATTTCGCTCTCCGACCATCAAGCCCATGGCTAAGGGAACGTATGACTGCGCGATCGCTGAAGGGAATGACTGTGTCGCCGACGAGCTGACCGCCTTCATGGCCCTTGCCGGCGACGAGCATGACATCGCCCTTTTTCAGTACACTCATACCATAGGCGATGGCTTCGCCGCGATCGCCGATTTCGCAAGCATCGGGGCAGCCCGCCAGAACCGCGCGACGGATAACGGCAGGGGCTTCCATGCGTGGATTATCGTCGGTCACGATCGCCACGTCGCCATAACGCGCCACAGCTTGGCCCATCAACGCGCGCTTGCCATGGTCGCGATCGCCGCCGGCGCCGAACACGACCACGAGCCGACCGGAAACATAGGGTCTCACCGCGCGCAATACGGTATTGAGCGCGTCGGGAGTGTGGGCATAATCGACATAAACCGGCGCGGCTTCACGGGTCATGGCGACATATTCAAGCCGCCCCTCGGCCCCTTTCAGTTGGGAAAGCGCCTGCACCGCCCTTTCGCCTCCGCCCCCCGCGGCCATGACCAAGCCTGCCGCCAACAGCGCGTTTTCAGCCTGAAAATCGCCCAAAAAGGGTAAGAAAACCGAGTGTTCCCGACCTTTAAGCGCAATGGTGAGTCGCTGTCCACCAGCCTCGCGCCGCCGACCGGCTAGGCGCAAATCCGCGCCGGTCTTGCCGACCGTGGCGAGAGTGAGATTTCTCTCACGCGCAATCGCGGCGATGCGCGGACCGTACCCGTTGTCCACATTCACCACCGCACCGGCGCCGCGAGGCAGAAGCTCGGCAAACAGACGGGCCTTGGCCGCGAAATAGGATTCCACAGTGTTGTGGTAGTCGAGATGATCGCGGCTCAGGTTGGTGAAGGCGGCAGCCGCCAGTTTGACACCATCCAGCCGATATTGCGCCAGACCATGGCTTGAGGCTTCAACAGCGGCATGGGTCACCCCCTCGCTTTGCAGGTCGCTGAGCAGCGCATGCAGGGTCACCGGATCCGGCGTGGTGCGATCGAGAGAGCGATGGCCGGCGGGGGCGCTCACGCCGAGGGTGCCGAGACTGGCGGGGGTGAAACCCAGCATCTCCCAGATTTGCCGCACGAAAGAGACAACGGATGTCTTGCCATTCGTGCCGGTCACCGCGACCATGACCTCCGGCGGGGGGGCGTAAAATCGCGCGGCGGCCCGCGCCAGCGCCCGATGGGGATTGGCGACCCGGATCAGCGGATAGCCGGGTGGAACTTCTACACACACCCCTTCACCCACTAGAACGGCCGCGGCGCCGCGCCCAATCGCCCGGCCGACAAACCGGGCGCCATCCATTTTCGTTCCCTTAAGCGCAACGAACACCCCCCCCGGAACGATGGTACGGCTGTCGGCGCTCACGCTGGTAATATCCATATCCGCCCATGGTAACGCTTTGGGCACATCGCGATCGAGAAGGCTGACAAGACGCATTTGCCGAATGTTCCTTTATTGCGCAATCGGTTGCGCCCGATCGAGCGGTTTATTCCCAGGCCAGGCGGTGTCGTCATCGAATTTCGGGACCACACCGAGCATCGGCGCGATACGGGCAATGACCCTGCCCGCCGTCGGCGCGGCGTTCCAACCCGACGTCGTAAACTCGTAAGTTTCGGCCAGGGCTTGCGGATTGTCGAGAATGACGAGCACGCAGTAACGTGGGTCATCCATCGGGAAGCCACCGAGGAAATTGGCGAGCCTCTGGGTCTTGACATAGCGCCCGTCAACGACCTTCTCCGCGGTTCCGGTCTTGCCGCCGATACGATAACCTTCGATATCGGCCTTTTTCGCCGAGCCTTCCAATACGTCCAGCCGGAACAAATAACGCAGCTTGCGGCTGGTTTCAGCGCTGACGACCCGTCTCGCCGGCTCTTTTGCAATGTCTTTGTCGCGTTTGAGAAAGGTTGGCGCGATCAGCATGCCACCATTCATCAGCGCCGCGCCCGCCACGGCAAGCTGAAGAGGCTCGACGGCGATACCATGACCGAACGCCACCGTGGCGCGCTCGATTTCACCCCAGCGTTGCGGTAGCAGGGGGGAGGCGGATTCCGGCAGTTCGGTTCGCGGTTTGTCGAAAAACCCCAGTTTTTCCAAAAACGCCTTCTGCCTGTCGGCCCCGATCTCAAGGGCCATTTCGGCCGCTCCGATATTGGAGGAATAAATAAACACCTCCGGCAGGCTCAAAATACGGTTCTTACCATGATAGTCGTGGATAATCCGACGGCCGATGCGCAAGGGCCGGCTGGCGTCATAGGTGGTATCGAAATCGCCGATCCCTTCATCGAGAGCCATGGCGACGGTTACGGCTTTCATGGTCGATCCCATTTCATAAACCCCGCCGGTGATCCGGTTGATGCGGTCTTTGCCTTGCGCCTCGGTGGGATCGTTGGGATCGAAATCGGGCAAGGAGACCATAGCGATCACTTCGCCGCTGTTAATGTCGAGAACGACTCCGGCCGCGGCCGCGGCGCTGAATTTTTCCCGCGCCTTAAGCAGTTCTTGCTCAAGCGCATATTGCACGCGCATATCCATGGCGAGTTTTACTGCTTCAGGCCGATGATGATCAGGGTTTGGATCGTTAAGCGAGGCGGTGAACAATCGCCCGCGATGGTCAAGATAATATTCAAGACCGGCAAGCCCTCGCAAATCAATATCGACAAAGCCCAGCACATGAGCGCCCAGCCGGCCCATGGGGTAAACGCGGCGAATCTCGTCGCGAAACCCCATGCCTGGAATGCCCAGATCATGCAGCATGGTTTTTTCGGCCGGGCTTATCCCGCGTTTCAGCCAGACAAAGGCACGATTTTTCATGGTGAGAGCGCGACGCAACCGCGCCGCGTCAAGGTCCGGCAAATGCCCCGTAAGCAATTCGATGGCTTCATCGACATCGATGATCTTGCGTGGATCTGCATAAAGCGAAACAACCTTGACATTCGTCGCCAGGAGCCGTCCCGATCGGTCGGTGATTTCAGGGCGCATAACGGCGCTGTCCGGCTCGATCGGCCTATTGGCGACACGGCCGTTCCCGCCAAGGGTCAATTGCCCCAAACGCAACCCGATCAGACAAAATCCCGCAATAAAGGCGATCAACACCAGCCTCGCCCGCTTGATGGCATAAAGCGGGTCGTTGCCAGCCCCACGGTGAGGAGCCTCATGAATCGCATGATCTGTTCCGGCGCGGTAATTCACTGGATTTCTTCCGATATGCCGCCGGATGGGGAACCGTCTCCATCAGGCGCAGATGGCCCGTCACCTTCGGGAATCCGATCTGTTATGTCAGATTGAGTGATGATCTGCGTCGGCTTGAGACTCTCAAGATGCAGATATTTGACGGCAAGGGCCTCTATACGCCGCGGGGAGGTTAAGGCGGCCCACTCTGCGTCAAGAAGCGCAATCATTTCGCGTTGTTCGTCGATTTCACCCGATAATACCGCGATTTTCCGCTCAACCTCCCGCGAGCGACGCTCAAGCCCGTAAAGCCAAAAGGCCATGACCAGCATGGCCGCAATCAAAATCCCGTTCACCAGCTTCAACATCAGCCTTTTTCCCTCGCAAGCCGGACCGCGCCCAGGGCTTTGGGATCAAGAGGCCAGGCCGGCGCATTGGTTCTGACGGCAGTGCGCAAACGCGCGCTTCTTGCCCGACGATTGCCGGCGACCTCCCGCTCATCGGGCTTACCCGCTTTATGGGACGCGATGGTAAAGGATGGCGCGGCCTTGCAGACCGGATCAGGCGGTGCATGGCGCGAACCATGCCCGATCCGTCCGCTTCGCGACGCAAGAAATGTTTTCACGATGCGGTCTTCCAGCGAATGAAAGGCCACCACGACAAGCCGCCCGCCCGGGCGCAGGACACGCTCGGCGGCGGAGAGACCGCGGATAAGCTCACCAAGTTCATCATTGACATAGAGTCTCAACGCCTGAAAACTGCGTGTCGCCGGGTGGATGCGCCGGTTATGGAAATGTCCGTTCATCGTTCGAGCGACAATTGCGGCAAGCTGTCCGGTTGTGGTGATGGGAACAAGGCGGCGAGCCTGCACGATGGCGCGGGCGATGGCGCGCGCCTTGCGCTCCTCGCCCAGCGTGCGAAGAATCCAACCGATGGAGGCTTCATCGAAGCTGTTCACGATGTCGGCGGCGCTTGAACCGTCGGCATCAGGGCCTTCCATGCGCATATCGAGAGGACCATCCTTCTTAAATGAAAAGCCGCGTTCGACCCGATCGATCTGCATTGAGGACACGCCGATATCGAATATGACACCATCGACACTGTCTCTCCCCACAGAACGCAGACATTTTTCAAGTTCGCAGAAGCGATCGTGAAACATGGCAAGCCGCCCACCATAATGGCGCGCCATGGCCCGGCCGATGGCCGCGGCCTCGGGATCGCGATCGATCGCGCTAACCTGGCAGCGAGCCGCCTCAAGCATGGCGCGCGTGTAGCCGCCCGCTCCGAAGGTGGCATCGAGATAATGCTCGCCGTCGCGCGGGACGAGAGCTCCGAGCACCTGATCGAGAAGAACGGGGATATGGTCGGGCATACGATATTCTCAAGCCGTGAGACAACCGATCTGGCGCCGCGCTAAGCCACTGTCGCCTAATGAGGTTTAAAAACCGTTTAACAAACCGTCAATTTAAAAGATTTGAGACTGCATATGGTCCAGGGCTATTTTTGGAAATGCCAGTTGGCCTGTAAGCCGGGTTCTGTCCACGGGGGCACCTTGCGACACTCCCGCTGGATGACCATTCATCTGGGATGCGCGTTACCGCACACCTCTTGCGACCAACCCGAGCAAATGGCCAGGAAACATGGCCCGAAGTGTTCCTTCAATGTCGGGAACGCTTCGCATATTGCCCCTATTCGATCTTGCTCCCGGTGGGGTTTACCATGCCGTTTCCGTTACCGAAAACGCGGTGCGCTCTTACCGCACCCTTTCACCCTTGCTCGCGGGCATGGCCCATGAGCGGTTTGCTTTCTGTGGCACTTTCCCTAGGGTCGCCCCCGCCGGGCGTTACCCGGCACCGTGTTTCCGTGGAGCCCGGACTTTCCTCTCCGCAATTAGCCGTCACTCGGCTGCCGGAGCGGCCATCCGGCCAACTGACACTTGCACGAATGTGCGTTCACAAGGATCAAACGTCAAGGCCGCCCGAAATATCCGACTTTATGAAAGCCCGCGACCATGACGGCGCGAACACCTTCATTAAGGAACCGTGGCGCGAAGTATGGTAGACACGACCCTGTAATGGGCTCATAGAGGTTGACCGGATGAAGTCCCCCTTGCTGCTGATCGGAATCGTCCTGGTGCTGGTGCTCAGCGCCGGCCTTATCGTACCGGTCTTCATCGACTGGACTCAGTATCGCGGTCTTTTTGAACAAACGGGATCGAGACTAACCGGGCGGCAAGTGGAAATCTCAGGTCCGGTTTCGCTCCGCATCATCCCTTTTCCGCATGTGCGGCTGAATAAGGTTTCCATCCGTGACAGCGCCGGAGCCCCTCCCCGTTTTACCGCCGACAGTGTGGATATTCGGCTTGCACTGCCCCGTCTGCTTCACGGCGAGCTCAGTCTTACCCATGTCGCCATCAATAACCCGACCTTTGTTGTCGAACGCACGCCAAACGGGCAGTGGTCCTGGGCCGTCCATGCCGTTGAAAGCGCTGCTGCGGGCCTGACGGCCCACAGCATTGTTCTCGACGATCTCGCAATCGCCAACGCGACGGTGATCGTCCATGACAGACGTCTTGGCAAGACTATAACACTAGCGGGCATGGATGCCGATATATCCGCCTCCAGTCTGAACGGGCCATTTCACCTGAACGGCAAGGCGCAATATAACGGCAGGCCGCTCAATATCGCGCTGTCGCTCGGTCAATGGCGCAAAGACGAGACGTTGGCGGTGAATCTGCGGGCGCATTCGCAAGGAGCGTGGCCGCTGATTTATACCGTTGACGCCACTCTGGACAAGGGGTTTGGAGGTCTTAACCTGTCCGGCAAGCTCAGCATAAAAAGCGATCCGCCACAGACAGAATCGCGTGTTCCCTCACCCAATCCATGGTCCGGTTTTTCCCTGGGCGCCGACATTACCGCGCGCGATACTGCCATCCAACTCGACACTGTCGAGATCACCGTACCGGGGCAAGACAGGTCGCGACATCCGATAACCGGGCAAGTGGGAGTGAGGATTGCGCCAATCATAACGGTCCGGGCCGATTTGCAAGCAAGTCGGTTGTCCCTGGATGGGCTGATGGACCAGCGCGACTGGAACGTCATGGCCGAGCCGGACGCGCTTTTGACGATGTTGCGGCGTATCACCGGCGCGATCCCCGACACTATGGATCTTTCGGTGTCGTTCAAGGCGGCTTCGCTGACGGCGCGATCGCAACGCATCGCCGACGCCGAACTCATCGCCGAGGTCAACGAAACCCATCTCGCTCTAAAGGCGCTTTCCGGTTCGACCTCGCAAGGAGGCCATTTTGATGTGAGCGGCTTCTCCCTGGCCCAAATTTCTCCGCCGCAATTTCACGGGACCGTGGAACTGGACTTGCCTAAGGGCCAGGCCGTTGTCGGCTCGGCATTTCCGGTTATAAAATCGTTTTTTCGTCATGTTCCGGCGCAGACGCCGCTCAGCCTGAAGGGCGCATTCGACCTCTCGCCCGGGCGGATCCGTTTAAGCGATGCAACATTCAGGCTTCATGAAACCAATGGCACAATATCGCTTGATTATGCCGCGGGCCAAAAAAGCCCGAGCTGGACTGCGCATATGCGCGCGGACACGCTTAACCTGAATCGCTATCTGCCTGCCGTGACGGCCAATGAGACACCAGAAGGCGATGGCGCGACACATGGGCCTGTCACGGCCTGCGAACAGGCCATTGCCGAGATTTTGCCGGATATTGGCAATGATCGACTGGCCGGTGTTAATATTGTGCTCGATATAAAGCTTGACCGGCTGATTTGCCGTAACGTCGATCTTCATGATGTTGCCGTCGATCTCATGCTCGATGACGGCAACATAGATTTGCGTCATATCGGCTTCAGCGGCGAGGGAGACTCGCATGTGGAGATGCAGGGCTTCGTGCGCTCCATAATCCGGCGTCCGGAGGGGCAGGTTGAGGCGACCATCGCCGCGCAAAACCCTTTACCCCTGTCGCGGCTGGCAGGCTTGACGAAAAAGACCGGCAATGGGCCGGTGAGCGAGGGGATGCGCCACCTTGCCCCGCTACATGCGACAGCCGTTGTTCACTTACAACCCGCCGGTGATGGCGACGCTTTAATGACAAACCTCAATCTTGAGGCGACGGCCGGTTCCCTGTCCATTTCGGGACGGGGGGCGTTCAAGGGCGGGTTGACTCATTGGTCTGAGGCGACAATCACCGTCAATGGCGGGCCATCGGCGGGAAAGCCCGGAGGATTTCCATCTTGGCCGGAACTTTATGACCGTGAACCGGGCAGCAGGTGGAAACCAAACCGCTCATTTCGACTTGAAGGCACATTATTGCACCGCGATGGGATAATAAAATTCGACCCATTGCGCGGTGTCGCCGCGGGATCGGCGATCATGTTTTCCGGAACGGCCGATCTGTCGGCAAGCCCGTTACGGGTTGAGGGCAAGCTCCGGCTCGACCACGCGTCTCTGCCGTCGATTCTCGACACCGCGCTGATGCCGCCGGAGCATATGGCGGATGCGGGGGAGGCAAGCGCCGAAACCGGCGCCATATGGCCCACAACGCCCTTCGCTCTCAACCGACTCAATGCTGTTATCGGAAACCTTGATGTGACCGCTCGCAGATTGCGGGTCATTGACCCGTTGGTTTTAAAGGATGCGTCTTTCAATCTGGTCCTTGGTGACGGCCGGATCAAGTTCGATGCCATCAGGGGCCTGTTTGACGGCAAACCGGTGCAATTGGGATTTATCGGCGCGGCTCATGGCGAGAACCTCATCGTGAGTGGCCAAATCGCGGCTTCCGCGTTACCGATCGACCGTTTCCTACGGCTGAAAGCCCATCACCGGCCCGCGCTCAACGGAACTCTTGGCTTCAAGGCGCATTTCACCGCAAGCGGGCGCAGTCCGGCCGGTCTGGTTGCGCGGCTGAGCGGAGAGGGCGACTACCGGCTCGGCGATTGCGAAGTTTCGGGCCTCGATCCAGCGGCCTTTGCAACCTCCATCGCGCAGGCTGAAACGCTAGATGATATTGATACTATGATCGGCGCCATTCTGCAAAGCGGCTGGATGAATTTCGCCGACACCTCCGGTCATATCCACATTGAAAACGGGCTTTTCACCTTTGATAACGCCAAAATCGAGGGCGACGGGGTATCGGGCCACGCGGAAGGCAATTTTAGCCCGATCGAAGGTTTGGTCGATATGGTCTGGCGGCTCAAACTGGACGGTCTTGCGGGGGTGCCGTCGATGGAGCTTGTCATGAGCGGGCCACCCAATGCTCTCGAACCCGAATACCGGACAGCGCGTTTGCGAAACTGGCTGGCGGCCGACATGCTGCAAAAAAACCTCAATTGGCTGGAGCAACTCAATACCGGTCAGAAACGGAACCTTGATAATATAGGATCGAAAAACTCTGGCCAGACGGCCCATGCTCCCTGACGGTGATACTAACTAACGTGGTTGAAACCGGCTTGTAAATGGTGCTCCGTGTTTCACGTGAAACAATCGAATAACAAACGCGTGGCGGCGCGATAGCGAGCGATGATGCGATCGCGTTTGCCGTGGACGCCGTTCGATACGATTTTGCGCCCTGCCGACCAGACATCGCGAATCCGGTGACGCGGCACGGCGGCAAAAATCATGCGGTCGATCACCTCATCGCCCCTGGCGCCATCAAGCCAGTGATTGTCGGTGTCCATGGCGATCAAATCAGCAAACTGGCCGGGCGCAATGCACCCGCATGGTCTCGAAGCGGCCTGTGCGCCGCCCTTGAGCGCGGCATCGAACAAAACGCGGCCGGTGCTTCTGTCTCTTGATGCAAATATGGCTCTCTTGCGGTCTCTGAGACGTTGGGAATATTCGAGGGTTTTCAGTTCGTTGAAGAAGCCGATCTCGATATTGGAATCCGTGCCCATGCCGATCCTGCCGCCTGAAGTCAGAAAATCCGCGCCGCGAAAGAGACCATCGCCAAGGCTCGATTCGGTTAAGCTGCACAACCCCGCCACGGCCCCGCTTTTCGCCACGGCTTGGGTTTCATAATCGTTCATATGGGTGCAATGGATGAGGCACCATCGGTCATTAACGTCGTGATGGTCAAGCAGCCATTCGACGGGCCGGGCCCCATGCGCCGCCATAACCTCGGCAATCTCGGCTTCCTGCTCGGCAATATGCATATGAATAACGCGGCTTTCCGCCAGGCCCACGGCGAAATCAAGCCCGTCGGGGCCGACGGCGCGCAGCGAGTGTGCCGCCAGCCCAAGCCGGTTATCGGCGTCAGCGCTCGAATCGACGGCTTTCTCGCAGTGGGAAAACAATGCCGCGAACTCATTAAGACTGCACCCGAAACGCCGTTGCCCGCCTTTTAGCGCTTCGCCCTTGCAGCCGGCATGTTGGTAGAGGACAGGCAACAGCGTGAGTCCTATTCCAACGCTCTCGGCGGCGGCCAAAATCCGGTCCGAAAGTTCACCGACCGCATCGTATCGCGTCCCCTGTCTTTGGTGGTGGAGATAGTGAAATTCAACGACCGAACCATATCCGGCCTCGGCCATTTCCATGAAGGCCAGAGCGGCGATCGCTTCAATCTGGTCGGGATTAAGGCGATCAAGGAATTGATACATGACCTTGCGCCAAGTCCAGAAACTGTCATTTCCTCCCGGACCACGCCGTTCCGTCATCCCCGCCATCGCTCTTTGAAAACCGTGGCTGTGTAGATTCGCCGGCGCCGGCAGAACGCATTTTCCGCCAAGGTCAATATCCGTCGCGGTCCTCGCGATATTCGACGCGACATCGGCTATCACGCCATGACCATCGATGCAAATGCGCACATTGTCCGACCAGCCGCCGGGCAAAAGCGCTGTTTCGGCAAACAGGGTTTGCGGCGTTATCATCGGTCCAGTTCCATTATTGACATGACTTGCGCCAACAAGATACGCTAAGCTGCGAAGTGTCAACCAATAACGCAATTCATGAAACAAGCGGTTTATCTTTCCGACAATATCGCAACTTTGGCGCTCCGATCCGAGGGTTATGGCCTGGTCGGAAATGCAGCCATCGCGGTTGAGAACGGCAAAATCGCCTGGGTGGGCCATCGCGACCGGTTGCCGGACGTCTATAGGAAAGTCGAACCTTTGGATTTCGGCGCCTGTCTGATCACCCCCGGACTGGTCGATTGTCATACCCACCTGGTTTTCGCCGGCAACCGGGCCGGTGAGTTTGAAAAGCGGTTGAATGGCGCGAGCTATGAGGAGATCGCGAGGGAAGGCGGCGGCATCGCCGCGACCGTGAACGCCACCCGCGCGGCCGACGAGGACGAATTGTTGCGTCTGGCATTGCCACGCCTGAAGACTCTTATCGGCGAGGGGGTGACGACGCTCGAGGTCAAATCCGGCTATGGTCTCGACCGCGACACCGAACTGCGCATGCTGCGGGCGGCAAGGCGGCTGGCTCAAGAGGCGAACATCACGGTGCGAACCTCTTTTCTGGGGGCGCATGCCATTCCCGGCGAATACAAGAGGCGCGCCGATGCTTATCTGCATCAAGTCTGCCTTCCGACATTAGGGCAGGCTCATGCGGAAGGGCTGGCGGACGCCGTCGATGGTTTTTGCGAGGCGATCGCCTTCTCGCCCGCGCAAATCGAGACGGTGTTTAACTGCGCGAAAGCGCTTAAGGTTCCGGTGAAACTTCACGCCGAACAGCTTTCCCGTCTCGGCGGGGCGCAATTGGCGGCAAGATATGACGCGCTGTCGGCCGATCACCTCGAATATGCCAATGAGGCCGACGCCGTGGCCATGGCCCGCGGTGGCACGGTCGCGGTGTTGCTGCCGGGGGCGTTCTATACATTGAAGGAGACGCGGAGTCCCCCTGTGCAAGCCTTCCGGCGCCATAAGGTTCCCATGGCGGTGGCGACAGACTGCAATCCCGGCTCTTCACCGCTGACCTCGCTGTTGTTGGCGATGAATATGGCCTGTCTCTGTTTCGGTCTGACCCCGCTGGAAGCCCTTGCCGGAACGACCCGCAACGCGGCGCGGGCGCTGGGGCTGAAAGACCGTGGCGCGCTGGTCGCGGGCGCGCGCGCCGATCTTGCCGTCTGGGAGGTCGAACATCCGGCCGAATTGTCTTATCATATGGGCTATAACCCGCTGCGTCGCCGAATAGTGCAAGGGGCTTCATGATCGTGATAAGACCCGGATCGGTCACGCTTGAGGAGTTGGAACAGGTCTTTCGCAACCGATCGCCGGTCAGACTCGATCCATCTTCCCGACCCGCCATCGAACGATCGGCTCGCCTGGTGAGTGAAGCGGCGGCTGGAGAGAGCGCCGTTTACGGCGTCAATACCGGTTTCGGCAAGCTCGCCAGCCAAAAAATCAAACCCGCCGACACCGAAACGCTCCAGCGCAACTTGATCTTAAGCCATTGTTGCGGGGTGGGTGAACCGCTCAGCGGAGCGATCACAAGGCTCATGCTCGTTTTGAAACTTGTTTCACTGGGGCGCGGTGCATCCGGCGTACGCTGGGACATTATCAAGAGGCTTAAGGCCCTGCTTGAGAACAATCTCTTGCCGGTAATCCCATGCCAGGGATCGGTCGGCGCCAGCGGCGATCTGGCCCCTCTGGCCCATATGAGTGCGGTTCTCATCGGCGAAGGCGAAGCGATATATCATGGTCAAAGACTGCCTGGTGGCGAAGCACTGGCAAGGGCAGGCATTGAACCGGTGGAGCTGGGGCCGAAAGAGGGGCTGGCCCTGATCAACGGCACGCAATTTTCAACAGCCAATGCGCTGGCTGCGCTGTTCGATGCCCGCCTTCTGGCGCAATCGGCTTTGATCGTCTCATGCCTGACCCTTGATGCAATCATGGGATCGACAGAGCCTCTCAGAGCCGAACTTCATCGTTTGCGCGGCCATAAAGGCCAGATCGAGGTGGCCGCCATGATGGCCGGACTCCTGGCGGGGTCTGAAATTCGTGAAAGCCATCGCGACAATGACGGCCGCGTGCAGGACCCCTATTGCATCCGTTGCCAGCCGCAGGTGCTCGGCGCCGCGGTGGATGTGTTGCGCATGGCCGCCGCCACATTGCGGATCGAGGCCAATGCGGTCACCGACAACCCACTGGTGCTTGATGACGGGCTGATCGTATCGGGCGGCAATTTCCACGCCGAACCAGTGGGGTTCGCCGCCGATCAGATCGCCCTGGCACTTGCCGAAATCGGCTCGATTGCCCAAAGACGCGTGGCACTGATGGTCGATCCCGCCCTCAATTATGACCTTCCGGCCTTTCTGACACCGGATCCGGGGCTGAATTCCGGTTTTATGAGCGCGGAGGTGACGAGCGCCGCGCTGATGAGCGAGAACAAGCATTTCGCCAACCCTTGCGTCACCGATTCCACCCCGACAAGCGCAAATCAGGAAGACCATGTCTCAATGGCCGCCCATGGCGCGTTCCGTCTGGCGCACATGAATCGGAACCTGTCGCATATCATTGCCGTCGAGCTTCTCTGCGCCGCACAGGCCGTCGAGATGCGAGCCCCCCTTAAAACCTCCCCACCGCTTCAAAAGGTGATTGAAATTTTGCGCGCGGAGGTTCCAGTCCTCGCCACGGACCGCATTCTCGCCCCTGACATTGAAAAAACCGCCGGTCTGGTCCTCTCCCACGCAGTGTCGGAAGCGCTGCAAGTGGAGATCGATCTGTGATCGGGGTCAAGCAAGGCACGGTTCCGCTCGTTCTCGGATTGCCTCACACCGAAACCGGGCTTCCAGGCGACATTGCCGCATCGCTTAATGAGACCGGCCTCGCTTCGGCCGATACCGACTGGACTATCCACCATCTCCATGACGGGCTTGCGCCCGGGGCGTCTTGGGCCAGGACTGAGCATGGCTTTGCGGTACCGTACGACTGCCATTCGATCGGGAACCGTATTCCGTCTTTATTTTCAGGCGTTCTTACCGATCTCAACATTGGAGACGATGAAGGGCGCGGTGGCGCATCGTCTCTCACCTCCGGAATCGCCGCCATCTGTTCGGCATCGCCAGGGTATTCAACAACCGTCAACGGGCGGTTCAAGAGCGGCTTTACCATTTGCCATCATGGGCGGCCTCATGAGAGTATTCACGCCATTCAAATTGAACTGGTGCCCACCTATTATGGACGAGCAGCCGCCCTGGCGCTATCTGCCCGAAAGGGCCGCCGCGCCGCGCATTTCCCTTCGGGCCATTCTAAACTTTATCTTGCACTGGAGACCAGCATGAAATTTTCAAGAAAGAACCATCGTGACGTTTATCCCCCCACCGGGCCGAATATCACCGCCAGAAGCTGGTTGACGGAAGCGCCGATGCGGATGCTGATGAACAATCTGCACCCGGATGTCGCGGAAAACCCCAATGAACTCGTCGTCTATGGCGGTATCGGCCGCGCCGCGCGAAGTTGGCAGGATTTCGATCGGATCATTACGACGCTGAAAGACTTGCGCGCCGATGAGACGCTGCTGGTGCAATCGGGCCGGCCGGTCGGGGTGTTCAAAACCCATGAAGACGCCCCGCGGGTTTTGATCGCCAACTCCAATCTGGTGCCGCGCTGGGCCAATTGGGAGCATTTCAACGCGCTCGACAGAAAGGGGCTTGCCATGTATGGCCAGATGACGGCCGGCTCATGGATTTATATCGGGACGCAGGGCATCGTGCAGGGCACTTACGAGACCTTCGCCGAGGCTGGACGCCAGCATTATGGCGGTCAGCTGAAGGGCAAATGGATTCTCACCGGCGGTTTGGGCGGCATGGGTGGCGCACAACCTCTGGCCGCGGTTTTCGCCGGTGCGTGTTGTCTCGCCGTCGAATGCGATCCGGACCGGATCGAGGCGCGTTTGCGCACACACTATCTTGATGAAAAAACCGACGATCTCGACCAGGCTCTGGCCATGATCGAACGTTGGACCAAGGCGGGCGAGGCCAAATCCGTCGGTCTGCTCGGCAATGCTGCCGATGTTTTCACCGAACTGGCCGGACGCGGCACCCGGCCGGACCTTGTGACCGACCAGACCTCCGCCCATGATCCGGTCAACGGCTATCTGCCCATCGGCTGGACGATGGTGCAATGGCGCGAGAAACGCGAAAGCGACCCAAAGGCGGTCGAGGCGGCGTCGCGCCCATCGATGCGGGCGCATGTGGAAGCCATGGTCGCCTTCCACAATCGCGGCGTCCCGACGCTCGATTACGGCAATAATATCCGTCAGGTCGCCCTGGAAGAAGGCTTTGCCGAGGCTTTTGCCTTTCCAGGCTTCGTTCCCGCCTGTATTCGCCCGCTGTTCTGTCGCGGCATCGGGCCGTTTCGCTGGGTGGCCCTGTCCGGCGACGAGCAGGATATTTACAAGACCGACCAAAAGGTCAAGGAGCTTATTCCCGACGACCGGCATCTGCATCATTGGCTCGATATGGCTCGTGAACGGATTTCATTCCAAGGGCTTCCGGCCAGGATTTGCTGGGTCGGCCTTGGACAACGCCACCGTTTGGGGCTGGCCTTCAACGAGATGGTCAAAAACGGTGAGGTGTCGGCCCCGATCGTCATCGGCCGCGATCATCTCGATTCCGGTTCGGTGGCCTCGCCCAACCGTGAGACGGAAGCGATGAAGGATGGGTCCGACGCGGTGTCCGACTGGCCGCTTCTCAATGCGCTCCTCAACACGGCGTCGGGAGCGACGTGGGTGTCGATCCATCATGGCGGCGGCGTCGGGATGGGGTTTTCGCAGCATGCCGGCATGGTGATCTGCGCCGATGGCAGCGAGGCCGCGTCCGCCCGTTTGCGGCGGGTTTTGTGGAATGATCCGGCAAGCGGGGTCATGCGTCATGCCGATGCCGGCTATGAGCTCGCGCTCGACTGCGCGAAACGCTACAATCTCAATCTGCCCGGTCTTATTTGAACAGGAGGGAGACGCCGGCCATGGCGGTTATCGCCAATATCGAGGATTTGAGAAAACGCGCCAAGCGTCGGGTCCCGAGGATGTTTTTCGATTATGTCGACTCCGGCTCATATGATGAAAACACGCTGTATGCCAACAGGCGTGATCTCGACGATGTGAGCTTGCAACAAAGAGTGCTTGTCGGGGTTGAGGGGCGCACGACCAAGACAACAATCCTCGGTGAAGAGATTGCCATGCCGGTGGCGCTGGCGCCGACCGGTCTGGCGGGAATGGTCTATCCTGATGGCGAAATTCATGGCTGTCGCGAAGCGCAGAAATTCGGTGTTCCCTACACACTGAGTACGGTTTCGATCTGCTCGCTTGAGGATGTCGCCGCCCGGAGCGACAGGCCCTTCTGGTTCCAGCTTTATGTGATGCGTGATCGTCAATTCGTTGCCAGCCTTATCGAAAGAGCAAAACAGGCCGGATGTCGCACACTGGTTCTAACGGTCGATCTGCCGCTTCAGGGGCAACGTCATGCCGATATCAGAAACGGACTTTCGGTTCCGGTCAGGCTGACGTTCGGCAATGCCCTCAATATTGCGACCAAGCCCCGCTGGGCTTTCGGGATGCTAAGAGCCAAGAGGTGGAGCTTCGGCAACCTCAATGGTTATCTCGGTGCCACGGAGACTATGAAATCAATGGCCGAATGGGTCTCCAGACAATTTGATCCGACGATCACATGGGATGATGTCGACTGGGTGCGTTCGCAATGGGATGGAAAGTTTGTCGTCAAAGGGATCCTCAGCCGCGAAGATGCCAGAATTGCGGCGCAACACGATATTAACGCCATTGTCGTTTCAAACCATGGCGGGCGCCAGCTGGATGGTGCGATGTCCAGCGTCAGGGCATTGGCCGAAGTGATCGATCAGGTCGGTGATCGGATGGAGGTCTGGGTTGATGGAGGGGTGCGCTCCGGCGCGGATGTTCTGAAAATGATCACTATGGGCGCCAGATGTGTTCTGATTGGCCGGGCCTGGCTTTATGGTCTTGGCGCCATGGGTGCTGGAGGCGTTCGCAAGACCCTTGAGATCATTCACAAGGAACTTGATGTGGCGATGGCCCTGAGCGGAACCGTGAGGTTGGACCACCTATCCGAGACTTCGGACTCTCAGCCGTAACCATAAGCGCAAGGGGTGTAATCCCGTAAAAACCGGGCAAAATCTGTCATGTTTGAGTGAATCGGAGCCAATGCAAAACCAAATGGTGTTGAGCGACGTTGAACTGGCGTCATTGTTATGTTCGAGGATTTGTCATGATATGGCTTCGCCGGTGGGGGCCGTCGCCAACGGGTTGGAGGTCCTGCGCGACGATGATGATGAAGAGATGCGCGCCCTTGCATTGAAACTCATGAGCAATTCGGTGAAGCGGGCGAACGGCGTGCTCCAGTTCTGCCGGATGGCCTTCGGCACGTCGGGTTCGGCCGGCGCCATGATCGCGACGGGCGAGGCGGAACGCACCGTTCGTGACTTTCTCGATGAAGAAAAGTTTGCGCTTTCCTGGCGGATTGCGCCCGAATTGCGGCCGAAAGCCGAGATTAGACTTCTACTGAATATGATCCTGCCGGCGCGCGACTGTATCCCTTATGGCGGCGCCATCGACGTCAGCCGCGGCGAAAGCGGCTTGACCGCGCGCGCCAGTGGACGCAATGCGTGCATCAGCGAGGCAGCCTCTTCGATTTTGCAAGGCCGGGCGGTAGCCGGCGATCTGGGTCCACGCTGGGTGACGCTCTATTACGCTGCGCGTCTTGCAACTGTCGCAGGCTTTACCCTCTCCATGGCGATGGAGGGAAAGGATGCGCTGATCCACGCCGAAAAAAGCGACCGCACGGCCTGACCTGTCGAAAAAACCTCGTTGTTTCGTCATTAACAAGAGTCGGTGAAAAAACCTCTTGCGCGCTCCATAATGTTCGTGCTATCATCGGGGAAATTTACGGGAGATAATTCGTTTTAAGGTCAACACAATGGAGGTAAAAATGACTGCTCAAATTCAACAATCGAACGTGCCGCAGGCTCAGACCGATGGTCGGGATTCTTCAAGGAGGAAAATCACCTTCCATTCGGCGTATGGCCCCGGGTTTTGCCCGTG
>JBAJNN010000013.1:0-49231 GCA_036881905.1 Hyphomicrobiales bacterium | reverse complement strand
CGCCGCGCGCGGCGGGAAAGCCCCGTGGCCGGTGCACATATCGGTGATGCGAGTGACTTGGGGCATCAGTTGAGGTCGATCCTTGATCCGCTGATTTTGATGTTGCCGCCGGCCTCGATGGTGATGTCGGCGGCGGCTTTGACGGCGATATTGCCTCCGGCCTCGATGGTCACCGGACCGGTGGCGTGGAGAGTGAGCGCGCCGGACGCGCGGTCGTGGGTGACGTAACTCCCGTTGCCGTAATCGACGCGGGCCATATCGGCGCTCGACGCCTTGGCATGGTGCATCCCGTTGTAGAGCGCGGCGAGGATCACGCCCCTGGCGAGATCGCCGCCAGGGAACAGCGCTATGACCTCCTCACCGATCTCGAACGGCCACCAGGCGGCGTCTGGCGCGGTGCGCGGGGCGGCCATGCGCAGCCAGGTCGAGAGATAGCCGTCCCCGAAGCGCACTCTGGCCTGCGGCGGGTTGGAATACCGCGCCTGGACAATGACGCCAATCCGGACCACATTGGCGGCGCGCTGATCGAGTCTGGTGGTCATGTAATCGTTCATCGCCGCGCTCCTCCGCCGATCCGCTCATAATCGTCCCGATCGCGTCCGGTCTTGGGGTGCCCGCCGACCATCAGGGCCGGGCGCTTCGGGGCCGGATCGCGGCGCAGGAACGCGCCGGATAAATCAAAGACCAGAGTTGAGACGGCCTGGGTCGCGGTGACCTCGTCGCGGCGCTCGACGAGAGTGGCGCGCGCCTTGTGCGAGAGCGCGCCGGTCTTGGCGGCCGCGTCGGGGGTGAGGCCAAGCGGCCGCTCGATGAGCCTTGTGATCAGCGGCTCGCTCGGCAAATCGTCCAGGGTGTCGCCGATCAGATCGAGGCGCAAACGGCCGGTGAAAGCGGCGCAATAGACCCAGCCGCCTTGCGCCCCGCCGAGCGGGGTAAAGCGCATCTGCTCGATGACGACGACCGCGCCGCCGCCGTCCCAAAGTGCGTCGGCGGCTTGCGGCAAGACGGCCGCAATCTCCTTATCGATGGCCTGTTGCAGTCGCTTGCGCAGCTCCATGGATCGCCTCCTCAAACCGCCGCCATCGCGAAAGACGGGCCGACCGGCCGATCGCCGCGCCCGTGACCTACGATCCGGCTGACAAGTGTCTCAAAGCGGGCATTGAGCGCGGCCACTCTCGCCTCGACCTCTTGCGCGTCCAAAAACCGCGCCTCGATCGAGCCTTCGAGCCGGCCTACCTTGGCCGCGCCGTTAAGGGCAAAGGTGTTGAGCCAGGGAAACGCGCTGCTAATCACACGCACGATCAACGCCTCGTCCCACAGATCGCCGCATCCGCGCGGCGCAGCCTCAAGGCCGGTGGCGCGGGAAAGGTCGCGTTCGGCGATCCCCAAATGCCGCTCCAGCAGGGCGGCCGGGACCTCCTTGGGGAGATTGGCGTAAGACCGGATCGCCTCGATGGTGACGCGGGCGCGATCGGTCATCGGCCACCCCCGCCTGTCTCTGCGGGTTTCGTCGTCGCCGTGATGCCCAGCACCGCGGCCTGCTTGACCGCGACCTCGTAATCGATTGCCAGGTCGAATGTGTACTCAAGCACCCGCTTGCGGGCGTGCCAGGAACGGTCGCGCCTGATGTCGGTGTGCATCCCGTAAACCAGGTTTTTGAGCGGCGTGAAAATGACGACGCCGCGCGGCATCAGCGGGTGGGCCTCGATGGCGTGGCCTTCAAAGCGGCGTAACGGGCTGTCGGCGTGCATGGCCTTGCCGGTGATCGGAGCGTTGAGCTCGCGGGCATAGGCGTCGGCGTCGGCCGTATTCATCATGATGACCGATGCCGCTCGCCAGCGGTCGTCGCCGGCGTCGATAACGGCGCGGAGCGATGCGATCCAGCCATCCTTGGCGGGGCTGATCGTCACCTTGGGCGCCTTATCGGCCTCGCGCAGGGTCTGTATCCACCCCTTGTTGAGCCCCAAGAAACGCGCTTCGCGGGTCGATCCCTCATTGTCGTCGGCCGCGCCGTTGAAGGCCAGATCGACCAGATCGGCCGAAAGCCTGGTGTTGAAGCCGGTTTCGACCTCGCGGACAAGGTTCGGATTGTCCTTGTTTTCCCGCAAAAAGTCTAAGGAAAGGGTTGGAAACATCTGCACCGGAAGCGCGGTCAGGACGCAGCCGAATTCGGCCGCGTCGGCAAAGTCGCTGGTATCGGGGTCGGCGCCCTGCGGCACGCGCACCAGTTGGCGACGCATGATGTCGATCACATCGACATCCTTGGTCAGCCGCAACATCTTCTCGGTGGTGACCTTGGCCAAAAACGCATCCTTGAACACCATGGAGATCAGCCTTGAGGCCGCCTGCGGGCGCAGCTCGCCGCCATTGGCGAGATCATTGGGGCCGATAATGCCCTTGGCCACGGCGACCAGGTCGTTGATCTTCTCTCCGGATTTTAGTGTGATGATGGTGCTCATGCGTAAGACTCCTCAACTGTTTCGCTGGGCGTATCGGCTTCGGTTTCGCCGCGGGCGAGCGCTTTGGCAAGACGCTCGTCGATGGCCTTTTCAAGCCCGGCCGCGACGGCCTTGATTTTCTCTTCGACGACGACGGTTATCTTGTTATCGATCTCGTCCGGCCCCCGGTCGGTCTCGCTCTTGGGGCTAAGGGCCGTGGCGAGGCACTCATCGACAAGGGTTTTGAGGCGATCGGCGTCTGTGGTCTGTGTGGTCATGGGGTTATCTCCGCCCGGGGTGATGGATTTTAAAAACCGCTCGAACCAGCCGGGCATCCGGTCGGCGGTCGTATCGGATCGATGCTTGACACGGGCTGTCCCGGCCAAGGACAGGCCGGTCAATTCGCCGGATTTGAGCTGTCGCCACAGCGCCGGATCGCCCACCCGAATGCCGACCGCCCACGAGCCTGGCCGTTCGGCGGGGAAAAGCGCGTCGCCCGCGCGCACGATCCAGCTCTCAGCAACATAGGCGTCCTCAGGTTGGGAGGAGTGATTGGCGTCGATGTTTTTGAGGCGCTGATCGCGCATAAACTCATAGGCCGCCTTGCGGATGGTTTCGGCGTCGGCGCTGTCGCCGTGGCTGTCCACCTCGTCGGGGGCGTAGACGATCCCATAGGCGACCATGCGCTCGTCGTCGGTCTTGTCGATCGCAAAGGTCGTCTCACGCCGCGCCTCGCAATCGAGCGATTTGAGCGTCAGCCCCTTGCCGGTCGCCGGCGATTTGACCAGCGAGATGTATTTGACAGTCAGGTCCTTGAGTTTGGCCATGACGTAAACTCCTGATATGCGCGCAAATCGCCGCGCCCTGCATGTCAGAGTGGACGCCCGATCGCGCGGCGGCAAGAGGCTGAGGTGGAGATTTGCACGTCATGCACGTCATGCACGTCATGCACGTCATGCACGTCATGCACAGGCTTGTCTCCTTGTCGCCGCGACCCCGCGCCCCTTATTGGTTGATTGTGAGATTGATAGATGGGGGCTTAACCCAGCCATGACGGCACAAGCAGCCAGACAATCCGGCGTCGAGGTCGAGGTGATCCGTAGCGGCTCGCCCCTACCCGACGCCCTGTCGGACCTGATCGGGCCGCAAGACGAGGAGGTCGCCATCGACGGCGCCTATCCCTGGCCGGTCCACCCGCGCGGGCTTGCCGCCCTTTATCGCGCCTCGGCCGAGCACTCCCGCGCCATCCACGTCAAGGCCGAGGGGGCGTTCGGCGGCGGGTTACAAGGTGGTGGCGCGGGCAAGCTGGAGGCGCTGTGCGCGTCCGGCGCGACCGATCTGTTGGTCGCGCTTGGCCTCGATGTCGAGGCTTATGGCAATGCATACCTGCAAATCATTCACGATCCATCAAAACGGATCGCCGGTTTGCGCCGTCTGCCGGCACCGACCATGGCGCGGACCAAATCGGGGTTCGTCCAGCATGTCCCGCAGGCCGGAGCCATGGCCCGCGCCGTGACTTTCGCCGCGGACGAGATCGTGCATCTGCGCGCGCCCTGTCCCCTGGGCCTGCGCTATGCGCTGCCGTCATGGATCGGGGCTCAGGGCATGTTGGAGCTGGCCCAGGCCGCGACCCGCTACAATGCGGCTTTCTTTGCTAACAGCGCAATCCCTGAATACGCCATAATCTTCAAAGGCGCGCCCACAAACCCCGCACAAAAGGACGCCATTCGCGGCTTCTTTCGCAACGATTTTCAGGGGGCCCATAACGCCCACCGCACATTGATTCTCAATCACAGCGACGACGGCTCGGACATCAAGATCGAGCGCCTGACCTCGGACGTCAAGGACGGCGATTTTCTTAAATTATTGGATGCCGCGAGGGACCGTATTCCCATCGCCCATGGCGTGCCGCCGCGCATGCTCGGCATCATGAGCGCCGGTCAACTCGGCGGGGGCGGCGAGGTCTCAGGCCAACTGGTTGTGTTTGAGCGTTTAACGCTAATGCCGCGCCGTCGGCGCATGCTCGACCAACTGCGCCCGCTCCTGGCCGAGCTTGGGCTAACAGCAACGGCGTCGGAACAGGAGTTGGCCGACAAAAACTCTATCGCCATCCAGCCGCTCGATTTGACCCCGCCCAAGGACGATTCCGCCAGCTTGCCCGATCTGGTGGCCTCCGGCATCGTCACCGCAGAGGAAGCCCGCACCATCCTGCCTTTTTTGAGTGATACAGACCTCGCCAAGAGCGCGGGGTCGCACAGAGCGACCGGCGGCCTCGATGCGCTCTCAACCCTGTTGGCCAGAGCGTGAGGGAGCGGCGATGATAGCGCAACCTCAAAAACCCGCCCCATGCGCCCCCAGCGCCGATCGGGCGGGCAATCGCCGCGGCCGCCCGCCCAAATATACCGCGGGGCAGATCGAGCAGGCCCGTCTCGACTATCTCGCCGGAGACGCCGCCGCCGACATCGCCGCGCGGCTCGGTTGCGCGCCACGCACGATCCATCGCTGGGCGACGTCCGGGGGCTGGGGCAGTGCGCGTCGCCGCCGCGGCCAGTCGGTCGCCGGGCTTGAGGCGCAAATCCACTGGCTCTCCAACAGGCACAGCCTGACCGAGGGCCAGACCCGCAGGCTGGCCATGCTGACCCGATCGCTTGAGCGGCTCAAACGCGCCGCGCCCCAACCCAAGCCGTTGCCGGTGATCTTAGGCGCGCGGCGCGGCGACCTCCTCAAGACCGCGCTCGCCGACGCCTATGGCCTCTACCCCTATCAGCGGGCGTTCTTGCGCTCCAAGGCCCGCTTCCGCTGCATCTTGAAGTCGCGCCAGATCGGTTTAACCTACGTTCTCGCCCTCGATTGCCTGCTCGCCTGCGCCGCCGGTCGCGATCAGATCATCCTCTCAGCCTCCCAGGAGCAGTCAGATATATTGATCGAGTATGCGGTCGCCCATGCCGCGAGGCTCGATCTGGCGCTCGACGCCACCGCCAAGAGCGAGTTGTCGCTCGGTCCACACTCAATCCGCGCTCTGCCCGCCAACCCGAGGACAATTCAGGGTTTCGCCGGCGATGTGACGCTCGACGAATTTGCGTGGCACCTCAGGCCCAAATCGATCTGGCGGGCGGTCTATCCGGCGATCACCGCCATCGGCGGGCGCGTCACCGTGTGCTCGACCCCGTTTGTGCCCGGCAATCTGTTCTGGGAGATCGCGACCGATCACCGCAATCGCTGGAGCCAGTGGGAGCGCACCCGCATCACCATCCATGACGCCGTGGCCCAGGGCATGGCGTTGCCGGGCGGGATCGACCAGCTCCGCGCCAATCTCGACGGCGAGTCCTGGGCCCTGATGTATGAGTGCCAGTGGCTCGCCGACGAAACCGCGCTCCTGTCCTGGGAGCTGTTAGAAGCCCGGGGCGTGGCGCAAGCCGAGCACACATATGATGGGCCGGTCTTCATTGGCGTCGATGTCGGGCGCATCAACGATCGCACCGCCATCGCCGTCATCCGCGGCGAGGACAAACCCGATAAGGACGGCAAGCCCCGCTACCGACTGATGTATGTTGACGAGATCAAGGCCAAGACCTTTGCCGCCCAACGCGCCCACCTCAAGGCCCTCCACACCACTTTCGACGTCGCGCGCATGAGGATCGACCGCACCGGTTTGGGCATGCAACTCGCCGAAGAGATGACCTGCGCTTACCCCGCCACAACCAACGGGGTGCATTTTACGACCATCCGCAAGGAGCGACTTGCTCTCAACCTATTGCGGCTGATGGAGAGCGGGCGGCTGACGATCCCGCGCGATCCCGCCCTGTTCGCTCAGCTCCACGCCGTCAAACGATCGGCCGCGGCGGGCGGCGTGCGCTACGACGCCGCGCGCGACGAGCGCGGCCACGCCGACGCCTTCTGGGGCGTTGCCCTGGCCGCGGACAATCTGTCGCGCCGCGATCCGATCGGCAACGGCTACCAGGTGGAGGTGCTGATATGAGCCTCGACCCGCAACGGCTCGCCTTGCACATCGCCGAGCGCCTACGCGAGATCGCCACGCGCCAAGGCAATGTGCCCTTCGGCAGGGCGCAGGGCGGGACTTTGCGCAAATCCCACATCGTCGAGCCCTATGGGCGCTCCGGCGCAAGGCTTGCCGCCAACACCCCTTACGCCCGGGCCGTCCATGATGGCAGACCGGCGATCGTCATCAAGCCCCGCCGCAAAAAGGCGCTTTACTGGCCCAAAGCCGCCCATCCGGTCAAAGCCGTGCGCCAACCGGCAAGGCGCCCCAACCCGTGGCTGATGCGCGCGGTCAAACAGCTCGAGCGCGAGGGCCTGGACTTTTTGAGGCCCGAAATCGGACAGGCCGCGGTCGATGACCTTGAGCGCGGTCTGAGACGCAAGCGCCTGATCGTCAAAAAATAGCGGAGCAACCCATGATGACCCCACCACGTAAACTCACCGCGCCGGAGCGCCCACGCCGTAGACCGACGGCCGCGGCGGCGCAGGCGGACATCAACGCCATGATCGATGCCGCCGCCAAACGCGCGGCCAAAGAGGTCCTTGCCGATCTCGGAATCGACAACGGCCATGCCGCCCGCGACATCCGCGATTTGCGCTCGCTCCTGGACGCGATCAGAGCCGCCAGACGCACCTTCTGGCAAACCCTTAGCCGCATCTGCACCACCGGGCTTATCCTTGTGATCATGGCCGGGCTTGCCGTCAAACTCAAACTGTTCAAAGGAGACTGATCCCATGCTGTCTTTACTCGGCTCCCTCCTGGGCTTCGCCATTTCCTTCCTGCCTAAAATCCTCGGGTATGCGCAAGATAAGCGCGACAAGGCCCATGAACTGGCGATGATCGCCGCCCAGACCGACGCGCAAGTCAAACTCGAAGGCGTCAAGCTGGAGGCCATGCATGTCAACGCCGACATTAGAGGCGACGAGGCCCTGCTCAAGCATGATAGCAAACTCCAGTCCCGCGCTTCGCAATGGGTGGTCAACCTCGCCGCCACCGTGCGCCCGGTGCTGTCTTACCTGTTCTTCGTCGAGTTCTTCGCGCTGACGCTGTGCGTCAATATGGGCTGGATGACGATCGGACAATATAACGCCATTTGGAACGACGACGCCCAGGCCATCTTCGCCGCCGTGGTCTCGTTCTGGTTCGGATCGCGCACCATGGCGCGCAAAACCCAGACATGAGGGGGCAAGCCCATGCACACCAACCGTGCCGCTCTTGACCTCATCACCCGTTTCGAGGGCTTTGCGCCTAAGCCCTATCGCTGTCCGGCCGGGGTGTGGACCATCGGCTATGGTTCGACAAGGACGCCGCAAGGGCTAAGGGTCGATGAAGACACGGTGGCCGTGACCCGCCAAGAGGCTATGGCTTGGCTCATGACCACGCTCGAACACACCGAATACGCGGTCGATCGCCTGATCGCTCCGCCCTTGACCGATAACCAGTTCGGGGCGCTGGTTTCCTTCACCTACAATGTCGGCTCAGGCAACCTCAAAGCCTCGACCCTGCGCGCCAGGCTCAATCGCGGCGATACGCAAGGCGCGGCCGCCGAGTTCCCCAAATGGCGATTCGCCAAAGGCAAGGTTCTCTCCGGGCTGATCAGGCGGCGCGCGGCCGAGCGGGCCTTGTTTGAGGGGTGACAAGCCGATCAGCCATTGCAGAATAATTCGGCCCACTTGGCCGCCCCATACCCAAACCCCCCTAAAAGCGGGGGTCCGAGGCGTTGAAGCGCCCCGAACCGGATGGACGCAACCCACCCACAACTTGCGTTGCCCCGCACCCATGCACGGGCGGGGCGAATATTAAGAGGAGTCCATCCATGGAGTCGAGTCCCGTTGCTTTGCTCAAACCTGTTGCGCCCGCTAAACCGGTCGCCCCTTACGTCGGCGGCAAATTTTATCTCGCCAGGCGTCTGGTCGCGCGCATCGAGGCGATCCCGCACGACACCTATGCCGAGCCGTTCTTCGGCATGGGCGGCGTGTTTCTGCGCCGCCGACAAGCCACGAAGGCTGAAATTATCAACGACATTAATAAAGAAATCATCACGCTCTATCGCATATTGCAAAGACACTATGCCGCATTCTTGGAAATGATGAGATTTCAGATCACATCGAGGGCCGAATTCGAGCGTCTGGCCAAAACCGATCCTTCAACTCTGACTGATCTCGAACGCGCCGCCCGTATCCTCTATCTCCAACGCACAGCCTATGGCGGCAAGGCCTATGGCCAAACCTTCGGTATCAGCCCGACCAACCCCGGAAGGTTCAACGTCACCAAGCTGGGGCCAATACTTGAGGATTTGCACGAGCGCCTGGCGGGCGTTGTCATCGAATGTTTGCCCTATGGAGATTTTATCCGACGCTACGACAAGCCGGAAACCCTGTTTTATCTCGACCCGCCCTATTGGGGCTGTGAAAACCTTTATGGGCCAGTTTTCGAGCGTGCCGATTTTACCCGCCTCGCCGACCAGCTGGCGGGCATCGAGGGCAAATTCATCCTGTCGCTCAACGATACGCCAGAGATTAGGGAGCTGTTTGCCGCTTTCCGTATCGATACGGTGGAGACAACCTATTCAGTGCAGCGGAAGGGCCGAGGCAAGCCCGCCAAGGAGGTCGTGATCTCAAACCGGCCGTAAGTCGTTCTAATTTAATTGCGGCCGGTTTGGTGGGCCGGCGCATCATGATTGCTTGGCTAAGCTCCGCCATAATCGGCCCGTTTCCATTCAATAGTATAAACAAAATCAATAGCTTATAAAAAAAATAAAAAAGTTGGAAAAATCCTCTTGCAAGAGGTGGGCCTGCGTCCTATATTACGGATATTAGGGACAGTCATAGGGGCTGCCCGGGATAAGCCTAAGGAGGCAATCATGGCCAAGTACACAATCACACATAGCGACGGCGAGATCGCCACCTACGCTAGCGGATTTGCCGGCGAGGCCGAGTTTCGGCCCACGCTCACCTGGCTGGCAGATCAGCCAGGGCCAGCCGCATGGCAGGCGGCCAGAGAGGCTGCGTTGGCCCGGCAGGATGCGCAATGCGCGCGGCACCAGGACCACGCGGCCCGGATGAGCGAGTATGGATTGCCCGAGCTGGTCGGATCGCCCAAACAGGTCGCGTGGGCGGAGGCAATCAGGGCGGACAAATACGTGGTTATCCGGGACACGATCGATATGACCAGCGATCCAGCAGCCGACGGCAGCTGGATCGACCCCAAAAATGGCATGTACAATTGGTTTGCCGCAGCCAGGATACGCGATATGGACTCCAGATTTGTCGAGTTAGTGCAAATCAAATCATATCTCGACCAAAATTACCCCGATGGCTATGATCACGCCCAGGAGATGGCTGCACTCCGCAATTTTGCCGATGCCAGGCTGCACGAGACCTCGGCCAAGTGGTGGATCGATCACCGCTACGACAGAATGGACGGCTGGCACATGCACTACGAGTGCCTGTTCAAACGCCGGCGGCAATCCGCAATGAACAGGCGCAGATTGCCCGAGTTGGTCGGATCGCCCAAACAAATTGCGTGGGCAGAGGCGATTAGAGCCGACAAATTTGACGACCTAAATGTGGAACTCAACCACGCAGAGAGGCCCACCAGCGGCGAGGCAGCCCATATCGCGGACTTGCACCAGTGGCTCGTGAGGGGCAAACTATATGAGACCTCGGCCAAATGGTGGATTGATCACCGCGATGATCGCATGGATGGTAGGGGTCTGATCCGCGATTATAATGATTTTTTGGCCGAACTCAAAAACCCCCAATAAAGTCAAACAGATAGGCTGTAAAATGGACCAAAACGCTATTTATATTTTGGGTCAAATCGCCCGAGTAATCTGGCCGGAGGGCAATATCCCATCGCACTACCTGAAGACAATGTTGGCTCGCCCCACCTATGGGCTAGCCTTGGCCCTGCGATCATACCCCGCTAGTCAGGCCGACCAAGACGAGATCGGGACGTTGATGGACCGCTTGGAGGTGGAGGATGTCGATGATAGGCCCGCAGGTGTGAGCTCACGAGATCAGATGCCATTTTGGCGGGGTTACTATAGACACCTTGCCGAGCCAGACCCCGCCAAGGGCTATGGAGCGCGCGAGCTGGCCGCGATCGGCCAAGCCCTCTACGGGCCGCGCTGGCAGACCGACCTCGCACGAAATCTAGGAGTCGATTCTCGTCGCATCCGCCAGTGGCTGGCAAGCGCTCGGCCCGTACCCGTCACCATATGGGCCGAGCTGGCGGGTCATCTGGCGATGCGTAAGATGACCATTGATCGGGTCCTCGCCGATATGGGGGCGGAAAAATAGACCCAAGGCGGTAGTTGACATGCACTCAACGATCTACGCTATCCATGGACCAGACGCCGCCCGATTGGAGGGGGTGGTGACCGTCATGCGGAGGTTGGGCGCGCCCACGATTCGCGCGGTCGATTGCGGCGACCATTATATGGCGCTTGAGGGCTCTCACAGGCTCGCGGCGGCCTCGCGACTGGATTTGACGCCGGAATTAGTGGTCTATGACGCGACCACGCTTATCGACATAAGCGATTATGACTGGTTTGATCCTGCAGATTGGGCAGAGACGGTTTACCCGGCCGGCGAGATTGCGGGCGAGTTGTACTCGTGGTATCAGGCGGTTGATTACAGTTTGGGCCCTTAACGCGGGCCTGAGAAAATAGACCAGCCAAAAATATGCATATCTTCACGTCCCGCGCTCCTCAATGACGGCCAGATCGGCCAGCAACGCCGCGTATCCGGCGACATCGACCATGCTGTCTTTGTGTGCCGGATCATGCGCCAGGCGGGCGAGCTTCAAGTCAAGCATGCACAACACCGCCTGTTCGGCCGTGACCTCCACGCCCAAAGTCACCGACCAGCGCCGCGCGACTTGCTCAAACGCCCGCGACGCGTCGCCGTAGACTTGGCCGCGCTCGGCAATGACGGTCCGGGCGGCGGAGAGGATGTTGGCGGCCTTGCTCATCGACCCTTTTTGCTTTCTTTTTCCATCGGGATCGGCCACCACCACCAATGCGAGCGCGGGATTGCGGGAACCTTGCCGTCCTCGTCCTCGACAAAGCCCTCCAATGCCGTCTTCCTGTCCTCCCAGCCCTGAATGATCTTGAAGTCCTCGTTGAACTCCTTCGGGTGCGCCCGCCAATAGGCGTCCACCTTGTCGAGCTCGGCAATCTGTTCCGACGATAATTGCCCGCGCACGAATTCATAGGCCGAACGCCTGTGCAACGTATAATCGCGGTCCATGTCGAAAGACGGATCGCCAATGGTGTCGTAGCAGGCGAACATGCCGGTAAGGAGCGTTTCGCCACGCAAAGACGACGGCTCTAGTCCAAATACCCTGTAAGCCATTTGACAATTCCTCTTGCTCGTTGTTTATGTGCGGGCACCTGATCGTTTTTCGCCCCCAGCTTTTCGCGCCAATGGTGGGTGGTGATCCTGTTGGCCTTCATATCAACCGCCGTCACGTTAAATCCCTCAACCACCTTGCCGTCCGGCCTAGCAACTTTTCTTGCCTTCACAAAAGTCGCATTGAGAACGCCTTTGCGCATCGAGAGATAGACGTCGCGATCCCCGCGCCGGATCAAATCGAGCGCCGATTGATTGTAATCGGCCTGATTGCTTAGTCCAAGCTCTTTGCGATGCTTCCTGAAATGTCCCTGCGAGACCTTGACATGCGGCCATTGCGCCGTCTTCGCCCGCTTAATCAACGCGCCGATCTCCTTGCGGCTCAAGACCTCGCGGTCACGCACCGCCTGCGTCCACCCATCGACCGAAGTCTGCGGCCCCGTCGCCTCGAAATGCGCAACCGTAATGGTCCGGCAGCGGAAGTGATAGGGCGGCCCCGCCGTATTGGCGGGCAAGTCCCTGGTTGCCACATGGTCGAGGTCGGCCATGTCGCCATGCATCGCCCAGGCTCGCTTGGCCGCGCCCTCGTCATGGGCGGCCGCGGCCCTAAGGTAAGCGTCGCGCTGATCGGCCAATCGCCTGACCTCGATGATCCGCCCGTGCATATGGCGGCATATCTTTGTCGTGCGCTCGTCCAAATGAGCGCGGACCTCGACGCGCTCGATGCCGGCGCGCCGATAGCCGGTGACCCGCCCCATCTCGCGGGTCTTGGTCGCGGTATGATCGGCCAGGACCTCCCAATAGCGTCGGCTGCGATCGCCCATATCGGCAAAGTCCTGCGCGAACCGCGCCGTCAAGCCTTCCCGCGTCATACCACCTTTAAAATATTCATTCAGGATTTTGCCGATCTTCGGCGCGGTCTCGATGTCCCAGGACCGGCCGATCCAGTAGAGGTTGGCTTGTTTAAGCATGTCGAGGCTGTCGAAATCGGGCCGCATGAAGGCAATATCGACGCCGGTGGCCTTGCCGACCTCGGTTGCGCCGAGCCGATAGAGCGCGTCGGACAGGTTGATGACCGGCTCCCTCATCGCGGCGGCTATCGCCGCCGCGCCGAGACGGGCCTCAAGCGCGCCCGCGATCGCCTTGCCGTCCGCCCTCGTAAACCGGCCCGGCCCCAGATCGCGCAAACGGTCGAGAGCGTCGGCGATCGCCTTGCGCATCTCTTGGCTCCACGACCGCGTCATCGCCGTTTGCAGCTCATGATAGAGCGAGGTCCACGCCTTGTCATCCCTGATCACGATTTTGCGCACCGTGCGCTTGACGATCGCGCGCATCACCGCGCGTTCGGCCGTGTCCATGCTCATCATGGCCGCCTCTTATGCCTCTTTGGCTTGCCCATGCCCAGCCAGTGCTCAAGCCCCGAAATCACCCGGCTGGCCTGACGCCGCGTCAGCCAGCTTGGGGCGCCGACCTTGGCGGTGCGCCTGACAAATCCGGCAAGACGCGGGTCGTTTAGGCCCCGATCCCAGCCCTTGGCGCGGGCCAGCCGGTCGATGCGATACCATTGCGCGGGCGTCGGGCGCGGCTCGCCCGACGGCGTCAATCCCTTGCCGGACGGATAATCGACGCGCGGCGCGTGGCGGCTCGCCAGGACGCCTTGCGCGCGCAGCTGCGCGATCAACGCCTGGCGCCCGTCGTCATCCAACGCGGCCGCCGAGCGCGCGCCGCTCAAGCGCTCGAGCCAGCCCTCATAGGCCGCCCGCCCGTCGCCGCCCTGCGAGACGTCGCCGAACAGCCGCGCGGCGGCAATGTGGATCGTCGCCAGCTGCTTGTGGCGCGCCGCCCGGTCACGATCAGTCCTTGCCGTCGTCATGGTCCTGCTGCTCCACCTCGAATGTCCCGATCACCACAAATCCGTCTTTGGTGCGGCGTAGCCCATCAATCTTCCCGAAAACGCCCGGCCGGGCCAGGCCGAGCACGATCAACACGGCGCCCTGCATAACCAGCAAGACGATTGCGGCGACGCCAACGATATAGAGCCATAAGCGCTCGGCGATTTTGCCGCCGAGGCCGAACAAAAACCCGACCCCAACCGACAGGGCCGCCAGCACCGCTAACACCACAATCAACTCAACTGTATCGACCGTCGTCATGGCTCGATCTCTGTTGCGCCGTCCGTCTCGTCCGCCCCCAGCCGCTCGCGCAGGGCGGCTAGCTCACCGCGCAATCCCTCGTCCTCGCCAAGCGCGGCCTTGATCCGCGCGATGCCGCGCATCACTGTCGAGTGATCGCGGTCGCCGAAAGCCCGCGCGATACTCGGTAGGGATTGCATGGTGATCTCGCGCGCCAGATAAATCGCGACCTGGCGGGCACGCACCAGCCGCGCCGACTGCCACGGGCCCTCGAGGTCGCGCTCGCTAAAACCATAATAATCGGCCACAGCCTGTTTGATGGTCCTGATCGCGATCATCGTATCTCCCGATCGGCTAGCCCGCCTTGGCCAGGTCGATGGTCACCGCCTCCCAGCGATCAGTTGCGTTGGCGCGGCGGTAAAACCGGACATACTCTTTGGACCCCATGACCCGCATCGCGTCGCGCAGCGCGTCCATGGCGCGGCCCCAGCGCTTGTCCTCGATGTCGAGGCGGAGCAGCATAAAAATATCCGACCGGTTGATCTGACCGGATTTATCGGTGTTGAAGGCCCGCGTCACGATGGCGCGAATTTCCGGCCTGGCGTCCGCCGACCACTCGTTGAGGCACTCGTCGATCAGCGATTTGGCGATCTGTAATTGGGGGCCGAAGTCAACGGACTCGGACACCTGCACCTGCACCTTATAGAGGCCGTCGAAACTCTGATACGTCCGGTTGCCCTTGCGCCCGCCACGCGGCGTTGCGTTATATTCCTGGGCTAGTAATGCATCGAGCTCGCCCAGATCGGTCATGGTATGGCCGCGGAACCGCTCGATCTGCGCCGACAGATCGCGGGCATAACCCATGATCTTGCGCACCTGCTCATCCTCAAGCCGGTCCTCGGGTTTGACCATCTCGACCGGCACCAGATTGCCCCTGGCGTCGGCCAGATAACCCCGGCCGTTGACCTCGATCACTTCCGGCCCGTCCGGCCGGGTTTGTTGGTTTGGCTGTGTCATTACAATCTCCTTGTCCGTCATTTCGCCCCGGCCATGAGGGCCGCCGCGGTATCGACCGCGCGCTCGTCGAGCGCGGTCAAGCTCTCTTCGTTTTTGATCAATCTCTCGCAGGCGTCGGCCAACTCCAAAGCCGACCGCCAATAGCCCTTGGTCGCGACCAAAAACCGCTTGGCCGCCTGTTGGCCGACCCGGCCAAAACGCGGGGCCAACACATAGGCCGCCATCTCGGCGGCGTCATCGATCGGCGCCATCATGATTTTTTTTGCCCCGATCCGTTGGCGCAGCTGCGTCAGATAGACCCGCGTGCGCGCCTCGTTGAGGCGTTGCGCCAGCATGTCGGTGCCGACCAGGACGACGCCTGCGCCGCCGATGTCGGACAGAGCGCGCAAGAGCTCCAGCGCATGCCAGTTGAGGTGATTGGCCTCGTCGATGAGGATCAGACGACCGACGCAGACCCGGTTCAGCGCCGCCATCAGACCGGCGCAAGTGCCCCTGAGCGGCGCATCGACGCCGCGATCGCAAAGACCTCGGGCCAGCTCGGTCAATAGCCCCTTGGGCGTGATGTCGCACCAGCACTCGACCCGGATGCCTTTAAGCTCGTCGGCCAGCCACAAGGTGGTCGCCGATTTGCCGGTCCCCGGCTCGCCGATGATCTGCCCCATGCGGCTGTAGGCCCGCGCCGTCAATGTTAGACGGCACATTTCGGCGGCTTGCCTGGCCTGTTTGGTTTCTGTAAATTTCATGCTGATGCCTCCTCTTTCTCCGGCGCAAATCCCTGCCAATCTCTCATCGCCTGTCCGGGGTCCATCCCAAACTGGATATTCGGATCAAGCGCAAGCGGTCGGCGTTTCTCGCGCTCGTGGGCCAATGACTTGATCTCGGCTTCTGTTGCCTCCGCGAGCCGGTCGAGCATGCCGGCGTCCACCATCGCCCCGATCGGGACCTCGGGGCCGTCCGGCAGGTGGGACACATGGCGGGCGGTCTCGTCCTGCAGGCTCAAGAGAGCGCAGTGCTTGCGCATCTCGGATATGTCGCGGTTGAGCGCCTTGCGCCGCCGGTCGCCCTCACGCAATCCGGCGGGGTCCAACACCCCATAGGTCTGCTCCGGGCGCGCCACGCAGATCAGTTCCTCGCCGGCGAAACACCAGGCGCAACTTGGATTATGGGCCGGCACATGCAGCGTGATCGGGGTGTGATAGTGGACCAGCTTATCGTGGTAATACCAGATCGGCCCGTCGCCCCGTTTGATCACCACGCGCACGCGGCCGTGATGCGGCGTGCGTTTAATTTCTTTTGCGAACGCCAAGTCGATCACCTGGGGCGATTTGAGCGCCCGCTTGCCCGCCCAGCCCTGGTCGATGTAGCCGCGCAGCGCCTCGTTGGGCGACTTGCCGTTGAGATGGCCCTGTTGCGGGCGCTGGTGATACCAGTCGAGTTGCAGTCTAGCCGCCTCCAAAAACGCCGTTTCATCGCCTGAAAACGCGATCGGCGTCTTGCCCTTGGCGTGGGTCTTCTTGCGCATCCTCTCCCCGGCGGTCCAGCCGGGAATCAGCGAAAAATGCACTCTTTCGAGATTGCCGAACGCGCCTTCGATTCGCGGCTTGCCGCGCGCATTGTAGGGGGTCGAGCGGATCACCGCCTCGCGCGAGGCCGCGACCCGCAAGCCCACTTCGCCCGCGCCGCCCAGGTCGAGGGCAATCGCGCCCGAGGTCAGCTTCGACAGTCTGGTAAACCCGGCCACCAGCTCAGGCGATGAATATTCGGTCCCGTTGTCCAGATAGAGGAGTTTCGGCAGGCCCCAGTCATCGATCATCGCCGAGAACGCCTGGGCAATGTGCTCCTGGCGTACGCCCTCGCCTTTTTCGAGCAGGGCAAAGGTCATGTGTATTTCGTGGGTCGCGACATCGAGCCACGTAATAGCCTTGGGGTAGGCGGGCTTGCCGTCGGGTCGCAGCATCATGACGTCTGTGGGGTGCACGTCGCCGACCACGATGTCGCGCGGGGCCAGGTCGCTGTAGTCGCGCCTGATCGACGGCATATGCCGGTCCTGCCAGGTCGCGTTGTCGCGTCGTTTGATCGCGATCGCGCGATACGCACCCTCGGCGGCGACGCGCCAACCGCTAACCCTGCACAGCCCGTATTGCGTGGTCGCGCTCCGGCGGCCCTGGCGGCTATAGCCGGAGGGCAGCCCACCAAATGATGCGACCCCCAGGTCGCGGCTAAGTTCGATCAGCCGCGTCGTTGATTTTTCGCAGATCGCCCGCCGCCCGCATTCGCCCGACGCCCACAGCGAGCGTATATAATGAGTGAGCGCCTCGCCGGTCTGCCTGTGATCGGCGGCGCTGATGTGGGGTCCAAAAAACCTGTCCCACCGCCTGGTCACGATCACGCGGGGCCGGCCCCTGTCGGCGCGGGCGTCGCGCAATAACCCCGCCAGGCCCGCGCGATCGGCCTCGGCCGCCGCAATCCAGTTGTACAGCGTCGGCAGCGATACCTCGACCGACCGGCCCCGCCGGTCGCGATGCGAGGCCGCCGCCAGTGCTTTGATTGCCGCCCCGCGCTTGCCCGAGCCTTTAGGGTGCGCCAATGCGGGCCGGATGATGTCGAGCCGCCATTGCGCGCGGTCGAGGTTGCGGGCAAACCCGCCGTCGCGCTCGATTTTGGGTTGCGTGACCTCGACGGCCCCCGCCTCGCCCGCCTCCGGCCTGGCCCGCGGGTCGATCCCACGCTTGAGATACCACGCCTGGCGCAACTCGCCGGGCAGAGTGTCGATGTGGACTTGCGGGGCCTTGCCGCCCGCTCCGCCGCGCCCGACCTCGATTTGACGGACCAGTAGGTCGCAGCCGCGCCAACGGCGTTTCGCAAGCGCCTTCTGGGCGTTCTGCTTGGCGATACCGGCAAGCTCCGCCAAGTCGCTTACCGCCAGCCATTCCGACCGGGTGTTCAATGGGTGTTCAATAGGGTGTTCAATCGGCTTCGGTGGCGGGCTTGAACACCCGTTTTTATGGGTCCTCAATGGGTCCGCAATAGGGTCCGCAAAGTCGTTTTCAGGGGTGATTGCGGACCCCCCCTCGCCCCCCTCGAATTGATGCGCGAGGCGGGTCATTGGCCCGCCTTCCAGTTCTGCCTGGCGCGGGTCTTGCGCCGCGACAGCTCTTCAATTTTGTCTGCAAGCACCGCCTCCTCAATAGCGGGGAGATATTTCTGTGGCACCACGGCCCACCCAAACAGGTCGGCGATCAGATTGAGCAACCGGATATCCCTTGTGGCGTGGATCAGGGCGACCAGCCGCAATGCGCTGATGGTGTGATCCTCGCGCGCCTGCGACGCATAGGCGTCGAGCATGGTCTTGGGGACATCCTCGCCCAGATAGGCGGTCATGTCGCGGGCCACATCCTCGCGCGTGCGCCCGCACTCTTTGAGCGAGGTCGCCACGGCGCGGGCCAGAGAGCCGCGCAAGCCCGCCGCGCGGACCTGGACCGCCTCGAACCGCCGCGTCACCGGCGGCGGGGTCCAGGCGAACAGGTCGAGCGTCAGAGGATCGCGGCGGCGGGGCATTATTTTTGCTCCTTGGGGCGCGGAGGGCGGCTGGAGGTCTCGCCGCCCCCGCGCAAATCAGTTGATGGCCTTGTCGGCGTCGCGGGCTGGGATCGTCCGATAAATCTGTCCGTCCAGCCGGGCGGTGCGTTTCAGGCTTTCAAGGCGGCGTTGCGCGTCAGCGAAAGACATGGCCCACACATCGACGCAACACTCGGTGCCCTCGTGGTCGTAAGTCACCGAAAATCGGTAATACGTCTCGCCGGACGGCGATTGAGCTATATGTTCGAGGTCTGGAGTTTTCGGCGGCCTGGAGACCGCATCGGGTATCGTCGTCATCCGATTTGCTCCTGTTTCGTGGAGTTTAGATGTGCGCAAGGCTCCGGCCCCGCGCGGCTTAACGTCTGTGGGACCTCGCCCACGACGTATCTTGTCGATCCCTTAATGATTGTGGTGCGGCGCGGGCCGTCGATCGCCTTGCGTCGCGCGACGCGCCGGAAGAACCGCCGCAACTGCCGAGGGCTCGTTATGATGCACAGCTTCATGCTGCCCTCCCGGTGCCGTGGTCGCCACTGTAAAACCGCCCGTCGAAGCTGTCGGCGTCCGGCGGCGCGGTGAGACTCGTATTGCAGAGATGGATGTTGCCGCCGACCCACAGGTCGCGCGGCCAGGCGGCGATCGGGGCGCTGGAGATGACGAGGTTGCCAACGACGCGCAGACCCTCAGGCAAGCCGGCAAGGCGGGGCGTGTTGTAGATGTAGAGGTCGCCGCACACCGTCATGCGGCGGGGCAGGCCGGTTACGTCGGAGCCGGATAGGCAGAGATTGGCCTCGACCCGCAACCCGTGCTCGGCGGCAAATTTGTCGAGCCACATGATGCGGCCCGACCCCGCCGCCAAAAACACGCCGTCGCTGTGGATGTCCGGGCAGTCATGCAGGACAGATGCCCGACCGATCCGCAGGCGGCTCAGGCCGTCGCGGCGCGTGGCGGTGGGGGTGTTCATTGCGCCCCCTCTTTTTGACCGTGACTCCCGCGCGGCGATCCCTTATAGTTGGTCCTAGGTTGAGGTTTGAGACGCTCGCCGCTCCGGTCGTCATAGCGCGACGGCCAGAGTTGACGCGGGCTAAGGTTGAGTGCGTCGGCCAGAGCCAGCTCGCCAGGTAAATGCGCCTTGCGCGCGGCATTGCACGCCGTGCCTTCTTTAAGGCCGTATTGCCGATCGACATCGGCATAGGTCAGCCCTCTGCGCCTGAGTAAGTAGTGTATGCGGGCGGGCCACACGTCGCGTCGAGCCATCTCAAATCCTCTCCCTGTTTCGTCGCCGGTCCTGCCAGACCGGCTTGTTTAGGGTTTCACAAGTCAAGTTCGGGAGTCAGTATGGACACAAAAAATAAAAGTAACAACCCCTTTTTGTATCTTTGGCCGCCCTTTTTTGCATTCTTACAGAGGTATTTGGCTAAGTTTCTGATTTTAAAGAACAAAAAAAGTTTAAGGGGTAGCTCTATAAAGCTAAAATATTCCTCGAAGTCGATGCCATGGTCTCCGAAAGCATAAAATTGGCGACTGCGAAGCGCCTCAAGCGGTTAACTTTTGTGGTTGGTGGACCAAAAAAAATGGCAGCAATCACAGGTGTTGTTGAAAACACGCTGTTCAACTATTTGTCAGGCCGCTCTGACTTAAAGGTCTCGGTGTTGGTAGCGATTGCGAACGCAACTGGCGCAAATGTGGCCTGGCTTGCCACGGGCGAGGGTCCGATGATGCGGTCCGATTCGGAGAGCGCGCGGCTATCAGGACCTGCGGCAACACTCCCCGGCGCGCCCGAGGGACCAGAAGAGTCGCTGGTTGATGTGGCGCGACAACCGCGAGGCATGAGACTGACGAAAGAGCGTGAGAAGCGACGGGCGTTGCCGAAAATCAGCGTCAACGACCAGTGGGTGGGCGGCCCGAACGCCATGGACGACTGGTGCGGGTTTGCCGACGACGATGAAGATGGGGACGAACAGGAGGTGGCTCGATCGGCTCCTCCCGAAAGCCCCGCGCCCGTCGTGAACGCGACGCCCCTGGTGCCGGAGTCCTTTCGCCGTTTCGCGCCCGATATTGACCTGGCGGTGACGGGCTATGCTCGATGCTCCACCACGGGGCATTTAGAGGGCGACAAAAAGCACCCCGATCTGCCGATGCCCGACGGCCTGCGCGAGGTTGACGGCGATGCCTTTTACGTCGTTGCCAAGGGCAGCTCGATGATCCCGGAAGGGATCGAGGATGGCGATTACTGTCTGGTTTCGCCCAATACGTCGCTTAGCGCGGGCTTGCGGGTCTGGCTCAAGGACCGACAGAAGAGAGCCTGCATCAAGCGTCTGGTGGACATCACCGACAAGACCTACAAGCTGCGCGGCTGGCTCGACCCCGTCAAGGGGCGGGCGCAAAACTATGATGACGAGTGGATGATCAGCAACATTGCCGAAAAGGGTGTCGTGCTGGCGGTCTATCGGGGCAAGCCTGACCCTAAAAACCCGCCCGAGATGATCGCCGACCCGCGCGCGCGCAAGGGAGCGCCGCCGGATCACAAGCCCCCGCACCAAGCGGCGCAGACTGATTCGCCTGGCGCGCCGTCACATCGTCTCGAAGCCGATAAAGGGACGGTCGCCACAGTGGCGGCCAAAGATCCCCACGAGGTCGCGACCCACCCCGATTTCGTCGCGATCCCGCGCTACGATGTCGAGGCGGCCGCCGGATCGGGTGGGGCTTTCGTCGATCAAGAACTGACGACCGGTTATTATGCGTTCAGTCGGGTATGGTTGCGGCGGCGGGGTCTGATCATCGGCAAACTGTCGGTTATCTCTATCAGCGGCGACAGTATGGAGCCCGATCTGCACAAGGGGGACTTGGTGCTCATCGACCATGCCCAAACCCGCCCCCGTGACGGACTCATTTATATCGTGCGCTACTCAGACGGGCTTTACGCCAAGCGTGTGCAGATGTTGTTGGGCAGTCAGGTCGATCTGGTCAGTAGTAACTCGCTGTATAAGCCGATCAGCGTCAAGCTGGACGAGGCCGCCGACTTTGCTGTGATCGGCCGCGTGGTGGCCTCAGTCCACGAGTGGTGATTCCGTCCCGGATTACGATTCGCCCTCTGCTTGCATGGCGACCAGGTCGTGGTAAGCGTAGTGGGCGTCGATTAGCTGCACTGCGAGCTTTTGCGCTATCAGGTCGTGTGTCCTCGCCATGGCGGCAATCACATCTATTCTCTCGCACAGACACGGCGTGGCTGCTATTTCTTTGATACAGAGGCAGGCTATGATTTCCGTCGCCCGCGATATTGCCTCATAATCATCCATTCTCAATCTCCCCCACTATCAGATAACGTCAAAGCTTCCCATTTTTAGCATTAGCCGTTGATCCGCCAGAGTCAATCTCTTGGCAATGTGATTTCATCGGCTTGCCCGTGTCGGCCCCATGTCCATTCTCAAGCCGACCTTGTCAACGCTTGGGCGTCTTTTAACCCATTGAGTCAACGCACCTTTACGTTCTGACTCCGGCCCCTTATGTCGCGTAAGTGACAGATAGTGACACAAAGCGACATAATTCTAATTTAATTCCGACCGCTTTCTTGCCTTTTCGCCGATCCCACGATTTTTGCCCCTATGTTGATAACTCATTGATTATCAACAATATCCCCACCACTCCCAATGATCCCATTCTAATTTAATTCCGACCATCATTCTAATTTAATGTCAGCCATCCCAACATTCTCCCCGCTCCCTGCGCCAATGGTTTAAGCACCAGCCCGGCAATCCGCGCCCCTTTGGTTTCAAACAGCCTCTCCAGCGCATTCAGACCGTTGTTTTCACCATCGTCGGACCAGTCCTCGCCATGACGAATGGCGGGACGGGGCAAAAAATGCTGAATCGACAAGGCATGACGGAACAAGGCATTCATGCCGTTGACGGGGTCGGATACGCTCATCGCCTTCCAGGTGTCGCCGTGATAACCGCCACAGATCGTGGCAAACGTCAATTTATCCGCGTTACCCCGGGCCAGCTGATATTGGACGGCCATTTTCATGGCGACCTCAACCGCCGCCGATCCGCTATCGCAATAAAAAATACGATCGAGCCCGGCGGGCAGAATCTCGACTAGTTTTCTGCCGAGTTCGATAGCAGGCTCGTGGGTCAATCCGCCGAACATGACATGCGGCATTCGTTCCAGCTAGCGTTGCATGGCCTAGACGATATGCGGGTAAGGGTAACCATGAATAGCGCACCACCAGGACGACATTGCGTCAATCATCCGCTCCCCGTTTGGACCGATCAGCCAGACCCCTTGCACTTGCGCGAGCGGATGCGCCGGCCCGGGGGCGGCGATGTTGGAATAAGGGTGCCAAAGATGACGAGCGTCGAATTCCAGCGGCGTCGGCATATCAACTTCCTTATCGCTTGCACATCAATCGTCGCGAAGGCGTCCGAGATGGCGCGTTGGGCACATCTCCACAATGGTTTGCTCGACGTCGGGTTCGGGCAAGCCGTTGAAAACGACGCCGGCGACGCTACAGCCTGCGCCGCGTAATGCCGCAAGGGATAATGCGGTGTGATTGATCGTTCCTAATGCTGTGCGCGCCACCACGATGATCGGAGCGTTCCAGCGGGCAAAGACATCCAGATAAAAATCCTTGCGCGTCAAAGACACCATGACGCCCCCGCCCCTTCGACAATCAGGGGGCCGTTGACCACTGGCAAAGTCAGACGGTCCATTTCGATTGCGATATCCATCACTTTAGCTGCGAGATGCGGCAAGGCTGGTCGCCGCAAACGGTAGGCTTCAGGCAGAACCTGGCATTTGGTCAGGGTCGCAATCGTTTCGCTGTCGGTGATGTCCTTAAGCCCGGCCTGCACCGGTTTCCAGTACTGCGCGCCCAGGGCTTTGGTTAATCCTGCGGCAACGACGGTTTTCCCAACCCCGGTATCGGTTCCGGTCACGATGACGGCTGTCATACATCCTCCCCCAAAGCGTGTTCGGACATGGCCTCGAACAGGGCGGTAATATCACTCTTGCCGACATTGCCGGTGATGGAAATCCGAAAGACACGGGGTGCCGCGCGCAACGCTGGGCGGGCGAATGCCGCGCATATCGAACCCCATGGACTGAAGGGCTGCGGCTTTGGCCATCGTTTTTTCGTCCGATCTCAGGATAACCGGCATGATCTGGCTTACGAATCGGTGCAGGCCACAATGTCTGCGCGCCTCGCGATGCGCATGCGCCATCCGCTCTGGCGCTTCGATCTGAAGGTTGGGATCGCTCTTGAGCGCTCGCAGCAATGCGCGCACCATTGCGGCCTCGAAAGGGGACGGGGCCGTGGCGAAGATGAACGGGGGGCGATTGACGAGCGCATCTATCACGACCCTAGGCCCGCAGATGAGACCCCACGACACGCCAAGGCTCTTGCCGCATGTGTGCAGGGTCAGAATTTCCTCATCCAACCCGCGCGCCAATTCACTTCCATGCTCGCCGAACACCCCGGTCGCATGGGCCTCGTCCACCACCAGCACCGCATCGGCCGAACCGGCAAGAGCAGCCAGATCGGATAGCGGTGACCTGTCGCCTTCCATGGAATAGACGCTTTCCACGGCTATCCAGACCTGTCCAACCTCTCCTGAGGAACGCCATTCCTCCAACGTCACCCTTGCTGCGCCCACGTCATTATGGGCAAAGGCGCGGATGTCGGCGCGCCCCAGACGCATGCCCTCATGAGCGCTCGCATGGATCAGCGCGTCATGCAGCACCAAATCTCCTTGGGCCGGCAGGGCCTGAAAACCGCCGCCCAGAAACAGTGCCGCTTGCGCTGTGAAAAAATCGGCGGCCTTTGTCTCCAGCATCTGGTGCTCCGAGTGGTTGCCGCGCAAAAGCCGGGATCCGCCCGAACCGAGAGGCACACAGCGATCGAGCGCTTCCCGTCCGGCTTCGCGCGGAATGTGCCAACCGGCAAGGCCCAGATAGTCGTTTGAGGCGAAATCAAGACCACGCGGGGAGGAGTTGCCGCACCCGATTGCGCCTCAAGGGTCGCGAGCATCGCTTCTAGACGCGCACAGGCTTTCATTCAGCCGCATCCAGAGTTTGCGTGGCTTCCGCACCTGTCGGCTGACTGCCCGGTTTGGCGATCTAACATCCGACATCGGGCGGCCTTGCCTCTTTGCCGATAAAGCCAATCGCTTCGCTCAAAGGCAGGCAGGACTGCGTTTTGACGCCGAGACGACGGATATTGACCGATCGTTCCTCCATCTCACGCCTGCCGATCACAAAAATCAGCGGGATTTTGGCAAGGGAATGCTCGCGAATCTTGTAGTTGATTTTCTCATTGCGCAAATCCGTTTCTACCTTAAGACCGGCGGCGCGGCAGGCATCGCGAATTTCGAGCGCATACTCATCGGCATCAGAGACGATGGTAGCAACCACCAGCTGAACCGGTGTCAGCCACAAGGGCAATTTTCCGGTACAATGTTCGATCAGAATGCCGGTAAACCGCTCCAGAGACCCGAATAGGGCACGGTGCAGCATGACCGGCGTGTGCTTTTCACCATCGGGGCCGATATAAAACGCGCCGAGACGGGCCGGAAGATTGAAATCGACCTGTATCGTGCCGCATTGCCATTCCCTGCCGATCGTATCGCGCAGAACGTAATCGAGTTTGGGGCCGTAAAATGCTCCATCACCCGGATTATGAACAAATTCCTGACCCGCCGCCGCCCCTGCCGTGCGTAACGCAGCCTCCGCCTTGTTCCATATCGTATCGGAGCCGATACGCTTGTCCGGCCGATCGGAAAATTTGACGATAATGTCTTCAAAGCCGAAATCCCGGTAAATCGACATCATGAGGTCGTTGATCCTGACCGCCTGTTCGCTAAGCTGTTCTTCGCTACAGAAAACATGGGCGTCATCCTGGGTAAAGCCGCGTACGCGAAACAGCCCATGCAGCGCGCCGGAAGGCTCATAACGATGCACCACGCCGAACTCGGCCATTTTGACCGGCAGGTCGCGATAGGATTTCAAGCCGTTTTTGAAAACCTGCACATGGCCGGGGCAATTCATCGGTTTGAGCGCGAAGACGCGCTCATCCTCGGTTTGGGTAATGAACATATTGTCGTGGTATTTGTCCCAATGGCCGGAAGCCTCCCATAGGGATCGATCAAGCAGCTGCGGCGTGTTGACCTCGACATACCCCGCCGCTTCCTGGCGTCGGCGCATATAGGATATGAGATTTTGAAACAACGTCCAGCCCTTGGGATGCCAAAAGACCACGCCCGGCCCTTCTTCCTGAAAATGAAACAGGCCCATCTCGCGCCCTAGCCGACGGTGATCGCGCCGCTCGGCCTCACGCAACCGTTCAAGATAGGCTTTGAGGTCCTTTTCCCTGGCCCAGGCGGTTCCGTAAATGCGTTGCAGCATGGGCTTTCGCGAATCGCCGCGCCAATATGCCCCGGCAATCTTCATCAGCTTGAAGGCGCTGCCAATTTTGCCGGTGGACGGCATATGCGGACCGCGACACAGATCGAGCCATTCTCCTTGACGATAAATGCGGATCGCTTCATCGGTCGGTATGGCGTCAATCAGCTCGACCTTGAAATGCTCACCTTTCTCGCGAAAAAAAGCCTTGGCCGTTTCCCGATCCCAGATTTCCTTGGTAAAGGGCGCATTACGCGCGATAATCTCACGCATCTTGGCCTCGATTTTCTCCAGGTCTTGCGGGTGAAACGGGGTATCACGGGAGAAATCATAATAGAACCCACCCTCAATGACCGGTCCTATGGTCACTTGCGTGCCGGGGAAAAGCGCCTGAACCGCTTCGGCCATGACATGAGCCGCATCATGGCGGATGAGGTTAAGCGCGTCTGGACAATCACGGGTTATGATCCTTATTTTCCCATCTTTTTCAACGGGATCAGAGAGGTCATTCAGTGAATGATTGAACTCAAAGGCCACCGCCTTCCCGCCAAGAGAGGCGGACAGGGCCGCGGCAATCTCGCCACCGGAGATGCCGGATTGGAAATCGCGTTCGTGGCCATCGGGGAAAGTCAGTGTGATCATGGTTTACCTCCACTCACTCTCTGCATACCAAGGCAGGTAAGCTGTTGGCTGTTGACGTTATCGACAAGAGAACATTTTCCAGCGCATCCCATCACGCAGGCGCACTGTAGCTGTAACGCTTCGGCTGTTGCCGTTTTTGGAGAGCAATGTCAAGTTTATTGTCGGCGACGTACGAGGCACTCTTTCTCGCCTGAGGCAATCAACGCACTGCATAAGCGCTCCGCCTCCCCGCGCGAGGCGATCGGACCGATCCGCAGGCGGAAAAACCGGCCTTTTTGCCCAAGGTCCACAGGCTTGATCATCGCGGAATACGACCCTAGAAAACCATGATACCTTTGCTGAAGACGATAAAACTCAACCCAAGCATTGGTCTCGTCGTGATAGGACGAGATTTGGATGGCGTAATCGCCGTTTGTGGCCTTGCCCGGTATGATATACGCTAGGGAATAGGGCAAATTTCTCGGTCGCGGCTCGGGCAAAGGCGGTGTTGTGATACGAGGAGATGCCGTTTGTCGCATCGTGGCCTTGCGCTGCGCTGCGGCGAAGGTTTTTGTGTTGCCGTTTCCTGCCGCGCCGGAAACGGTGGCAACGACTTGCCGCCGCATCCCGTTTTGTTCTCGCCCAACCTTTTGAGAATCAGTCTCTTCAGGAATAGTCCGAGGAGAGGCTGCCGTCGGAGCCTGGATTGAAGAGGAGCCGTTATTGTCCCCAAGCCGCCCGCCGCCTATTTTGTCCGCGCCGCTTTCCGGCTTTAGAATCGATTTGCCGGTGAATTCAGGAAGTGGGGGAAGAGGCAACACCGCCTCCGGCAATGAAGGGAAGCGTTCAGATTGCGCCGGGGGAAGGGATGACGCCAAACTCTTGTTGCCCGGAGGCGGTAGTGGTTCCTCACTATGCGAGATGATGCGTTCGGATTGCGGTTTCTTCTCGGCAAGAATCCGGTCGTAAATCAGTTTTCTGTGAAGCGATTCAACCGACTGCACCGGCGGATTTTCAGGCTTAACTCCGGAAGGTTCCTCCGGCATGCGAATGACAGGAATAGTATTATCGCCTGTTTGTTGCCCTTCGGAAAAGAGAAAGTAGACAATTGCACTAATGACAATGGCAAGGCCGACCAAAAGCCCTAGCGCCAATATCGCGGCCCGGCGTCGGCGCAATGTCGCGCCTCCCTCCCTTCCCCCATCCGAGTCCAAATCCTTGCCGCTAGCTCCACCGGCGTCTGGAAACCGACGCCGCGGGTTCGCGGCAAGAGCGGACAGCTTATCATTCAGATTTCCTCCCGCGATACCCGATCCCAAACGCGTATTCCCACTATGTTTATCGTTTTGCCAGTGCCAAGCCGGCACACCATCATGCACGACACCTCCCCCGGGAGTCCGGCTGCGTTTAAAGGAATTCACTCTTTGGTGAAAAGGGCCATATAAACCCTGTTGCCGTGGCAAGTCTTCGCTGCCGTCAAACCCATTTTGCGCTCCGCCCCGCATCCTCTTGAGATAGGGCGTGTCCCGCCCGCCGGAGGGTGTTGCGCCACTGGCCGATGGTGAGGAAGACGCCGAAGGAGGGTGCATCGTGTTGGCCGTCATGGCCGCATCTTGTTCAGCCTTGGGAGTATCGACCAAACCCACACGCTCACGCCAGTTGCGTGTACGGGCGTGGTTGCTGTGTTTTCGGTCTGTTTCAGGAACGTCGCTCATGAACGAGTCTTGCTTGTCACATTGCTTCAACCGGATTTACGCCGATGATGCCAAGGCCGTTGGCGAGAACATATTGCGTTGCCTGCAATAAGGCAAGACGGGCTGTTGTCCTTTCCATCCGCGCGGCAATGATAAAGCGCAATTCGTGGCGCTCCTGGCCTTTATTCCACAGGCCATGAAACTCACTCGCCAGCTCGTAAAGATAAAATGCAATTCGATGCGGCTCGTGGTTGAGAGCCGCCGCCCGCACAATGCGAGGATATTCGGCAAGCCGCTTAACAAGCGCTAACTCCGTCGGGTCGTTAAGCTGGGTGAGATCGGCCGCACACAACGCACCCTCCTCGATCGCCTGTTTTCCTAAACTTTCTTCGGCATTGCGAAATACCGAGCAAATACGCGCATAGGCATATTGGACGTAGAATACAGGATTTTCGCGTGATTGCTCAAGCACTTTTCGCAAGTCGAAATCCAGCGGCGCATCATTTTTTCGCGTGAGCATGATGAAGCGGATCACATCAGGCCCGATTTCATCGACAATTTCATGCAAGGTTACAAAATGGCCCGCCCGCTTCGACATGCGCACGCCGACACCATCTCGCAGCAACCGAACCATCTGGCATTGTCTGACGATCAAGCGCGCCGCATTGCCGGCAAGGGCCCGCGCGATCGCCTCCAGCCGCTTGACATAACCACCATGATCGGCCCCCAACACATAAATCATCTGCTTGAAGCCGCGCGAAACCTTATTGCTGAAATAGGCAATGTCGGCGGCAAAATAGGTGTAAGTGCCATCCTCCTTGATCAAGGGCCGGTCAATATCATCGCCGAATTGCCCCGATTTGAACAGCGTCTGCTCGCGCTCTTGCCAAGCTTTCGGCTTGAGGCCCTTGGGCGGCGGCAACACCCCTTCATAAATCAGGCCCCGCTCGCGCAATGCGGCGATCGCTTGAGCAATTTCACTGTCTTTGCCGCCTTGCGCGGCGTGGAGACTCCTCTCGGAGAAAAAAACATCATGGCGGATATTGAGCCGGGCGAGATCGGCCCTGATGAGGCCCATCATTTCATCGATCGCCAGATCACGTATTATGGGCAGCCATTCGTCCTCCGGCTGATTGAGCAATGAGTCGCCATAGTCTCTGGCGATTTTACGCCCGACCGGCTTGAGATAATCGCCCGGATACAGCCCCGACGGAATGGTCCCGATGTCCTCACCCAATGCCTCGCGATAACGCAAATAAGCCGAACGGGCTAGACTGCCGGCTTGAGCGCCGGTGTCATTGACATAATATTCGCGTGTCACCTTGTAACCGGAGACCGCAAGCAAATTCGCCAGCGCATCGCCAAGCACCGCGCCGCGGCAATGAGCGATATGGAGCGGCCCGGTCGGATTGGTCGAGACATATTCGACACTGACGGCCATTCCAGCGCCGATAGTGCTGGTGCCATACTCTCCCGCCCGTTTAAGGACAGTGCGCAGCGCCGATCTCCAGACATCGGGTTTAAGCTTAAGATTGATAAACCCCGGCCCGGCAATCTCGACAGTCTCTATGCTCTTATGGGCGCGCAGCTTTTCCGTAATCAGGCCCGCCAGTTGACGTGGCCTCATACCGGCAGGCTTGGCTAAAACCATCGCCGCATTGGTCGAGACGTCGCCATGGGAGCGCTCGCGTGGCGGTTCAAGTGAAATTTGCGCAAGATCAAGGGAGTCCGGTATGACCCCTTCAGCCATAAGGGTCTCGATTGACGTCTTCAAGATGGTTTCAAAATGAGTAAAAATATCCATATCACACCAATAGCCAACACATATCGGATCGCCATGAACACAGGCCGGAAAATCACCAAAGCTGGTCGTGGTGAAACGGCACATAAAAGGCGGTGGGCCACTTGCCTTGCAGAAGCCCCTCTTTTATCATGCCGTTTCGCGAAAACAAGCAGGCTTATTGGTTGATGACAACCATACTTCTTTAAGAATCGTGATCTGGGGCCGTGGTTTGGGAAGGATGTCTCCATGATTTCAAAAGCCCTGGCCCGTGGGCAAGACAATGGTCTTACGCAAAAAGCCGCCTTGGCCTCGTTGTTTGCCGGGGCGTTGGCTCTCGCATTGGCGCCGATTCTCGTCAAATTGAGCAGCCTTGGCCCCATAACGACTGCCTGGTATCGTCTCATGATTGCCCTGCCTTTTTTCTTGCCGGGCTACTGGCGAAACCTATTCTTGGTCCAACCCGGGGCCGACACGGCCACAAGCCAAGCATCCTATAGTACACGAGACTGGTTGCTCATGGTCCTCGCCGGTCTGTTTTTTGCCGTGGATCTGGCGATTTTCAATCTGTCTCTCGGATTGACGCAGGTTGCCACCGCGACGCTGTTCAACAATCTGGCCCCCATTTTCGTTATCTTTTTCAGTTGGTTTCTGTTTGGCGAGAGGATAAGCGCGGGCATTATCCTTTCGTTGATTATGACTCTTGGCGGGATGGTGCTGTTTTTGGGAAACGGATTTTCCTTCCGCGCCGATCAGACTTTCGGTGACGGTCTTGCCATTTTGACGGCGATTTTCTACGCAGCCTATCTCGTCACCATCAAGAGCCTCAGATCCCGCCATTTCACCAGCACCATCATGGTCATCACCAGCGCCACGGGGGCAGCAATCCTGTTGCCGATCATGCTGTTCGAAGGCACTCCCCCATGGCCGCGAACACTGGAAGGATGGACCATTCTCATCGCGCTTGGGATTGTCTGTCACGTCATGGGCCGGGGTCTGGTGACCGTGGCCATGTCGAAGCTGACGGTGACATTCATCTCGTTCGGGCTGCTTTTGCAGCCTGTTGCCGCAGCCTGTTTTGCTCAGGCTCTTTTCGGCGAAACTCTGTCATTGACGCAAATTGTCGGCGGTTTTCTGGTCCTCCTCGGCATCGGTCTGGCCCGCTCTCGATATAGAGCCTAACCGTCCCTAAATCCTAAGAAGGACAGCTACAAACGCACCGCCAGGGCTGTCGATCTCGCCTCCGGTCGGGCCCCAAGAGAGGCGATCCGGCGTTTTCTCGCCCAAGGGAGATAGAGGCCCGATATGGCGAAAGTCATATCGCGCGGGGTCCTGTGAGTCTCGCTATCTTGCGGAGGTGAAATCGTCGTGATTCTCAAAGCTCCAACGGGGCGTAAACACCTCAACCCCACGCATATCGGCCCTGATGACAAGTTCATAAGTTTTTCGCCGATCGGGGATTTGCGGCCGGTATCCTGCCATCCGATCACGCCGACAGTTGGACGCCTCAGGCCTTAAAAAAGCCGTCGATCCTTTGTAGAAAATGCGCAACCGAAATCGGCTTCGATATATAGCCCTCGCACCCACCGGCCAAAATTCGCTCTTCATCGCCTTTCATGGCGAAGGCCGTTACCGCAATCACTGGAATATGGCGCAACTCATCATCGTCTTTCAACCATTTGGTGACTTCAAGACCCGATACTTTGGGCAGCTGAATATCCATCAAAATCAAATCGGGCTTGTTCTTGCGGGCAAGCTCGACGGCGCAAAGCCCATCACGGGTTTGCAGCGTATGATACCCATGAGTCTCGAGCAGATCGTGAAACAGTTTCATGTTCAACGCATTATCTTCGACAATAAGAATTGTCCTGGCCTTAGCCGCGCTCCATTTTGGGGCAGGCTCATCGGGAACCGGATTGGCAGGATTTAGAGGCATTTTGCTTAAAACTCCCTTTCGGTTCTGACCGCAACATATGACCATGCTTGATGTCCAAATCGCAAATCGGATCATTACCCAGCGGCGAATCGACACCAATGATCATCATGGATTATATGAGGTCTTAAGGTAACCAACTGTTTAAGCGAACCCGCATACACGCATAAAGGTCCTGGGATATCATGCGCAAAATGCTCGTCATGACGCGGGAGGAAGCGGAAATCCTGGCCCTCAAGGCGCTTGAATTCCTTAGCCATGATGTTGACCGGCTTTCGCGCTTTCTGGCCGTCAGCGGGCTTAAACCGGCCGCGTTGCCATCACAGGTCGGCGACCCGTACTTTCTCGGTGGCGTTCTCGATTATCTGCTTGAGGATCAATCCATGATCTTTCTGTTTACCGAGTCGCAAGGCCTTGCGCCGGATGCGCCCGAAGCCGCGCGACGCATGCTGCCCGGAGGCGTCGACGATCATCAAACATGATGGCCGCATGCAAGCCCCGGACCGGGGGAACAACACAATCGGAGCGAGACCGACACGGAGTGCAAGGACCAGACCGGCCTTTTCGCTTCGTTCCGCCGGACCCGTTCAGCCGCATTTCGATTCTCCAATCTGGCCCCGATGACGCAAAAAGTGATCGGCCAGAACCAGAGCTAGCATGGCCTCGCCCACCGGAACCGCGCGAATGCCAACACAAGGATCATGACGCCCTGCGGTCGTCATATCGACATTGGCGCCGGATGTGTCGATGCTGTGGCGTGGGGTACGAATGGACGAGGTGGGCTTGACGGCAAAACGGGCGACAATCTCCTGTCCGGTTGAAATTCCCCCCAAAATACCGCCTGCATTGTTGGACAGAAATTCAACTTGGCCGCCAGCCATGCGCATCTCGTCGGCATTATTATCGCCGGTCAGTGAAGCCGCGGCAAAGCCAGCGCCGATCTCCACGCCCTTGACCGCATTGATGCTCATGAGAGCAGAGGCGATGTCCTGATCGAGTTTGGCGTAAACCGGCGCCCCAAGACCGGCGGGAACTCCGATTGCGGAGAGTTCGATCACCGCGCCGGTGGACAGACCGGCCTTGCGAATCCCATCGAGATAATCGGCCCAAATGCCGACCATTTGCTTATCCGGGCAGAAAAAGGGATTATGCTCGACTTGACCCCAGTCTAAGCGTTCGCGCGCAACGCGATGCGGCCCCATCTGCACTAGCGCGCCACGCACCGTCATTGTGGCGATCACCTTGCGCGCCACCGCGCCCGCGGCAACGCGAACCGCCGTCTCGCGGGCGGAGGCCCGCCCGCCGCCGCGATAATCGTAAACGCCGTATTTCGCCCGATAGGTGAAATCGGCATGACCAGGCCGAATTCTGTTGCGGATGGCCTCATAATCTTTCGGCCGCTGATCGACATTGTCAACGAGCAAGGCGAGCGGCGTGCCGGTGGTCACCGGGCCTTGGGTTTCATCATCTGCGAAGACGCCGGAAAGGATTCGCACCCTATCCGGCTCGCGGCGCCGGGTTGTGAAATGCGATCGGCCTGGGCGGCGGCGGTCGAGCTGATGCTGGATTTCAGCCGCGGTCAGAGGAATCTTCGCCGGACAGCCGTCGATGACACAGCCGATAGCGAGCCCATGGCTTTCGCCGAAACTCGTCACGCGGAACAAATGGCCAAACGTATTATGAGACATGGCGCTTATCGGCCCGGATCGTCACCGCTGCTTTGAAGATTTCTTATGCATCCCAAGCGTCCCGTACCAAGGTCGGGTTTGTCTCGAACCACTCTATATCGCCACCGGCGAGCCTGAAGAACCGCCATTGCGATATAGGCAGATGCCGGGTTTCACCGGGAGAAAGATCAAGCGAAAGGCCACGCAGAACCCGGCCGACAACACCGTGAGCTACCGTCACCACCGGAGTTTGCAGCTCGGTAAGCCATTCGGCAACCCGCATGGCAACATCGTGATAACTTTCCCCTCCTTGCGGACACCAGTGATAGCCCACCCGTTCCATTTCATGCCCGTCACTATGATCGACAAGCTCCCGCCAGAAACGCCCCTCCCATTTTCCGAAGCTGATTTCCTTAAGCCGTTCATCGGTTATCGCGGTATCATCCGGCAAATCGAGCCCATCGAGTATGACATCCATGGTTTGGCGAGCACGCATGAGAGGGCTGACATTGAACATCACTTCGCCTGGCTTTTCGATAAGGTCGGCAAGTTTACGGGCAATGGCGCGCGCTTGTCGTCTGCCCAGCGCATTCAGTACAATATCGGAAGTCCCCTGGATCAGGCCATCGCGGTTCCAGCCGGTTTCGCCATGGCGGATGAAAATGATCGGAGGATGCGACAAGGTCATATGACAGCAATATCAGGCGCTTTTGGGTTTTTCATGCCGACGATATGATAGCCCGAATCGACATGAACCACCTCCCCGGTGACGGCGCGAGCGAGATCCGATAACAGCCAGATGGCACAATCGCCAATCTCCTTCGGCGTTACGGTGCGCCGCAAGGGCGAATTATATTTGTTCCATTTGAGGATGTAGGGAAAATCGCCGATTCCGGAAGAGGCAAGAGTGCGCACCGGACCCGCCGACAGTGCATTGACACGAATATTCTTCTCGCCGAGATCAGCCGCCATATAACGCACCGAGGCTTCAAGCGCGGCCTTGGCGACGCCCATGACGTTGTAATGCGGCATCACCTTTTCAGCCCCGTAATAGGTGAGCGTCAGAAGCGACCCGCCGTTTTTCAGCAACCTTTCGGCACGCCGCGCCACCGCAGTAAACGAATAGCACGAGATGTGCAAGCTCTGAGCAAAGTTCTCCGCCGTGATGTCGATATAGCGGCCCCTCAGCTGCTGCTTGTCCGAATAGGCGATGGCATGAACCAGAAAATCAAGGCTGTCCCATTGATTCTCCAGCGCGGCGAAAGCCTCGTCAATGGAATCATTGCGCACCACATCGCAAGGGACGATGAGCGTCGATCCGACACTGTCCGCAAGTGGTTCGAGGCGCTTTTTCACGGCATCGCCTTGATAGGAGAAGGCAAGCTCGGCCCCATGTCCCGCACAGGCTTGCGCGATTCCCCATGCAATCGATCTGTTATTGGCCACACCCATGATCAGGCCACGTTTCCCAGCCATCAAACCGCTTGATCCAGTCATGATTCCACCTTGCTGCATGCCGGCCCGGCACTAAAAACCCCGCACTATCGCCGAGAGGAACATACCGTGGGCAAGCTCCCTAGTCGTGGTCATAACAAACGCCGCGCCAGACAAACCAAACACCGCGAACGTCATGCCAGCAAACGAGAGACTTCAATCTGCCGTATCCCGACATGGCGTCACTCACGCGCGACCATGCCCAAGACTATTTCGCTTAGATCAGCCGACGATGCGCCAGCGGCCATCAGCCATCCGGCACGCCTCGCCGTTGATGGTCTTATGCTCGCCGTTAACGTCGATCACATGTGAAAAGTTGCGACACATCTGACCGTTAACTCTGTAGGGATCGCTGGTCACGATGCTGCCATGCGCGCCCGCGCCCGGGTCGTTCCACTGCTGAGGACGACCGGTGGAGATGGCCCGTTGGGCGGCATTGAAGATTTGCTGCCGCGACCGCTGGTCAAGCTGTTCACCGACCCGGCCGCCGACGAGAGAATCCAGAACGGCGCCCATGGCCGTCGCGGTTTTGCCCCCGGCGATTGCAGTGCCCGCCGTCTGGTTGACACCCCAGCCGCCCTGACCAGCACATCCAGACGCAGCCAATGACAAAATCAGAATAATTGCAAATTTTATGCCTTGCATGTTGCGTATCCCGTAATAAGGCCCTACATCACTTTTCTCCCCGTTTTCTGCTTCGCATCTTTCACGGTTGATCGGCATCATGGGGCAAAGAGGAAAAAAACGCAAATGGATTATCGATCCCGTCGATGCGACCGACAAGATTTATCGGTATAATAAATGCAAAGCGTTAGGTCCGGTCGATAAGAGGACATTCCCGTGCCCAGAACTATCATGTCCGATGGCAATGACGAGCCGTTTTCAACACGATTCGGGAAGTCTGGAGATTTTACCGGCGCGTCCGATCCCTTCGCCTTGTTTCACGAATGGATGGACGAGGCCAGCGCATCGGAGATCAACGATCCCAATGCGATGAGCCTGGCCACTGTCGATGCCACAGGGTTGCCGAATGTGCGTATGGTTTTGTTGAAAGCCGTGGAAGGAGAAGATTTTATCTTCTACACCAACCTTGAGAGCCAAAAGGGCCATGAACTCGCGCGAACGCCCAAAGCCGCCCTGTGTTTCCACTGGAAATCGATACGCCGCCAGGTCAGGGTGCGGGGGATGGTTACGCCGATCAGCGCGCAACAAGCCGATGCCTATTTTGCCTCCAGGCCGCAAGGGAGCAAAATCGGCGCCTGGGCCTCGAAGCAATCGCGACCGCTTGAAAACAAGCTGGCTTTTAAAACGGCAATTGCCGAATATACCGCCAAATTCGCTGCGGGCAATGTGCCGCGCCCCGACTATTGGTCCGGCTTTCGCGTTATTCCCTCATGCATTGAATTCTGGCGTGAGCGGCGATTCCGCCTCCATGACAGGCTTCAATTTACAAGACCGTCACCGGACGCATCATGGCGCAGGACAAGACTCTACCCTTGAGTGTGCTTCGCGGCGAAGATTCACCCGATTTATCAGTAGCAAGGCAAATCATATGCCGGAGACCAAGACCGATTCGAAAACCTTGATTCTGACCGGCGCCAGTCGTGGGATCGGCCATGCGACGGTGAAACGATTCTCCAGCGCGGGCTTTCGCGTTATCACCTGTTCGCGCCAGGCATTTTCGCAAGATTGTCCGTGGGAACAGGGTCTTGAGGATCATATTCAAATCGATCTGTCGCGCCCTGACGATATTATAAGAGGGGTAGCGCAGATGCGCGAGCGCCTAAGGCACAATAAAAGCCAGATTAACGCGCTGGTCAACAATGCGGCAATCTCGCCGAAAAACGTTGACGGTGGTCGTCTGGGAACGATAGAGACGGATATCGATGATTGGAAAACCGTCTTTCAGGTCAATTTCTTTGCCCCCATCATGCTCGCTCGCGGGCTGTTGGCGGAATTGAAAAAAGCGAAAGGTGCTGTTGTCAATGTCAGTTCGATCGCAGGCGGGCGCGTTCATCCCTTCGCCGGAGCGGCCTATGCCACATCGAAAGCGGCTCTGTTGGCGCTGACGCGCGAGATGGCGTTCGATCTCAGCCCCCATGGCATTCGGGTCAACGCCATCTCTCCAGGTGAAATCGCAACTTCGATTCTCTCAGCCGGCAGCGAAAAATTCATCGAAACCATTCCCATGCAGCGGTTGGGCACGCCGGAAGAGGTTGCAAAAGCGATCTACTTCCTGTGTACCGACGCTTCAAGCTATGTCACCGGCGCTGAACTGCATATCAATGGCGGCCAGCATGTCTAGACGTTTAACCCTTTATAGACTACTTTCCATTTTGCTAAGCTCGAGACGTAAGGCGTGCTGTGCCGAGAGCGCGCCCCAATCGTTTCAATGAACGGTGATTTTTTGAAAGAGTGTGCTGAATGACCGCCCGAAACATACTGACATTCATGGCGATTGTCGCCATAGGTCTTCGAATCTTATCGCCCGGGGTGGCGGTGGCGCAAACCCCAACCCTGTTGGAAAAATACGAGTACTGGACTGCTTATACCTATAAAGAGAATAAGGGCAAGGTCTGCTATATCGTTTCACAGCCGGTGGATTTGGAACCGAAAAACGTGCGGCGCGATCCGGTTTACTTTATGGTGACCCATCGGCCGGGCGAGAAGATGCGCAATGAGGTCTCCACCATTATTGGCTATCCGTTCAAAAAGGGATCGCGCGTGACTGTGACCATCGATGGCGCCACAACCATGCAGCTGTTTACCAGCGGCGACGGCGCCTGGGCTTCCGACAAGACGGAGGACAACAAACTGGTCGGCGCCATGAAGCGCGGTCTTGGTATGGTGGTCAGGGGAACCTCCTCGCGTGGTACTCTCACAACCGATCATTATTCCCTGAACGGCGTCAGCGCCGCCATGAACAGGATCGATCGGGAGTGCAAATAGGGTGTCGCGCGCTTTCGCAAGCCGCTTTTGAGGTTTTCAGAAAATCCCGAAATATTCATGGGGCGCAGGGCGACCCCTATACACTCGATGACGACACTTTCCAACATATCATGCCATAATGCAGATCGCGCGGAGGGCGCGGATATCACGCCGCCTGCCGGTCGGCGCGACCGGATCGACGGGCCGGGCGGAACCGGAAACAGCAACCTGATCGGTATGACACGCGAAGACATCGCCGCGGCGCTTGCCGGGCTTGATGTTCCGAAAAGACAAATCGGCATGCGCACGAGCCAGCTCTGGCGCTGGATTTATAATCGAGGCGCGAAATCATTTGCGGGCATGACCGACATTGCGGCCCCGTTGCGCGAACGCCTGTCGGCCGCATTCACCCTGGAGCATCCCGAAGTCGTCTCGCAATCCGTCTCCGTGGACGGCACGCGCAAATGGCTCCTGCGCATGGGACCGTCGGGACCGCTCAGCCAACGTCATGACATTGAGGCTGTTTACATTCCCGATGGAGACCGCGGTGCGTTGTGTGTCTCCAGTCAGGTCGGTTGCACCTTGTCATGCACATTCTGCCATACCGGAACGCAAAGGCTGGTGCGCAACCTGACGGCGGGGGAAATTGTTTCCCAACTGCTGTTCGCGCGCGACCGGCTCGGTGAATGGCCCAATTCGGTCGCCGCCACGCCCTCGCCGCCGGGTGGACGCCATATTACCAATGTTGTGCTTATGGGTATGGGTGAGCCGCTTTACAATTTCGACAATGTCAAGACGGCGATGGCGATCATGTGCGACCCCGAGGGGCTTTCGCTGTCGCGGAGGCGCATCACCTTATCGACTTCGGGCGTGGCGCCGATGATCGCGCGCGCCGGCCGGGAAATCGGCGTCATGCTGGCCGTTTCTCTGCACGCGACGACCAATGAGATTCGTGATCGTCTGGTCCCGCTCAACCGGAAATATCCGATCGAGGATTTGCTCGGTGCCTGCCGCACCTATCCGGGGCTGTCGAATGCGCGCCGTATCACCTTTGAATATGTGATGTTGAAGGATATAAACGACACCCCCGCCGACGCAAGGCGGCTGGTGAGGCTGTTGGCCGGCATACCGGCAAAAATCAACCTTATTCCGTTTAATCCGTGGCCCGGCGGGCGGTATGAATGTTCAGGCTGGGAGCGGATCGAGCAATTTGCCGAAATCGTTGCCCGGGCAGGCTATGCCAGCCCGATCCGTACCCCGCGCGGGCGCGACATCATGGCCGCCTGCGGTCAGCTCAAATCGGCATCGCAAAAGCTGCGGGCGGCTGAACGCCGTCCCGCCGGCCATCCATGCACTTGAATTGCCGCGATCATATCCTGAAATCATACTCTATGGACACCCTTAAAAATCCCAATTTCAGCACTGTTCGCGCCGTCCGGCTTTCTTGAGACTCTCATTAACGCAGAGAGCTAAAGCCGCTTTTTGAAAATTCGTCTCCCCCCATTGCATCCAAAGCCGAGGTTTTTTTGAAAGCGATCCGATTGTCAATGATGACGGGCCGTCGCTTCGCTGTCCCGTCTTGCAAAAAGACGTCTTGCCGTCACCAGCGCCTCGTTCATCAAAGAGGGCCAAACACTTTCGTGCCTGCGGCAGACGTTATGGCCTGCACCATCGCAAACGGCGAAAAATCCCTTTGCGGAAGCCACCATTGCTAGCCCGACCGCAACAGACCGGATGGCACTTCATAACTCTCGGAGATCGTGCTCATAGGAAAGTTCAACCTTGCGGTAGCACGCCCAAAATGTGCGATATTTTTCCACTCCAGGTCGGTGTTGTCACTTGATAATACAGTCCGCGCTTGTATGATTGTGCTAGATGATTTCAGTTCAAGGGATAAGGTTCTCTGTCGTCTTCTAAAATCACATGGAATCATAAGCTGATGAGATCATTTACCCCTAATTTTTTCTCAGACACTCAACACCAGCTTCCGGAGAGAGCCGGATGATAAAAATCAGAGAAATGGACATAACGGGGAGAGGTTTGGCGGGAAAAAGAGATAAACATAACCCACAGATGATATTATCTTTTTCAAATATTAAAAATAATTTATGGATAAAAAAGACTATAAAAATAAATTTAAACCATTAATTATTTATAAAATTGACAAAGAAACATTTTTCTGATATTATAAAAAGATTTCTGACGTTCTTGAATACGATCAATTTAAAGGCTTGAATGGAATCATTGGACGGCACTGCGGTAAAGATGTAATTTTTATTAATGACAATTACCATTTTGGCTTTCCTATCCAGTCTAAAGAAGGCCATGTGGCGATGATTCCGTTCGTTACCGAATTATCTGTCATTGAAATTAATGAACATATCAAAAATGCCGTTTCTTATGTGAAAGAAAATGAGAGTCAGTGGTTTTTTAACAATCGGTAGGTTTTCAGGCCCGCCAATTAATTTTGGATATACGAGAAAAGAAATATTTGTTATTTGTGATCAACTGTTTTTCAGCGGAGCAATCATCGGAGCATTTTTAAATGCCATTAAGGAGGAATTGAAAGCCTGAATCCAAGTCATACTAACATTCATAATTAGGGCCAGGTTGTATCATTGCTTATGCATGAAATGCTCGGTCCAGGCGCAATCGCACACTTCCAAAAAACCTCAGACTCCGAATGCACAAGCAGGGAGATGGGGTCCCAAGGAGCAAAAGCCAACTCAATGCGTTCATGAGCCGCTTGAAAACCTCTCGTCGACCTTGGATCGCGCCAGAATCTTGAGCTTTTAGAGGTGCCTATCTGTTTCACCGTCACCTTCCCGCAGAGCGCGGTCATATAAGATAGGGAATTTGACTTTGAGCGACTCGGTTTTGTGTGTCGCGGAGAATGACTGTAAATGGCGGTCATTGCCCAAAGACTTCAGCAACTGGACACCTCTAAAAACCCTCACAATCCGCAGAGTCCATTCATATAACCCATTGAGTTGGCTTGTTCCATGTCTTGGCATTTTGACATTCTTAAGAGGCGTCCACGCCCATAAGATCAGGGAACCCCGGACAGAACTAACTTAATCCATCAATATCCTTCAATTGCACATTCGATTCCCGCTGACGTTATTTTTCGTAATACCGCAGCAAAAAACGATTGAGCAGCCTCACACCCCAGCCCGACGCCCAGCCTTGGTTTAAAGGGGTTTTCTTGCTTCCCATGGCGACACCGGCAATATCGAGATGCACCCATGGCGTCTTATTGACGAAACGCTGGAGAAATTGCCCGGCGGTGATCGAACCGGCCAGACGTCCGCCGACATTTTTCATATCGGCGACGTCGCAGTCGATCAGCTTGTCGTATTCCGCCGTCAAAGGCATGCGCCAGACTTTCTCGCGGGTTTCAAGGCTGGATGCGATCAGACGATCGGCCAGCGTATCGTCACTGGCGAACAATCCGGCATGTTCCTTGCCCAACGCAATCAGGATGGCGCCGGTCAATGTCGCCAGATCGATCATGAATTTCGGCTTGAAACGGTTTTGAGTATACCAGAGCAGATCGGCCAGAACCAGGCGACCCTCGGCGTCGGTATTTTGCACCTCTATGGTCTGGCCCGACAGTGAGGTGATAATATCACCCGGTCTTTGCGCCTTGCCGCCCGGCATGTTTTCCACCAAACCGACGATGCCGACGGCATTGACGCCGGCCTTGCGAGCGGCAAGCGCATGCATCAGGCCGGTCACGCAGGCAGCGCCCCCCATATCGCCTTTCATCTCATGCATGTTGGCGGCGGGCTTGATGGAAAGGCCCCCGGAATCGAATGTCACCCCTTTGCCGACAAAAGCAACCGGCTTGTCATTTTTGCCGGCCCCATTCCACCTCATAATGGCGACCCGGCTCTCATTCGCCGAACCTTTTCCCACGGCGAGCAGGGCGTTCATGCCAAGTTTCTTAAGCTGCGCGGATTCGAGAATGTCCACCGCGACGCCAAGTTTTTCCAGCGCCTTGGTCCGTCCGGCAAAAGTCTTCGGGGTGAGAACATTGGCCGGCTCATTGACCAGATCGCGCGCCAACATGACCCCCGCGCTCACGGCTTCAAAGGGGCGAAAGTTGAGTCTTGCGGCGGGCGGATCGGCCGTCATCACCGTCAGCGACTTCAAAATCGGCCGCGTTTTGGTTTTGTCATCCGGAGTTGCGGATTTGTATTTATCAAAGCTGTAGCCGCGCAAAAGTGCGCCGGAGGCGATCAACGCCGCGATGTGTTCGGCGTGCATGTCCTGGCCGGTTTCGACGTCAACGGCGATAAACGCCGCTTTGTCCGCACTGTCGGCAAGCGCTCCCCTTGCCGTCGCGCCCGCATATTCAAAATCAACCGGCTCAAGCCCGTCAGGCCCGTGCGTTCCCACCACGAACAACCGCGAGAGTTCAAGGCCCGATGGAGCGATAATATCGAGCGCCTGATCGTTTTTGCCGGTAAAACTGGCGACTTTGATGGCGCGAGCCACCTGGCCGTCGGTCATTTCATCGATTTTTTGTCCGAATGCGCCGAGTTTACCGCCTTGGCCCGAGAAAATAACGAGACTACCGGAGGTTGGGACGGCCAAATCGGCAAATTTGATCTTCATGGAGGTGTTTCCTTAAAAACAGTTTGGCTTTCAGAGAGCGGATAGGCGGCGTACATGCAAGGCCCCCTTTTAGCCGCTTTGCCTTGTTTGTTCAATGCTTGGGATCGGATTTCCGGCAGGTTTTCATCCGGCCGGCCGATGCGCAGCCTGTCCAGCCGCTTACGCACAAGACCGGACCGGCTGGCGAGGTGGCGATACCGTTTGTGAGCCGCGGCCTAACCTCCGAAACAATCCTTACGACGGCGCAATTCGGCGAAGACCTCGACGTCACTGGCGCTCGCCATGCTGAGATGGCGGCGAATCGCCGGATCGCCGACCCGCAGGAAAGGATTGGTCGTCAGTTCGAGGTCAAGAGTGGTCGGCAACGTCAACTCGCCGCGCGATCGCTGCCGCATGATTTTCTCGGCGCGTTGACGCAAGGATTCGTTGTCCGGATCGACACTGAGGGCAAAACGCGCATTGGCCGCGGTATACTCGTGGCCGCAATAAATTCCGGTCGCGCCCGGCAACGCCATGAGCCGCGAGAGCGACGTCCACATCTGCCGCATTGTCCCCTCAATCACCCGTCCACAGCCGAGCGCGAACAGCGTATCGCCGGTAAAAGCGAGTTTCTGGCCGGCAATGGTGAAAACGATATGACCGAGCGTATGGCCGGGGGTATCGAGAGTATCGACGCGGTGGCCGGAAAAATCGAACTGATCGCCGCCACCGAGCAAAATATCGAGGCCGGCGATGCGGTCGGCTTCCGCCTTCGGCCCATAGACGGTGCAGCCATAGGCCGCCTTGAGCGCGGGAATAGCCGCGGTGTGATCGTGATGATGGTGCGTGCACCAAATCTCGTTCAACCGCCAGCCGGTTGCTTTCAAGGCCGCCTCGATCGCCGACAACTCCGGCGCGTCGATGGAGGCCGTGCGGCCGGAGGCGGGATCATGGACCAGGACACCATAATTGTCCTGCCTGCACAAAAACCGATGAAGTTGAAGTGTTGTCATCTTATGTCTTTCGCCTCATTCGACAGCTTGTATCGCGGTTTTTCCCCTAACCGACCATGATACAATGACCATTTGCAATGGCATTTGCCCTTAAGGGTATTTTATCATGTACGCTGCATGCCGCCCAGCATAATCGGCGCTTGCGCGATTTATATCATTATCGAATATCATGGGACCTCATGCGTCCGATGCTGCAAAGAGTCTTGAGATATGGACATAACCGCGCTTGAGACTTTTTATAAAACGCCCCTCGGGATATTGACGCGGCGGTTGATCGCGCGCAAGCTGCAAGCGCATATTCGTCGTCTGCGTGGGACGGTCGTTCTTGGGCTGGGCTATGGCGCACCCTATCTTGATGCGCTGCGCGAACAGGCGGACCGTGTCCTGTGTTTCATGCTGGCATGTCAGGGGGCGACACAATGGCCTCCCTCAGCGCCCGGCGCAACAGCGCTGGTCGATGAAGCCGGTCTTCCCCTGCCCGACGGGAGCATCGATTGCGTCTTTGTCGTTCATGGTCTTGAATTCACCGGAAATCCACAAAAAACCCTGCATGGAGTATGGCGGGCGCTCAAGCCTTCGGGATGGGCGGTTGTGATCGTGCCCAACCGCTATGGCCTGTGGAGATGCGATCATACCCCCTTTGGCCGTGGGTTGTCCTTCTCACCGCGGCAGATCACGCAAATTCTGCGCGATGCTATGCTTACGCCATGCGCTCTGGAACACGCCCTGTTCGTCCCACCATTCAAACCGGTTTTTTTCAGGCGTCACGCCGCGGTTTGCGAGCGTATCGGATCATGGGCGTTACCGGCCTTTTCCGGAGTCATGATCGTCGAGGCGGTCAAGCAGATTCACGCCACCGGCAAACCGGCGCCCATGCGCGGCCTCATTGCGGGGCTTAAACCTCGCGGCGCCCCAACCGCCACCATCCTCGGTCATGGCGCTTGTCGCGGCAAGCGAATATGAGGCCCGGCGATTATGGGGCCCAAGTGGGGCAATCCTGTTCTTTACCGATCATGTGGTGGAATAGGGATCAAGCCGGCGGTCTTTGGATCATAAACATAGCCGGTCATGGTGCCGTCCCTGATTTTCGCAACGGCGTCATCGATGGCGAATAACGGAACCAGAAACCATTCCCTCGGCACGACCGGCTGGCCGAAGCGATCCTTGATCTCGATGTCCAGCCGCGCGGGCGCGAAGATGCGGTGGATCACAGTCTCAAGTTTCTTTCGGCTGATGTTGAAGAGCTCATAGGTCGCGACCACCTCGACGCCGGCCATGAGGAAGGTCGGTTGCAAATGCGCGCCGGCGATACGTTTCTCGATGGCCATATCGGTCACGCCGATCTTGTGAACCAGCTCACGATTCACGGACACGATCGGATGGTTGGATTTGCTGCGCAGCACATAGACGATCCCGCTGGCTTTGTCGCCATCGATGGTATGCTCGGCAAAGAGCGGCCCGGCCACCGGCTCGGTAATCCTGCGCCCGGCCGCGTCCTTGTTGAGCGCGCGTTGCAAAGACCGCATGAGCATATTGCTCTCGGCGCCATTGTCGAAGATCACGCGAAGCCTGGCATCGGTCCTGCCATGATCGGTTATGAAACTTTTGCCCATTTCCGCCACATAGGCTTTCTGGCCGCCGACGATGAAAAAACGCCCCTTCGCAATCTCGGCTTTCATCTCGAAGCGGCGGGTTTCGCGGATTCCGGCCTCCAGTTCTTTTTGAATTTGCTCAAACAGCGGCTTATAGATTGCAAAGTCCCGGCATCTCTCGCGGTTGGCGACGTCTTGCGCCGCTTTTCGCTCCGCCATGGGGCGAACATGGCGCAATTCGGCGATTTCGGACCTTTCCACTCCCATGCCGAGTTCGGCGAGCAAAGCATCATCATCCAACTCGCCAGTTTCAGCCTCGATCGCGGCCCCCTCCCCCGACAAAAGCCCGTAATCATCGCGGTCTTCGAGCACAGTCCGGCACTCTTCCCGCTTGGCGATGCGGTCGAGGCGCGCGGCATAAAGCCGCTCGAAAATATCCCTGTCCTCTCCATGCTGGGGAAGGCGACCGTTTTCCTCGCGGAAACGCTGAATCTCCTCGAAACCGGCAATGATTCGTTCCTCACGCGCCGTCAGGGATGCCGCCTTTCTGCTCTCGACCTCGATTCCCAGTTCAGTGAGAAGCGCGTCATCCTCCTGCGTGAATTTTTCAGCGGATCTGCTCATTGAGCGCCCCCTCTTTCATCCGCTTAAGGACGGCCACGCCTTCGGCCATTTTCCGCTCCCACGGGTCGTAGGACGCCACGGCAGGCAAACGCCCGTGCTCGCGCTTGAATCGCACGGCCCTACGTGCAAGGTCGCGGGCGTCTTCCACCGTCAGTTTGGTTTTTTTGGCCGAAATGACCGCCGCCATTTGGCGGAAACTCCTCTCACCCATGGATTTGGCCAAAATGGCGTACGCCGCGCCGAAGGGATTGATCCGGTCGATAAGGTCGATGTCGAGCTCGCGCACATCCATGACGAATTTGCGCACCCCGTCGATCAGCGCGGTGTTGCCGCTTTTGTCTTCGTCATTGCTCTCGACCGCAATGGCCTTTACTTTCTGGGTCAGGTTGAGGGCGGCGATGGCATGCTGGCGCACCGCTTCGCGATCGGCGTCGTCGAGAGAGGGGTATTTATCCTTGATGATTTTCCCCAGCCGGAGCTGGGTCAGCTCTTCCGGCACCAGTTCTTCGTCGCAAAACCCGCGTTCGATGGCCGTCCTGTCCTGAACGAAGGCGGCGATCACTTCATTCAAGTCCTGTCGGCAGATGCGCGTGGCTTCCACGCTTTTCGGCTCGGCCAACCCTTTGATCTCGATATGCACCCGGCCGCTTTCTTCATCGAAACCGAAATTGGTCTTGTCGTAATCATAGCCGCCGGTCCCGTAGTTGAAATCCTCCATCGGCTGGCTTTGCGGGGTTTTCGCGGTGAAGGCAAAGCGGGGCGCGAGCACCTGTTCCATAAGCAAGCTGGCGGCGATGGCTTTCAGCGTATCGTTCACCGCCTCAGCGACTTCCTGTTCCGAGGCGTCGGGTTCGGCGATCAGATTGGTGAAGCGCACGCGGGTCTTGCCCGGCGCGTCGCGAGTGGTGCGGCCGATAATCTGCACGATCTCGGTCAGGCTCGAACGATAGCCGACGGTCAGCGCATGTTCGCACCAGATCCAGTCGAAGCCTTCCTTGGCCATGCCGAGCGCAATGATCATATCCACATAATCGGAGTCTTTATTGCAGGCCGGGTCTTTCAGCGCGGCGGCGACACGCTCGCGCTTGACCGGATCGTCATCGACAAGGTCGGCGATTTTGAGCACGCGGCCTTGCGATGTTTTCACGAGTTGGAAGCCGGTTTCGGGGTCCGCGCCCTGCCATTCGCCAAGCTGTCCCAGAATATGTTCGACTTCCCTGATCTTGTCCTTGGTGCTTTCGCGCGAATTGACGTTGGGAATGTGAATGATGGTCTTTTCGGTTGGATCGAGCACGTCGAGAATGCTGTCGGCATAGGCCCCCGAATAAAAGTAATGGCCGATCTCGATTCGTTTGAGATATTCATAGCCGTTGAGCTGCTCGTAATAGGTGTAGGTGACGGTGTCGAACTTCGCCTCGTCCTCGGGGCTGAGCACCGGCTCGGCGTCGCCGCGGAAATAGCTGCCGGTCATGGCGACGATATGAACCTTGCCGCGGGCGATAAGGCGTTTGAGATGATCGCCCAGCCTGTTGTCGGGATTGGCCGAAACATGGTGAAACTCGTCTATGGCGATCAATCGATAGTCGAACGCCTCCACCCCGAATCGCTCGACGGAGAAGCGAAAGGTGGCATGGGTGCACAGCAACACTTTATCGGCGTTCTCAATCGTGGCTTCGCCGCTCCCCGCCTGTTGATCGGCGTTTCCGGTTGCGGCCGCGCCCTCCGCCTCTCGATTGCCGCTGTCGAGAAACGCCTTCACCGCATTGGCCTTGCCGCCATTGTCCCCGCCGGGGGCGTTGCACAGGTTCCATTTCGGGGCGACGACCCAATCGACCCGGAAACCGGATTCGGAGAGTGGTTCATCGGCGAAGCTCGCGCCGATGGTCTTCTCCGGCACGGCGACGATCGTCTGTTTCAGCCCCTGATTGTGGAGCTTGTCGAGAGCGATGAACATCAGCGCCCGGCTTTTGCCCGAAGCCGGCGGCGCCTTGATGATCAGATAGGGTTCGCCGCGTTTTTGAAAGGCGCGTTCCTGCATCGGGCGCATGCCTTGCTCGTTCGATCGCGTCGAACGGCCATTTTGCGCGCAAGCGAGGGAAACCGAGAGAACGGATTTTGAGGTCATATCACTTTCTCAAATTAATTTGGATCCATCAAATCTCTTTCAGCCAGTCGCTCAGAATTGTCACGCGTTCAACCGTTTCGGCCTTCACGCCCAGCTCATATCATTTCATCAGATCGCACAAACGCTGCCCATCGATCAAGTCGATCGCAATCGCGCCGTCGCGCGCCGCTTCATCCGAAGCCTGTTTGGTGAAACTGCTCGTGGTGACGAACAAGCCCTTATCGGCACGCCCTTGCAAAGCGCCGCGAAAGTCGCGAATGTCTTTCGCGCCGACACTGTTGCTCCACTTTTTGCATTGGAAATAGACTTGGAAGGTAATAAGATTCACGCGCAAGACGCCGACGCCGTCGATCCCGCCATCGCCGGTTTTGCCGCGAACCTCGACCTTGACGAAGCCGGCTTCGCGCAACAGACGCTGTGTCAGACGCTCAAAGGAATCCGCCGCCAGTTGTTGCAACTCGAACAGCAGTCGATCCCGCCATGCCTCGTCATGTTCTTCCTCGGAGAGGGGGGCGGAGGGGTCTTCATCGGATCGAGCGGTGGGCGCATCGGCCTTTTCGGCACTGCGCTTGAGTTTGGCGCGTTGGCGTTCTTCCTCATAGACGCGCGAGCGAATCCCGCGGGTCTCGGCCAGAGAGCGAATTTTCTCGCCCGCTTCGGTGAGCGCCCACACGCCGCGCGCGGAATTTTCGACAGCACCACCACGCTTCAAATAGGTCCGCGACCAGGAGAGATAATAATCCAATCGCCGATCCCGTCCGTTCGGCATAAGGTAGGACTGTTCGGCCTCGGTAACGCCCTCATTCTCGATCGTATAGTCAAGAATTTCCCGAATGGTGGCCGAGCCTCCCAATGCTCTCAAGGCGTCCAGTGTGACCAGCATCATCAGGGAAATATCCGGAAAAGCATCTTCTCTCAGAACAAAACGACGGGATTTCGGGGAGTTGGTCATGACTTTTCCAGCTTATTCTTCATTTTGGTGTATAAGTCAAATAGTTTTTCCAGTCTTTCGCTATCATTGCGGAATTTGCGCCCGATGTAAATGCGCTCCACCATCTCGTCATTGCGTGCATGGGCATAGCGCAGATTTTCCGGCATTGCCCCGGGCTTGTAAAGCTCGGCGATGGGGCTAGGGAAATGCGCCTCGCGCGCCAGCAGAATAGTTTTGGCGCAAAGGGTCAGGTCGGCCTTATTTTGTGCGGTGAGCGTCGGGACCGGAAAAGTGTTCCAGCCCAGGGTGTTG
>JBAJNN010000012.1:0-52827 GCA_036881905.1 Hyphomicrobiales bacterium | reverse complement strand
GGGGAAGCCCTGCCGGAACCGGACAAGGTTGCAGTCGTACCAGCCGCCTGAATTGGCGTAAGCTGTCGCTTCCCTGTTGATTCCCGGTCTGAGTGTCAGTTTGAGCATGCTTTCCTACCCGAATACGTACCCTTGACCAACACGGCCCCCGCGCGGCGCATAAGTGATTACGATAATACCCTGGCTCCCGGCCCCCGCAGCGCCGCCTTGCCCTTCACTGATACGTGCGCCCCCGCCCCCGCCTGCACCGCCGCCGCCATAGACACCGCCAGGTCCTCCGCGGGTTCCTGGAAAATCCGTTATGAGCCCGGCGCCGCCGCCGCCCCCGCCGGCTCCGCCGCCTACCCCGTTAGGGGTCCATGTAATGTTCACGCCGCCCGCACCTCCGGCAGCAGCCCCAGGTGATACGTCCTGATTTTCGTTTCTTCCGCCACCGCCGCCGCCGTCCAGACCTCCCCCGCCGCCTGCGGATCCTGCACCTGTACCGTTAGGTCCATTACCTCCTGCACCGCCGGAATCGCCAACACCGTTAGCGCCTGCCGAACTGGACCCTCCATTAGCGCCGCCGCCACCTCCGCCGCCCCCACCGTCGTTGCTGCCGGTCGCGCCCGCACCTCCGTTACGTCCCGCACCGTCGGGGCCTGCGCTGCCGCCGCCTCCGCCGCCGCCGCCGCCGCCCTCCGGGCTGGTGCCTCCGTTACCGCCTCCGTTACCACCGGAAAATTTGGTCGTTCCGATTCCGTTAAGCGCGTTGCCGCCAACGATAAGAGCACCGCCTTCCGCGCTTACCGAAGCCACGGTCAGGGACGTGCCGTTGAACCATGTGTCTCCGGACGTGTTCCCCACGGTGTAGGGTGCTGTAGGATCGGACAACGCGACGTTGGTTTCTGCAGAATACGCGCCTGCTCCCCCACCCCGTCCGCCCCGTCCGGAAAGGCCGCCGCCGCCGAGTCCGTCGGTACCGTTCTCGCCATTGGCGCCGCCGCCCAGAGTTTCAATCGTGTTGTCGACATCGTTCCAATCAAGCGGTACAGGCCAGTTTTGCTGTACGCCCGGAGAAGAGATCAGAAATTCGATTGTCTGCATTTCGTATTCGAGTAGCTCTTCTCCGGTTCCCGGCACCCATACCGGTACCGGTACCGGACGCAGGTAATCGGGGATATAACCGATCTCGATCGCTTCCATAAAGCGATCTGCTGCGTCTTTAGAAGTAAACCACCCTTGCCAACGGACCGCGCCTTCTCCGTCTTTGGCATTTATCCGCCAACACCGCGCGTTACCCGATTTCGTAACGAAATCAAAAATCTCGGCGTGATCGTAGATACCCTGCAGGCCCGATATCATGTCTTGAGAACCTCCAGCGCAACGGTAACCGTTTCAATCGTCGCGGCACTGTCAACGTTGAAACCCATGATATCGCCCGCCGCGATTGCCGTGGTCCAGCCCGTAAGGGTGCTATCCTGCGCGTTTGCCGCGCTGGACAGGGTCGGCGGCGTGCCGGCCGTAATACTGTCTGTATCGTCTGGCGGGAAGTTACCGTATACGTCCTTCCAGATATCGATCACGATATCCCCGCTCTGCACCGCCATGGTCGTCACGCGCCGGATCGTGGCGGCGAATGGAATCTCAAGGTACCCTTTAAAGCCGGTTTCAATGACCTGGCCGCCGCCGTCAATGATGAATGTAATCGATGCGATACGCCGGTTCTCGGTCTCGGTAACCGCGAGAACGGCCTGATTGACGCGCTCGGCTGTCCATGCCCGCGTCGTCGTCGCCGTGCCCGCCTCGGCTTCCGGCTGCGTGACTGTTTCAAGACCGAGATTGTTGCGCGCATCCTGCGCCGCCGACGCGCCCGTACCGCCATTGACAACAGCCAGATCGTCACCCGACCAGTTGGCGTTGCTGACCGTCACGTTACTGCTGACATCGTTGACGTTGGTGCCGTCGCAATAGACCAGCGCACTGCGGCCGTTACCGATCGTCGGACCCGTCCCTCCGGATGTCTTCAGGGTTACCCCGAAGCCGCCCGTCGTCGCGTTCTCGATAATGTACAATTTCTGGATATCGGGGCAGATCACTTCCCGGTCCGCCGTCAGGGCCCCGGTAATGACCAGCACCGCGTTGCGTGCCTGGCCGACCGCGCCATCCAGCGTCGTCAACGTGATGGAAGCCGTGTCGTCATGCAGGATATTTCCTACACCGCCCAGCGCCTGTTCGAGAAGGGTCCCGAGCGTACCGTTGGTCGTGATGCCCCAGACCCCGGATTGATCGCCCGTAGCTATCAGCTCGAAACGAAAGTTATTTGAATAGGTGCTTACCATGTCGCCTTAACCATCCGATATCGCAGTCCAGCCCGGGTCTTGCATGTCATCTATCACCGACCATACCATAACCGAGCCGAGGCCGGAGGTGATGGCGAGGCCAGTGACCCGCGCCTCAACGCCCAACAATACTGTCGCAGTCCCTGGCTGCGCCGTGCTGGCAATACCTGTAGGGAACAGATTAACGCTGCTCTGAATAACCACGCTACTCAGCACTGTCGGGATCTCGATCCCGGTGACCGGTATGGATATGCCTGTGTCGATCTGAATATCGACCTGGCCCACGGCGCTTGTCGTAACGATACCCGTTACGGAAACCGCTGTTGTCCGTGTCGTCGTCACGCTGCCGACCGCGGTCGTCGAGCTGACCCCGGTTACGTTGACCGTGACCGCCTGTTGCGGCAGCGTATCGAGATTGATCCCCCATATGCCGGACCAGCCGGCCGGGCTCTGGGCGTTACCGCCGCCTTCCGTGCCGGCCAGCTCGGTCACACTGGCCCCGACATCCTGCGTTGCCGTGAGCGCCAAAAAGGACAGGTTGTTCGACGCCCACCCAAGGGTCAATTCGAGGTTCCGGAGATAGTTGCCGTGAAACGTGGTCGTATCCTCGACTCCGTTGACCGTCAGTTCGCTGGTCCCGGTCCAGCGCGTCGCATCGGTGACCGCGAAGGAGGCGCCGGAGATGTTCGTGCCGACCAGCGCGTCCATCGCCTTCTGGGCTTCCATGCCGGTATTGCTTGCGCGCACCCATGAAACCGCATCGCTGAAATTGATGTCCGTGGTACGGAACAGGTTCAGGTCGACGGGTCCCGCCGTTCGAAGTGTCTGCAGCCCGGTCTCGTCGATCGACTGAAAAACCTCGGCGCCGTCGTTCAGCTCGATGACGACAAGACTGTGATCGCCCGCTGTCGGGTTCGCCCCCGTGGACGCGCTGCCGCCTTCTCCGGCCAGCAGGCCATCGCCCTCGTAACAGAAAGTCTCGATCGTGACGTCGGCTGTCGATGTCTCGATCAGCCACGTATACATGCCGCCCATCTGGTCGCTGTTGCTGTCACGCGAATACCAGTAGGCCTTGGCGGCATTCTCCTGCACCCCGTCGATCTCAAGGCCGCCCCAGCGTTGGGTCCGGCCGCTCCGTCCTTCGTAATACTGTGATCCCAGAATCAGATAACGCTTGTTGTCGCCCGCCACGGTGACGACATTGCTGGTCAGTGTGATATTGGTCCCGTCCGTGCCGGACCAGCCGGTCACCTGCAACGGTGTCGTGCCGCTATAGATCAGGGTCGAACTGCTGCTGTAGATCCCGATATCCGAATAGAAGAACGGAATAACTTCAAACTCGGATCGTACGACCCCGGCATTCGGCAACTGGCCCTGGTAGTTATCGTACTGCCACTGGAACTGGAATGTCGCCGATGCGGACGGGTTGTCGACAAAAGCCCAGCAACGGATATAGGCCCTGTCTTCGGAGGCGTCGCGCGCGTAGCCGCCTGTGGGATTACTCCGAAACGTGCCGGTCCCGGAGGCCTGGATGATCCGGCCCTCGCCCGAGAAACGGGCATCCTGGTCCTGCTCGAACTCGTAGGCCGCGACAATCAGGTAGCCGTCTGCAAGATCCGTGGCCGGCAGCGTGAGCGTCGCCGTCGTGTCATTGAACGCATAGGCACTGCTGTCGTTCCGGCTCTGTGTGGGGAACATGCCGCTGGGCGCCGCCCACGTAGCCGGAGGCAGGATCAGGTTCTTTGACGTGTTGACCCATTTGCCCAGCGTTGCCATGCACGAGCTCCTTGCAGAAGACCGGCATCAGGCCAGGCGAATGATCGCGTTGCTCGCATCGGCAGCCGGGAAGATGATCGTGAAATCGCCTGCGGTCGTCGACCTGTCCGCGCCGAAATCGAGCACGGCAACAGCCGCGTTCCCGGCACCGGTATTGTAGATCAGCGCGCCACGCGAAGTCAGGGTCACCGTCGAGAAAGTCAAATCGACGAAATCCGTAAGCGCCGTCGTGCCCGAGGTCGTCGGCGTGACATTCGTCAATGGCGAACCGCCTGCAGAGTAGCCGGTACCGGATGTCTCCTCGGCGCCCATCTGCGAGTAGTTTGTCGTCGCGGGCCCGAACGCCGACGGGATACTCGCATTGGCCGCGAACAGCGCCAGGTTGAAGGCATCCCCGGTTCCGTTGGTGAAGTTATGCGTTCCGACGAGCAGCTCGCGTTTGAACGAGGTCGTCAATGCCTGCGTCAATGGCATGGTCAGGAGCCCTTTCTAAGATGCTCGGCGGCTTCCGGCATGTCTGCGGCCATCAGCTCGTTAACGTGTGTCGTGCGGGCGCTCCGCTGCGCCTGCCGGACGTAATGCAGGACGACCTGCGCGATATGGTCCTTGAACGCGAGCGCCTGCGCGCGCGCCGGTTCGGGCACTTCGGGCCCGACCGAGATAATCTTCTTCACGCACATCCCGGTCAGCTCTTCCGGGGTATGGCCGCGGCCTTTCGTCAAGGTGACCTCCGCCTGCCCCAACGTGACAAAACCCTCGCTCATGTTTCCTGCACTCTCAATTCACCACCCCGATACGTGTCCTTGCGATCGCGTCCTTCACCCAGGTTCTTGAGCCGGGCGATCGCGATATCGAACCGTTCCTTGTATTCGCTCAGCAGCGCCGCCTCGCCCTTCATGTAGGTGTAGGCCTCGATCAGGGCGCCATAGAGCATTGCGTCCTCGGCGTTGTCGCTCAGCCATGTCGTTCCGTCATCCGCGCCCGCCGTAAGCGATGCCGGTTCGTAAGAATAATGGAGCTCGCACAAGTAATCGCCGTTGGGAACCGGTGCCAGCATTGCAGTATCGTCATCGAAAAGAGCGTAGTAACGAGGGAAACCCTGTCCTGTTCCCGGGTAAGCCGCCCTCAGAAAGTTAACGTCTTTATTGAGGAGGTACTGTTCCTCGTTGTTGGAATCCAGAATCGCGAGACTGAATATTGCTTTTACGGTACCCAATACTGTAGGGAGCGACAGGAACCGGTTTCCCTGCGTCGTGTTGCCGGTGACGTTCCTGCGGAAGAACGGGAGCTGCGCCAGAAAGAAGATACGCTGCTCGGCCTGACGGATGAACAGGGGTATGTTCGAGGTGAAAGACGTCTCGTCATACTCGCAATAGTCTGTTATCGCCGTGCGCAGCTCCAGATAATTCATCCAGTATCAGCCCTTTCGCGCCATTCCGTATCCGCGTTTGGTCATGACCTTACCCGATTTGGCCGCCATCCTGGACTTCTGCAGCCGGCCTACGCCACTGCCGCCGCCACCCTTGGCCATGCCACCATTCCGGTACCCGTTACCGGCCATGTTCGAGCGCATCATGCCACTCTTCTTCGACATGTCACCGGCCATGCCACCGTACCGGTAACCCTTTTTCGACTTCTTCATCTTCATGGTTCATACCCTTAGTCTGCTTGGACCGTCACCGTCCCGACTGCGGAACGGATCACCATATTGAGCCCCCCTACCGGGTTCCATCCAAAGAAACTGGTAGATGCCCTCTCGTCCAGATCCGGTCGTGGATCGAACAAGGATTCCGGATCCTGAATGACGATCTCCCCGAGCCTCAGCTGCGGGTGATCGATATCAAGACATTCCCTGCAAACTCTCAAACCATTCTTGCGCTGATCTTCGACTTCATAGCGGAGCTCATGCAGCTTGTAGACAAAGCCGCACCGGTCGCACATGCCGAGGGCGCGTTTCCCCTGCGCGTAGCGAGCCGCGGTCATAGACGATTATCCGTCAGCGGTACGATACGGAATGTTGCCTTCTCCCTGTCCTCGTCCGCCGCTTCGTTATAGGCCTCGTCCGCCAGTTGCTTCAGCATGATCACGCGATCGCGCGATACCTGCGGTTTCTTCAGGGCGATCCGGTATGCGAGCCCTGCCGTGACAGCCGGCAGGAAACGGAACGGAACGTCCATGTTGTTGGTATTGGCGCCTACATCGTCGATCCGACGCAGGGTCCAGTAGATCAGCGTGTAATCACCCGAATCGGGTACCGGCCAGACCGTGATCACCGGCGCGTCGCGTTGCCGGTCGATATAGATCTCGGTCGGTCGCGACTGCACGTTCTTGACCGTACGGCGCGCATAGGTCGACACCGAGATCCGCGTGATCTGGTAGTCGACCTGCTGTTGACCGGAATCGCGCCGAATGACGTGGTCGAGCACACTGATGATATCGGTGCCCAGCGTGTAGGTCAGCTGCCCCTGTACCAGGACCAGCTGCCGCTCCTCGACCGTCCAGAGATTGAAGCCCTTGTTGGCCCATTCCTGGAACATCAGGTTCAGGCTGCGCGCCGCCGAAACGACATCGTAGCCTGTCCGGCTTTCCAGCCCGGCACGCTCATACGCCTCCTCGATAATATCGAGGGCATCGAGATCGAACGTTGTCGTGCCGGAAACCACCATCTATTTTTTCTTCCTGCGCCGGGCTTCCGAGTAACCGATCGCGGCCGCCTGCTTCGGGTTGGTCACCTTCTGGCCGCTGCTGGATTTCAGCTTGCCCGCGTGGAACTCGCGCATCACCTTGGCGACCTTCTTCTGGCCCTTGGAGCCGACCGAGGTCTTCTGCGTACGCGCGCGTTTTGCCTTCTTCGCCATCAGCCCGTCCTGATACCTGCCTGGATCAGCCGCAACCTGGCTGTACCGGTTCCGCTGTTCACCGTCAGCCGGATAGCCTGTATCGGGAACGCATAGTTCCCGTCCGCATTGGCGGTCTGGGCTGCGACAGTTTCATGCGGAAATACCACCGGTGTTACGGTCGGGTCCTGTACGTCGTCAAACGTGTGTTGCACCGTGTAATTAACCGTTCCGACAGTCGCGACACCGAAGCCAATAGCAAACGGCGTAAGATGGTTATCGACCGGTACCCAGTTAGTACTGCCGATACCTGTTTGGGACACTTGGCTAGGACGTGCCATGGGCTACTCCTTAGAGCGACAGGACGCGCTGAACCGCGTAGAGAACCGAAATCCGGGCCGCGCCGGCCGTGGCCGCTGCGCCGGTCTGGGCGTAAACGCCCTGCACCGTGATGCCGGTCGTTCCGGTACTGGCGTATTCATCGAGCTGAGACGCATCGGACGAACCGAGCACCCGCTCCGCGGTACCCAGCGCCAGGTTATCGGCAAACCGGGCCGGGGTTCCCGACACGCCGAGATCGAGCGTGTTGGTCGTTGCAGCGTTGAACGCCGTGGTCACATCGACATAGAAATCGATGATCTGCGAATTGGCCGGAAGGTTGAAGAGATCCTTGGTGGTATCGCCGAAGACCATGGTGTTGGTCTGCATGGCAGTGACCCACCCGGCGTCGGAATCGATATCCTTGTTCGCATCGTAAACGCGGAGGGGTGCGCGGAAAGTCGTCATCTGATGGCTCCGTATAGCTCGCTGCATCGTCCATACGGGGTGTGCGCCAGGCCGTCCCGATGCGGCTGTCAATGATCCTGGATCCGCGGGAAGTATACGGGACAAAAAAGGCCCCGGCAATTGCTCGCCGGGGTGGAGGAACTTAAGGAGGACTCAATGAAGTTTTTCTACTCTATCACAGTTCCGTGCCGTTTGGTAAACCCGTAGAGATTTTCAGCTCGTTTGCGGATGGTAATGGCTTCTTCCAGAGTTTTGAAACGGCCTAGATTTTTTCTCTTTCCGAAGACGTCGATATACGCCATGTACTGTTGACGGCTTTTATCCCACGCAACTCCGGAACTCTCCGACACAAAAAAGGGCGCCAAGTTGGCGCCCTTTCTCTTAGAGTGAAAAACCCTTATTTATCAAGAGGTCCCGGGCGAGCCCCAAGTCCCACGAGGGTTCGTTACGCCAAAGGAATAACGCTCGCGCGCCTTATAACGGACATTCCCTGTGTCGAAATCGCCGTCCATGTTGGTCTGATAGGCAATACGCTCGTAGAACGTAAGCCCGTCAGGAACATCGGTAATGACGAACCATGCGTTCGGATCGGTCAGATAGTTGTTGATGCACCAGCCCTCAGGAATCGTCCGCTGTTCCTTGTTGGCGTTGACATCGTTATCCGCCGTACCCGGCCGCAGATCGGACATCAGGATACGTGTTGCGACATATTTCAGCTGCCGGGGAATGACCAGCTTGCGGGGCATCTGGTTGATCAGAAGTCCGCGTTCGTCGACCCAGCCGGCGATCTGAATTTCCATGTTCTCGACAGCCGCCTCGGAGAGGTCGGCAGCCGTGATAGGGCGGTTCGCGAGCGTACCGCCGGAGACGAGAGGGTGAGCCGTGTTGTACAGGCTGACACCGTCACCGGTCTGGTAGGTCGAGAAACCGTTATTCAGGACCGCGGCCGCCTTGACCTGCTTCGTGTAGGCCATCGAGCGGGCCATCGCCTTGGTATACCGTTTGGAGATGGAATCGTAGAGATTATCCTCCATCGCTTCTTCCGTGAGGGAGAAGCCCATGGCGATTGTCTCGTGATCGTACCGCTGCGTGTAGCTTTCCTGCGCCGTGTCATACTGAATGGCAGTGCCTTCAGGCTTGACAGGTGCGGCGCCGAAGCCGGACAGGTTGGTCGCTTCTTCGAATGATCGTTCGGATGTTTCCATCTCGTAGATCATCGTGTGCTGGTTCTCGTAGGTGTTGTATTCCAGCCCGAACAATGTATCGAGACCTGGAATCAGCTCCTTGAGCAGCTGGGCGCGTGTAATCGTTGACATGTGTCAGTCTCCCTTACACGCCCGTGGTGTTCAGATACTGGTGACCAGTATTGAACTTCACGAGAACATCGGTGAATGCATCGCCGGCCACATTTTCAGGGCTTCGCTCGATTTCAAGAATCCGCAGCGGAAGCGTGCTGGTCGTTGCAAGCGACGACTGGTCCAGCGCGTTGGTGCTGTTCCCGTTCGCTATGCTGCCCGCACCCTGCACGATAGCGGCATTGGAGCCGACATCCGCAAGGGCGATAGGCCCGTCCGCCTGGATCTTGAACACGATCTCGGGATCGTCAATGACATATCCGTTGATCTGATCGACGCCGCCGACAACCCCGACCGTGTTGGCCGGATAAAATTGTGCCCGCAAGCGATAGTTGAGATTCGGTTCGGTGTACTCCGCACCAATGAAAATACCGATTGTCGACAGGGTCGTCGTTCCCGTCGCCTTTTCGATCGTGCCATCCGCTACGCGTACGACGAAATCACCCGCGAAGATGTTCGTCGCGTAGCCATTCGCGATCGGGAAGAGGTTGCTTCCCGTGGAATTGTACCGCGATGCCAGGCTTTTCACAGCGCGTGCGCCGAACGGTGACGCTGTTGCTACCATTTTTCTGCCCTTTGTTCAGAGAGGCCTATTCCTGATAGATGCCTCTGCCGAATGTCTGTTTCGAAGAGCTCTCGTTCGTACGCTCGACACCGATATGCTCGTAGTTCGGGGTCTGGCGCATGAACTGGCTATCGACCGATCGCAGAATATCCTCGTTCTTTTTCTGGTAGTGCCTGTCCCGGGCTGCCGCCCGTGCTTCCGGCATGACGCACAGCGTCAGGCCTTCGACAGTGACATAGCCTTCCAGCTCCGGCGTTCCCGTCTGTGCCTCCATGAGCGGCCGCATTTCGGGGTAATCCTTGAGCTGAACCGGTGACCAGCCTTCCTGAATACGCTGGTTGAAGTTCCGGGCGTCGGTTCCACCGGACGCCATCTCTCCACGAACCCAGCGATGAACCAGGCCGGGGCGCGGTTCAGGACTTGGGATATTCTCGGTCTCCAGATACGTGATCTCTTCTCTGCTCTGCTGGGCGCGAGAGATCATCTCACGTCCGTTACGCGGGTCTTCTATAAAGGCGTCCCATGCGTTGCCGCCTGCGCGATTTTCCGACATCACAAACCGTAATCCTTCTTCTGGAGTTGCTCGGCGTATTGTGCCGGAGTAAGCCCAAGCTTCCTCGCGATAGTAGCCTGGGATGGGGCCAGTGTTACCGTTGTAGACTTGGTGCGTGGGTCCCGCCCGGAAGTACGGTTTGCGGGTGCGGCCACGTTCGGACGAGATGAGGTATTAGCACGTTGTTTGCCCTGACCGCCTGTCATCTTGCCCGTAGCTCCGAAATTGCTCCCTGTATCCAGTTCAGGGAATTTTACCTTGAGAATCTTGTTTGCTGCGCTCCAGTAGCCCTTGCTGCCCGGCGCGTGTTCCTTTGCCAGGCGCTCATGCAGCCCGTAGGCAAAACTGGTCTCCGCCGTGTATTCCGGGCGTCCGAACCAGTGTCCGTTATCGCCCAGCCACTTGAGTGTTTCAGGCGGTAGCGGCTCGTTCTGCTGTTGCGGCTGTTGAGCCTGCTGGGGCTGTTGAGCCTGCTGCGGTTGCTGGGGCTGCCGCGCCTGATACTGCTTGGCCGTCTGCTCGGCCGTGGTGATCTGCGTCAGCTCCGCCTGGATCCGCGCGATCTCCGCCTGCGCGTCGGCAATCGCCGCGCCATTGCCGTCCTCGTAGGCCTTGGTCATCGTCGCCTTGGCCGCTTCGAGCTCGCGCTCGCGGGAAGCCTTCATCGACGAACGCATGTTGTCGGCCATCTGCAGATTCAGCGTGGCGCTGTTGGTACGCTCCTGCGTCAGGGCCTGGTTCTCGCGGCGCAGCCGCTCGACTTCCGTCTGCGCGGCCTGGGCCTGCCGGCGCGCTTCCTCGCGCTCATAGGTCAGCGTGTTAATCCGGGCTCCGGCCCGGCCGCCACGGTTGGCGTCGCTGTACTGCTTGAGCTCGTCGACACTGGGACCGCCGTCATCGGCGTCCTGGTCATCCGCGCCGTCATCCTGATCGTCCGTATCGGAATCGACCGGGAACTCGTCGGTCGTGCCGTCCTCGTTGAACACGACCTTGACCGGCTTCTGGTCCTCGGACCCGGGCAGCGTCGGATATTCCGTCTGCTCGTCGCTCATCATGGCTTCGAAATCAGTGTTGCTCATACCCGGGCCAGCCCCCGTGGGTCTTCGACAACTGCCAGTATCTGATCATCGTTCATGATCCGGAATTCCTGCCCGGCAACCTCTACCCGGGTTCCCGTATACGTCTTGTAGATGACGAAATCGCCCTGCTTGCACCAGGGCCCGTCAGGGAAACGCATCACCCCTTTGGGGTACTCGCCCTTGTAGGCACTGTTTCCCGTTTGTACCACGTAGCCCGTAATACCCGCAACCACCTGCTTTTCAACGTGCTCTTCCGGGATATAGATTCCACCTTCAGTCACGGTCTCGACCGGCAGCGGCGCCAGCAGGATATGGTGGCCGGTCACCTTCGGCACCTTGCGCCGGTTCCGCGGATCGTCGAGCCATTCAAGCAGCTCGTCCATCGACATGTTATGAGCGACGGCGGAGGGTCCTCGCGTCGTCCTGCGGGGCAGGGTTGTTTTCATCGTCATTCTGCTTGCTCTCCTGCAATAGATTTTCAACGGTAAGCACGGCATCGTTCAGGCCACGCAAGACACCGCACTTGTATTTGTAATCCGGGAAGTCCATCGCATCGGCATTTATCAGCGATTCCACTTCCATTGTCTTGCGCTGCCGCAACTTGTGCAGCGCAACCGACAGGGCCACTTCACTCACTCTTCACGTCCTTTGCTGTCTGTTTCGCCTCCTTCTGTGCCGCGCGTGCCAACGCCATCTGATCCTTGCGTTCGCGCTCCCGGGCGTCGGCGTCCATGGCTGCCTCTGCGAGCCTTGCAGCTGTTTCCATGGTGGCGACATCCAGTTCCGCCTCGCGATCTTCCGCGTTGTTCTCGTCGTCGACCTTGATCTTGTGCCGCTCAAGCGCGCGGTCCTTCTCTTCCTGCTCGGCCTTCCGGCGTGCGGCCTCGCGTTCGCCCTCGACCTTCATCGCCGCGTCGATCAGCGGCATGCGGCGCTTGATCTCAAGCTCCTCGTCGCCCTGCCGGATCCGCGCCTCGACCTCACGATCCTTGCGATCGGCATCCTGGCGCTTGATATCGACCTCGGCGAGCTGAAGCTGCATCACCGGATCCTCGGCGCGCTCCTTGGCCTCCTGCTGCGCGATCTCTTCCTTGCTGCCTTCCAGCACCCGCTCGGCCGCGTCGGCCGTGAGCTTGGCCAGTTCCGGCTCGACCTCCGGCGGCAGCTGCTCGTCGAGCGGCGGCAGCGGCACGCCCATCTGCTTCTCGATTTCGGCCCGGTACTGGTAGGCGACATGCTCGCGCACATGCGCGTCCATCGCCGAAACGATTGCCTGGGCGGTCGGGCTCTTGCCGACGATCTCCTGGATCTTGGGATCCTCGGCCATCGACATATGCACGGCGATATGCGCCTCGTGGTCCTGCCAGAGCGCCGCCTTGACCGGCTCGCCTGTCAGCATCGCCATGTTCTCGGTCACCGGGTCGCGCGGCTGGACCTCGTCGGGCAGCTTCAGGACCTTCTCGATGTTGTCGACCCCGAGCACCGTGAGAAAATTCTTGTAGAGCTCGGGCCGGTTGAAGGCTTCCGGGTCCTGCGCCGCCAGCTGCGTCACGGCCTGCATCTGCATGATGCGGTGGGCCATCGTCGAAGCGTTGGGATCCGATACGGGAATGACGTCGACCCGCTCGTCGTAATCCTCCGCCCGCGTCGCCATGTCCTCGACCTCGAACGGATACTCGTCCGGCTCGTGATCGCGGATCAGCTCGGCCACCAGCCGCAGCTCCTCCTTCATCGAGGCGTGCAGCCGCGCATGCACCGCGGACTGGATCTTGGTCGAGCGCTCGATGATCGCCAGCATGGTCCCGACCGGCATCTGGCCGCTCATGTCGGCGACCTTCAGGTCGGCGCTGGAACCGACGCGGCGCCCCTCCTCGACCAGCTCGTTCTTGAGCTGGTTCAGGGTCGCCGAGGGCTCCTTGTAGGGCGCGAACATCAGCTGGTCGCGAAGCGCCCCGCCCGAGGGCATGTCGACATCGCGGAACTCGCCGGGGATCAGCGGATCGGACGGCGCGTTGATCCGCATCGCCGAGGTCTTGAACCCGGCCGGCAGGTTGGCCAGCGTCCCGGCATCGATCAGCTGGCGCTCGGTCGCCGTCGCCGCCTTGGTCGTTCCGTACATCAGGTGGATCAGGCCATTGCCGTAGAAACCGAAACCCGGCGCATACGGAAAATGAATGAAGGACTTGACCTTGGTATAGCTCTCGTCACCCTCGCGCCAGTTCCGATAGATCGCCAGGACCTGCATCCGGTCCTTGTCGATCGTGATCACGTAGGGGCGCGCGACGCCGTCCTCGAACTCGAAGCCGGGGATCTCGTAATCGGCGTGGATCTCGTAGACCGTGTGCAGGTCCTGCTGGCGCCCGGACTGCTCGACCCCGGCCGCCTTGTCCTTGGCTTCCCTGACATCGTCGGGCGTCATGTAGGACGCGTTGATATCGATGTCGTCCCGGTACAGACCGGAAACCTGCATCTTCCTGAGCTGGTTCGAGCTCTTGAACATCCGGTGCGTGACGCGCGAGGCCGTTGCCAGCGACTTGGCGCCGTAGGGCACGATGATATCCTCGGCCGGCACGAAGTCGGCAGCGGGCTTGCGCGCCGCCTCGTCGTAATACCACTTGCGGAACGCCGATCCGGCCGCGCCGGTATTGAGCAGCAGCTTTTCGGTCTCCTCGCGGTAATCCGTCACCCGCTCGGTCAGCACATAGTTCAGATCGCGCTGGACCCGGAGCGCCTGTTTCTCCTTCGGGGGCGTGACCGTACCGACGACCTTGGTCTTGGCGGGCCCGGCAGCGGGCATCAGCTCGCTCATCGCCTGGGCCTGGTAGCGGTACAGCGCCTCGCACAGCATCGGATGATAGACCCCGCTGGCGCCCGGCCACGGCTCGGTCTTCTGCTCGTCGTCGAACCCGAGCAGCATCAGGCCCTTCTCGTAGGTCTTCTCCCAGTCGCCGCGGCTGGAGATATCGGCCTCGATCTCCATCAGCAGGTCGCCGGCGATGCCGCCATCGGTACCCCCGGGCAGGTACAGCGCCAGGTTGGCGCCGTGTTCCATCGCCTCCTCGGGCGGTTCGTATTCATCCTCGGCCGGGCGCGGATCGAAATCGATCGTCGCGCTGCCGTCCTCGTTCTCGATCACGACCGCTTCCGGCTTCTCGTCGACTTCAAGCTCTATGGTCAGATACTCGTCGTTCATCCGTAATAACTCGCATGTTTGCGCCGGGGCATCTCGTCCGCCCACGGATCGCGATCGTGCTGCGTGCTGATCAGGCCGCCCTTGCGAAATCTTATCAGAGCCTGGGATACCGTGTCGACGTAGTCATCGTATTCGCCCCCGGGGAAGGCCGCGCATTCCTCGATCAGCTCCTCGGCGAACCGGCGCGAGGGTGCCCAGACATAGCCGGACGCGAAGATATCCGTCACGCTGTTGGCGCGGGCGATCTTGTCGTTGGATTCGTTCATCTTGCCCCGCGCAGGCGTGAAATCCTGCACCGGAACGCCCATGGCGCGCAGCTCCTGGATCAGCGACGTGCCGGAATTGCGGCTCTCGACCAGGATCGAATCCGGGTTGAACTCGCGTTTCATGCGCAGGACCGCCTTTTTCAGGTTCGGGAAGTCGATCCGCGCCTTCCAGGCGTCGAGCAGGATGATGTTGTTGACCGTCTCGCCGGTCTGCCGGTCGTCATGGCTGAACACACCCCATGTCGTGCAGGCGGAGTAATCGGCCCGCGTCGAGGTCGTCAGGGCCGTATCCCACGACTGCATGACATAGAAACACGGCGGCGGCTCGGTGCTCTCCCATGGGCGCCAGTACTCGCGCTTCAGGATCGCGGCCTCGTCGGATGTCGGCTCCTGCTGGTACTGGGCCATCCACTTGGCCACCGGCAGCGTGGCGCGGGTCGCCTTGAGCTCATCCAGCGTCCACAGGCCCGGCCACATCAGCCGCTCGTTCTCTTCCTTCTCGTCCCAGATCGCCGGCAGGGTGATCACGTGCCACTTGTCGCCCAGCATCGCCTGCAGGCCGAGCGCATCGGCCTCGGCCTGGTCCTGCTTCTGCTTGGTCAGGACACGCCCGGTCAAGTCGCGCTTGGACCAGCGGGTCATGACGATGATCAGCACACCGCCGGGCTGTAGGCGCTGGCGCGGTCCGGACGTGTACCAGTCATACACCCCGTCGAACACATCCGGGTTGCTCTCCGCCTGCTGGGCCTCCTGCTCCGAATGCGGATCGTCGACGATCAGGAAATCGGCGCCCTTGCCCGTCACCTTCCCCTTGATACCAATCGCGAAGTACTCGCCGCCCTTGTTGGTATGCCAGTGGTTCTGGGCTGTGGAATCCTTCGACAGCTTCACGCCGTCGAACACCTTCTGGTACTCGGGCGTGTCGACCAGGTTCCGGACGCGGCGGCCGAAACCCGAGGCGAGATCCTGCGTGTTGCAACACTGGATGATCTTGCGGCCCGGGTCGCGCCCGAGCAGCCAGGCGGGCAGCATCCAGCTGGTCAGTTCCGACTTCGTGTTATGCGTAACGATATAGCCGCGCCCCGCCAGGAACAGTCCGTCCTTGTTCGCTATCTGGAGACACTGAACCAACCCGGTCCGCTCCGTTTTACGCACCGAAATAACCCGGGACCTGTACCGCTTGAGATGGCGTGTCCGCTCCGCCTTGCGTGGCAGCGATGCCGCGCCAGCCATCTTGAAATTCACCCGGTAAGACGGGCGGCATTGATAACCGTTGTATTTTTTCGCAGGGCGTCGCCGCGTATGCGCCTTCACGCCAAAACTGTTCACGAGTTCTGTAAATTGCACCGCCATATGGGGCTCAGAGGTGTAGAAAACACATTTTCCATCTTTCGCGACCGACCCGTCCGTGTCCATGAGACCCTGAACAAGCGCAAGCCGTTGCGCCGGCGCCGCTGTCAGATAGTCCTCCGGAATATGTTTGTTACCGAGAACACCTATCTTCCGTAACTTGACCATCAGGCCTCTCGTCCCGAAAATATACGGCGTCGACAAGGTCGTGGTGGCAACGCCAACCGCGTGAAAACGGTCCCGGATATGCCGGGCATCCTGGGGATCCGCGCCCATGGTTCCGCATCTGCTCGCGCCATCTCCAAGCCACGCGCCCAGTACATACGGGTCGACCAAAAGGTCTTTTTCCGCGTATTTTACCGGGGCATATTCCGGCAATTTAGGCGTGTTGTTCACACCTCGAGCCGGGTCTGCCACGCGTTGCCGTATCTGCTCCGTCGATTGCGTTACGAAATCCTTACCCCTGTCCGTTCTGTACCGGACTGTCCACAAATGCTCGTCGTCCGTTTCAATTACGTGCCCGTCATCTGTCTCGACCTCGTAAAGTATTTTCTCGTAAACAGCCGATTTTCCGGTAACGAGCACCGGCTCCCCTGTCGGTGCAAACACGTAGTCGCCCGGTTCAATCTCAGCCATGGTTTTCCACCCATTGGTTGTAGCTACGGGTGTTTCAACTTTAAGTTTATGGCGTGGGGGCATATTTATGATGATGCGTTTCTTGCCGCCGCGCTCGGCCTCCTCGAAGGCCTCGGCCATGATCCGGTGATGGTTGCCGGCCACGAAGGGTTTGGAAATATCCGTCTGCCACATGGCATCGACGAAAGGCAGGAACTTCTCGCGGGCGCCGTCGCGCTGCTTCTCCGCCTGCAGCAGCTCGACTTCCTGCAGCAGCGTGCGCTTCTTGTGCTCCGGCAGTCCCGACCGGTCGATCTGGGTAACCAGCCTGGGCAGGTCGATATCATGGAGGGTCAAGGAGCATTACCTCGCCGTGGTATTCGCCGCAGCCGTGACAAATGGTCTTGAGCACATCGCCGCGCTCCGTGTCCTGGCGCACCCGAATATAAAACGACTGGCAGCCGCAATTGCAGACAAAGACCGTTTCACCGGTATCCGGCGCGATATTACCCTTGAAGCAGCCGCGATAGAGCCCGCAGCCGGGACACTCCAGGCAATCCGTAACCCCGACCGGCGTCACGGAAACCCACTCGTGCCCGCAGGTATTGCACCGGGCATTACCGGTCAGATGCGTGCCCCGTTCCAGTTTCGCCTGCTCCAGATCAATTACGCTCAATGCCCGACCCTTCCCTGAAACCCCGCTCCAGCTCCGGCAGGGCCGCCAGCGCCTTCTCCGCCGCGCGGTTCGGCTCGATACCCTGCCGCTCAAGGAATTTCAACAGGCCGCGCCGGGGGCCCGTGTGGGTCTCGCGGTACAACCACCCGCCCTCCGGGGCCAGCTCGAACAGCTGCCAGGTGTCATGCCGGCGCGCCTTGCGCAGCTTGTGCCGGCAGGTGAGCTGTATCTCGGGCTGTTTCTCTGTGCATGAATCCATGGTGCCCCAGTATGTGGGGGCGCCTGCCGATTGTCCAGATCCGGGCAATTGGGGCAATTTTACGGCGAAAAAATTTTGTGAAATTTTTCGGGGTCGGAGGTGGAGGTTCGGAAGAAACTCCGGGTGCCCGGTTTTTGGCAAAAACTTGGTACCTGGACGCGCAGATTAGCATGTAAGGGTTTTTGAAGGTGGTCACCTTGCAAAAACGGGGGGTGCCGGTGCCGGGGGTCTGACCCGGGGAAAGAGGGACCCTGCCAGCCACGAAAAAGCCCGCGCTTGACACGAGGTCAAGGCGGGCTGTTGCCGTTACGTCATGCTACTGTACGGCCTTGCGAAGGCACAACAGTTGTCAACGATATCAATCCGTTGACTTACTCTTGGCGTCCTCCTCAAGGCTTTTCTTGATGTCGTTCAGGATCTGTTCCGAAGTACGTGTATCGTTTTCGGTGACAACCGTATCCTTGAATAGTTGGACATGCCTAGTCTTCCCAAGTAGTTCGAGCGCCTTGAGTCTGTCTTGGGTACGCACTGAAGTATCGCAAGCAATCAATCGCGTTTCTTCAAGAATAAAATCGGTCAGACTCTGGGCTTCATCATAAATTGCTTGCTCTTTTACTTGGCCCAATTGCCAGACTCTTGCAACTACTTTAGGGTGCGTACTAACTCTATGCGCGGTAGGGTATATTGTACTCTTTTTCTCAGTCGTTACATTATAAGCTTCCCGATACGCCTCGATGTTGGTCGCACCCCGATACAGTGCCTGTGCCAGCGCCTCCTGATTGGGTGTCAGTCCCTGCCGTGGTTTCTCCTTGTTGAGCACGGACATGTCGGGCCCGTCGTTATCCACAACCTTCAGTCTTCGCGCCATCACTCCGGGCTCCCTTGCTGTAATCTCACTGCTTTCAACGTATCACACCGCCCGCCGCCGCGTCACCCGCTGCCCTGGTTCCGCCCTGGTACACTGTGATACACGGCAGTCACCCTTTTAAAGTTGACTGCCGTGTATTGGCGCTGTATGGTCGTTGGCGTCACATCATGAAAGGGTCACGACCATGAAATCCTACCGCATCCGATACGAGCTCAAGATCTGTGAAGGCGACACGCCGTCACGTTTCAACACCTATCGTCAGGGCAGTACGCCCGCCGCCGCGTGGTTCAAGGCTTGGAAAGACATTCAGACCATCCGCCTCGTAACACATGCATCGTGCCGCATTCTTTTCATCATCGATCCTGACACCGGGAGATTTGTCGGATGAACACTTTCGATGTCACCTATGATCTGGTCACGCCCGGAAGTGCGGAACAGAGCGACTATGCCGAAAGTGGTTTTCTCGGCAAAGACATGTCGCTCCGTAACGCAATCGAACTGTTCGACCGTGAACGTGACTGGACCTGCGGTGAAGTACAGTTTGCTAGTGGCAGCATGCGATTTGTTTCATTGCGTTTGCCCGATACGGTCACACCTTCCAGCCGCTTGCGCATAGCCCGTTTGATCTGGGGCGACAGCGCATGACATTCAATTCCGGCACCGGCTCGCCCGGTGTCGTGATGGATTGTCACCTGAAAGGCGAAAAATCATGAAAGAATTTATTATCAGCGGTGCCATGGCCATCCGTGCCTATGGCTGTTGGACGGTCAACGCCGAGTCCCTTGATGATGCCAAAGCGATCATCGCCAGCAAGGACACTGACATGAATAAAATCTGGCAACCGCACGGCAGCGGGAACGATGATTTTGACCTCAATTATAATCGTCCATCAATCTACCTCGATAGCGTGAGTGTCACGCATGAGGATGAGCATTACGAAGAAAGCGAATTAAGTGAAGATTTGCCCACCGAGGGCGAAGCTAATCCGCTGACAGCGGACGAAATGGCCAATCTCACATCGATCCTGAAGGCAATCGAGCGCAACGACTTCACGACATTGGATGAAGATGCCTCGCTTCGGAAAATTATCAATCACCTTACGTCTTGACATTCAATTCCGGCACCGGCTCGCCCGGTGTCGTGATGGATTGTCAACCAAGCCGAAAGGAAAATGAAATGTTTGTAATCGTTGAAAATGCCGGATTTGTCGGGGAATGCGATATCGAAAAATGCGACAGCGAAATGGCCGCAATCGACCGTATGGAAGCTCGCTACTCCCCTGAAGAACGTGACGAATTGCACCTCAGCATCGTGCGCATTCTACCTGACGGCACGCGCACATACGACTTTTGACACTCAATTCCGGCGGCCTTGCGGGGCCGTCGCGATGGACTGTCACCATGAAAGGAAACACCGTGAAAGTGGAATTCAACCTGCATCTCGTAAGCAGAAACGAAGTTTTTCAATCCTGCCCGCGTGACGAAATCGTGCGCATTCTGGATGGTGTCGCTCTCAGCATGCGACAACGCCGGTTTTCAGGGTCTCTGAGAGATATCAACGGTAACAGTATCGGTCAGTGGTCCTATGTCGAAACGCATGAAGACATGTTTGAAAATTGGCAAGAGGCTGTTGCCGGTGGCGAAACGAAACTTGGTTACGAAGCATGGAAGGAAACTCAATGAACGATAATATGCCCGCTACGCACCCGCTCGGTTTCTCGGCGGAAACCCGCGCCCTGATATTCGGTTGCACCTGCTTCATCGGCGGCATGCTTGCCGGGCTGTCGCTCGGTATCCCGGATATCTGGCAATACGGCGTCACGATCGAGGGCCGTGACCACGTGATCGACAGTTTCTTCTCCCTTGAAGACTGTCAGCGCGTTATCTCGCCCGAAACATGGTGCCGCAAGCGCTAGGAGCTCCCATGACCACCTTCATGCCGGCCGGGCGCACGTCGCCCGGTTACGATATCCTCTACGACATTCAGGACCAGCTCGTTGTCTACGAAGCCGTGAGCGTCCGGGCCCGCACATACCTTGCCGCCAGTATCGCGTCCGGCGTGATCATGATCGGCCACACCGCTTTCGTCCACATAGACGACCTGTCAGACGATTTGCAGGCCTTCTGGGCCGCTGGCCTGTCCGTAACCCCTCGCGCCCTCCCATGCGCCGCGTGAGCGTCGCATGGCGCAAAATAAAAGGCCAATGGATTGCCGCCATCGGCCCTTGCCGCTTCATCGTCCGCCCGGTTCACCGCACGCGGCGGGGCCGGACACTCTACTGGCGCGCCTGGCAACGCGGAAAGTGGATCGGTCCGCCGATGCGCACCGCGCGCCTCGCCGCGCTCTACGCCATACCTTACAAACTGGAAAAACGCGTATCCAGGTCTCGTTGACGCATCTCGAATTCCGCGTAGGCCTCGCGATCCTTCGGAGACGCGCCAGTGGCGAGCTCTCTGCCTTGAATCATTTTCCAGATGATACGGTACCGCTTGTGCATCAGGCCATAAAGCATGCCTACCAGCTCCCCGTCGCCCCGATAGGTTGAAAACGCAGGACCGCCTGCCTGGGTCTGGTTGAAAGCCAGGATCTTGCGTTTGTCCTTGTCACCCTCCAGCGGAAAACGCCGCCGCCATGTCAGGACTCCCGTATCCGGATCGTACCGCAACAGCCGTTTCAACGTGGCGGCAGGCGGCAGCAACTCCCCCGGTGCGCGCGGCGGCAGCGCACCGATACCATAAGCATCGTAATAATCCTCCGCTTCGATGAAAATGTCGGCCCCCTCTCTCAAAGTCGGCGTCTTGGCAATCAAGTAGGTCACTTCATCGACCGTGATCCGCACATGCCATTCGCACTCTTTCGGCGCCGGGTGCACCCCTTCGAAATCGTTGAATTCAGGCACATCGAACCGAAGCGGAACCCCTTTTGCACTTGCATCCAGCAACCCGAAACACCCGGGTGCCCCAAGAATACGCGCCAGTCCTGTAGAGGGTTCAATTTCAAATCGGCCCACATCCGCCTGGAACGGCAGATCCAGGAGAGCCTGATCCTTCGGGTCCCTCAACAACTGATCCAGCACCGGCGCGCGTCTCGCATACTTGCTCATGCAACTTCCTTTCAGGTTGTACCGCCGCGAAACCACCTTGATTTCGCAGCTGTGCCAGGGCACCCACCATCGTCGAAGATCGGCGCGCCCAAAAGCCGTGTTTTGCACTTTTGGGACAGCTGGGAGCTCCCGTAAGAACATCTTAATTAATAATTAACACTCTATATAACTATATTTATATATAGTGTAAATTACAGATATATATATTATTAATTATAACTGTCCCTGTCCCTATTTAGTATAATAGTTGTTACTTTTCAATGCGATGACCCCGGGACAGACCTGTCCCAGCTGTCCCGACCTTTTTTCAGATCGGCAGATTTCTGCGATTTCTAACTGGGACAGCTGTCCCGAGCTGTCCCGAGCTGTCCCATTTTCCTCTCTTTCCAGCTGATTTATCCGATAGCGCAAGCGTGTTTCATGCGCAAGTGCCTTCTTACCAGTCTGCTCTTGGGTACGCAGACTGCCCGATAATGGTTACATACGCAACGAAATAGCCGTTTTGGGACAGCTCCGGGACAGCTGTCCCACTCCTGTCCCAAATTCACCTCAAAATAAACGGCTGTTTTCTGCCATTCTTCCGACCCCTTGGGACAGCTGGGACAGCACGCCCCAAGCTGTCCCTACGCCTAAAGATGTGTATAAATATGCGTCAAACACCTAAAAACAGCTTGACAATACCCTAGGGGTTTGATACAAGCCACAGTTGTAGAGGCCCTCCCCCATTCTTCAGGGCCACCCCCCGACCAGCGCGCCGTGTGCAGCGGCCTGGCACAAGCAGCGAGGTGACCCCGGATGGTATAACCCCCACGCTCATGAGTGACACATTGGCCCTGGCTCGCCCCCTGCGGGTCGGGGCTTCACGACGCAGCCGGAGAGATGAGATGAGCGACAACTATGAATACAGAGTGAAAGTTGAATACCCGCACGTTGGTGATTTCATTTTCGGATTTAACACGGAATGGACCGATCACGCAGGTGCAACACGCGTATCGGAAGAAATTCAGAAACGCATAAAGACAGCGCGCGTTTCGGTAGTGATGAAAACTATCGAAATCAAGGTTGTACCCAATTACACGAAAAACTGAATGAACTCCAATTCCAGCGCCCTTCGGGGCGTTGCGGTAGGACTTCACGACGCAGCCGAAGAGATGAACATGAAACTTTCACCAGCACAAAAATCGGCCGTCATGCATGCACGCGTCGAAAGAATTGCCTACGAGAATTTTCAGATCGAAACTTTCGACGGCAATGACATTCGCACGGCAAAGGCACTTGGGAAAAAGGGCTTGGCAAAATGTCTCGTGCATCAATGGTGGCTGACTGAAAAAGGCAAGGAAGTGCGCGAGGAACTTTGGGAAGACCATTGCGTATCGTGCTTCCGGGAAACCCACAGGAACGAAGCTGCCTGCATTCATTGTGGAAGTCTGAAGGCTTGGGCGCAGGACTGACCCCTTACACACAACGACGCAGCCGGAGAGATGAACATGAAAATGACCCCTGAACAGTTCGACGCGCTCCTGGATCTCATCGAGCTCATGATTGAGGATCAGGAGGTCCAGCAAAAGGACAGCGGCCATTACTACACGGCGCAGATGCAGATAGCGCATGAGCGGCAGGAAGCCGCGGCGACCTGCCGTCGCCTGCTGGTAGACAAGGAAGACTGACATGCGGACTAAAATGAAAGATCACACCTATCTGGGCGACGGTGTTTACGTCATGCATGACGGCTGGCAGGCCTGGCTGACGCTTGGCAGTCATGACAACACGCCGCTCATCGCGCTTGATCATCAGGTGCTGGTCGGCCTGGCTCGCTGGATAAACACCGCCATGCCGCCCGGACTGGCTACGACCATGGCGGAAGAACTGACCCGAAAGCGAGACTGAACGCCGGTTCCAGCGCCCTCCGGGGCGTTGCGACAGACGTTCATGAAAGGAGACAGGCAATGCAGATTGATCTTGAACGCTACGAGGAGCTGCTGGAGGCCGAGGCCAAGCTGACGGGCCTTGAGCTCGGCGGCGTCCATGAATGGGCCGGGTACCAGACCGCGCTGGTCGAGTTCCGGCAGGCCCGCGACTACAAGGCCGAGCGCCAGCACACGCTTGCGCGGCTCACCAATAACCTGGACCTGCGCCAGACCATCCGTGAGCTGCTCGTCCTGCACGACGAACAGGCACGCGGCAAGAAGGAAAACGACGAATGAAAACCTGGCTGTTTTCGTCAATAGGGACTTTCTACGCCATCCGCGAGAAAGGTACCGTGAAGTTCCTGCCGTGCTCGGAGGGCAAGTACACCCGGTCGGAGCCTGTCGCCGGACCGATGCCGCGTCTGTTTCATGACCACCGTGCCGCGTCGCTGGCCCTGACCGCGTGGCTCAAGGGCCGGGCCAGCGTGCTTTACAAAACCAGCGACGGGGAAACGGGCATCGAGTACCAGCCCGTCGAGGGCCGCGAGCGTGACCGGATGGAGATCGTCCCGGTGAAGCTGATATTGGAGGATCAAGACACATGAACATCGATGAAATGACGGCACAGGACGTGTTCGACAAGGTCTACAGGGGCCTCGCCAGCCAAGGCTTCGAGCGCAGTACGAGCACGGAGCTGCCCGGGCGTTCGAATACCGATGCCTGCGCCTACCGGGGCAGCCATGGGCGCCGCTGCGCGGTTGGCTGGCTGATCCCCGACGATCTCTACGACAAGCGGCTGGAGAACCGTGGGTACCGGTGGCTTATGGCGGCGTTGCCCAATGGCAGTCTCTCATGGATGCCGGATGGGCTGACAACGTTCTTCCGCGGTACCGCGCCGCACAAGAGCCTGATTGATGAATTGCAGAATGTGCATGACGGGTCGGAAGAGCCGGAAGGCATGAAGGCGTGGCTGGAGAGCATTGCCGCCGAGAAAGGCCTGGAAGTACCGGCCGTGTAGCGTGAGGTCCAGTTCAGGCGGCTCCGTGGAGCCGTCTCGACGGGAATTCACCCGACTGAAAGGAACCAGGGTAATGGGTTGCGATATTCATTTTTACGTGGACGTGCGCCAGCCGGACGGATCGTGGAAGACAGCGGATCGCTGGTTTCCCCAGCTTGGCCCCGAAGAGCTGAAGGAAGAGGGCGAAGAGAAGCAGTATCTTGACACCTATGAAGACGTGCGCAAGCCGGATGGCAGCTGGGATATCGACGCCAGCGGCACGCGCAGCTTCTATTCCGATCGCCACTACGACGTGTTCTCCATTCTGGCCGATGTCCGTAACGGCTACGGTTTCGCCGGGGTCGACACCGGCGAGGGGTTCCGTCCGCTCAGCAAGCCGCGCGGCGTGCCGGAGGATGCGTGCCCGGAATACAAGGCGGTTGCCACGCGGTGGGATGTCGACGGTCACAGCCATTCATGGTGCACCGTGCAGGAGCTGCTGGATTACAACTGGCTGCAGACCACGAAGAAACGCGGCGTGGTCGGCGCGCGCGAGTTTATCAACTGGCAGCAGTGCGGGGCGCCGGACAGTTATGGCGGCGATGTTCGCGGTCCCGGTGTCACGATGCTCACCAACGAGCAGATGGCTAACCGGATCGACGCGGTGAAATGTGTCGAGTACCCGAATATCTGGAGTGTATACCACGCGCTTGATGACGCTGATTTTACCCAAAAACACGACCTGGCAGGCGCCTACACCCAGGTCGAGTGGGAAGTGCCTTACTACCGCGCCGCGGCGACTTTCCTGAGCGAGGCGATGCCGAAACTGTGGCGGCTCGGCAAGCCCGGGGACGTGCGGTGCCTGTTCTTCTTTGACAACTGAGGATCAGTTCAGGCGGCTCCACGGAGCCGTCTCGACGGACCCTCGATGAAAGGAAGATCTGAATGGCCCGTATCTATCTGGCGTCCTCGTGGCGCAACGCCGAACAGCCGTCCAAGGTGCGGCTCCTGCGCGAAGCGGGGCACGCGGTTTACGATTTCCGCAACCCCGCGCCCGGTGACACTGGCTTCAGCTGGAGCGAGATCGATTCCGAATGGACGACCTGGACAGCCGCGCGGTACCGGCACCTGCTGCTGAACAGTCCGGTTGCGGCGCATGGCTTCATGCGCGACCTGCGGGCGATGCAGTGGGCCGATACCTGCGTCCTGCTGCTGCCCTGCGGTCGCTCGGCCCACCTGGAGGCCGGATGGTTCTGCGGCGCCAACAAGCGCTGCATTGTCTGCACGCGCGACGGCGAGGAGCCGGAGCTGATGAACCTGCTCGCCAATGATATTGTCGTCACGGACGACGAGCTGCTGCAGGTGTTGAGACTTTAGGAGAGCCCGATGCCTGTTACGACAAATGTCCTGCTCGATGAACTGCGACAGAGATACGAGGCCCACCGGATTACCGGTAACACCTATACGGGCCACATTTTCAAGCAGTGCATCGAGCATATCGAGCGGCTTGACGCCCAGCGCCGGGACGCGGTCGATACCTGTGCCAGTCTGCAGGAGAACGTGCGCACGCTGGAAGCGCTCCGACGTGAGGATGCGGACGAGTTTCTCCGGTTGCGCAAGGGTGTCGAGGATCTGCGCAATCTCCTGGGAACCTGGGCGGCTCGCGCGGGCAGTACCAAGACTCCGCGCGGGCGCACGCTGAACACCATACGGCGAAGACTGAAAGGTTTGCTCAATGGATAGGAATTTGACAGGCAAGAACATCCACCACGTCCAGGTATCGCCGGAGCGTCTCTGGATGCTGGAGAATTGCGAACGCGAGATCCTGGCGCTGGAAGCGGGTGGTGTCCTGCAGTGGGAGGGCTACGAGAAGGCGATAGCCCCGGCCCGGGAATTCGAGCGCCGCAGGGATCTGGTAGAGACATACGCCGCCACGTTCAGCGAGTTGGTCGAGTTCCGGCTGCGGGAAGACGCGGAATTCCCTGTCCCGCAAGGTATGCTTGACAATATCAGGCGGGACACCGCGGTTAAGCTGACTGTGTTTGTGAAAGAGTTGTTGAAGCCGGAGGACGGGAAATGAGCACCGAAGAAGTCAAGTCGCTCGGCACGGCCGAGAGCGTCGACCTTGCGAATTTCATGATCCTCATGCACCCGTCGATATGGATGGAGTGTCACTACACCAACCACAAGGGCGAGACACGTCTCCGCCGTTTCGTGCCCGGCAGGTTCTGGTACGGCACAACAGTATGGCACCCCGAACCGTGTCTGCTGCTGAAGGCCCGGGACCTGGACAAGAACGTCCTGCGGGACTTCAGGGTCGCGGATTTCAACATGAATACGCTCAGGCGCAGCAACCGTATGGAGATGATACGATGAGCACCGACATGTACAAGCTGATGCACGGACGCCACCCGACCGCTTCCGTCGCGATCGCGGCGCTCGGGCTCGACCGGGACGACATCCCCCGCTTCCGCGACGCCTGGATCCTGGACGGCACGCCGCTGCATCTGGTCGTGCTGACGCGCAGCGGCGGCGGTAACCGGGCGTATTTCGATAGCATGAACGAGGACGCCCTGGCCGACAGCTACGAGGGCCCGTTCAATGCCACCTTGCGGGCCCACACGCAGTTCATCCGCGAGCACGATGACATCCGGGACAATACCTACGCGTTGTTCTGGTTCAGCGTGCCTCCGGCATGGCTCAGGCTCGTCAATATCGTTGCGCAATACGACAACAAGCAGGTGCCGCTGGATGAGACGGTCCGGCGCCTGCGGGAACTGGATGCGCTGGAAAACAAGGCCATCTCCGACGATCAGGTCCTGACCGGAGACCAGCAGCGCTACTTCACGATGCTGATGGTCACGCGCGACGCGGCCGAGCGGGGCCTCGCGGCGCTGCGGGAGCAACAGAAATGAAGCAGTTACTGGCTAATGCCCGGAGAGAGGCGGACTACACCCGGTTGCAAATACACAAGGATACGTTCCACCCCATGTGGGACGAGAAGTATTACGGGCATCTCGTTTTCGGATACGGCGCGATAACGCGAGGCACCACGATGCGTGGTGTGTACCGGTACACCTGCAGACCCGGTGATGACTGTGTCAGGGTCCTGCCGGAGGGTCCTGAAGACTTGCACCAGATATATGTGGAAATGCGGCCGAAATGGTTTTGGGCGCGGGTGTTCGTGCTTTGCTGTCGCTGGTACCAGCGCCGCACCCTGCGGCAGCACATGCTGCGCACCATTCCGAGCTGTCCTCTCTGGGTTCTTAATCGGGAGGATCAGTACTATCGCCTGCGCGGTACCCGGTTGATTGTCACCATGGAAGAAATAGAGGACACGTAATGACCCGGCTCCGCCGCGCTGTCTATATCGGCCCGCGCCGCTCCCTGAAGGGCGCGACGGCGATGCTGCGGCCCGACAACCGCTACCCCGATGCCGTGCAGGCCCGGTTCGACAGTCTGGTGATGGCCGGCATGTTCACTACCGTGTGGCCGCGCTTCTGGCGCACCGAGTTCAGGTTAACGGAGGAGAAGAAAGACGATGACTGACACCTATCAAGCTGTTTACGACGCTGTGCGCAGCCGTATCCGGGGCTGCGATACGGGCGATATCCTGCGCGATGTTGTACGCGAGGCTTTCGCATATACATCGCAAATGATGGACGAGGTCAAGAACGAGCACCTGACTGCCGCTTGGGAACTGCAGCGTCCAACCGCCGTATTCAAACCCTCTATCTACCCTGACGGGAATATGTGGTGCGCTCTTCTTGGCGAGAATATTCAGGAAGGAGTTTGTGGATTTGGGGAGACGCCGGAAAAGGCGGCGAAGGCTTTTGATCTTGCATGGATCAACAAGCGAACACCCGCAGCAGAATTCGGCGAAAGGCAGGCAGATGCAGCTGAACCTGCCCCCTGAGGCCACGCTGCGCGAGATAGGCGAAGCCGCCTACATGCTCGGGCTTGAGATCGATGTCACGATCGTGCCTTGGCACTGCCGGATCGGCCGGTACCGGCTCAAGTTCGTGCCGCACAACACGGAGGACTTCGCGCTGCCGGGGTACCGGCCAGTGGGTTTCCTCTTTCCCCGGTTGCGGGTCAATCGATGGGTCGGACCGATCGGCGTTCAATACGAAAGGATAAAACAGTGAATGATCGTAAGCCCATCCTGTGTCTGGATTTCGATGGCGTTATCCACAGTTATACGAGCGATTGGGAGAGCGCTGCCCTTATCCCGGACCCACCTGTGCCGGGTGCGCTGGATTTCATTCTTGTCGCCCTGGATCATTTTCGTGTGTGTATCTATTCGTCCAGGTCAGGCCAGATTGGGGGTGTCGGCGCCATGCAGGACTGGCTGGAGGATCATTTCGAAGAGTATCTGAACATCAGCGCCGATGAGGCGCAGGATATCGTTCGAAATAGAATTCAATGGCCGATGCAGAAGCCTCCGGCATTCATCACCATCGACGATCGCGCCCTGACCTTTACCGGTGTGTGGCCGACGATTAAATTCCTGCAGAGTTTCAAACCTTGGAACAAAAAGGAGTGATCCAGTGAGTGAACCACATCAGCAAAGCTGCAGCAACAACGGCGACGGCGCCCGCTTTACCTGTCCCGGCTGCTACGAGGACCTGCCCTACGACCAGTGGAACGACGTCCCCGGGGCGTGTCCGGACTGCGGACGGCAGGTCACGTGCTACGTCGAGATGGAACCGAAATCCACCTGCGATCTGGTGGACAGCCCGGAGGATGAGGAATGACTGACGACAAGGACCCCGGCATGACCGTATACAGCGACGCGGCGTGGAAGATCGCTTCGCTTTATTCACATATCCTGGCGTCGGAGACGCGGGACCTGGCCGCCAATATCGACCGGGCTCTTGCCGAGGCGGTGAAAGAAGAACGTAAGGCTCTGATAGAGGAGCTGGGAAGCAGGGAATTATACAGGTTCCCGAATATCAACTTCGCGCTTGGAGCTCTGGCCGACAAAATTCGTGCCCGCGGCGGTGTGCCGGATCCCGGGCCGGATCCCCGTACCGAACTGGCGGTGCAGAAGGCCTACCGCAAGGACGCCAAGCAGAAGATCGGCGCGATCAACGCGTTGATGGATATTGATTCCGACCATCTTTCCGATTTGCATCAGGGCGTCCTCGATCTGCTCAGGCAGCGCGACGACCTGGTCAAGGACCTGGAAACTGACTGACACCTGAAAGGGCTAAAACTGTCATGTGGATTATCATTCAACTCATTCTGACCGTGGTCGGTTTCATTCTGTGGCCGACCACGATCATGTTCTATTTCAAATGGTTCATCGCCGGGCCGTTCGATGTCGATCCGCTTACTTTGCGGCAGGCACTGGGCGTCTACATGATGACGATGATCCCGGTCGGTCTGACGACGATGAACGTGATGCTGTTGGGCAATTACCGGGATCTGGAGCCGTATGAGCGTGCGGGCATCGGCGTTGTGTCTTCGATTGTCACGCCGTGCTTCATGATGCTGACCGGGTTCGTGGTCAGCTTCCTGATCGATTAGGAGTTCAGTCATGCGCAAGACAGGTATCTTCGTGCTGGTGGCGGCAATGAGTTTTCTCGCCGCCATCGGTGCCTTCAGCCTGATCGGTTCCCCCTTCACCAATTGCATGGATCGCGTCATGCGCACCAACAATGGCTGGAGCCCGGGGCAGGTCGTGGCCTACTGCAATCATGAGAAGAGGTATCAGGGAAAATGACCTTATTCAGGGTATCGCCAGCTCTGTTCGCACTGGCCTGGTTTCTCGGCGTGTTCATCTGCGGTGCGGTGTTTTTATACGCCGAGAAAATGAACCCTTGCGTCGTGATGGTTGCGTCGATTTTCGGTGTCGTCTGCGCGTTCGTCATTCTGTTTTGCGAACCAAGAGAATTGAACGATGACTGACTTTGGCGGACGAAACGACAGAGCACTGGTTCTTGTTCAGGAAACTGACGCTGAGATGTTCTTTCTGCGCGCCGAAAAAGACAGCGGCAATATTGTAGTGATGCTTAACTGCAACGATATTTTTGTATGGGGCGCGGCGGATGAAGAGACACTCCCTGAAGAATACTGGGGTGAATTTGAAGCGTCGTGGCAAAAGGCGCTTTCCGAACTTGACGCAGATGGGCCCTTGCGCTGGTTTTCAGATGCATGGGCGGTAAAGCTACGAAAGGTAGCGCCGCAAAAACCCGCAACGGATCGCAATACCACTTTTGTTGAAATGCTGGACTGGCTGGAAGTTCCGTGGCGAAAGATGAAACGGTATGACCAGTGGACCACGGCTTCCACCCCGCCGATAGGGGGTGAATGAGATGGCTGAGCATGAGCCCTCAATCGGCGCTTCAGATGACTGGTACACACCGCCAGAGATATTTGATGCGATGGGAATCTACTTTGATCTGGATCCTTGCTCTCCAGGATTGGATCATTGGGTACCAGCAGAGCATGTTTATACAAAAGACGATGACGGATTGAAAAAGGATTGGTACGGCACGGTGTTTATGAACCCGCCGTTTGGATCCAGAAACGGTCACGTTCCTTGGCTGGAAAAGTTCATTGAACATGGCGACGGTATCGCAATCGTCAGAGCTTACACATCGTCCGGATGGTTTCACGAATACATCCCGCGTGTTGATGGCATCTTGTTTCCAAAGGGGAAAACAAAATTCATCAAGCCGTGTGGAGAGATTGGCAAATCGCCGGGCCATGGTGTTGTTCTCGTGGCCATGGGTGGCGCAGCGTGTTTCGCACTCAAACGGTCAGGCATTGGAATTTACTTTGATGTCCCTGCCCCACTGATAGGGGGTGAGTGATGGACCTTCTCATATCCAAAAGGATGTCGACTGCCCGCAAGATCTCCGGCATGTCATATCGGGAACTGGAAACCATCTCCGGTGTATCAAAGTCTCAACTTAACAAGATTGAGAACGGCGAACAAAACAATCCAGGCATTGAAATTATAATGAAAATTGCATCTGCATTGCAGTGTGATGTTAGTGATTTTGTCGGTGATCCCCGTCCAGAATATTCAATGCATATTAGACGCATTCATGAACTTGAGGACGAGCTTGCTCGCAAAAAACGCGAATGCAGGATTTTGTACGAAAGTGTCGCTGCTCTGAAAAGCGCGGTTGAAGGCGCATATGCAAAATCGTGGAACCCACTGATAGGGGGTGAATGAGATGAGTGGTTCATGGACAAATTGCAGCTATGGAAACTGGGCTCATGAAATGGAGATGGTTGAGTTAGCAAAAACGGATGCAGAGCTTCAGTACTACAAAAGACGTGCGAAAGAGCTTGTAGAAGAACTTGAAAACATCGGCCGGGCTCTTCGTGAATACGGTGAGTGGTCTGTAAAAGACAGGAATGGCGAAGTTACCCACGTTATTCTTAATCCTGAATACCATCCTTCTGAAGGGGGTGAATGAGATGGCCGAAGAGCTGAACTTGGTTGAAGACCCGAAGTTGCATTCTTCCCTTTTGAGAACGCATGCAGAAGTGCTCAAGGTGCGTGGGAATTACCATGACCCGGAAGCTTACATTGCCGTAGTTCGTATGGTTGGTGCCGCCGACGAGATAGACCGCCTCACCGCTGAAAACGCAGCACAGGCGTTGAAGCTTGCAACTCTGGAAGGTTGGGCAAGAGAGATGGTCAGGAAACATGCTTACCAAGAGCGCCTGTGCATTGAAAGCGGTGAGCACATATCGGCTGATATTCATGTTGCACAGTACAACGCGTTCAGTGCCGTGGTCGCGAAGATACGCAGTCTCTCACCGAAGGAGCAGACCGATGGCTCTTCGCGTCAGGAATGATGGCACAATGTGGTGTGCAGCGCTTACAGAGCCGGAAGATGGCGATACCTACATCGGCGATGAACTTCACTATCAGATGGCTGTCATTCATCAGGTGATCGTCTCGTTGCCGCCCCAAGAACACAAGAGAACTCCGCAATGGTGGTGGAAAGGAACAGACCAATGAAGGAAATTAAATCCGAGCTCAAGTCAGTCCGCCCATCAAAGCTCACTGACATCGTTTCCGAAGAATTCCTGCGGGAATACTGCGAGAAATTCAACGTCGCCATAGTGCCGAAAGAGCCGGGCAGAGAGCAAACGCTCAAGGCCTTGCACGAAATCGAGGACCTGCGTGGCAAACGCAATCGGGAAAGCATTCAGGTATTCCGTGAGTTTTATCGCGCCATAGTGAAAGCAGTAGAGGGTAGGGAGAAGACATAATGCCGTGCAGCAGCGGACCGGGCCCGGGTCAGACCGACATACAGCGTGAAGACGAGATCAGACGGCAGCACATGAACGTGATCCACATTCTGGAAGCACGTCTGTGCGCTCTGCTGAACGAGATTGAAAGGCGGAGATTGCCTTCGATAATCGACGAGGCGGAAAATCAGGGGCAGATCGATATCAGGGGCTGGTGGGAGAACCATTCAAAGAATGACGAACAACGCGTTCGGGCAATGATGACATCCCATTTCTCGAAAGACGAGATCGAGATACTTCGAAAAATTCTCACTTAACGAGAGGTTATTGAAGGAATGGTGAGATGAGCGAGAAACAAAAGAAGATGGCGCGCCTTTTAGCGTACAACCCCGCCAAACCGGAAGAGTGGGATAGGGATGTCATAAACCGGTTATTGCTGATCGAAGCGCATGACGGTTGTGACGCTATGTGGCGGGAGATATTTGCGCTTCGGGGAGTTAATTGAAGGGGTGGTGCAATGACTCAACTTGACTGTGAAGAACTAAGAAAAATATCGCTCAAATCGGCCCGGGCACAAATGGAAAAAATCCGAATAAATAAGGAGTCGGAACTTCTCGATGATCCAGAGCTTGATCATGAAAATGCCGACGCACTTTTATGCGCTGTTCTGCTTCATTACGGTGAAAATGAACTTGTTGAGAACTTCATCAAGCTCACGAGGTGGTACGCTTGATTGAGGATTAGCGAGATGAAATTCAGAGTAAAATATTACTATTTGGCAACAGGTATGGAAGGCATCCCCGAAGAAAAGGATTTCGGCGTAGTCAGGGCTGAAAACGCAGAGCAGGCATGCAGCATAGTTGCAGACAGGGAGTATCCCACAGATGTGATGTACGGACCTCAAGACAGTTGGTCTCAAAAAGATTTCTTTAAAGGCTGCCTTTCCGCGAGACCTGTCAAGAGCTTGATTGAAAGGATAATGGAATGATCGGTCAAGAGAAGCCTATAGCCTACGACGTAATGTTGGATTTGGCATACAAGACCGCAGAAGCTGTTGATCGCGGAGATACGCAAGAGGCAGATACCTACGCAAGCGTCCTTCGCTCTCTGGAGCTTTTGTACCCGAAAACTGTGGAAGAATTGAACAACAGGTACCCGACTAAGGGGTCGCGCCGATGACTGACGAACCCGATTTCATCCTGCAGGAACGCGGTGCCAAGACACCGTTCCAGGCGCGTGAATGGCTCGAACTGCAGGCAGGGCTCCTGCGCAGGAACGGCGCCGAGCTCGTCCGGGCGTCCCACCACGACCTGCAGGGCGACGAACGGCTCTGGCTGCTTGAGGGCTGGCGCCAGCGACCGAAGGACCAGGGCGACCCGCGCTTCTGGTTGCCGCCCGTCAAAGAATTGCCGCTACCGATACCTGCAGGTTTTACGAATGAAATGGTTCGGGAGATGACACAACAGATTCTCGATCATAGTGCGGAAGCAGGAGTAGAATCGCGAACGATCCGGATGACCCGAGCCGAGTGGGAAAATTCCTACTGGAAAAATTTTCTGGACGTAATGAAGACGGAGAAGACCGACGATGCGAAGTAACCTGCTCGACCTGACGGTTATCGCCGTTCACACCACCGACCGCGCTATCCTCGTCAAGGATGCCGAGGACGCGGAAGGTGTCTGGCTGCCCCTGTCCGCGATCGAGGTCGACCTGGCTTCCGATGGGCGCACGGCGACCATAACGATCCCCGAGGCGCTGGCGCAGGAGAAAGGTCTGATATGACCGAGGGCCTTGTAGTCCTGAACGAAAACCGGCTCCGGGATTTTACTCCGGAGCCGGACTCACTGTCACATGAGAAGGGGACATACAGGATGCTAAACCATGCATATCACCGACGCAGGATAAGCAGCTGCCGGGCAGCTGTCAAATTGCAGGGGAAACCATGAAGACAACGATCAATCTGCATTTCGTGCAGTACAACAAGAACAAGCTGCTCGCCGCGTTCAGCGACGACCTGAAGGGGCTCGTCGTTCAGGGCATAACCTTCGAGGAAATGAACACGAACGCCAAGGCGAACATCGAGAAGTTCGTCTATACGATGACCGGGCTGCGGCATGTCGCCTCGCCGGTGATGCGCGAGGATCTGCTCAAGGGCGATGCGTTCACCTATCTGGTGGCGCAATATGAAGTCGCCCCGGCAGAGTGAGTATCTGTCCGTGCTGCGGCCAGCGGCTGGAGCCGTTGCCGCGTCTGGTTGACGCGACACGGCAGTTCGTCACCAACACCGGCAGTGTTCGGCTCGCGCCGTCTCAATACCTGATGTTCAGGCTCCTGTTCCGGGCGCGCGGAGAGCTGGTGACACGGGACGGGTTCCTGCAGCTCATCTACGGCGACTGGCGCGAGGTGGACCCTGACTGGAATATCGTCGATATACACATCAAGGATATACGCGAGCGGATCGCGCCGACCAATTATCGCATAGAGAACGTGCGCGGACGCGGCTGGAGACTGGTTGAAAGACGAGATGAAAAAGAAACGCTTCGAGACCAAGGGCGGCGCCAAGCGCGCGGTTAATTTCGACCGTCTTTACCACATGAACCACGAGATCGTGATGGACGGCAACCAGTGGGCCGTCGTGTTCTACTGCCCGAGCTGGGAGACGGTGCGTCTCGTGCGTTCCAAGGGCTACGAGGGCGTTTACCGCAAGCAGGCGTTCCCGCCCTCGACCAACCCGCTGGACAAGCTCACGGCACCGGATTGAGGGGTCCTTGCGGAGCCGGAAACTGTGGCTGTATAATGGCGGCCGTCTGGTGCAGGGAAGCTGGATTCAGGAGAGCGTATCATGACGTGGCTGAAGCAGAAGCTCAAGGGTTGGCGGACTATTGCGACGAATATCCTGTTCGCGGCAATACCGTTTATCGAGCTGACCGAGTGGCGCAACGTGCTGCCGGAAAGCTGGCTGCCATGGTACGCTCTTTCCATCGCCCTGGCCAACATGGGTCTGCGGTATATCACCACGACACCGATGGGTCGCAGCAAGTGAGTGACGACATGGCTGATTTCGAGATAAAGATTCTGGTGCACAAGAAGACCGAGGAACGTCCGGATGGCTACGTAAGCGCCGGCGTTTCATATGCACCGCTTCCGGGAGAGGACTGGCGCCGGGGAAATGACCTGGCTGACGGTCCCTGTGACAAGGAAACGCTGGAGCGCATCAAGGAAGATATCGATGCGGTGTTCGGCGGCTACCGTAACCGTCACGATCGGGTGGAGCAGCGCGGGTGAGCCCGTTCAGGTGGAGCTGCTATGTCCTGACGGTTGCGGCAATCCTGGCCCTCTTGCTGTACCTGTTCACGACATGAATAATCCGCAGGCAGCGTTGCAATCTGCACCATTATAGTGCATACAGACAGTTCAGTTTCGCAGGATGGAGCAGTTCGGTAGCTCGTCAGGCTCATAACCTGAAGGTCGCGGGTTCGAATCCCGCTCCTGCAACCAGATCAGGGTAGAGGAAATATGTTCTCCCCATCCGCAGTGGTGGGGTGGCCCGGCAGGTAACGAAGGGCGCCCTCTACCCTGATAGTTCCAGCGGATGCCTGTAGTCAGGTAGTCGGAACAGGTCCGAGCCGACTTTAATAAACGGTGTAGCGAATCAGCCTAAGCCCGTTCTGGCAAGAGTGCACTTTGAACCAGACAAGGCTGACACCATAGCCGGGATTAGCGCCCCGGCCCGCTGGAAATTAATTTCAGAAATAGCGAAAAAAGATGTTGCAACTTGCACCATTATGGTGCATACAGGATCTCGAAGGCGGTGATAGTCCACAGGTACTTCGTAGCTCACTTGGTAGAGCAACTGATTACACTCAGTAGGTAGCGGGTTCAATTCCCGTCGAGGCCTTAGGGCCCCATCCCTGTGAACGTCTGTTCCCCTTCACTTAACTGGTGTGGAACGTCTTAGGCATACCCGTCCGCAGAGGTGGGGTGGCCCGGCAGGTAACGAAGGGCGAACGTTCCACACCATTTGTCCCTTTAGCGGGCGGTGATAGATTTGGGTAATGACGCCAGGAAAACTTGAACAGATAGGCGTTGAACTTTACGGTTCACGAGGCTGGCGGGGAAAACTCGCCGCCAGCCTCGGCATCCATCGCAACACCATTACCCGCTGGATGAACACCGGGACCATCCCGCCCCAGTGGGCGCAGTTCATTCAATCGCACAGGGACGACATGAAACGTGGCAAAGAATCCGCAGGTCAGGTACCGCGTCGTCGATAACAGGGCGCATGATTGCGTCGAGCTGTACGAGTGGGCCAACCCGATCATGCGCAGGTCCTACGCCCGCAACAGCCCGCCCGCTTTCCGTTACGCCTGCCGGGAAGTGCACCAGCATCTGACCGACCTGATCCAGTTCAACCGGATATCGGGCTCGCCCCGCTCGATCCAGGTGAAGGTCCAGCCGGCCGAGGGCGCAGGCTGGACATGGAACGCCTGAATAATCTATAGTGAAATCTCACAGCTCGCTTTTGGCCTCAAAAACAGCTGTCAGTCACGGAAGGGACGCAACTGGCACCCCGCAAGTCGCGTCCCTTTTGCTTGTTCAGGTTCCGCTGCTCAGGGCGCGGTTTTTGTCCCCGAACATTTTTCCGATCGTTCGTGCTGTAACCGGATCGACCTGCTTGATCCGTTGCATGAGCTCTGCGTTCTTGTCCCAGACATGCTGGAGCTGGTCGACATTGGTGCAGTCGTTATCCACATACTGAGCCAGTACCTTGAGGACGAAAAGAGTGGTCTCTGCCAAGACCATATCGTCATCGGTATGAGCTGTGAACACCGGCTGCATCGTCGTGTCGTACTCAACCGTAATGGGTTCCTGCCCGTCAACAATGGCTGTCGGTTCATCGTCCTGTGGCGGTTCGAAATTTACCACGGTCGGTCTCGGTTGCGTTGCCTGTACCTGGGACGGCCGCAGTTCCGGTAACTCCGCGATCTTCAGGAACGACCGCATGAAGCCGCGGTCGGCAACCGAGCGCATCAGTGCCGGGTCGCAATAGGGCATCGAGACGGAGATCCTGTCATAGGCCGGTATCAGTTTTTCACCGACCTGCAGACCGATAGTGTAGGTGACCATGTAATCGCCGTTCGGTACCTGGCAGCTGTTCACTTCCTGCAGGCGCCAGTCGATCCCGTAACTGCGCAGCAGCGGCGCGACCATGCGGTAATAGACATCGGGTGGAGAGGCGAACGCGATCTGCAGATTTTCGGTGACCAGATAGAGCTCCTTCAGGATTTCTTCCGGTGCGCGATCGGTGTTCGGGTTGCCTGCCTCGGCCGGTTTCGGCGAGCCGAATTTCAGGGAGGTCACATTGTCTTCTTCAGGCGGCTTCTTGTCGCCGCCATCGCCTGAGCCGGAGCCCGTGCCCTGGCCGCCGGGACGGCTGGTGCGCTTGCGTGTCGCCATGATTCTTTTCCTTTCCGGGTTAAGGGAAGGCCAGCATAGGCGCGGAAATGGCGGAGCCACAAGACCCTCAATCAGGCAAAGCAGTTGAAAACATAGGCCGAACGAAAAGATTCGCTTGACGGTTGTGACTGTTACGTTTTAAATCGACCGGGCAAAAGTCAATAAAATCATACAACATAGGCAGGGATACCGGTATGATGAACAAAGTTGCTTGCGCCAGGGGCGGCGCGTACGCTATGTTTAGGCCTCACAGTTTCCACCCGCTGGCTCCGTGCCGATGAGAGAGTTTTCAACGTTGAAAACCGAGGAACTGTCGCGTATCGCCCGGCTCCTCGGAGAGAACTGTACGATTGTCGACATTGTCGACATGTACAGGGTTCCCTATGCGGACGTGGCCCGGTACCGGAAGCAACTGGGACGGCTGGAGACAGACATGGCCGTGTCGCGCCCGATGAAGGACGCGCTGAAATTCGCGGCCGAACGCCGGCAGCTCTCGCCGGAACAACTGGCGGAGCAGCTGGTGATAACAGTGTTCGAGGACTGCATGGTATCGGCTGTCCTCAACGACCCTCCGGACCGACGGTCCGGAGTTCGCAAGGTGCCTTCCTACCTGCAGGTGATCGCGGGATCGGAGGCCCATAACCGGGGAATGACCCCCAAGCTGCTTGTCTCGCAGATCCTGGAGCGGATCATCATGGACGACATGGTCGATCGGGTTCTGGACGATGCGGGCGAGGCGACATGAAAGTGACTGACATGGCGAAAAACGACGTTGCATCCAAGACCCTGAAGACCGCGCTCGATCTGGTGACCGGTCCCCGGCAGGAACAGCACGGCGACAAGATGCTGGACTTCACCAATATCGGGTTGCTCTGGCAGGCCTACCTGTTCAACCGCGACCTGACGGTCGAACCGATCAAGCCCAGCGATGTCGGCAACATGATGGAGTTGCTCAAGGTGGCCCGGCGCAAGACCGGGTCGCATAACCCCGACGATTACGTTGACGGTGCCGGATACGCGGCCTGCGCGGCGGAGTGCCGGGAGCAGGAAGTCGCCGAGGAAAACCGGGTCGGCAGGGGCTTTTCGTCAACCGCGGCAGCGGCTGTCGAGGACCCGGTAGCCAACCTGCGCGCTGTTGCGGCAGCGGTGGAAGACAAGAACAAGAAGTAACAGGAGACGATGGCATGCTCGTCAAGGATTGTTTCGATCTCTACGAGCGGCAACATCTGAACCCCTCCACGGTGGCGCCCGGCCGGGCGCTCCGTGCGTGGGGGTATCTGCAGCCGTTTTTCGGGCATCTTTACCCCGATGAGATCAAGGAAAACCACATCAAGGATTACCAGCGCCAGCGCGACTGGGCCGGGGTGGCGCCGACAACGGTGAACCGGGAGCTCGGCGTGCTGCGCTCGGCGCTCAACTGGTGCGCCAAGCGTGAGCATATCAGCGCGGTATCCTACATCCCGAACTTTTCCGAGGTACGGCGGCGCGAGCGCGTGCTCGACAAGGGTGAGATCGCCCGGTTCCTGACCGCGTCGCAGCGGTTCCCTTATGTCTACAAGTTCTACATGCTGGCCCTGTTCACGGCCCAGCGCCGGGGCGCGATCCTCGACCTGACCTGGGACCGGGTCGACTTCCGGCGTCGGTCGATCGACTTCCGGGATCCGGACATGTACCTGGCCGCGCGCCGGAAGGGGCGCGCCCATGTGCCGATGCACGAGAAGCTGCACGCGTTGCTGACGCTGATGCACGAGCAGCGGCACTGCGACCATGTCATCGAGCACAAGGGCATGCGCCTGCCCGCGGGCACGCTGCAATATGGCTGGCAGGAGGTTCGCAAGGACGCGGGCCTCAGCGATGACGTGACGCCGCACGTCATCCGGCACACGGTAGCGACGGATCAGTGCGCCAACGGCGTCGAGATCGCCTTCATCGCGCAGCTGCTTGGGCACAAGAGCATCCGCACCACCGAGCAGATCTACATCAAGCGTAACCCCGATCACCTGGCCGGGGCCATCTCGACAATGGATTACTGATCGAGAACTGATCTGACCATCCGGACAAAGGCCGCCTGTTCGCGGCCTTTGTCCTGTAGGGAGGGCCACACGGCCGTTTCCTCGATGGTCCCCTTGGCCATGATCAGATGGCCGAAGCACTTCCTTGCCTGCCCCTGCCTGTCGATCCGGGCGTTGGTCTGGTCGAAATAGGCCCGGGCCCACGGCACGTTGTACCAGATGATATGCGACCCGCCGTGCTGCAGGTTCAGGCCGTGCCCGGCGCTGGCCGGATGGATCGGCAGCACCCGGATCTTGCCGGCGTTCCAGTCGGTGATGACCTGTCGGGCCTTCCGGCTGCTGACGCCGCTCCCCAGGTAGGGAATGCCGGGCCAGCGCTTCTGGAACCGGCGCAGGTCTTCCTGGAATTCATAGGCCAGCAGGACAGGCGCGCCCTGGCGCGCCTCGATCAGCTCGATCAGGGCCTTCAGCTTGACCAGGTGCAACTCGGCGGCGGTGCCGTCCTCCCGGTACAGGAAGCCCTGGATGATCTGGCGCATCTTGCCGCTGGCGACGGCGGCGTTGGAGGCGATGACGATATCGGGATCTTCGCCTTCGATATCGAACATGGCCTTCGCCGTATCGCTTTTCTCCTTCAGGGCAACGGCCAGCTCGCGCTCCATCTTGCGGTATTTCTTCATCGAGCTGTCGTCGAGCTTCACGTAGATCGGATTGAACTGCATGCCCGGCCGGTAGGTCAGATCCTCTTCCGACACCCGGAAGGTCAGGTGCGCGATGTCCTGATACATCCGCTTCTGGGCCCCCGGCTGCAGCACCCAGTCATAGTTCATGTAATCGGTCGGCATGAAGTAGCGGCGCTTCCACTTGTCGTGGTTCTTGCCCCACGTCTTGCCGCCGTCCAGCATCATGACCTGTCCGAACAGGTCCAGCATGCCCTCCGGCGCCGGGGTACCGCTCATGCCCTGGCGCAGCGCCATCAGCTTGGCATGCTTGCGAATTTCCTTGAAGCGGGTGCCGCGATGGTTCTTGAGCCGGTCGAGCTCATCGAACAGGATGGCGTCGAAGGGCAGCTTGCCGGGTTTGAAATGGGTCGTCAGCCACTCGATGTTCTCATAGTTCATCACGTAGCAGCCCGGTGCGGGTTCATGCGTGCGGAGTGCCCGGACGAATTCGAATTCCTCTTCCTTGTGCGAGATCAGGATTTGGGCGAGCTCGGTCTTTTCGTTCCTGATACTGCGCAGCTTGTAGGTGTCGGTCTCGGCGAGCTCTTTCCGCTTCAGCCAGTCCAGGCGCCGCTCGGCCGCCAGCCGGATACCGTAGATGAACCGCGCATCGCCCAGCGGCGCGTCATGCCAGCCGTCGCCGCCGCCCGTCATCGTGAACAGCGGCATCTTTCTTGTGTGCTCCCAGAGATCGTGCTCGTCAGGCCAGGTGATCTCCGCAACCCGCAGGGGAGCGAGCACCAACGGCCTGTGGATATGTCCGTCCGCCATCAGCTCCTGCAGGGCGGTCATACCGATGACCGTCTTGCCGCTGTTATGATGTACGGTAAAATCTTCAGTGAAGTACGTGTGACCCTTCGCAAGGGTAAAACCGTAGAAGGACCCGATACCGGCCGGCACGATATCAAAGCCGCTGACGAACCAGCGCTTCTTTTGCTTACGTTGCGCCGAAGGTTTGATACGTGCCGGAATTCGTACTGTGTCACCCGTTATATAGGTGACGTAATAAGGTACTTCCTTGACTGTTTTCACTCGTATCGGGCTGCAGGAAAAACCGAGCGAGCGCGCCAGGAATTGTATCCCGTCTACGAGCTCCTCTGATTTACTGGAATACTGATAACCGCTTTTGCAGGTGTGACCGTCAGTGTCCAGAAGCCCGGCCAACAACTCAAGCCGGGTCGCGACATCTGACAGAAGATATATTCCGGGAATGAACTTGGCGCCGGCTCGTCGGTTGAAAAGATCAAGTTCACGCAGTTTTTCATTGAGTGGGTTTACTTGTTGGTCTGTATTTTTACGTGGAAAGAAATACGTTGGTGTCCGTGTGTTGTTGCTATCGGTGACACGTGTTTTGCAACCGATATGTTGAGCCCACTCCGATACCGTTTTTGCGAGCACATCTTTTGTTGTCGTAAGACCTGCTACGCCACGAAGAGTTCCATCACCGAGAAGAGCACCCAAGATATAGGGCGGGATGGGGAGCGGTGATGATTCTCGTTCGAAAATACACGATATGTGATTACGTAGAAGTTTATGGAGATTCTTCCAGGTTTGACTTTTTGAAAGGTATTCCTTCACGGTTATGTAACGGATTTCGTTTCCGGTTGTTCGTGAAGGGTATGAACTTCCTTCGTTTGTACTTACGAGTACAAGAACGTGGTTTTCGTTGACTATAAAGGGTGCGCCACCTCTTTTGGGGGTTATGCGGTACATTTGCTCACGGCCCCGGCATAATTGTACGACCGTGTTGGCGCCGCTTGGACCCATTATACGATCGCCGGGTTTTACACTCTCCACAGGTTTTCGGAACCCGCACCCCATGACGATGCGGGTTCCCCGTTCATGGCAACCCATCGGCAGGATCGCATAAGCCTCGTTGTTGTCGTACAGTTTGTCTATGGCCGCTTGCTGGTAGTCATGTAGGTCTTCGTATTTTCTCGATGAGACAGGCGAAGGCGTCGAAAGTGTCGATGACATAGGCAGGGACCCCGAGTTTCCGTACGTCGTTGATGAACTTGACCTGGTGCGGCGACACGCGTCCGCGACCACCGGGCCGTTTGATTTCTATGAAGAACATGCGGCCGCCCGGCAGGATGATCAACCGGTCGGACCGCCCCCGAACGCCGGGACTGTACAGTTTGATGGCCATGCCGCCGAGACTTTCCACGGTCTGAAAAATTTGCTCTTCCAATTTGGCCTCAAGCACGTTACTACCTCATAAACGGGTGTATGGATATGTGTATAACATGACGCTTAAAAATCTCAAGCAGGGTCACAAACAGCGCATCCAGCTTTACCTGTATCAACAGGAGCTGGAGGCGCTCGAAAGGCTCTCGATGCGCTATGGCGCGCCACGCTCCCGCGTGGTGGGCGCGCTCGTGACCGGGGCTGAATCCACGGTGCGCAACGAAGACGCTGAAACCGAGACTGGAGGAGCAGACAATGCCTGACGCAAAATCCGAAACCAAACCGAAACGGCGCAGCCCGGCCCGGAGCAAGAAGGGTCCGTCCAAGAAAACCGCAGCTTTTCAAACGGGCGAGATTGTCGAGACAGGTGTAGAGATAGAGATCGGGTATGACCCGGGCTATTCGCGCCCGGTTCTGGATGAAGACGGCAACGAAACTGAGTGGGTCGAGGTTTTCGATCGCGACACACTGCAGGAGGCCGCGGCTGCCAGCGTTGAGGGTCATGTCGATCAGGCGATCGAGGATATGAAAGAGGTGACCGGTCTCGATGTGCAGGAGACGCTGACTGTTACGCCGCCCCCGGCGACCAGCATGGAAGCTCTGCAAACGGGAGATCCCCGATACGAAGCGATCAAGAGCGAAGCACAACGCACGCTCGATAACGCCAGCATTGCCGATGCGCAGGAGAAGGTCTCGGATATCAAGGTCATCGGCAACGGCGATGCATGGCAGCTGCTGTGCAAGGCATCCAGCTATAAGGAAGGCTGGATGAAGAGTACCAAGGCAATGGAGGTGCCGAGCGGCTGTCTGGTGCAGGTGACGACCCGTGAATTTGGCGAAGAAGGTCAGGTCGCGGTTGCCGAGGCCGTAACCTTCGTGCCCGGCATGTGTATTGTCGAGGACGTCAATGGCGGCCGCCGTCTGGCGGATCACCGGGAACGCGATCGGCTCAAGAAAGAAAAACTGGATGTAGCTCAGGGGTAGAATTCCGCACTTGGAATGCGGATGTCGCAGGTTCAAAGCCTGCCATCCAGACCAGACAATGGACCGGTGTCTCTTACCCTGGTTGACAGGTCCGTTGCCCTCCCCGGCTGGTGTCGTGTGCCGGGGAGGGGATTTTTAGGAGTGGAGAATGAAAAATGGCGGCCCATAGTAATGTCGTCGGCGGATCAACCGCCGCGAGAGTGATCAACTGTCCCGGTAGCGTCCTGCATAACCGGAAATTCAAGAACGAGGAAACATCGTACGCCGCCGAGGGAACAGCCCTGCATGAAGCTGTTGCGTTCATCCTTGACGGCAACACCGAAAACGATCGCGACGTGATCGGCATGGTCTTCCATGACCACGTCATCACCGAGGAACTGTTCGAGGAAGCACTGGCCCCATCGCTTGCTTTCTTTGACACGCTCGACGAGGAATACGGCGGCCTTGAATTCGAGACCGAACAACGGGTCAAGTTCAGGGGTATCGAGGACGCGTTCGGTACCGTCGATATCATCGGCAAGGGCAAGATCGACCGGACGCTGGTGTTCGACTGGAAGTACGGCGCCGGCCATCCGGTCAGTGCCAAGGAAAATTCCCAGCTCATGTTCTACGGGTTCGCCGCCATGTGCACCGAGGTGACCGCGGACATGTTCAAACACCATCCCGGGCACGAGGTCGAGCTGGTCATCGCCCAGCCCCGGCTGATTGCCGGGCCCAACTACTCCCGCTGGGTGACCAACGTGAATGCGTTGAAAGCATTTGCCCGGCGTCTTACCAAAGCTGTCGAGGTCGCCCTGACCGACGACATGGACCACCCCTTCAAGATCGGCGATCACTGCAAGTTCTGCCCCGGCATGGCAACCTGCCCGGAGCATGTCGGCTATGCGGACGAGGCCATGATCCACCGCGAGCAGCGGGAAATGGCCGAGGACATGGGCACGTATCTCGACATGATCAAGCCCTTGCAGAACTGGATCAAGGCGGTGCAGCATACGGCACAGGATCTCGCCGAGGGGGGTCACAAGATCGAAGGATACAAGCTGGTCAACAAGAAGGTGACGTCCAAATGGACCGATCCGGAGGAGACCCGCAAGTTCTTTGCCGCGCGTCGCGGCATCAAGGTTCCCGACTATACGGTCACCAAGGTCGTCGGTATCACCGAAGCCCGGAAGCTGGCCAAGAAACATGGTTGGGATATCGATCCGCTGATCACCAGCGGGTCATCCGGTGTGGAACTGGCCCCTGAAAAGGACAAGCGCGAGGAAGTGGTTGTTCATGCCAGGGCGTTGGAGAACCTCACCAAATACATCTAAACTCAAAAATGAAAATGAAAATCAAGGTAAAAATAAATGTCGAATGAAGTGATGAAAATTGACACGAGTGCACTCCCGTCCCTTGAAGCCCTGCAGGAAGGCGCCGCCAGTGCGGCGGCCCAGATCTCCGCGGGTGCCGGCGAAACCATCCTCCGCTTCCAGCGTGGCGGGGAATGGGTCTACGGCGCCGATTCCGTGGAGGTCGAAGAAAATTCGCAGTGGGCGATCGACCCGACCACGATCCGGCACGGCTGGATCCGCTGGGGTGAGGGTGAGGTCCTCGGCGAGCAGACGGTGCCGGTCACCGTGGCCCGTCCGCCCAAGCCGGATGTTCCCGATGACGGGCAGCTCGACGACAACGGCAAGCTGCGTGACTGGTCGGAAATGTTCGCCTTCCGGCTGATCTGCATGACCGGCGAGGACCAGGGAACCTCTGTCGTCTACTCGACCAACAGTCATGGCGGCAAGCAGGCGATCAAGGATTATCTGACCCGGCTGACCGGCCAGGTGTCCAAGGGATCGGGTGAAGTTGTGGCGGTCGTCGAGCTGTCGGACAGCAACTACACCCACAAGAAGTACGGCAAGATCTGGAAGCCGGAATTCAACTTCCTCAACTGGCTGACAGTCGATGACATGAACGGCCCCGGTGAAGAGGAAGAACCCCCGAAGAAGAGCCGGAAGCGGACGCAGAAGCCGGCCGCAAAGGCCGCGCCGGAAGAGCCGGATGAAGGTGAAGACGAGGGGGAAGAAATTGTTCAGGAAGAGATGACAGAACCCGCGCCCCGCCAGCGCAAGCGACGTCAACGGCAGACTGCCTGATCCCTCCCTCCTGAACAAGGGCAGCTCCGTCGCAAGGCGGAGCTGTTTTTCCCATGACTGGAATCATGTTTTTCGACTGGGAAGGCCGGGGCCCGGATCTTCCCACGGTCGGCACGATGAATTACGTCCTCGATCCGCGTATGCGCATTACGCTGCTGACCTACAATTTCGATCTTGAAGGCCCGACGAAGTCATGGGTACCGGACCTGTCCGATCTCCTCTCGGAAGAGTGCTGGGAGATGGTCAAGACACTGGTCGACAGCCATACCGAGGTGCCGCCGGAAATCGTCGAACACGTCGAGAGCGGTGGTCTGGTGTGTGCCTGGAACACCGGGTTTGACCGGGTGGTCTGGCAGCAGGTCGCGACGCCGGAGCTCGGGTTCCCGAAGATCGGGATCGACCAGACGCTGGACGCCATGGTGCAGGGACTGGCATCGAACCTGCCGGGCTCGCTGCACGGCGCGGGGCTGGCGCTGAAACTGGGCGGCAAATCCGCCGGCGGCAAGGGCGCCATGATGCTGTTCGCCGATTGCGAAAAGCCGATGCCGGAGGACCGGCAGCTGTGGATCGACTACATTGTCTACGGTCTGCGCGATACGGAATTGCTGCGCGACATATTCAACGTTACCCGGCCGCTGACGCTCGAAGAGTGGCGCGAGTACTGGGCATCGGAACGGATCAATGACCGCGGTGTCGGGGTCGATCTGGATGTCTGCAGGGGTGCCGTGCGCTACCGCGAGGAAGAGAAGCAGTTCATCGCCGGGGAGTGCGAGCGCCTGACCGATGGCGCGATCCCGCGCCCGACCATGACAACCCGGATCAACGACTGGGTCTACGATATCCTGCCGCACGACCTGCAGGATCGGATGGTCAAGAAGCGCGATGAGGACGGCAATCCGACCAACCTTACTCTCGCCAAGGACACGCTGCTGATGCTGCTGGAAGACATCAAGCAGCATGACGCGCCGCCGGATGACAATGTGCTGGAGTTTCTCGAACTGCTTCAGCATGGCCGGGCCTCGTCCTCGGTCAAGTTCGAGAAGATGCTCAACCAGTCCTGCGACGGACGCCTGCTCGGGTCCTACACATTCAACGGCGCGGGACAGACCGGGCGTTACTGCGTAGCGCGCGACACGAAAGTTCAAACGGACACTTGTGAAAAATTCATAATCGACCTAAATATAGGGGATCAGGTTCTTACGCATGAAGGACGATACCGGCCAGTTACCGGCAAGATTTTCAAAGGTAAGGACCACCTGTTCCGGATAACGACTGAAGATGGTGCATACGTTACATGCACCATCAACCATCGTTTCTTAACCCCTAATGGCTGGAAGAATCTTCGTGAGTATAAACAGGGCGCAGTTGAAAAATGCACGTCTACGTGCGTTGGTTTGCCGATACTATCGATCGGCTACACACCCGACGATCAAGCAGCTGACGCGACGGTTTCGGATCTCTTACCATACAGCAACGGCAATCCTGAAAATGGAAATCCCGCTCCAGGAGCGCAAACATCTGCAGGCGGTGAACAAATCCCGGTCGAAGACGGGGCACAAGAACCCGATGTACGGGGTTCAATGCGCATCCGATCAGGTGATGCGGAACGGTTACGTTTGCCGCTGGAACAACCGGACACAGAAATACCTGCAGGTGCATCGGCTGGTAGCAGCGGAGATGCTGGGTATTCCGGCAATCCCGAAGGATCTGCAGGTACATCATATCGACGGCAACAAACTGAACAACCACCCCGACAATTTGGCTATGGCGACGATACGTGGCCATGTAGCCCTGCACAAACAACTATTAGTGAAATTGTCTATATGGGAGTTGGAGAAGTTTGGGACATCGAAGTTGCAGGAGATCATAGCTACGTTGCCCAGGGTCTGATCCACCATAACTCATCTCGCGGGATCCAGATCCATAATTTACCCCGGGACAAGCTGAAAGACGAGCTCAAACTGCTCGACATGATCGCTGACGGCTGCCCGATCGAGGACATCCGGGCGTTCGGCTCGGTCAATCACGTATTGTCCCGTCTGATCCGCCCGACACTGATCGCGGAGGAGGGCAATACGTTCATCTGGGGTGACTGGTCGGCGATCGAGGCACGGGTGCTGCCCTGGCTCGCCAATACGCGTAAGGCCCGGCAGACGGTGCTGGTGCCGTTCGAGGAAGGTAAGGATCTCTACGTACTCAACGCCGCCAAGATCTTCAACCGCGATCCGGATCTGATGCTGGAGCTGGTACAGGCGGCGGAGGAGCGGGACAATCCGAGCGATGAAATGTTGACGGCCGCCAAGCAGCGCCAGGCAGGCAAGGTCGCCGTGCTGGCGCTGGGTTTCGGCGGTTCTGTCGGCGCCTACCGGGCCATGGCGCGCGGCTACGGACTGCGCACCAACAACAAGGAGGCGAAATACATCGTCGACGGCTGGCGCGAGGCGAATACATGGGCGAAATCGTTCTGGTACGGGACGCTGAACGCGGCGAAGAAGGCAATCAAAAACCCGGGTGTGTACCAAACCTCGGGGCGGCTTCGCTACGTATTCAATTCTGACCTGATGGGTGGTACGCTGCTATGCTTCATGCCTGACGGACGGCCCCTGGCCTACCCCATGGCGAAGCTCGTTGAGGAAGAGAACAAGTTCGGCAAGACGGTCGAGGCCATTTCCTATCTCAACAAGTCCACAAGACACACATTGTGGTACGGCATACTGGTCGAGAACCCCGTTCAGGGGTACGCTGCTTCCCTGCTCCGGGACCTTCTGGTCCGGCTGGACGAGCATGACTGTACTGTCTTCCACACACATGACGAAGCAGGGCTGGAAGTTCCGATGAGACAACAGAATTACTGGGTGGAAAAGCTGGGTGAAATGATGGAAGACGCGCCTGCGCATGCGGCAGGTCTGCCATTGAAAGCCGATATCAAGTCGGATGTCTGGTACCACAAATAACAAAAAGGGCTCCCCTGAAGGAGCCCCTTAGTACTTGACATCATAGCGACTTATATACGGCGGCACCATGATGAAAGACCGGGGCGACTATAATAGAACCCAAACGCGCATACAACTTCTAAATCGAGGGTATGAACCCCTCGCCAATCACCGCAAACGCTGTCTCCTCAAGGGCTGGTCGCAATTCGACGTCACCGAGGAGCTGATCCGTTCCAAGGAGTGGGCCCGCAGCGGGCTGAACCGGGACACCGGCGTGCGCTGCGGTCGCGTCGTGGCCGTGGATCTGGACATCCTCGATACCGATACCCTGGAGGACTTCGCCGACGCGGTGATCGAGGCCGGGATCATCGAGGAAAGCTCCTTTGTCCGGATCGGCAACGCACCCAAGGAGCTCTGGGTCTACCGGGCCGAGGAGACCATTGGGCGCGGACGCACCGGCAAGTTCGGGCAGGACGGCGACGAGGACGGCCATCAGGTCGAGGTGCTAGGCAAGGGCTGCCAGTTCGGGGCCTATGGCGAGCACTCCGAAGGCGTTCCCTACACGTGGGTCGAGGACGATCTGCAGGAGCACTCGATCGCGCGCCTGCCGCCGATCACCAAGGACCAGGTTACCCGGCTGATCGAATTTGCCGTCAGCTTCTTCGAAGAGCGCGGACTGGTGCGCCTGTCGGTCGGCGCCGACATGGCGGACGGCTTCGAGCTCCAATACGATCTGGAGCCCGAGCACGTCTACCTGACCGACGAGATCGGCGAGGCCGATGTCGAGACATTGGAAGAATACCTGCTGTCGCAGCGCCCCGGTACCACGCTGCGGCTGCGGTCGTCGCCTTTCCGCCCGGGCGAGCACGATCTGAAGTCGGTCGTGGCCAGCATCGCCCATGGCGAGATCTGCATCTCCGACTTCCTGCTCGGCACCTCGCAGTTCCGGTCGAACCAGACCATGTACGATCAGCTGGCGCTGATCGGCGACGCCCTGCGCCCGCTGATCGAGCAGCGCGAGCAGAAGGAAAAGGAACGCCAGGAAGAGCAGGTCGAGGACCTGCATCTGCATCCGGACGATCCGTTCGATCTGGCGCTGGACAAATGCCTGGCCCGGTTCGTCTTCCTGCCGGGGCCGAATGTGGTCGGCGATATCCTGAAGCGGGGTGAAGACAACTGGACGATCTCGATGGATGCGTTCAAGACCCGATTGTACCCGTGGTTTCGGGAAGTGTCCAAGGGTCGTACGACGGCCGTGGAGCGCCTCGACCATACTTGGAGGCAGATGCCCCATCGCATGATCGCCGAGGACGCGGTGATGCGCCCCGAGATGCCTGAGCCGTTCTTTCAGGATGAACGCGGTCTCAATTTCGTCAACACCTACCGGCGCCCGTCCTTTCCCGAAGGCGGCAGCAGCCTGCTCGGTCATGACCTGCTGCGCAAACTGATACCGGATCAGCGCGAACGCCAGTGGTTGAAGCAGTGGCTGGCGAAAAAGTGGGAGAGCCCGGAGACGCGCGGGCACGGCGTCATCATGGTGGCGACCGATGAATATGGCACCGGGCGTGGCACATTCCTGAAATTGATGGCGAAGATATTCGGCGACAGTCTCGTCGCCAGCATCGACTTCAACACCTTCGCCGGCAAGACCTACCAGAGCCAGTACAACAACTGGATATCGGACAGCCTGATTGTCGCAATCGAAGAAGCACAGGAAACCACCCCGGGCGAGACGCGCTGGCAGATGCGCAGCAATGCGTACGAGCACCTGAAGAACGTCATCGATCCGGGCAAGCAGTCGGCTTGGGTCAATCGCAAGGGGCAGAACAACACCCGGGCCCGGCTCTATTCCTCCGTCTGCATCTTCACCAACCATGTCGACGCGATCGCGATCCCGCCCAACGACCGGCGCCTGGTCGTGCTGTCCAACGGTCCGGCACAGCCGCCCGCCTACTGGACCAAAATACATGATTGGCTCGACGATCCGGCCAATATCGGCGCCTTCGTGCGTGACCTGGAACAGGTTGACCTATCGACCTACGACCCGTTCGGTGCGCCGATGGATACGCCGATGCGGCGGCGCATGATCGATATCAGCGCCAGCGATCTCGATACGCTGATCGACGAGGCCTTCAGGGCCTTTGTCGGCGACGTGGCCGTGTTCGAACAGATGCGCAGGCATATCGAGGAATCGATCCAGACCTATGACGACACGGATCTCCCCGACAAGTGGACGTCGATCGCGCGCCGGGTATTCGACCGGCGCACCGCGCCGACGAAACAAAGCAACATGCGCATCAAGCTGGGTGGTGGCAAGCGCCTCCGGCCGCGTATCGTCAGGAATGAGGGGATCTGGAACAACGCGGATGTCGACGACATCCGTGCCGAGGTCATGCGCAACGGCGATCCGTATGTGGCGCATCAGTCAGGGGATGTCATTGATTTGAATGCGCGGACTAAAAGCCGGAAAAAACCAAAATAGATTCAATCGCCGCGCCGGTTATCAGCAGGCCTCCGAAGATCAGCAGGATATACAGCAATATATCCGTCACTATCCACCTCCCAGAAACCGGGTCACGAGAAGCATGGCTTTCTCGGGCCCGAGGATCCACGACAGCACCAGCACAAACAGCGTGAGGCTCGTCAGATTGTCCTTGTTTATAAGTCCCGATTTGGACTTTACTGCGTCCGGCGTCGGCATCTTCTGATTGATCTGTTGCGTGGTGAGCTGAATCTGGCTGATTTCCCTGGCCATCTTCTTGCGTTCTTCCGACGCTTCCCGGTGCAGGTGGCGCAGTTCCTTCACGTCGTCCTGAAGGTTCTGGATCTGGATTTTCTGCTGCCCTACGGCCACGTCCAATCCTGATTGGGAGTTCGGCATGTTCTGTTCGCACCTTCTTGCCCGCCTGGGAAGATCCGCCCGTCATCCGATCACTCTCGCCTTTACCGTTTTCACGATCCAGCGAGCAATATCGCACGTCTGCCCGGCTTACTTCCAGCATTTTATGTCTCGTCCAAATTCGTTGTGCCTGGCGATGGACCGCGCCAGTTTTTCGGAAATGACATCGGCGTCCGCGGGCACGCCGTTAATCCTGCTCCAGCCGTCGCAACTATTCATCACTCCATTCGTCGCGCAACCTGTCGCGAACAGCAGCGTCATCAGCGGAATCAACTTTCGCATTGACCTTCATTCTCCTGCGTAGATTATCGAGGGACTTCTGGGCCTGTTTCGTTTTGGCCGAGCTCACTCCTGCGTTATAGGCCTTGAGGGCCACGACGAGGAAGGCGATCGCCATGACGCCGGCCAGCATCAGCCATTTCCTGAGTGGGCCCGTCAGTTTCGCCAGCAGCCACATGATCAGTCGTCCTTGCGGTTCAGGTAGATCAGGATGCCCCCGGCCACGATCAGGGCGATACCGGCAAGGATGACCCAGATATTGTCGTTCAGGAGTGTGGTGACGGCGATGGCACCGGTGCCGATACCGACCGCCGTGTTGCTGTCATCCTTGGCGCGACTTTGCTTCCGGAGCTTGTCACGCCCTTCCTGCTTGAGCGCCTCGACCGCGTCGTCCAGCGCCGTGTTGCTGTCATCCTTGGCGCGACTTTGCTTCCGGAGCTTGTCGCGCCCTTCCTGCTTGAGCGCCTCGACCGCGTCGTCCAGCGCCTCGCGGGTC
>JBAJNN010000011.1:0-61909 GCA_036881905.1 Hyphomicrobiales bacterium | reverse complement strand
TCCCTGTTGGTATTTTGAATTTCCACGCGCCTTCGTCATTCGCCTTGACCGTACCGGCCAGATTTCCATCGATGAATATCGTGATGGAGGCGTTTGCTTCCGCCGTGCCGGCGATGGTTGGCGTTGTGTTGTTGGTGATGCTATCGCCTTGGACTCCGCTATCGGAATTGGCGGTCAGGCGAAACGCCAGACGATGCGTGGTTTCAGTTTTGGAGTCATTGTCAAACCCACCGGCCAGGGCGAGACCCCCGGCTAGCGCGACAGACCCGGCGGCGCCTAACGCCCAAGCTTGCGTGTTTGAACCGAACAGACCCTCTTGGGTCGCTAATAAGCCCGCGCCGCCCGAGGGATCGATGCCCACATCGACGTAATCGGCGATCTTGTTATCCCAAAGCTGTAGAACCGGTTTGCCATCCGCATCGTCAAGAAAATAATCGGAGAGAATGATCGTCTCCCCGTTGGTCAGAATCACAATCAGGTCATCGCCTTCGCGCTCGTAGCCGACCACCTGGTGAACCTCAATGGCCAACGACACGGTCGATACTTGCCCGACAGCCAACCGCGTCTCTTGCTCTGACAGCAACACCGCCCGCCGCTCCCCGGTCAGTGAGGAGACAGACTCAGCCCGAATGTTCATTCCACTCGCTCTTTTTCAAGGACAGGACCCTGCCTAAAGCTGTAAAAGTGAGTCTCATTTTATGGGGAGAGATCGACTCGGTTTCTCCCTGGCTTCTTGTATTGTATGTGAACAAAATTGCTCTTGCAAGAGTAAGCTTACCTTAGCGTAAGCTTTCACTGCCGTCTTCTCTGCAGGCTAGTCCCCTGCTTCATCATTCATATGAGAATCGGCTCTCGCCGAAAGGATGGGCCGAGCGGGCCTTAAACCCTAATGAGCGGCGTGACTGGCGCCGCTGTCAAACAGGCTTTTGAGTATTTCGTTGAGACGCCGCCTGCTGTCCTCGTCGATGCTTGAACCGGCATCGCGCTTTTGCCTGCCGCTTGGCGAAACGGCATGACCGTCAAGCCGGTTCTCAAGCGCCTCATAAGCCGCGCGCGGGTCTTGTAAGATACCGGCAATGTCGGGGTAAATCAGCGGGCTGGTCCAGGTCCCTCTGATCATGATCGGCACATCGGCGACTTTTATCGTCATTTGACCGTTCGATTGTTTGCCGGAGTCGATCGGCTTGCTCTCAACCCGGTAATCGAGGCTGCGTTCGCTCAGATCGACCACACCCCGGCCCGTTACCTGAATTGCCGGGCCCATGAAATAAAAATCATCGTTGGCGGCGCGGCCATGGTCGAGGGTGAAATGCGCCTGCATGATGGTCATGGCGGTGCTTAAATCCGGCCGCGCCCCCCAACCGGAGAGAATATCTTGCGAGACAGTGCGCAGCATCCTTGTCATGTCGAGGCTGCGAATATGCCCGTTGGTGACGGTGAACCCAGCCTTTCCGGTTATGGACGAGACAAGCTCGCTCTGGCTGTGGCCGATCGCGGCGAGCGAGAGAGAGACCGTGGCGGTGCCGTCAAGCCACGTAAAACCGGTGACATCGCGCAACAGCTCGTGACCATCACAGCCCTTGGCAATGAAGCCTGCCCGTATGCGCGCCGCATCATGGCTGGCGTCGAGAACGAGCCTGCCGGCGGATTGCCCGCCATAGAGCGCGATTTCGCTGAAATCAGCCTGCAAAACGCCGTTATCGATTGTGGCTTTGAACATGGTTTTGCCGGTTTCGATCCGGCCGTAAATCATGTGTGAGGCCACGAGGGTCAAATCGGCATCGACACCCTTAAGGCCGGTCAAGTCTATCGGTCGTGTGCTCCAGCCTGGCGCCATGGCGGCGGTTTGCGCCCCGTCGCTGGGCCCGACACTATCGGAATGGGTGATTCGGAACTTGGCGGGACTAAGATCGATACGATCGAGGCCAAGGCTGGCGGTGACTTTCGGTCTTTCATCGCCCGGCTCGATTCGTATATCGCCGGTTGCGCGCATCGTATCGAGCAGGAGAGTCGTATCGGTGAAGGTGATGATCTGATCTTGCAGTTCAACGTCGCCACCGAGCCTGAAGGTCCGTAACGCTTGAGCGAAGGGCACGGGCATGGCGACCCATTCTGCAAAGTTGCGTAAAGATGGGGCGTCTATGTCGATCTCTCCGGCTAGATTCGGTCCCCCGCTCAAAGAAACCAGCCCGCCATAGGAAAGTTGCACAAGCCTAGAATTCAACGACAGGTCGAGCGGCGATGTTCCGCCACCTGCCAGCGCCATCGGGTGCTCGACGTAAGCCATGATTCCCACAATCTCGCCATTCCATTCCAGTTCGCCTTCAACATCAAGTGGACCGTAAAGACCATGCGGGGTTATGATCATATTCACCTTTGCGGCATCGAAAACAGTGTGCGAGCGCGCATCGAAATAATGAATACGACCATCAATGATGCGGGTTGGAGCAACAGATTCGCCACCTGCCGCGCTGTCGCGCGCGCTATTCTGCAAGGGCGGCGGCGATTCGGCGGGGTAGGGCGCACCGGTTTTCGTATGCGTCGAAGCAAAACGCCAGTTGCTGCGTCCTTCTTCATCGACCGTAAAATCGATTTGGGGATTTTTGACGGTCAATGCGCTGATTTTGACATGGAAGGATAAGAGGTCAAACAGCGACAACTCCATGATGACCCGCTGGGTGCGCATCATCGGCTTCGACGGGAAGGAGGGATTGGTCAGGGTTGCGCCTTCAATGATTAACGCCGGTCGTGGCCACAATGAAAAACTGGGAGGGCTTTCGACCCGCAACGCGAAGCCGGTTTGTTTGCTAAGCGCCCGAGTGGCCTTTTCAACAATGAAATCCGAAGGCATGATCGCCTTTGCGACGACCGCTGCCGTGACAATCAGGGCCAGCACAATGAGAGCAACCAGAACAACACGTTTCACGGCAATCAGGTCCTTTAAGGCCATTTTCCCGACACTAGAGCGCCATTCGATCCGATTGAATCGAACCGGCACTCTAAGTCTTTATTGTGTCCGCATCATCTTGTCGATCCTCGCTTCTCCGGATCGGATTATGCTCTACCGCCTTGCGACCCGTCCCTTACAAGACCGTCTGTCCCGTCATTTATAACCAGCCGGGCCGTGAGGCGGCCTTGATTTGTAACTCATGGTGATTTATGGATAATAAAAGCCTTTTCGAGTGGCATTTCCGCTCCTTAACCGAAAAGCAATCATTGAGGAACAGTTTAGATTATGAGCACTTTGAAAGAAGGCGACAGCGCGCCGGACTTCACTTTGCCGACTGATACCGGCGATACGGTCTCCCTGTCGGCGCTGGCGGGCCGCAAGGTTGTGGTCTATTTCTACCCGAAAGACGATACCAGCGGTTGCACCAAGGAGGCGATCGGCTTTAGCGAGCTTAAACCCGACTTTGTGAGAGCCGATAGCGAAATTATCGGCATATCCGCCGACTCGGTCGCCAAACACGAGAAATTCAAGGCCAAGCATGATCTGGATATTATTCTTGCCTCTGACGAGAAGCGCGTCGCCATCGAAGCCTATGGGGTGTGGATCTTAAAAAGCATGTATGGTCGCAGCTATATGGGTATACACCGCTCTACCTTCCTGATCGGCAGAGACGGTCGCATCGCCCGCATCTGGCGCAAGGTCAAGGTGGCAAACCACGCTCGGGACGTGCTCAAGGCCACGCAGGACCTCGATTAACGCGCAAGATCGCTATGCCCCGCGCGGCAGGAACGGGACTGTCCGGCCCTTCAAAATGTTCTGGCCTGACGGGCGTGCCACTGGTGGTCATGGCGTTGCGGCTGCGAGGCGGGCCATGATCGCGTCGGATATTTCGAAATTGGCGTAGACACTCTGAACGTCATGGTCCTCCTCCAGCGCCGCAACAAGTTTCATCAGGGCGTTTGCGCCCTCTTCACCGACAGTGACGACAGAGCGCGGAGTCCAGACGATCCGCGCACTGCACGGGCGGCCAAGCGATGTTTCGAGCACATTGGAAACCTCATTGAGATTTTCAAAGGCGCAGAGGATGATATGGTTGTCCTCATTGGAATTGACATCGTCGGCCCCGGCGCTGACGGCGGCGTCGAGAATCGTTTCGCCATCGCCGGCATCCGCGCGATAGACAATTTCGCCCACCCGGTCGAACAAAAACGCGACCGAGCCAGTCTCGCCGAGATTGCCGCCATATTTGGCGAAAATCGCCCGCACGACACTTGCCGTGCGATTGCGGTTGTCGCTGAGGGCTTCGACAATGATGGCTACACCCTTTGGACCATAGCCCTCATAGCGGATTTCCTCATAGTGATCCGCCTCGCCGATTTGCGACTTGCTGATCGCGCGCTCTACATTCTCCTTGGGCATCGATTGCGCCCTGGCGTTCTGAATCGCCAGACGCAGCCGCGGGTTGCCGTCGGGGTCGAGCCCTCCCATCCTGGCCGCCACCGTAATTTCCCTGGACAGTTTTGAGAACAGTTTCGAGCGCAGCGCATCCTGTCGCCCTTTACGATGCATGATATTCTTGAATTGCGAATGTCCGGCCATTGCCTTTAAACCTTGTGTCTTATCGTTCTGTCCCGTTAAGTCATACGTTTCGGCCGGCGCAAATACAGCCCCTGCCAAATAGTCGCGGCCCATAAATGTTGAGAGTGGCGATAGCACATACTATGGCATAAGCATCATGGTGTCGTCACTGGGCAATCGCCCTAAAACGCCGGTAAAACCGGCTCAAGACGCCCGCCAATTCTGATCGGCGCTATTTTCAGGGCCAGCCCGGTCTCGTCATCCACCTCCACGGCAACGCCCGACAAGGTCGCCTCGCCGCTGGCCGGTGTAAAGCGCGACATCGCCATCTTGCGGGTAAACCGTGAGATCGGCTCGGTGGCGTCCATACCGATAACCGAGTTATATGATCCCGACATGCCGGCATCACTCATATAGGCGGTGCCTGAGGGCAGAATTTGGTGATCGGCCGTCGGCACATGGGTATGGGTGCCGACCACCAAGCTCACATGCCCGTCGAGAAAATGGCCCATGGCCATTTTTTCCGAGGTCGCCTCGGCATGAAAATCAAGGATTGCCGCATCGCAGGATTGGGCCAACGGACAGGATGCGAGCTCGGCCTCAACCCGTTTGAAGGGGTCGTCCAACGGATCCATGAACAGTCGCCCCATGGCGTTGATGACAAGCACCTGTTGGCCCGCAGAGGTGGCAAACAGACCGGTGCCGCGTCCAGGCGTGCCGTCGGGGAAATTCAGCGGTCGCAGCAGGTTGTGCTCCCGCTCGATAAACACAAGGGCCTGCTTTTGGTCGAAAGCGTGATTGCCGAGCGTAATGACATCGCCGCCGGCCTGTCTCAATTCGTGAAAGACCTCTTCGGTGATCCCAAAGCCGCCTGCGGCATTTTCCCCGTTGATAACCACCAGATCCGGCGCAAATCGCTCGCGCAGGCCGGGTAATTCCTGGCATACCACCTTGCGACCGCCACGCCCGACCACATCGCCTATGAAAATCAGTCTCATCGATCCCTGATTATTTCCGGATCCATCACGTTTTAAGAGCCTAACTCGATAAACCCGTTCTCGGTCAAAATGCGGTCGAGGCGCTGGTCTTCCGAGTCGTTTGGAACACATGCCACCTCCTGAGCCGAATAGGCAAGCCCCACCGTCACGACAGGCCGGAGACGACGCAGACGCTCAACCGTGCGATCATAGGCCCCGGCGCCATATCCCAAACGGTGGCCGAAGCGGTCGAAAGCCAGAAGAGGAATCAACAAAAGATCGGGCTCGACAACCGGCGCGGACGCAACAGGTTCCATCGTTCCCAAGCAACCCGATCGCGTCGGTTCGCCCCGGCGCCATCGCTTAAACATTAAAGCGGCGTCACGAGCCACCACCACTGGCAGGCATGTCACCCAGCCGGCATCGCCCATGGTCTGCAACAAAGGCAAACTGTCGATTTCGCCGCGAAACGGGTAAAAACCGGAAACAACCCGCCCGCAACCGGGTTCAACAAGATCGCCGGCCAGAGCAACCAGCATTGCTCCGGCCCGTTGCTTCATACAGTCATGAACGCGCTCGCGAATACGCGCCATTTCGTTACGCAGGGCCTGTTTACGGGTTTTGATCTCTCTTACCTCCGATTCCGCCCAATCTGTCTTTGCCATGACTCAGGGTCCGTGACTTGGACATTTTACATAATATCTGTAAGAACCGGCGGAGGATGCGCGACTCAAAACCACGATTTTGGCTGCCATCTCTAATGGACGAAATCAATTGCGTGCCTTGGAATACGAACCCTATACGGACATTGAACGAAGCGGGTCGGAGCCACCCTGGCCGTCGGATTGATGATCCCGGGTCCCTACTTACGTAGGTGGGCGCCGTTTGCCGAGAACCGGCGGTTCCAGGCAGTGACAGCTCCCATAAGGATCGGTATCGGGCCCAGGGAAGCATGATCCTGACGCACCGGGTAGCCCCAGTCTCGTATCTTGGCACATTATCGAGATAAAATCCACCACCGGGACGCCCGCCGCAGCCATTTCCAGCCGGCAAACCCGCACGGATCATGGTTCGACAGGGACGTTTATACTATGCCTTTATCCGGCTCGCCGAAATCGCGGCTGAGAGTCTCGAGTCTGATGGCCGCTTCCGTCAGCCGCTTAGCGACACGGTCTTTCATCGCGGCCTCTTGCGAAGCCGCTGACTGCACTGGCTGACCTTGATCTGAGAAACGATCATTGAGGATTTCAATGCGTCCAAGCGCGTCATCGAGCCGATCAGCAATGACAAGCCCCGCCATAAGCAGAAGTCGCGAATCGCCAACCTGGCCGACGCTGCGTTTCATCTCCCTGACCTCGCGATCGATCAGTTCCGCAAGTTGAACGAGACGCTGCTCCTCGCCGTCCTTGCACTGCATCGCATAGGGACGGTCATTTACATGGACAACGATTTGTGCCATTCGGTCTCAAACCTCTCGGAGCATCGATCCTCCATGAAGGACTTTGATTCGGGGTTCAGGCCCGCTTCGCCAAGCGTAGCCTGACTTGCACACTATAATCCATCTTTTTCAAAGAGGATACACCATCAAACATGCATTCCTTTGCTTTCCCAATGGCGCGGATATCGCCGAATCGCCGTTGTCAACGGCAATACGATCAAGCCTTGAAAACAAATTACAAAAACAATCCCCTGAAAGGAAGACGCCTGTTTTCATTGCGGATGACGGCAATCATTACCATAGCTGCCCTCGCCACCTTCTTGACCACACGGTGTAGTATGGGCAATCCGTCTCTCGTCTTCGACGCCGCCGATGAAAGCGTGCTCGAAACACAAGGGGTCAATGAGCCTTGGTATCCGGCCTCTCTGACCAAGCTCATGACTGCCTATGTCACATTCACCGCCATCAGCCGAGGAAAAATATCACGCAATGAACGCGTTGTGATTTCAAAGCGCGCTCATGCACAGCCTGTCTCCAGGCTCGGCATTGCAGCCGGATCCTTGATCAGCGTCGATCTGGCGCTCAAAGCGCTGCTCGCATTTTCCGCCAACGATATCGCCATGGCTTTGGCCGAGACTGTCGGCGGAAGCGAGGAGAATTTCGTGCGCCTGATGAACGATACGGCGCGGCAACTGGCAATGACCGGAACCTATTACGCCAACCCAAGCGGGTTGCCGGATGTGCGCCAAGTGACCACCGCGCATGACCTTGCCATCCTCGTTGATGCGCTGATCCGCGATTTCCCCGATGATTTCCATTATTTTTCCGAACCCTCTGTGACCATCGGCAACAAGCGTTACCACAACCGCAATACGCTATTGGGTAAAATGGCGGGTATCGATGGTATTAAGAACGGATTTATTTGCAATTCCGGCTATAATATTGTCGCCAGCGCCACGCGCAACGGCCGCAGGCTTGTCGCCATCGTTCTTGGCGCCGAGAGCAAAGAGGCGGCCGACAATACGGCGCGGGCGTTGTTGGAAACCGGCTTTGCCGATGGCGCCGGCAACGGAATCAAGTCCGTTGAGGCGCTGCCGGATAGTGGGCTGCCTATCGAAGCCCCTCAGGATATGGCGGGTAGCGTCTGCAAGCGTGAACAGAGCCTTAAAACCACTCCGTTCGGCGATCTCCACGGCTGGAGCGCCGTTCTCGGTCGAGGTTCCTCGCCGAATGAGGCGACGGCGCTCCTCGTCCGCCAGCTCGCCGCCACGCGCTATGTGTTTTATGGTGGACGCAGCGTTATAACCCAACCACCCGGCCGTAAAGACCACCTGGCGATCGTCGATTCTCTGTCCCGGGCGCAAAGCCGGAGACTTTGCGAATATCTACACCGACAGGGAGCCTATTGTCGGGAACTTTCCCCCCACGACCTTGCGCAAATCAGCGTTCCCCGTGCGAAAAGCGGCAATAATCGTGGCACGGGGCCACCTCTGCGAAAGTAAGATGGGGGATGAGCCCAAGACATGTCCGTCACTACGGACCTGAAAGCCTACCGGATCACTGCGCGAGCATAGCTTGCCTTGGCGATTCTGGTGCATAGGCCCTCCCACTCGCAGCCCCGACACGCCTTGCGGATCGCTCCGCGCGAAAAGGCCCGGCGCAGGGAGCCAAGCGCAGCGACATCCAGCACAAACGCCCCACCCGTATCGACGGCTTGACCTGAGGCCGCCTCTATGTCGACCGCCGCCAAGCGATCGCGCTCACGCGCGCGCTCCTCCAAGCAATGACAGTCAGGCTCATCGAGCAATACCGCGCATATATCGTCGGGTCCGCAGACGACATGAATGTCTTCTCCTTGCCCGATCCGTTCGGCAATCGAGTCGAAATTGGCTACAAACGCGCTATTATAGCCCTCGCCGCTATAGGTCAGCAGACAAAGCAAGTGATGGGGACGCAAAGCTACCGTCACGAGGCGGAAAGCCTTCCCCTGATCACCGCCAGCCCCTTTAAAGTGGCCGCGCCGAGAGCGGCTTTGAGAACATCGCCGACAAGAAATGGCGCCACGCCATAGGCGATGGCCTTTTCAAAGCCGATGGTGAGGGCCAGCCAGACGGCGCCGAGTGCCAGACAAACAGTGCCGCCTATCATCATGGCGATGAAGGCAAGGAAGACCCGATCGCCATTCCAGCCGCGTTCGCACAAGGCCCCGATGATAACCCCCATAATCGGGAAGGCGAACAGATAACCCGCTGTCGGGCCGATAAAATGAATATACCCGCCGGCACCCCCGGAGAGCACGGGCAATCCGGCGGCGCCTTCGAGGAGCCACGCCACGATGGTAACGGCTCCAACCCGCCAGCCGTAAAGCGCGCCCACAAGGCTTACGGCAAAGGTCTGCATGTTGATGGGGACCGGGACCATTGGAACTTCAATATAGGACGAAATTGTGAGAAACAGGCTGCCGACGACCACAGCCGTCGCCTGCCAGGCCAGGGACCGTTTTTGTAAGTAAGCCGGGGAGAGAACATTGGTCAGGGCTTGAGCCGATGGGAAAGACATGAGATTTTCCTCTTGAAAACGCGAGGCAAACGACTTGGAAAGTCATGCGCTTTGCGGGTTTTTGCAACCGTGTGTCATATGACTTGCAGACCAGGCACGAGAGAGCACCGAAAGACCGATTCATGCCACGCTACAAGCTCATGATCGAGTATGATGGCACGAAATTCGTCGGCTGGCAACACCAAACCAACGGGCTGGGTGTCCAAGAGGTGCTTGAGAGGGCCGTAAAAGCCCTGACCGGAGAAGCGGCCCGCCCCTATGGCGCCGGGCGAACCGATGCCGGCGTCCATGCGCTCGGTCAGGTCGCCCATGTTGATTTCAATCGCCTCTGGCCCGAGCACACGGTGCGCGACGGGCTTAATCACCATTTGAAGCCGTTTCCCGTCACCATCCTTGCGGCGAAACGAATGGAAGAGGATTTTCACGCCCGATTCAGCGCGACATGCCGGCATTATCTCTATCGCATCGTCAACAGACGCAGTCCGCTCGCCATCGATCGAAACCGCGCCTGGCTGGTCAGGCCCCCGCTTAACATTGCGGCGATGCGGGAAGGCGCGCGCCATCTGATCGGCTGTCACGATTTCACCACTTTCCGCTCAGGCGAGTGTCAGGCCGCTTCGCCGGTTAAAACCCTCAAAGCCCTGATCATCGAGCACAGGGGAGAAGAGGTGAGGCTAACCGTTTGCGCGCGCTCCTTTCTGCACAAGCAGGTCCGCTCCATCGTCGGCACGCTTGAGCGGGTCGGGCAGGGAGCCTGGCGTGCCGATGACATAAGACGAGCCCTCGACGCCCGTGACAGATCGGCCTGCGGCCCGGTCGCGCCCGCCCACGGCCTTTATCTCAGCCATATCGATTATGATGAGTGATGCAACACCGCCAGCCAATCCCGCCATATCAGGCCGGTTGCCCGCTCCTCCCGCGGCTATCTGCCATTATGCCGATAATCGATAAATATAGCCCACAGTGGCCGTTGTCAGGCCAAGTATCGGATGAATAGAGTCAGTGCAAAGAGAGGAAAACGCGGGCGGCGGTCGTGAAACGTTGGGAAGGTGTTCGATCTTTGCACCTGCGCCGGGGAAACGGGCGAATGATTTTCATCGCCGGGGCAGGCGTTGCCGGTCTGGCTGTGGCGCTTGAGCTTCTCAGGCGCGGGGCGCGGATCAGGCTGTTCGAACGCGGCGCGGCAATTGGCGGGGAGGGCACCGCGCGCCATGCGGGGGGCATGCTTGCCCCTTGGTGTGAACGCGAAACTGCCGAGGATATTGTCGTTACACTGGGCGCCAAGGCCACGGATTGGTGGGATGAAGTCACACCGGTGACGCGCAGCGGCACGCTGGTTGTGGCCCGCCCGCGCTCGGGCCGAGTTGACGCGCTTTTCCCATCGGACATATGGATTGGCGCGCATCTGTCAGGATGAACTATCGGCGCTGGAACCGAAATTGTCGGAACGCTTTGCACAAGCCCTTTTTTGTTGCAAAGAAGCTCATCTCGACCCATGTCGGGCATTGCGGGACCCGGCCGCGAAGATTACCGAGCTGGGCGGAGAGATTTGCCTTGGCGCCCCCGCCCCGGCCCGGGTCGATCTGGATTGCACCGGAGTGAACGCTCACCTCAAGAGGGTGTGCCCGGTACGCGGAGAAATGGTCATTCTGCATTGTCCCGAAATTGAGATCACCCGCCGCGTCAGGCTGTTGCACCCACGTATTCCAATACATTGTGCCACGGGAAAACAGCCGCTATATGGTCGGTGCGACAGTGATCGAGAGCAGCTCGTCGCGCCCGCCGACAGTGCGATCGCTGAGCGGATTTTTTGAGTGCCGCTTATGCTCTGCATCCCGCTTTCGCCGAGGCAAAGGTGGTCGAAACCGGTGCGGGCCTGCGGCTGGCTTTTCCCGACAACTTCCCTCGACTCATAGAAGAAAACAGCGCACTCTACCTGAACGGACTCTATCGACATGGATTTCTTTTGGCCCCCGAAATGGCGCGAAGGGTGCAATACGGCTTGTTGTTGAGGGAAAGATATGATGAATATTGTCGTTAACGCCGAACCGCGTCACGTCACGACCACGACGCTTGAGGGGGGCTTTGCACGGGTTGGGGTTTGGTGGCCAGGCGGTGGCCACGGCCGTGAATGGACTTTTCATCGCCCGAGACCTGAGGGCCTCGACAAAACTGCACGATGGCGACCGGCTGGAGATTCTGGCCCCGATGCAGGAGGGCTGATATGCGTTTTTACGGCACTGAAATCACCTCCTCCCCGTTGCTTGGAACGGCGCAATATACCTCGCCGCAAATCCTGAAATCCACGATTGCGGCCGGCGGCGCCGAGATTGTCACGGTGAGTCTGCGCCGTGAAAACGCCGACGGTAGCGGTGCCGGATTCTGGGAAATATTACGTGAGACCAGCTGTCACATCCTGCCGATCACCGCCGGTTGCCACTCGGTGAAAGAGGCTTTGACAACGGCGCATATGGCGCGCGATCTTTTTGGGACACGGCTGGATCAAACTGGAAGTGATAGGCCATTGCGACACATTGCAGCCGGATGTTTTCGGTCTTGTCGAAGCCGCACGCCACCTTGCCCACGAAGGTTTTCAGATTTTCCCTATACCACCGATGATCCGATCGTGGGTGAAAAGCTGATCGAAGCGGGCTGTGAAGTGCTGATACCCTGGGGTTCGCCTATCGGGTCGGGCCAGGGGCTGCGCAACCCGGATGCGCTGCGCGCGATGCGGGCCTGTTTCCCCGAAGCATTATTGATCGTCGATGCTGGTATCGGGCATCCGTCCGACGCGATGCAGGCCGTGGAAATCGGCATGGATGCGGTTTTGATGAATACGGCCGTGGCCATGGCCGGGGATGCGGTGACCACGGCGCGCGCAATGGCATGTGCTGTCAAAGCCGGGCGGCTTGCTTATCGCGCCGGCCCAATGGAGCGACGCGACGGCCGTGCCCTCGACCCCCGTTTTGGGCATAGCGGAATTGCCGTAACCGGGCACTTTCATCTGATTCCCGACTGAACGCCTCTAAAAACCTAAAACTTTGGAGAGTAGTGGCGAGGAGATGGAATTTTTAAGAAGCAAAATTTAACTTAAATTGTGTTGATGAGCATCAAAGACGAACCCATTGACGACACGAATAGCAAAAAATATTGAGCTTTTAAATATACTCGACTATATTTTCTTGATCAGGAATTGTCTTGCATGGAGCCGTCGCGTCCAGGCCGGGAACAAGGTATTGCGGAGCATAAAGTCGTATTGGTCCGTATGCGGGTGCTGGCGGCGGGGGCGGGTAGATGCGCCGCCCGGCCGCCCTGTCTTGCCAGGTGCGGGCATGGTTGAGGTCCTCGTCATGAATGACGATCCGGCTGGCGAGTAATCTACACTGGCAGCCCTTTTATCGTACGGGGGACGCAAAGGTGGCCTGAAATTTCGGCTGCCATATCCTCTATATGTGGCACCCCGACCCAATCCCGCATCCGTCATCCTGCCGGTTGAAGTCCCCGACAGTCCAGCGTGGCTCATGCTTTGCCCAAACCGGTATCGCCCGGCATCTCTTCGATGAAGCCGGGGCGGCGCGATCAATGCCCACGGAGGGAACCCGGACAGCCTCCGTCCCTGACTTGACCTCTCCGTGTCACAAATCGCGCACATCCAGCACGCCCGGAATGGCTTTTATCGCCGATTTTATCTGCGGGGTGAGGGTAAATGTATCGCCGAGCGAAAGCACGACATCACCACACTCCGCGGTCCGCACGACCAGACGCACAAGCCCGCGCCCACCATTGGCAAGGCGGTGCGATAGGGCTTCAAGCGGCGTTTCATCGCCGATCAGGACAACAATCCCCGAAGTGATATTGCCCGCCACCTTTTCCAATGGATCGCAGGACACAAGCCGCAGGCGAATGTCATCCCCATCCGCCTCGGCGTCAACCCGCAACAAAACCGCATTGCCCGGCTCCAGCATGTCGCGCAGCCCGTCAAGCTGGTCGGAGAATACGATGGTCTCGAATTGCCCCGTCGGGTCGGAGAAACCGGCAAAGGCGAAACGGTTGCCGTTTTTGGAGCGACGCTCGCGGCGATAGGTCACCGTGCCGGCCAGCCGCCCGGCCGATAGGCCCCTGGTCCTGACCTTGCCGGCAAACACCGCCCAGCTCTCGACGCCGATCCGTTCCAGCGGCTTCATGTAGTCATCAAGCGGGTGGCCGGAGAGATAAAACCCGACAGCTTCCTGTTCGCGCGACAATTGTTCCATCGGCAGCCATGGCTCGGTTTCGGGCAGGGGTATGCCCTCGCTTTTGCCGGTTGCGGCAAACAGATCTGTCTGGCCGGACCGCGCATCCTGAGCGCTGCGCTCGGCCACATCCATAATGGCGTCCACGCCGGCGAAGAGCCGGGCGCGGTTGCGCTCGAAGATATCGAACGCGCCGGAAAGAATAAGGGTCTCCAGCATGCGTTTGGTCAACACCTGCGGTTCAACGCGGCGCGCGAAATCGTCAAGTGAACGATAAGGGCCATTTTTCTTGCTCTCATCGACGATGTGGTCGACCGCCTGGCGCCCGACATTCTTCAATGCCGCCAGCGAATAGTGAATCCGGCCATCCTCAACGACAAATTCGCCTTGCGATGTGTCGACCGAGGGCGGGGTGACGGTAATGCCCAACCGCTCCGCCTCGCGTTTGAAAGCGTGAAGTTTTTCCGTGTTTCCGGCATCGAGCGTCATCGAGGCGGCCAGGAATTCGACGGGATAATTGGCTTTCAGATAGGCGGTTCGATAGGCGATCACTGCATAACAGGCCGAATGCGCCTTGTTGAAGCCATAGCCGGCGAATTTGGCGACCAGATCGAAGATGAATTCCGCGCGCGCCCGGTCAACGCCACGCTCGATCGCGCCATCGACGAACCGAATCTTCTGCCGGTCCATCTCCGATTTGATCTTCTTACCCATGGCGCGGCGCAACAAATCGGCCTCGGCAAAGCTGTAACCCGACAAGGCTTGCGCAATCTGCACCACCTGCTCCTGGTAAATAATGACGCCGTAAGTATCGGCGGTAATCGGCGTCACGATATCGTGGAGAAACTCCGGCGCCTCCTCGCCATGTTTGGCGGCGAGATATTTGGGAATATTTTCCATGGGCCCCGGGCGGTAGAGCGCGATAAGGGCGATAATATCCTCAATACAGTTCGGCCGCGCCTTGCGTAAGAGATCCTTGAATCCTGAACTTTCAAGCTGGAACACGCCGACAGTGTCGCCGGTGGTGAGCATCTCGTAGGTTTTCGGGTCGGTATAGGCAATGGCGTCCAGTTGGAAATCAGCGACTTTGCGTCGAATCAACCTGACGGCCCGGTCGAGCACGCTCAGCGTTTTCAGCCCCAAAAAGTCGAACTTCACCAGCCCGGCCTTTTCAACCCATTTCATATTGAACTGGGTGACGGGCATGTCCGAACGCGGGTCGCGGTAGAGTGGCACCAACTCGTCGAGCGGGCGTTCGGCAATCACCACACCGGCGGCGTGGGTTGAGGCGTGCCGGTAAAGGCCCTCCAGTTTAAGGCCGATACTCAGCATCATGCGGACATCTTCGCTGCTGTCGCGGGCCTCTTGCAAACGCGGCTCGCTCTCGACGGCCTCAGCGAGCGTCACCGGATTGGCCGGATTATTCGGAATGAGCTTGCATAGCCGGTCAACCTGACCATAAGGCATCTGGAGGACACGGCCGACATCGCGACACACGGCCCGGCTCGCCAGTTTTCCAAAGGTAATGATCTGGGCAACCCGGTCGCGGCCGTATTTATGTTGCACATAATCGATAATCTCATCGCGGCGCTCCTGACAAAAATCTATGTCGAAATCCGGCATCGACACCCGATCGGGATTAAGAAAACGCTCAAAAAGCAGATTGAATTGCAGAGGATCGAGATCGGTGATGGTGAGCGCGTAGGCGACAAGCGATCCGGCGCCCGAGCCTCGTCCCGGCCCGACCGGAATGCCGCTTTCCCTGGCCTTTTTGATGAAATCAGCCACGATCAGGAAGTAGCCGGGAAAGCCCATTTTGATGATGACATCAAGCTCATAATCCAGCCTTGCATGGTAGTCTTGTGCCTCGCGACCCGTGGCCGGACCAGGCTTTGAGAGGCGTTGCTTCAGGCCGTCGCGAGACTGGCGGCGCAATTCCTCCGCTTCATCCATGTCCCCCTTGCCGGTCGCATATCGTGGCAGGATCGCCGCGCGGGGTTTGGGCCTGAACGAGCAGCGGCGCGCTATCTCGACGGTATTCCGGACGGCTTCGGGAACATCGGCGAAAAGCTCCGCCATCCGCTGCGGTGACTTGAAAAAATGCTCCGGCGTCAACCGGCGGCGATCCTCAGCGGCAATGGCCGTTGCCTGTGCAATGCAGAGCAAAGCATCATGGGCCTCGAAATCGTCCCTAGCGGCGAAATAGGCTTCGTTCGTCGCAACCAGCGGGAGGTTCTGCTCGTGAGCAAGACCGATCAACCCCGGTTCCGCCGCATTTTCCGTCTCATGATCATGGCGTTGCAATTCAACATAAAGCCGGCCTGGAAACAGTGCCTTGAGCTGCTCGACAAGCCTGCAGGCCAAGGCTTCGTTGCCATCGACCAGCGCCCGGTTGACCGGCCCCGATGGCCCTCCGGTCAGACAGATCAGGCCCTGAGCGCGGGTTTCAAGACAGTTGGCCGAAATATGCGGCTGTGCGGTATCTTCCGTGTGCAAAAAGGCCCGGCTGGACAGTTTTACCAGATTGGCATAGCCGGTTTTGTCCTTGGCTAGGAGAATCAGAGAGGCGATCTGTCCGCTCTGTGCCGCGCGATGGCCGTTGAAGCGCCCTCCGCATTTTTCCGCGATGTTTGCGAAACTGACCTTCAATGCGCAACCGGTGATGGGTTGCACCCCGGCATGGCTAAGCATTTCGGAAAATTCCAGCGCTCCGAACAAATTGCCAGTGTCGCTTAAGGCCAAGGCCGGCATGCGATGGCGGACGCACAGTTCAGCGAGCCGTTCGATGGTCAACGCCCCTTCGAGCAACGAAAAGGCGGAATGCACATGTAAATGCACGAAAGGAACGGGCGGAGAATGTGTCTTAGCCATGGGCAATGCCGTTGCGGGGACCAGGGTGCATCTTCTTACATGGTCCCATATCTCAGGGTCTGTCAACGTTCAAGATTGGAGCACGGTATGAGCAAAAATCGCAAGAATTTCAGGATGAAAAGTGCAGGAAGGGCTTGCCCTTTCAAACTTTCACGACGCCAAAATGGGCAATTTTTGCCATATCCTTGTTAGACGCGGCGGATTTTTCCCCTTGAAATCGCATCAAAGTCCTCTTTGCTGGAGTGTAACGCAGTAACGAGGTCTTGTCCTGCTCAGGTGCAAAATTCGTCCCGCGCCGTGCCTTGACCTTGAACGTTGACAGGCCCTAAATTAATCCCAACCCTTTCAGACTAGCATGCCCCTCGCGCCCAATAATAATATGATCATGGACCGAAATCCCGAGTTTTTCGGCGCCTTCGACGATACGGCGGGTCATATCGATATCGGCTCGCGATGGCGTCGGATCGCCACTTGGATGGTTATGAACCAGAATAATGGCGGAGGCGGCGAGAACCAAGGCCCTCCTGACAACCTCACGGGGGTAAATGGGCGTGTGGTCGACGGTGCCACGTTGTTGTTCCTCATCGGAAATCAATCGATTCTTACGGTCGAGAAACAAGACCCTCACCTGTTCCCTGCTTTCATAGGCTAGCCTGGCATGACAATATTCAAGGACCGCGGACCACGAATCGAGGAGGTCACGGCCATGAAGCGCACTGCCGGCAAGTCGCAAGGCCGCCGCCTGAACGAGTTTGATCTCGGTTACGACAGTCTCGCCAATGCCCTTGACCTCCTTAAGGCGTTCCGGCGGTGCGGAAATCACCTCGGCAAAGGTTCCGAAATGATTGATAAGGGCCTTGGCAAGAGGCTTTATATCCCGTCTGGGCAGGGCGCGAAACATCACCATCTCAAGAAGCTCGTAATCGTTGAGACTGTCCGCGCCACTTTTGCGAAAGCGCTCGCGGAGTCGCTCACGATGGCCCGCGTAATGCGGCTGTTCATCTGTTGCCAAGAAGGACCTCATGCCTGATTTGTAATATCAAGAGACGAGTTCTATCACCCCTTGAGCGAATATGTGAAGACCTCGCACCCGGTTTCGCTAACGCCCACAGAGTGCTCGAACTGCGCCGAGAGCGAACGATCGCGGGTCACCGCCGTCCAGCCATCGCCAAGAAGCTTCACATGGGGGCGACCCAGATTGATCATCGGTTCGATCGTAAACATCATGCCGGGTTTGAGAATGATTCCCTCTCCCGCCCGGCCGTAATGGAGAATATTGGGGGCGTCATGAAAAAGACGGCCGAGGCCGTGGCCGCAAAAATCACGCACGACACTGCATCGCTCTTCTTCGGCATAACTCTGGATAGCGTGCCCGATATCTCCGGTTCGCGCCCCCGGGCGCGCCGCCGCGATGCCCCTGACCAGGCATTCATGCGTTACGTCGATGAGCCGCTGCGCCTTGCGCGAGATTTCACCGACCGGATACATTCGACTCGAATCGCCATGCCAGCCATCCACAATCAGGGTCACGTCAATATTGACAATATCGCCACTCTTAAGCAGACGCTCGCCCGGGATACCGTGACACACCACGTGATTGATCGAGGTACATATGGAGGCCGGATAACCACGGTAATTCAGAGGCGCGGGAACAGCCTTGTTATCCATCGCAAAGGTAAGGACCAACCGGTCGAGCTCGGCGGTCGAAACGCCCGGTCCCACATGATCGCCAAGCATGTCAAGAGCCTTAGCGCAAAGCCTGCCCGCTTCGTGCATCGCATCAAAGGTCTGCCTATCGTAAAGTTTTATCGCGCCCGTATTGCTCAAAGGAACCTGTTGCGCATCGACATAGCAGGTCATGGCGCCCACCTCCTCGTGTTGTGTCGGCGAGTCTGCATCCCGTTGATAGCTCCACTCTTAAGCCAAAGGTAGCCCCGAAGTCGGGCCCATTGCTCCGGGCCATATCTTGCACGGAAAAGGTTAAAATCAGCGTGCCCGGCAGATGCAGGAATGAACTGCACCCGCTGCAACGCGGTGTGCAACTCGATCGGCAAAAGTGCTTAAGACCTTGTTATCCTCAATATTTAGGGGACCTTTAGAGGGTAACCCCCTAAACCTGATCCTCTCCTAAACTTAGGCTTCTTGAGAAACACAACCTAAAACAATAATATTATGCTGCAGCGTCTGCATAGTAATTTAACACATTCGATTTTGTCCACAGTTTTTTTGACGGCGGTACGGCGCAAGGGACAGGATGCGGGGAGTTTCGATCTGTAAAATCAAAGAGCCTTAATATGTTATAATTTTTGCGAGACACACGGTTTTTGAAGTGCCTTTCCTGAGCGGACCGAACACGAAAAGCCAACCGCAATTGCGCGATAATTCCCTATTGAGGGAGAAGAGCCGAGATGCGCGCAAACCTGTTTGTCTTACGCTCACAAATCACTTAAAAGCATGGTATCGCAGGTCGCCAGGGTTGGCCTTGAAGCCCGTCGGCCCGGCCTTTTTGCGTTCCCGTGACCTCAAGCGCGCCAGTGGAGTTTGCCTGTTCATGCGTGTCAGCGAATATTTCCTGCCCATCATGCGCGACGATCCCAGAGAAGCCGAGTCCGTCTCGCACAGATTGATGCTGCGCGCCGGCATGATTCGTCAGGAAAGTGCCGGCATCTATTCATGGTTGCCGCTTGGCCTGCGGGTGCTGCGCAAGATTGCCGCGATTGTACGCGAGGAACAAAATCGCATCGGCGCTATCGAGATGCTCATGCCGACGCTTCAGCCCGCCGAATTATGGCGGAAATCTGGCCGCTACGACGATTACGGAGAGGAGATGCTGCGTATCCGCGATCGCCATGACCGGTCCATGCTCTATGGCCCGACCAATGAGGAAATGATCACCAACATCGTGCGTGCCAATATGCAATCCTACAGGACTTTACCGTGTATTCTCTATCAGATACAGTGGAAATTCCGCGATGAAATTCGCCCGCGATTCGGGGTGATGCGCGGGCGCGAATTCCTCATGAAGGACGCCTATTCCTTCGATCTGTCGGCGCAAGCCGGGCACCATGCCTATAACAAGATGTTTCTGGCCCATCTGCGCAGCTATAAACGCATGGGGCTGACGGCCATCGCGATGCGCGCCGAGACCGGCCCCATCGGCGGCACCATGAGCCATGAATTTTTGATTCTGGCCCAAACCGGCGAGAGCAGGGGGTTTTTCGATCGGACCTATCTCGATACCGATTGGGCGCTTGGCGATATCGACCATGACGATATTGCCGCCCTGGATCAGGAAGTCGCGGCCTTCACCGCGCCTTACGCCGCCACCGAAGAGGTGCATGACGCCGAGCGGTTCAAGGCGCATGTGCCACGAGCAAGGCAAATTGAAAGCCGCGGGATTGAGGTCGGTCAACTTTTCTTCTTCGAGACCAAATATTCCAAACCGCTGGGGTGCAGCATTCAGGGACCGAATGGCGAGCCGATCATGATCCATTCCGGCTCTTACGGAATCGGCATTTCGCGCCTTGTCGGCGCCATTATCGAGGCCAACCACGATGAGAAAGGTATTGTATGGCCGCCATCCGTGGCCCCTTTCGTCGTCGGTCTTATCAATCTCAAACCGGGTGAGGAAACCGTGGATAACACTTGCGAGGAACTCTACCGGCAGCTTGAGGCGCAACGTGTTGCAGTCCTCTATGACGATACGGAAGACCGTGCGGGCGCGAAATTTTCCACCATGGATCTGATCGGCTTGCCTTTTCAACTTATCGTAAGTCCGCGCGGTCTCGCCGAGGGGGGGGTGGAAATCAAAAGTCGTGAGACCGGCTGGCGTGAAACCGTGTCGCCCGCCGCCGCCATGGCGCGGCTGACAGCTCTTCACAAAGCTCGAACCCCATGACGCAGCCTGCAAACACGCCGCCGCAAACTGTGGCGCTACCAGCAACAACACTGCGGGCGAGCAGGCCGTTTTGTCGATTTGAATGGATGATTGCCTTGCGTTACCTGCGGGCGCAGCGGCGCGAGGGGATTATCTCGATTATTGCCGGATTTTCCTTTCTCGGCATCATGACCGGCGTGGCGACGCTCATTATCGTGATGGCGGTAATGAACGGGTTTCGTGGTGAGCTTATGGACAAAATCCTTGGGTTTGATGGTCATTTCACCCTTTACGGTGCGTCCGACCCGATTGAGAATTACGCTGCAATGGCTGATCGCGTGAAAACCGTCGCCGGCGTTAACGCCGTCATCCCTTATATCGAGGGACAGGTTATGGTCGTTTCCGCCAATGCCACCACCGGCGCGCTGGTACGTGGAGTAAGATCGCGGGATTTGCCGAAAATCCAAGGCATTGTCAATAATTGTTTGCGGGGCTCCCTTAAAGGCTTTGATCATTCCAACGGCGTGATCGTCGGGTTTCGGCTGGCACAGGACCACAATATCCATCCCGGCGACAGCATAAGCCTCATTTCGCCCGAGGGGCCGGTCACGCCCTTCGGCGTCGCTCCGCGCATGCGGAGTTTTCCGGTCAGCGCTATTTTCGACTCCGGCATGTCGCAGTATGATCAGACCATGATCTTCATGCCCTTTGCCCTGGCGAAAGCTTATTTTGCCCGTAAGGGCGCTTCCGCAATCGAAATCATGGTTAAGGACCCGGACCGAATCGCCGACTATGAAGACGCTTTGAAAAAAGCGGCGAGCCCCGCCGTCCGGCTGGTCTCATGGGTTGATGCCAATGCGACGTTTTTCAATGCGTTGAATGTGGAGCGCAATGTAATGTTCCTGATCCTGACGCTGATTATTCTGATTGCGGCGCTCAATATCGTGTCCGGCCTCATCATAATGGTGAAGGATAAAACCGTCGACATTGCGATATTGCGCTCCATGGGCGCAACCCGCAGCACCATCATGCGCATTTTCCTCATCGCCGGTGCGACCATAGGCATTGTCGGCACGTTGGCCGGCCTGCTCTTGGGCGTGGTGTTTTGCAATCATATAGAGGCGATCCAAAGCTTCATCGCCACCGCCACGAACAGTGAGCTGTTTTCCCCGGAAATCTATTATTTAAGCCATTTGCCCGCCGATATGGATCATGGCGAGACTGCGATCATCGTGGCCATGTCGATTATTCTAAGCCTGCTTTCGACATTTTACCCCGCCTGGCGCGCGGCGCGTCTCGATCCGGCGGAGGCCCTTCGTCATGCATGAACACGCTGCGCCGGTGTTGGTCCTGAAGGGTATTTCGCGCCATTTCGGGCAAGGGGCTTCAAAGGTTGAGGTGCTCAAAAATGCCGATCTGCGCCTTTGCTCCGGTGAAATCGCAGCACTGGTCGGACCGTCGGGATCGGGCAAATCCACCTTGCTCCATATCGCCGGACTGCTCGAAAACGCCAATTCGGGGTCGGTCCAAATCGGGCCCGAGACCATGACCGGAGCCAGCGATCTGCACCGCACATTGATGCGGCGGCTCAATATAGGCTTCGTTTACCAGTTCCATCACCTTTTGCCCGAACTCACCGCGCTTGAAAATATCGTTCTGCCGTCGCTCATTGCCGCTCATGGCCGACGGAGCGGCAGGAAGCGAGCTTGGGAGTTGCTTGAGCGGATGGGATTGCGCTCGCGCGCCGCTCACTACCCCTCGCAGCTTTCCGGCGGCGAGCGCCAGCGCGTCGCCGTTGCGCGCGCGCTCGCCAACCGACCGCGCCTTCTCCTGGCCGACGAGCCGACAGGCAGCCTCGACCCTGATACCGCGTCCCATGTTCACGCTACCCTGTTGTCTCTGATCCGCGGCGAGGGCCTCTGTGCCCTGATCGCTACCCATAATGTGCAGCTGGCGCAAAATATGGATCGGATCGTGAGAATCGACAATGGCAGGCTTGTCGAGACTATGGATCGCAGAGAAGAATCCGGTCGAATCGAGACATCTCCCTCAAGACCCGCTCCTCACCGGGAGGAGATCCCGAACCGCCTTATTGATCCTTGAAAGGAAAACCATCCAATCGGCGCAACCCCGTTCTGTAGCGCCCGGCGAGTTGATCGATCCGCGTTTCCCGCCATGGGGCGACACCGGCGAAATACGCCGCGCGGGCGAGGACATGGGCGCTGACCGGCGCGGTTAGTATGAAAAACACAATGCCGGCCAGGGCCCTTGTGGCGACTTCCAATTCGCCGAAATGAACGATGGCGGCGAGAAAGGGCAGGCCTACCCCTAAAGTGCCCGCCTTGGTGGCCGCATGCATTCGTGAATATAAATCCGGCAGCCGAACAAGGCCGATCGCCGCGGTCAGACAAAACAACGCTCCAATCAAAAGGAGACACCCGGTCGCCAATGCCGCCATGACACCTTGCCTTTCCAGTTTTCAAATCAGCCTATCCCATACAACAAACCACCTTTAAACCGTCAATTGGCTTAAAGCCAGCGTTGATTCGAGCTTGGGGTTTGAGACTCGGAATTTTCGCCGACATCCGATCTTTTTCCGCTATCGACGGTCTCAGCCTCCGGTTCCTGTTCTTTTCCTTCATCGGCCTCCTCATTTTGCAAACCACGATAGATGACATAGCGCGCAAAGGCAATTGTTGCCAACAACCCAACCAGACCAAGCGAGATCGCCACATCGATATAGCTGCGTTGCTGACTATGGATCGCGATTACAGTAATAAACCCAACCGCAACAGTCACCAGCATATCGAGAGACAAGATGCGATCCGGCAGGGTTGGCCCGCGGATCAGCCTTATGACGATAAGACCGAGGGATATGATAATCGCCGCTAGGGCAATCATGATGGCAGCGTTCAGGAAATTGTCGGCCCAGCTCATCGGAACACCTCCATGATCCTGCGCTCGAAGCCTTTAGCGACATCGCCGCGAAACACATCGACATCGTCAACATCGAGAGCATGAACATAGAGGGTTGAGCGATCGTCCGATATATCGACGCTCAAGGTCCCGGGCGTTAGGGTGATAAGGTTGGCCAACAGGACGATTTCGGCGCGACTGGCGCAGCTCAGCGGGATGGCGATGAAACCGGCTTTAAAATTTTGCTTAGGCGTCAGCACGATTCTCGCCACCCGCAGCGACGCCAGAGCCAACTCATAGAGGAACAGGCCGATCAGACCGAGAGTGAGATAAAACCGACGAAAATAGTTTAAGGTTGCGAATTGTTCGCGAACCAGCCACAGCGCGCATGACGCGACCGCGAAACCAAATGCGAAACTGACGGTGGTGAAATGTCCCGTGACCGTGCACCAGGCCATGGCCAAAATGATATTGGTGACGAAGAGATTGCTCATGGCATCACACCCGACACCGCATCGATATACCCGGTAGGATCGAGCAGACCGTCACTGGCAATCGCTGCAAATGGCATCATCGACATTGGTATCAGCCCGATTACCACCGCCGCCGCCGCGAGAATCAGTATAGGCCAGATCATCGCGGCGTTCAAAGGCGGAAAACGGGCCTCATGCGCCGCGGCGACGTCACCGGTCGAGCCTTGCGGTGCGGCGCGCAGGAAAATATATCGCCAGGCCCTGGCGATGGCGACAAGGACGAGAAACCCGCTTGCCAGCAGCGCCACCGCCGGCCAGACCAGCCCCTGTTTCAAACTTTCACGCAGCAGGATCGCTTTGGGCCAGAAGCCCGAAAACGGCGGCAGACCGGCAACCGCTAGGCTCAGTATGAGGAAGGAAGCGGCCAAAAGCGGGCTTGCGACATAAACACCGCCAATCTCCGCGTAACGTTCACTTCCCGTAAAGCGCATAACGGCGCCGGCGAGAAGATAAAGCCCGACCATGACGATCATGGAATGCACGATATAGAAAATACCCCCCGCCATGGCGTCCCGCGATCCAAGCGCCAAACCGAGCATCATGGCGCCGATACCGCTGATCACAACAAACCCCAGCATCCGGCGAAGTTCGTTTTGCGCCAGCGCGCAGACGGCCCCAATGACCATGGTTGCAGCGGCCGCTTGCGGCATGAGCTGAAAGACCACCTCAGGCCCTTGCGCGAAGACCACGGTGAAGAGACGAAACATCGCATAGACCGCCACTTTGGTCAGGAGCCCGGCGAAGAGCGCCGAGACGGCGAAGCGCGGGGTGTGATAGGACGCTGGAAGCCAGAAGAACAGCGGGAAGACCGCCGCCTTCACCGCCAACGCGACGAAATAGATGAGCGCCACCACCACCAGCAGATCGTCGGAGGCGTGGCCGGGCGTTTTGATCGCCAGATCGGCGAAATTGAGCGTTCCCGTTAGCCCGTAGAGTAAACCCGTGGCGATCAAGAACAAGGACGTAGCGACCAGATTGAGAAAGGAATACTTGACCGCGCCATCAATCTGGATTTTCTCCCCCCCCAGAACCAGCAAGCCGAAAGCCGAGATCAACAGCACCTCAAGCCAGACATAAAGGTTGAAAATATCGCCGGTGAGAAAGGTGCCGTTAGCGCCGGCCATCATGATGAGAAACAACGGATAAAAGCCGAAGCCTTGGCGGCGGATGTCAATGTCGTCAAGCGCATAGATCGCCACCAGAAATCCGATCGACGACCCTGAAAGCGACAACAGCGCCCCCAGCATATCGACGGTGAAACTGATACCGAAGGGGGGCGGCCAGTTGCCCATCGTCATGGCCAGCGGCCCGTGACGGTAGACTTTTACAAACAAGGCCATGGCCGCAATCACGAGCGCGCCGGCGGCAAAAATGCCGATCCGCGCTTGCCAGCGCACACGCTGGCGCAGCATCGCCGCTAGCGCGGCAAAGAACAGCGGGACAATCACCGGCAGAATAACGAGCCAGTCACCAATGGCCATCGACGTCTCGGGCATTACCGGGGCGGAGCCTTTCCTTGACGAGGCCGCTCATGGTGCGGCTCGGCCAGACGCATCTCCTCGCTGCTGTCGGTTCCGATCTCTTCATAGGCCCGCCAGGCTAGGACAAGAGTGAAGGCGAACAGGGAAAATCCGATGACGATCGCGGTCAGAATGAGGGCCTGCGGCAAGGGGTTGGCGATCGTCGCCGTGGGAGATGAAAGCCCCTTGGGCACGATGGGAGGCGCTTCATGGGCCGGACGGCCGAGGGTAAAGATCAGTAAATTCGTCGCATTGCTAAGGACCACAACGCCTATCAGCAGACGTATGGTGCTTTTCGACAGCATAAGATAGGTCGAGGCGCCAAATAAAATCGCGACAGCTATGGCGAATAAGGGTTCCATGAGGTCTTTAGTCCTGTTCCTCCTCTCCCTCCAGTTCCAGCACGATAGCGGTGATCGAGCCGACAACCACGAGCCAGACGCCCATATCGAACAGAAACGGCGTTGACAGAGGGATTTTTGTCGCCTCGCCGATTTGCGCCACCCACCATTGTGCGCTCAAATATGGCATATGCACAAGCGCCGAGGGCAAGCCGCTCGACAAGGAGAACAAAAGCCCCAGACCGGCAATGCAGAGCGGGTGGATGGACAAGGCACGCCGGACCGCGCTGGCGCCGCAGGCAATGCCATAGAGCGCAAGCGCCGAAACCATGATCAGCCCGGCGATGAACCCACCACCCGGCTCATTGTGACCGCGCAACAAAACGAAAACCGAAAACAGCGCCATCAATGCCGTAATCACTGGCGCAACCGCGCGCATGATCAGCGTGTTCATCTCTCTTCTCCCGGCGCAAGGTCGATGTGAGGCTGAATTTCCTCAACGTCTCGCTGTTTCGCCGCCCGCTGCGGCCGCAGGCTGATCAGGGCGATCGCGGCCAATCCGGCGGTCATGACCACGGTGATTTCCCCCAGCGTATCCAGAGCGCGAAAATCGACCAGAATGACATTGACGATATTACGGCCATGGGCAAGCGTGGCGCTTGCTTGCGCGAAAAACTCCGATAATCGCATATCGAGGGGGTGTTGGGTGATCGCCGTCAATACCAGAGCGATGCCGATGGCGACCGCAAGCGATAAACCGCCGTCAAGCAAACGTTCTGAAGGCGTGCGACTATCGACCGCGTCGAGCTTCAGCCGTGTCATCACCAATGTCAGGATCACGACCGACAATATCTCCACCATGAACTGCGTAAAGGAAAGATCGGGCGCGCCGAACAGCAAAAACAACAACGCGATCGCCGAGCCATGAACGCCCAGCATGACGATCGCGATCAGACGGGTTTTTGCCGCCAGCAGAATGACCGCGCCGACGATCGCGAGGCCGAGGGCGCTGATGTCCTGAAGAGTGCTGTCGCCAAGCGCGGCGGCGAAATCGGGCGTGCCGAGGGAGACCGACAGGAACAGGAACGGCGCCAGCAGAGCTAGGGCGAAAGCGGCGTAGGCGGCAATGAGATAGTGTCTGAGCAGGCCCGGTTGCACAATCTTGAAAATTCCGCTCGCCAGCCCTTGCAAACCAGCCATGAATTGGTCATATCCCCGGTCCGGCCCCCAGCCGATGGCTTTGAGCGCGGCGGCGAAACCCTTTCGCAGGCGTGCAATGATCATGAAGGTGCCCAATCCCAAAACCATGGTCGCTGCACTCGCCACCAGCACTGTGTTGACCCCATGCCAGAGGGCGGCATGAGGGTGCGTCGGCGTGACGCCCATGGCCGCGAGCATCGGGGCGATGACAAAGGATCCGATCGGTCCGGTCAGAATGCCAAAGACCAACCCCAGGCAGGCCAGCAATGACGGTCCCAGAAGGAGCGATAAGGGCGGATCGCGGAGATTTTTCAAGATTTCGACGCGCTTCACACCGGCGAAAGGTCTCCAGGCGACGGCAAGGGCGGCTGCGAACATCAGCGCATTGCCGATCATGGCAATAGCGGTTAGGGCCACGGAAAAATCCGCCCCAATGGTGGCGCGATAAATCGACTCCTTGGCCAGAAAGCCGACAAAGACCGGGACCCCGCCCATCGACAGGGCAGCCAACATGGCCATGGCGAAGGTGATGGGCATGGCCCGACGCAGCCCGCCGAGCATGGCGATGTCGCGAGTTCCGGTTACCTGATCGAGACCGCCGACGATCATGAACAGCGCCCCCTTGAACAAGGCATGCGCCAGTAAATAGAGCACCGCCCCCTCAAGGGCTACGGGCGAGCCGATTCCGATTAGCATGACGAGAAGGCCGAGCGAAGCGACCGTCGTATAGGCGAGGATCAGCTTCAGATCGCTTTGGCGAATCGCTAAGAGCGTTCCGGTGGTCAATGTTGCCGCGCCGAATACGGTAAGAATTGCTATCCAGCCCGCCGTGCCGCCAAGCACCGGGGTGAGCCGCATCAGCAAATAGACTCCGGCCTTGACCATGGTCGCCGAATGCAGATAGGCGCTGACCGGTGTGGGGGCCTCCATGGCGTTGGGCAGCCAGAAATGAAAGGGCGTTTGCGCCGATTTGGTAAAGGCCGCCACAACAACAAGGGTGACGATAATGCCATAAAGCGGGCTGTCGCGCACTATTCCGCCGCTCTCAAGCAGTTGCGAGAGCGACCAGACGCCGGTTTCAAGCCCCATGACAGTGACGCCGGCGAGCAGGGCAAGGCCGCCAAGGCCCGTCACCAGAAGGGCCTGCATGGCGGCGCGGCGCGAGGCGGCGCGCAAATGATTGAACCCGATCAGGAGGAATGAGGTCAGCGACGTCATCTCCCAAAAAGCAAACAGGGAAATCACATCATCGGCCAGCACCAGCCCCAGCATGGAGGCCATGAACATCAGGAGAAAACTGAAAAACCGCCCCTGATGGCGATGTCCGGCAAGGTAACGGCCGGAATAGACCACGATCAGAGCGCCGATCCCGGTGATCAGCAAGGCAAAAATCAGGCTTAAGCCATCAAGGCGAAAAGAGAGATCAACCCCGATTTGCGGCAGCCAGGGCGTTGACTGTCTCAAAACCCCACCGGTTGCGATTGCGGAGGCATAGCGGGCGAAATAAACAAAAAGACCGGCCGGCAACAGACCAAGCAGCCACCCGACTTTCGCGCCGGCACATCTGTTCAGAACAGGTGCAAGGATTGCAAGCCCAAATCCCGACAGAATGGCCGACAGCATGGATCCCCTCTCATTTCGCGGATGGCCTACCCTCCGGCATCAAGACATGGGAGCGCTCTGCAGGCCAAACAGACCTTCTTATCATAGCAGGCGGGCCGAAACAGGCCAACCACGATCTTCCGGAGTATGCTTCCATTCCAGCCCGGCATGGTCCATACGGGGCGCAGCGTTTTCGGTATCGTCGCGGACAGGATACAAAAAAGCGGGTTCGATAACCCGCTCTCACTGACGCGACCGCCCGACCTGTCAGACCAAGTCCGACAATCCATCGATTGAGCCGATCACGTTTTTTGTTAACGTTTCACCGGCCTGTTCCTTGACATAGTCCAGCACCTCATGACCCAGTGTCTTGCTCTGTTCCCTATCGAGTCCAACCGATTTGAGACCGGAAAAGACCGTTGCCGACGCCCCACCCAACGCACTCAACGCGCCTGAAAGCATGCCGGACAAACCGCTCTTTTGTTGCCCCGGCTCATCGACCAGAGTCTCGGCGCCGGGGAGTTTGGCAAATAATTCTCTCACCAGCCCATCATCGCCATGCCGGCGGATCAGGCGGAAAATAATGCCAATGGCCTTTTCGGCGGTTGCACTATCGATTCCGATGGTGCCAGAGACCCGTTCGATCAGTTCCTGCATCGTTCATCTCCTTCACTCTTTAACAGCTGCCGATCATGCAGCGTGGTTTGAGATCGTTCAAGATACAACCATGGATTACAAATTCCGGTTGATCAATGCCTGCTTCACTGGTCGATCATAATCGTATCGGCGATTTCGATCCCGAACCCCGGCAGGCCGACATAATGACGGGTTGAAGTGGCGAGCAGCCTGATGGAGGTGACGCCGAGATCGCGCAGAATTTGCGCGCCAAGGCCAATATCGCGCCAGGCTTGATCACGATCACGGGCGCTTCTGTTGGGAATTGCCGCGTTTTCCGCAGTGTCCGCCAGAGGAGTTGCCGGCACGCCGGTCGCGCCCTCGCGCAAATAAACAAGAATGCCGCGCCCGTCGGCCTTGAAATGGCGATAGGCGGCATTTAAAATCCGCCGCTCGCCGAAGACATCATTGGTCATATCCTCACGGTGCAATCGTGTGGCAACGCTGTCTTTCCCGCCAATGGAGCCGAAGATCAGGGCCAGATGCTGCATGGCGTCGAATTGGCTGACATAGGCGATGGCGCGAGCCGGACCGATGGGGGTGTCGATGCTGAACTCGCCGACACGCTCCACCAGGCGCTCGCGGGCCTGGCGATAGGCGATCAGATCGGCCACCGAGATCACCTTGAGACCGTGCTCGCGGGCAAAGGCGACGACATCGCGACCGCGTTTTACAGTGCCGTCGTCATTGACCAACTCGCCGACCACGCCGACCGGGGGCAGGCCAGCGAGTCTGGCAAGATCGACGGCCGCCTCGGTATGGCCGGAACGCATCAGTACACCGCCGCGCCTGGCGATCAGTGGGAAGACATGACCGGGGCGCACGAAATCGTCGCTTCCGACATTGTTATTGGCGAGGGCGCGCACGGTGGTGCAGCGTTCTTGCGCGGAAATGCCGGTCGTCAGCCCGTGTTTGCAATCGACCGAGATCGTAAAGGCGGTGGCGAGCGGGGCATCGTTGCGCGCGACCATTGGATCGAGGTTCAATCGTCGTGCCTGCGCCTCCGTCAGAGGCGCGCAAAGAATGCCGCTGCTATGGCGGATCATGAAAGCGATTCGTTCCGCCGTGGCCCGAGCGGCGGCAACGATCAGATCGCCTTCGTTTTCGCGGTCTGCATCGTCAACCACGATAACCATCGCCCCGTCGCCAATGGCGGCGATTGCCTCCTCGACACCGTCGAGGGCCTGTTGAGTGAATTCGGTCATGGAAGCGCTATGACGCCCCAATGCAGCGACAAGACTCGCGGAACTCAGACGGCTTGTTCAAATAATTCGGCGACATAGTCCCAATCGACAAGATTTTCGATAAAGGCTTTGAGATAATCGGGGCGGCGGTTGCGGTAGTCGATATAATAGGAATGCTCCCACACATCGCAACCGAGCAGCGGCTGGGCGCCATGAATCAGCGGATTTTCGCCGTTGGGCGTTTTCATGACCCGTAGCGTGGCGTCTTTTATGGCCAGCCAGCACCATCCGGAGCCGAACTGGGTTGCGCCGGCCTTGACAAATTCGGCTTTAAAGGCCTCGACGCCGCCGAGATCGGAGGCGATTTTCGCCTCCAGCTTGCCGGGAATGGCGCCGCCGCCATCGGGTTTCATCCATTTCCAGAAATGCGTATGGTTGAAATGCTGCGCGGCATTGTTGAACAGCCCGGGATTGGCGTCATGAGATTGCCGGACGACGTCTTCCAGAGAGCTGTCCTCAAAGCCGGAATCGGAAAGCAGGTGATTACCATTGGTGACATAGGCGTTGTGATGCTTGTCATGGTGATATTGAAGCGTTTCGGCCGACATGAAGGGCTGAAGCGCATCATAATCATAGGGCAGGTCGGGCAGTTTAAACGACATGGGAATAGCCTCCTTCGGGGCTGGTGAAGCTTCGTTGCAGCGGTTGTAAAGGCGGGCTTTCGTGTATCGGCTTCGTGGGCCGAATCCCGCAAGACATCTTGAGCATTTATTGTAACCGGCGACTGTGCGTCATGCAAGCAGGCGCGAATATTCGTTTCACCGGGCAAAACTTTCGACCACACCCTCTTAACAGGGTTTTCCGAGCCGGTCGATTCTGTTAAAATAGCGAAGGCACAAAGAACTGCGTTGGAGGTTCCATGTTGAAGACCCTGAAACCGAAAGACCGGCCGGAGTTGGCGTCATTCGACTGGGCCGACCCGCTGTGTCTTGGCGCATCATTGAGCGAAGGGGAGGCCATGATGTCCAAAGCGGCCCGCGACTTCGCGCAAAAGATCCTGCAACCGCGCGTGATCGAAGCCTACGCCGAGGAGAAAACCGATATTGGCGTTTTCCGCGAAATGGGGGCGATGGGGCTTTTGGGCACGGCGATTCCGCAAGATTATGGCGGGTTAGGCGCAAGCTATGTGACTTGCGGGTTGATCGCGCGCGAAATCGAGCGGGTGGATTCCGGCTACCGATCAATGATGTCGGTGCAGTCGTCCTTGGTGATGTATCCCATCTACGCCTATGGCAGCGAGGAACAGCGTCGCAAATTTCTGCTGAAACTGGCAAGCGGCGAGTGGATCGGTTGTTTCGGCTTGACCGAGCCCGATGCCGGTTCCGACCCCGGCGCGATGAAGACGCACGCTGAAAAAACGGCTGCGGGCTATCGTTTGACCGGTTCTAAAATGTGGATTTCCAACAGCCCCATCGCCGATATTTTTGTCGTTTGGGCGACCTCTGCGGCCCATGGCGGCAAAATCCGCGGCTTTGTCCTTGAAAGAGGCTTAAAAGGGTTAAGCGCCCCCAAAATCGGCGGCAAGCTCAGCCTGCGCGCCTCGATTACCGGCGAGATCGTGATGGAGGGGGTTGAAGTTGGCGAGGAGGCATTGTTGCCGAATGTCGAGGGGCTAAAAGGACCGTTCGACTGTCTCAATCGCGCCCGTTACGGAATCGCCTGGGGGGTGATGGGAGCGGCCGAATTTTGCTGGCATGCGGCGCGGCAATATGGGCTGGATCGCAAGCAATTCGGCAGGCCGCTGGCGCAAACCCAACTGTTTCAAAAGAAACTTGCCGATATGCAAACCGAAATCGCCCTTGGGCTTAATGCCGCGCTCCGGGTCGGGCGTTTGCTGGATAAGGGCCGCGCCGCGCCCGAAACCATCAGCCTGATCAAGCGCAACAACTGCGGCAAGGCTCTCGATATTGCCCGCCTTTCGCGCGATATGCTGGGCGGCAACGGCTTGTCGGAGGAGTTTCAGGTCATGCGCCACATGCTTAATCTTGAGGCGGTCAATACCTATGAGGGTACCCATGACATCCATGCGCTGATTTTGGGGCGGGCGCAAACCGGTCTTCAGGCGTTTTCCTAAAAAGCACAAAACGCGTGCGGTCGCTGGTTATAACGTCTGGACGCCTTTAAAAAACTTCAAGTTTAGTGCTATTCGCGTCGTCGTCTCGTTTGTCTTTGATGCTCATTAACGTGTTAAGTTAACTCTGCTTCTCGAAAACCCGTCTTCTCGTTACTCACATCCAAAGTTTTAGGTTTTTTAAAGGTGCCCGTCTAGCCGGGGAAGTTGAGCCACGGGGGCTTGGGGAAAAGCCCGGGCGCCAAGTTGGCCCGTCCGCTTTGGCGCCCGGGTTAATTGGTCTCAGGCTGTCTTTGGTATGCCGTGAATATAGCCCACAGCCGCGCCACGGCGGTTATTATATTCCTTGTCGATCAGGGCAGCCAGCTTCTCCCTGACCTTGCCGTGCAGTTTCTTCGACCAATCACCCGCATGATGGAAATTGCTCATGATGTAGGCAAAGCCATTGATGTCGTCAACGGCGTGCAGCCCGGTCGATTCGGCGCCCGCGGGGCATGAGAGAATGCGCGCCAGCTTGCCGCTATCGACATTATAGGCCCACAGAAAATTATTGACGTGATGGCCGCTGTCCTCGCCGACGAACAGGGTGCGCATGCGCTCGGAAAACTTGATGTTGTCCGGATTGGCGATATGATCGACACTAGCGGTGTTGCCGACCGCGTCGGGCTCGTTCAGATCGCGCCCGACCAGGGCGGGAACGGCGGCCATACTGACCGGAACCCACTCGCTGTCGATGGGAGCGCCGGAAACATCGCCCTGGCCGCCGCGCATGGGCAGGGCATAGATCGCGCCCGCCTTGATCGGGTCCACTCGGATGGGATTTTTGCCGTCGCTCATTGACTTGTAAATGTAGGACATGGCCGAATAGGCAATCTTGTCGCGGGCATTGACGGTAGTGCCCTCCATTTTGGTGAAAGCAAGCGTGCCCCCGGCAAGCGGCGCATAGCGGTGGGTTTCAAGAAAGGCGGCGGCCTTTTCCATGCCTGGTTTTATTTTGACCCACTGTTCCTTGCCGCTATAGCGAATCTTGGTGAAGCTTGAGTCTTCGGGGTCGGTTTTGGCGACTTCAAGGATGTCGTCGGCGGTTAAGCGGTCAGCCAGCGCCTCGATTTCGGCGCTGGTGGCGTGACCGAGACGGATCCATTTGAGGTCGAATGCGCCGCCCCGATCCAGAGCAACGCCGTCATGCTGCTTCACCCGCGCGACGTAAAGGGTTCCGGCGGACAAATCGGCAGGTCTGTCGGCGACGAACATGAACAGGCCGCCATTGGTGGCGTCGTCGCCCATTAACGCCGTGCGCTGGTCCGGCATGACCTGAATGATTTCATGGGAGATGCGGCCCAGACAATAATGCTTCTTAACGGTACCGGCGCCGTCGGCATTGACGATGATTTCCGGCAAATGACCGTAATGATAGGGGTTGGCCTTGGTTTCATCGCCATAAAGGTGCTTGCTGAAGGCCTTGAAATAGTCCTCCCCGCGCGCGGTGGTCGCATCCGGCTCGTATTCCTCGCTCGAAAGATGGGTATTCCACGGCGACAGGCTGGCGCCGCAGGTGGTCCAAAATCCGTTAGCGCGGGCGGTATCGACCGAATGATATTTGACAAGATTCAAGGCCCCGGTCCGAGGGTCCTGATCGAGCGTCAGAACGGCTATGGGAGAGGGCAGCTGCTTGTAGACGCTGCTGTCGTCATAGGCGCGGGTGGTAACTCAAATTGCCCCACGGCGAAAACAGTATTACCTTTCACCCCCGGAACCTGAGCTTCTTCAAGTTTGAGCAGGCTGTAACCATCGGGGCAGTCGGAAAAGAACTGGGTTCCGGCCGGTGCGGTGGAATCCATGATCGGATCGCCATTGATGTCGAAATAACTGCCAGCGAGGATCGTCCCGCCCGCCTCATCGGGCACGCCCTCGCCGATCAGAAACAAACGCTGATAGGCAAGGTCAAATCCATCCCTGGCGCCGTCATCATAGGTCACGGCAACGCTGGACTCTACGGTTGTCGTGGCCCGGGTTTCATCGGTCGAAGGCGCATCCATGCCGATGAACTCAACGGAAACCGGGCGGTTGGCGGCCTTGACCGCGGAACTGTCGAGCACGGACGGCACCACACCGGACCCCGCCAGCGGCAGAAGCGGCGCTCCGGCCAGGAACCGAAGCACCGCGCGTCTTGAGGTTTTGGAAAGGTTGCTCATCTTTTGACTCCTTTGAATAGAGGATTGAACACTGAATGATTCTAGCGGCCATTCATGACGAAAATTTTACATAAAACCGGTTCTGTGCTACTCGCGCAAAATGCAGCCCGCCCTTGTAAATAGAGACTCTCCTGACGCCGTGACAGTAAAACGCGAAGCTCAAAATCCGGTTGCCGACGCGGCGCCGCGCTGGGGCTTTAACCCTTAAGATCAAGGAGATGAGGACAATGACGCAGACCATCAAGCTGGACTATCCGATCGCGCAAGACGGCCAGACCATTGAGGAGATCGCGCTGCGCCGCCCGAAGGTGCGCGACATGCTGGCCGCCAACAAAGGGGCGAGCGGCGAAGCGGAAAAGGAAATCCGCATGTTTCGCCAATCTGGCCGAGGTGACGCCCGCAATCATCGAGGCGCTGGATTTGGCCGACTACCGGGCATTGCAGGAGGCTTACAAGGGTTTTTGTCTTCAGCGCCGAGGACGTCAGGCGAGCGGTCCTGACTCTGGCCGCTCACACCGGCTGGAGGCTTGACGAGTTCATGGCAATGGACGGCGCGGCGTTGAGCGGCTGGCTCCAGGCGCTCGACCGAACCGCTTGCGCAGATGATCGCGCATATCTTGCGCCCAATAAAGACATTCTTCCGCGGGGCCCCGCAGCGAGAGGACGACTCCCGCGAACAGGCCGAGCACAAAGGTTATGGGCAACATAGTGACACAAGTCAGGACAAATCCGGCGCCCAGTGCGCCGAACCACGCATCCTCCCCCTCGGCCCAGCCGGTCGCTATGAAAACGGCGGTCCAAATCGCCCACAGAGAATAGAAGATAATATGAACTATGAATAAAACCCTCAGACTAAGCATAGTCATCGGCGTCGCCATCGGCAAGTCCTATTTTCGCGCCGTCGAAACCGCCGAGGCGCGATCGGCATCAGACATCAGGTGCTCTATCGCAGCCGCTATGTCCAGGACGACTATCGCGGGCCGTGGACCCACTACGCGGCGCTTGAGGATCACTGCGATTATACGCCGACGGAGACCCGGGAAACCGAAACCGAGACCAGAACCAAACCCTGTCCTAAGAGCAAGCGCGGTTGGGTATACACGGTCAAAGGCGAGATCACCGAGAAGCGCTCAAGACCCAAAACCACCACGGCCGGTAAAGTCGCCTACGGGCCCTGGAGCGACTGGGGTGAGGACAAGAACACCTGCAAATATTCGCACTATACCGAGGCGCATGAAGATTACGAGACCAAACAGTTCCCTTGCCCGCAAGCGACCGGATATACGGTCACCGGTCACTATAACAGGGGGCACAGCCAGTATTGTCGCTGGGACATGATAACGGTCAAAAAAGAATGCACCCCGTGGGAGGGCTGGATCGGAGAACCGAACCCGCCGGGACGCAAGCCCGGCAAGTATGATACCTGCACATACACGCCCATCGTCACCACCGAAACCGAGGAGCAACGGGGCTATTTTCCCTGCTATTATCACGAGAGTGAATACGGAATGCAGTCCGGCACAGGTTACGGCCATCGCACGAGAACGAAAACCACCACGGCCGGAAAAGTCACATACGGGGCGTGAAGCGGCTGGCACACAGCAAGTTGTGAACACAAAAGATGGTCTTCCTCAAGCCACGAGCATGATCATGAGCGTGAGGAGCGTGGGGGCGAGTTCTGGCATGACAGCAGCGGTGATGGTTACGCCGACGCGCAAGGGAGCAGCCTCGAGGCAGGACCGCACGGCTACAGCACCACCACAACGGAGCGCGGGGCCGAAACTTTGGATCACAGAATAGCGAGGTCCGGTGGGGATCACACCACCGGCCGCGACAGCTCGTACGGGAGAGAGAGTCACTCCGAAAGTCACGACAGCGGCGGGGACAGTAAAAGCGGCGGTAAAGACGGCGGCGGGCGGGTGATCTGCACCGAGCTGATGAAGCGGCGCCTACTGTCGGCCGCCGATTGGCGACTGGACTGCCTGCATGCCATGACCCGCTTGTCGCCCGCGACCGTGCGGGGCTATCATGCGTGGGGCATCCGTGTCGTCGAGCATCATTTGCGCAACCCCGACAGTTCGATCCGAACTGACCCGGTCGGCCGAGTCTCGGAACGGCTGTGGCGTTTCATCGCCAGACACCGCGCCGCCGAAATCGCTTATGTGATGGGACGACGGGCGCGCCCGCATTGGCCCGGAAGAATGATCCGTCTGGCGTTCGAGCCGACCTGTTGGCTGATCGGCCAGTGCGTGGATGAGCAACCCTGGCAGAGGATTCACCCGGAATTGAGCCGGGGATGATGGTGGGGAGAGAAGTAAATTTGCAAGAAGGAGAAGGACAATGAAGACGATTAAGGCAACACCTACAAAGAGTATGTGGTCAGGAGTGGCAATCATGGCCTGCGCCATGCTCGCCGCCTGCGCCGCCGGAGCGGGGAAACTCCCGAAGGGCGATCCCCACACTAATATCCCTGCCGGCAGCCTCGGCTTGCTGCTGAGTAACCATGTCGAAGTAAAGTATTCACGATACTGGCGTGGAACACCGAAAATTGCTGCTCATGCTCACTGGTTTAGTTCCAACGGTGTCGTATACGACTGTTATTTTACCAAAGACGTTCAAGACGGCCAGACCACTCCAGTGACCTACACTCTTTTTAAGGACAACCGCTGGCGGGTCTACGATGATCCCTGGGAGGGGGCCCTGCTTTGCGCCGCTAAGAACGGCGAGTTCGATCCCAAACACCGGAAGGGCTGTGCCCCGATCACCTGGGACCCCCGGACCGGTCATCTAACCGAGCATGGCTATTTCGAGGGTCGCTGGCAGATATGGGATCTCGGCCATGTCCAAGCCACGTTCCCCGCCGGCCTGGCCAAACAATGCCCCGGCCTGCCGAAATCCGTTCCGATCAACAAGAAACAGACCTCGACCGTATACAAGGTGCTGCTGAGGCAGGACCCCGACGCCGTCCTGACTGGCGCGAAACTCGGCATCAAAAACGATCCCAAGTGGGCCGACCAGGTGGAGAAATGGCAGCAATGGTAGGCCGTAATTTAAGGGGGTTGACAACGGATCGTAAACGGCGTACCGTTCACATCGTCACGGCAAGATCTGTGGCCGGGTTTGAACGCCCGAATGTCTGTAGGCGCTCGACAGCCGCGCCCTTCTCAAGGAATGCGGCTTTTTCTGTGGTCGGGCGCAACCCAGCTGCTGGAAGAGCAGGCCGTCGCCGTCGATCGGCTCGCGGCGCTGCACCACGCCGCCTATAGCATTTCCAGCGATGCCGAACTGGCGGGCCTGTACGATGAAATCATGTGCGCCTGTTCGGCCAAAATCACCAGCATCGAGCGTCTGTGCGTGACACTTTTGAAGCAAGGAGAGGGAGGGCATGGCGTCGAACAACCTTGAGAAATTGGCCGTTTTTACGAGCGAGGCTGTAGCTGAAGCAACCGCCATCCGTCGGCGACTGCACAGCAATCCGGAACTCGGATATGAAGAACACGCGACATCTGACCTCGTCGCTGAATTTCTGAGAAAAACGGGGTATGACGTCAGAATCGGCATTGCCGAAACCGGTGTTGTGGCGACGCTCGACACTGGGCGAGCGGGGCCTGTCATCGCGTTGCGCGCCGATATGGACGCATTGCCCATTTCTGAAGAAACGGGCCTTCCCTACGCCTCTAAAACCCCAGGCAAAATGCATGCGTGCGGCCATGACGGCCATACGGCGTCGCTGCTTCTTGCTGCCGGAAAACTGGCGAGCGACCATGATCGTCTTTCGGGTCGTCTTAGGCTTCTTTTCCAGCCCGCTGAAGAAGGCGGTCTAGGCGCCGCGCGCATGATCGAAGATGGCGCGCTCGATGGGGTTGACGCGGTTTTCGGCCATCACAACCGTCCCGGCTATCCGCTTGGGCGCGTTTTCGCCAAGGCCGGACCGACCATGAGCGGCAGCTCCCTTTACGAGGCCACCATCATCGGCGAGGGCGGACATGCGTCACGTCCCGATCTGGCGATCGATCCGATCTTTATCGGCGCCTCCGTCGTTCAATCTCTCCAAAGTGTGATCTCGCGCCGCTTGTCTCCCTTGGAAGCTGGCGTCGTCACCGTCACCGAGTTTCACGGCGGCGACGGCCATAACGTTATCCCAAGTCACGCCAAGTTGGTCATCAACGCCCGCTACGGTTCTCCTGCCGTCGCCGAAGTGATTGACCGTGAAGTGCATCGTATAGCGGTGCAAACATGTGACGCTTACGGTGCCGGCGTAAAAATAGAACAGACCATGCGTATTCCCCCTGTCGTCAACGACGCTGCCGAAACCGAGTTCATCATCGGCGTCGCCATTGACGCGGTCGGCGCGCAAAACGCGCGATTCGTGAGCCGATTGCCGACAATGGGGGCCGAGGATTTCGCCTTCTATCTGGAGAAAATCCCAGGCTGCTTCTTCTTTGTCGGCAATGGCGAAAACAGCGCTTATCTTCACCATCCGCGCTACGATTACAATGACGATATTTTGCCGGTCGCCGCCGGAATGTTTGTCGCCATCGTCAATCGGCGACTGAGAGGTGGGCAGTAAATCGCCGCGGTGCGGCCGCACATTTTACCCATCTGCTCCTTGTCGGTGAGAGGAAAGCAAAACTTAACATCTTCCCCCGCCCTGAAGAATGAGGTATCCAGCGGGGTTTACAGTGAAACGCATCTTAAAAGCGATTGAACGGGTGGGCGATAAGCTACCTCATCCTTTCATACTCTTTCTCGTCTTGTGCGTAGGCGTCGCGGTCCTGTCATGGGTGCTGGCATCGTTAGGCATTTCCGCGATCAATCCCAAAACGGGCGATGCGGTCGTCGTCAGAAGCCTGGTTTCGGGTGACGGGCTTGTGTTTGCCTTGACGTCCGTCACGCGTAATTACGCGAACTTTCCACCACTTGGCGTCATTCTTGTCCTCATTCTGGCGATCGGCATCGCGGATAAAACAGGCTTGATCGCCGCTCTCATGCAGGTCAGCGTGGCCAAAGCCCCACGCCGTCTGGCCACCCTGGCGATTTTTCTTGTCGGCATATGCGGCAATATAGTCAGCGACGCGGCCTATATTATTCTGATCCCACTATCGGCCATGATTTTTCAGGCTATGGGCCGCAATCCACTTGTGGGAGTGGTCACCGGGTATGTGGCGGTCGGCGCAGGTTATGACGCGAACTTGATCATCACGCCGGTGGACGTTCTACTGTCGGGGATCAGCACCGACGCCGCCCGTATGATCGATGCGAATGCTTATGTGTCGCCGCTTGATAATTATTACTTCATCGCCGCATCGACCGTCATCTTGTCGATCGTGGGCACGTTTATCATCGAGCGGATCGTCGAACCGATGGCGGGGCGTTATCATGGCGACGTCGTTCTTGATATGAGTCCGGTAAGCAATATGAAGAAAAAAGGATTACGACGCGTTGGCGTGGCCACGTTCATTTTCGTCGTCGTCGTTCTGGCGATTGTTTCGTTCTCCGGATCGCCGCTGCGCAACGCCGATGGCGGCCTGGTACCCTCGCCGTTTCTCAAAAGCATCGTCGCTCTGTTGGTTATCTTCTTTGCGGTCATCGGCTGGATCTTTGGAGTGACCGTCGGTAAAATCAAAACGACCCGCGATGGGATCGCCATGATGGTCGCGGCCGTTTCGGATCTGGCGCCGGTATTGGTGCTGTTCTTCGGCGTCTCGCAGTTTCTGGCCTGGTTCAAATGGACGCACCTGGGCGAGTTGATCGCGGTGGCGGGGTCGCATGCGCTTGACGTCAGCGGCTTTGGCGGTATTCCGCTGCTGGTTTCCTTTATTGGCCTTGCCACCGTGATGAATATTTTCATCACATCGGGATCGGCGCAATGGTCTCTTATGGCGCCTGTTTTCATTCCCATGATGATGCTTATTGATATTGAACCGGCTCTTGTTCAGGCTGTGTATCGCATTGCGGACTCTGCGACGAATATCATCTCGCCGATGAGTCCTTATTTTGCTGTATGTCTTTCTTTTCTACAGCGCTATCGTAAAGAAGCGGGTATCGGGACTCTTGCTAAAATGACCCTTCCGGTTTCTGTCGGATTTTTGCTTTCGTGGACACTGTTCCTGGTTGTGTGGCTGGAGCTTAAACTCCCAATCGCGCCGGGCATCGGATTGCATTAAAAGAAAATGGGCGTCGATGTTTCGTTGGACCGGCCAGAATTATTTTGCAATGAGCCGGATCGCAGAGCGGCATGTTGCAGGGTAGCAAAAGGAGGGCGATCCCGTTCCCCCCGTTTCTGAGTTTTGACTTCGATTTGGCTCTCGAAACCGTTTTTATCGGGCGTATGGGTGACGGTTCCGATCAACCGCGGGCCATTCGTGCCGGAGCGCAGTCCGCTTTCCGGGGTTCGGTTCTCGGCGGTTTCGTCTCGATTACCGACCCGCCGGCATAAGGACTGTCCAAGAACGTGGCCAGAAAGCCCGCAATCTACGCCGAACGCTTCAAGGCGCATTCTCATGCCGTTGGCGCAAAAGGGGGAACCAAAGCCTTGAGCGGACCAGGGGCGGTATGAATACCAAATTACATTTGGCTGTTGATGCTCATAATCCGCCAGTTCGTATGATCTTAACCGGCGGCAATTGTGCAGGCTGCACACAGGTCGAAGCCCTCATTGATAATTGATCACATTCGCATAAACAAATCGGAGCATGTTGAATGTTGAAGGCTTTTTCCCGTGTCGTCGAGATGCGCGAGATCGTTCGAAGGGCTTTGCCGGTATTTATCGGTATGAGTTCCGTTATGTTGACCAGCTGGGCTGATACCGTGATCGCCAGTTGGCTGGGCGTGTCGGTGATAGCGGCTATCGGAATCTCACGCTTTGTATTTTATTTCATGTTTTCTTTCGCAAATGGATTCTCGATCTCTGTACAATCTTCTGTAGCAGCAGCCGATGAAAGCAACCAAGATGCCTCACTCTTTGCAGGCTTGACGATTGGCTTGAGCTTTGCTGCGACCTTAGTCGTACTGATGTTGGTTATTAACCCTTTTTTAAAGGGCTTTATAGCGCCGGAACCAAAAGTCGCGGAACAAGCTGTTGATTATCTTCTACCACTTACGCTAGCATTCATTTTACCATTTCAATGCCATCAGCCGGGGTTATCTTACCGCCATAGGCAAAGCGTGGTGGTTTACTCGTATCAACCTGAGCGTCCAGTCTATCAATCTGATGGTTTCGTATCTTTTGGCTTTTGGTGTTTTAGGCTTTGGCGGCTTCCAAACAGGCAATCCGTGACGGCAACCGCGTAATCCAGACCGGAATTTGTATTGTTGTCGTTTACGCGGCAATCATGATATTCATGAGCTCGCATATAGCAGCAGTTGCTGAAGAAAAGGCGTCAAGGAGGGGTCTGTTTTTTGGGGGACCTTTCGCTGTCTCAATGGCGATCTTGACGATTTATACTTGGGGCGCGGTCATAAGCCAAGCTTTATAAGGCGCAGGACAGTTCTCCAGGGTCTTATTAGTGTCCTGCTTATGCCAATGGGCGCTTTTCCTACCTTTATCATATATGCTGGCTATCGTGGAAGGGGAGCCTCTGGGGCGTTGCCACCGCCGAATTAATCTACCGATCGACATATGGGTTGGTGCTGAGCAATTTTTTTCGGAAACTGACATAGTGAGGGTTGAGCAGTGGACAATACCAAAACAACACAAGAGAAAACGAAACTATATGATGGACATCTCCGGAAACCTCAAGTCTGGATGCAGTACAAGGAGATGGGGTTTCGAGAAGCGGAGTTAACTCAATACGTTAATGAGAATCGCAGACAAGCCCATCGACGATGTAACGCGCCAGAATCGAGATTTCCGGAGATGTCCTGATTCCATTCTTGAGATGATAGGCAATACCCCGATGCTGCGTTTATCGCGCTTATGCTCCGATATCCGCTATCCTTGAATCGATCGGACTGAGAAGCGACGAGCCTCTCATGATCGCAGTTGAGGCTATGATCAACCAAGCGCGCTCCGAGCGTCCGACGCATCCGTCCTGGAACATCCTGGGCGCTCGTAATGCCGAGGGTATTGCCACCGTGCGCGAAGCGCTTGAGGCGCAAGGCGGGTAGTCTCGCGCAACGTCGAAGAAGGGGCTGGACGGCGTTAAGCATATCGGGACTGGGCAGTTTCTCGCAGTCCGCAACACCTGCGAAAGAACCGGCCTCAACAAAGGCCTGCCCAGGTTCATGTCGGCGCGCAAGAGATCTGCTACCGAGAGCCTGCGCGATGATCTTCAGCATGATTTTTGCGAGCTTCTTGAGGATTTCAACGTGGCTGAGATAACCCCGACACCGTCAGACGAACTCACCCTTCATCTTTGTGTGTTCATTGAACGCGATATTCTGGACACCGGCGAGGAGACATTGACGGCTCGAGCCGAATTGGTGGTTGAGGCAACATGTTCGGATCTGGGCATCACCGGTTGCAAATACCGCCTTCCGCTTGATCTGGAAGGCATGGTAAAGGGTGTCCGGCACATTGACGGTGCTTCGTGTCGAGACGAGGGAGCGGTCGAGACAAAAATCTCGGTCCGAAGAAAATCGTGAGCGGGAAATTCTGCACCAGCGCCCTCAAGATCGCCCGCCTTCGCCGCAAGACAACCATTTGCGAGCTGTCCAAACTTTCCAAGCTGTCGATGCGTGAGCTTCGGAGGATTTCGCGCGGCGAGGCGCAGCCTGCTTGGAAAAGTGTGAAGGCTCTGGCAGATGCGCTGAACTTTCCTGCCAAGTTTTCTACGCAAGAGAATTTAAGATTCCATCTGACGCCATGTTCAGGGCGCATGCCGGCATGACGAAGCGGGAGCCGGACGCAGGCCTCGCGTCCGCCGCTTTGGGAGCGCGCTTGTCGGCATGGCTGGAAGCCGAGTTCGGCGTGCCTGATCATGATATCCCCGATCTGAGCGACATGGATCCCTGCCTTGCCGCTGACATGCTTCGTGAACTGTGGGGCCTGGGAGGACCGGCCGATCGGTAACCTCATTCGGCTTCTTGAGGCGAAGGGCGCGCGAGTTTTCTCCCTTTCAGAAGAAACCCTGCGTCTGGATGCTTTTGCGACCTGGGTGGACTCTCGACCGTTCGTGTTTCTGAACGGCGCCAAAAGTGCTGAACGAAGTCGGTTTGACGCCGCGCATGAGCTTGGACATCTTTGCCTCCATCTCGATGGTCAGAAGGGTAAAAAAGTCAAAGATGAAGCGAACACGTTTGCCGCCGCGTTTCTGATGCCGGCTTGCGACGTCATTGCTCGGCGCGTATTCCCCACCATGCAGAATCTGATTGACGCCAAATCGAGATGGGGCGTTGCATTATCGGCACTCCTGCGTCGCTATCGGGATCTTATGCTTATGAACGAGGAAAGGGCGAGGTGGCTCTATGTGGAAATGGCCAGAAAGGGCTTTTTGAAGAAGGAGCCACGACCGATTCAGCGAGAGGGGAGCGCAATCTGGACGCAGGTGCTTCAGGCGTTCTGGCGGGATCGCATGACCATCGGCGATTTGGCGGAGGAGCTTGCCCTCCCTACAGACGAGATCGAATCGCCGATCTTCGTAAAACGCCGGGGGCTAAGGATCATTCCTTTACAACAGCCCCCAGCGCCCTAGAAAATCTTCGCTTGGTCAGCTAGCCATTGAAGGCGCCGCCCAATGGGAATGGCCGCCGGTAGACCGGCCACGATTATTCTGCAATGGCTTGTGCTTGTTCCTGCCTCGGGGTGATTTTTTCGACCGACTGACCGGTCGAATATAAACGCAGTCCATTTTGCGCTATATACTGCACGATATGGAAACCCACGACAGATTTGTTCAGGCCATCAGGGAAGAGCCGGCGCGGGAGAACCTCTCGGTACGCGCGGTTGACGAACGAGACGGCGACGTCAAGCGCTGAAACTATAAGGGAGCGCCTGCCACGCCGAATATAGTTCACCGGCGGACTCCCCTGCCGGATAGACCATCCACGCCTAAATTCTGGCGTTTTTCAAAACATCGTTGATGCGCGTTTGCCACCCGGGGCCGGTGGCCTTGAATTTGGCGATCACTTCACGGTCAAGGCGGATCGAAACCTGTTGCCTCGGATTCGGGACACGCGGTCTGCCGCGTTTGGCCTTTTCACGATCAATGCCGGCCGCAAGTTCAGGGAACGCTTCGCGGAATGGTTTGGCTTGGCGAATTTGTTCATCCGTTGCTTCCGGGTTGTGCGGATCCGACGCGATCATCCGTTGAATTTCCGCTTCCTCGTCGTTGGTGACGGGGCGTTTTGAAGAAAACTTTTTCATCATATCAATTGCCTTTCCTTTTTGCTTGCCGGTCGCATCGAGATCACCGAAAGGGCTTCCGAACCAAGCGGTTTGAAAACAACAGTCACGATGATCGCTTCCTGGAATTCTCCGATTGCGATATGGCGGCCCTGTTTGGCCGGCAAAACCGTTGCCTTGTCGAAAAACTCAATATCGAGTTCGGCGAAATCCACGCCATGCTTTTCGATATTCGTGAGGTACTTGTTTTCATCATACGTGATTTTCATGCATTTAATGTATCACATTTAATAAGGGAGTCAACAATAAAAGTGATACAAAAAAGGGTGCGTTGAAAAACGCTTCAACGACCTGTGCGGTTGGCATTCTGAGCCTTAACATCTTCCCCCGGCTGAAGCCGGGGGAAGATGTTAAGGCGACATACTCTTGCGCTGTGATCGACGGCACCCGCCAACCGAAAGTATGAACCAACCGGCCGGCACGGCCCGTGATGTCGGCCGTCCATTTGCACCAATAGAACGGTCGACAAAGGGTTCGGGCAGGCTTGGTCAAATGATTGCGCAAAGGCGCGAAATCCGAGCAGATATTCCTTGCCAAAAAAGTTATGACGCGAGAGGACAAGCAAGCCGTTGCAGAGGGAAAACTCAAGCCTGAAGAGGCTAAATACGTTTATTTCTCAAGGTGTTATCCCGTCTTCAACGCCGAGGAGTTTGAAGGCCTCGATGAAAAATACTACGCCCGCGAAACGCCGGGGCCGCTTTGTGAACGGCTGGATAACGCGGATCGGTTTTTCCGGTCTCTCCCCGGTGAACCGCAGTATTCCGGCAACAGGGCCTTTTATGATGTAGGGGAGGATATTATCCGGATTCCCCACTTTGAGGCTTTCGATACTCCGCAAAGTTTCTATGCGGCGCTTGCGCACGAGTATATCCATTACACCGGCGCGCCCGGTCGTCTCGATCGTTTCGGCCGATACGGGCCATCCGGCGCGGCCCACGCCGCGGAGGAGCTTGTGGCGGAAATCGGATTGGTCCTTTTATGTCTCGATCCGAGGATCGCGCCGAACATACCACAAAACAATGTCGCGTATGTTGCGGCGTGGCTCAAGGACATGAAAAAAGACCCTCCATGGATTTTTAAAGTCATGTCTCAGGCTGGACGGGCTGTGGACTGGCTAAAACAGCGGGCCGAAGAGGCAAAGCCTCCCCGATCAGTCGGCGTGCGGCGAGGCTGAACGACACCATCGCGCAAACACGCCTGTCTTGACGGCATAAAACCACTCATAATCGGCCCCCTGCCCCGATCTCCGCGTCGTCTGTTGTTGCAATCCACGCTCACTTCCTGTATTCCCTGTAACTTCTAGACCTGAAGAGAGTCATGGAATTGCAGGCTGATTGATCAAAGAGGACAGGAAGAATGAAAATTGCGGCAACACAAATGTGCAAACCCAACCAGAGTCGGCTTTTTGGCTTACGTTTCGCAATATTGATGCTTGTCTTTTTGCCCTTCATGACGGGATGCGCCTCAAACAGCGCGGGCGATACCTATAATGCCAGCGAACTCAATCGGGAATCGACCATCGAGCGTGGCGTGATCGTGGCGATGCGGCAGGTAAAAATATCGGGCGGAAATGATGGGATCGGCTCGGTTGCGGGAGCGGGCATCGGCGGAACGCTCGGCAGTTACCTTGGAAATGATAAGCGAACGAACATCGTCGGGGGGATTGTCGGCGCCGTGGCCGGCGGTCTCGCCGGTCATGCGGTCGAGGGTGCCGTGGATGCGGATAAGGCCACCGAATTCCTGATCGAGAAGACCGACGGGAAGGAAGTCTCGATCGTTCAGAAAAATGCCGATAAGCTCAGAGTTGGCGATCGCGTCAGGATCGTCCATACCGGACGTGTGGTCCGGATCGTTCTTGACCGTTAGAAGGGGGCCGACACCGGTTTAACGCGTAAGTTTGATTGGCGCTTCCCGGTTTTTGTCATGAAGCCGGTCTTGATCAGGCGGCTTGTCGGGTTCCGCCGCCGGCGCCGAAGACCGTTGTAGGGATGTGATCAATTCGACGCTACTGCCGGTCGGATAACAAGGGCAGACGCAAGTCTTGAAAGGCTACCGGCGTTCGGGGCTGGTGTTACGGGTGAGGTGGCTTGAATAGATCGGGCTGTTCCGGCGGTTGCGGTCTTGTGATGATCAGCTTTTCAGGGGTTCCGGGAATACCGTTCTTTTTCAGCAATCCTTCGTCAAACGTATTGAACAGAGACAGTTTTGCATCCAAAGCCGTCGCCACATGAATGGCGTCTTTGGGCGCCACACCATGGCGCCAAACGTATTCCCTGGCGACCTCGGCGATGCGGCGGGTTACGCCACGCACGGCGATGTATTGGTTTCTAAACAGGGTCACGACTTTTTCTTTATCCTCTTCCGGAATTGGAGGCTTCCCCTTGAGATTGAGAACTTCCGCAATAGTCAATGCCGAAGTGACCAAGAGAACCTCTCCCGCTTCGGCTTGTTCGAGAACCGACCCACAAAGCTTCTCCTTGTCTGATTCCGCTTTGAGCCAGCCGAGAAAACAGTCGGAATCTCAGTCAATTTGCTCTCGGTTCATGTGTATTTTCGCGGTATCCCCTTAGTGGCCTTTGTAATCGGGAATTTCAAGGGGTTCAGGAAACGGAACGATCTCTTCAACCTTGATACTTTCTGGGGTTCCGTTTTTTCGATGACGGATCAGCCCATGGACTTCCACTCTCTTCCCGAAATAATCCAATGCCTCCCTCGGTAGATCACCGTTGACAAAGCCCTGGATCGACTTGCCCCACACGGACTCGTACACTCTGAAGTATTTACTGTCGTGACGAGTCGCCACTTCCAAGCGCCCTTCGACGGAACCATGGTCCTCGACAAAGACTTTTTTGAACAATTCGTCCGCGTGGGCCACGCTCTTGTGGGACAAGAAGTCGGCTCTTTCTTCCACCACAGGCGGGCTATCGTATCGTCATGCTCGCCTATTCCGACGACTTTTCGCGAATCTCGCGCATATTCGATCGCCGCCACGGGAAAACCGGCAGGTTTCTCCGGCCGGTTCCCAAGGGAGCGAATACCAGACCTTGCAATTTTCGTTATGGAATTCACGGCACGAAAGGGGCTGCTCACTGTAGGGACAACACCGACAAAGTTGCAGCCGGCTTTCACCCGGACGCGCCAATCCACCCGCTCGTCATCCCGGCAAATGTCTTGCGTGACGGCTTTGAACAGACCGAAAAACGCATCGACACTCTTCAAGAACTTCTCGGACGTGACGTTGCGACCGTCAATTTCGAGAGTCAGTTCCGCGTCAATGTCATCAGGAACGGTCACGATGCAAATCTCCTTGCCACGGGATATCGACAGCTGGCGAGTCCCCGTATGGAAATTTTGCTCTCGGTTTAGCGAAGGGTAGCGATCATTCTTTCATCACCTTCGACACGACACGCCATTCCAGTCTCTTTTGACGAGGCCGAAACCCTCCCGGAGCCTTCATGCAGGCCACTGTTATAGACGGATCAACAGCCCTTCAGACGATGCGCTTACGGCTCTCACATGCCCCAGACCACACTGTGTCAATGCGAGAGCGGCTAATTTTTAGGATCTTTTACAATAACAGCTTCTGAGAAGGTCAACGCAAATTGTTGCATGTTCTATCGTATAGTGAACCGAAAAGCCCTTTTTGATCGCTTTGCGGTCTTTTTCGGGAGGTCCCGCGGCGCAAAATTTCCACTTTTGGATCGAAACCCCATCGAAAAAAACCAAATTAACCGTGTTCCCGTCCGTTTCGGGCATCGTGAGTGGTGAATAAGGCCCCACTTACCCCCTACCATGCAAAAACAGGCCGCCGACTGGCCCGAAACCACTCATCTTTCGACTTCTGGCTTGGAGAAATTCATGGACCCTTTCATTCTCGGCCTCGACATCGGCTATTCCAGTGTCAAAACGACCTATGACCGTAAAGGCAGTGAACCCGAAACGCTCATCATACCGGCCAGCGCCGCGCCCCGCGACCTGATGGCGCGAAAAATAACCGGAGAGAATGCATCCGGCCTTATCGTGCATGTCGACGGCGAGAGTGGGTTGCGGGCGTCGAGCCGTCGCGTCTTCAGGGCTTCGAGCGCGAACTGCACGAGGACTACCCTGCGAGCGATGTCTATCGCGCCCTGTTTTACGCCGCTCTTGTGATGTCTAAGGCGGAACGCATCGACAGGCTGGTCGCCGGATTGCCGGGTTGGCGTGGATAAGGTCATTGATCGTTCCCCGGCCGGTCGGCCCCCATATGGCCGGCGTCGAGACCTCGCGCGACGACGATCTTTTACACAGTCTTGAGCGCGGCCGCGGCGCGGTCATCGACCCTGGGTTTTTCAGCGTCGATTGGGGGGGCCTCGAAGACGGCGAAATCCGCTGTTGTTCACGCTCGACCCGCCTCAAGGCGATGTCGGTGGTGTTGGAAGAGACCGCACGCGCCATCACCCGCGATCATGGAAGCGTCGCCCGACCGGCCGGCCGGCGCAAGGCGCGTGACCTCTCTGTGCCAACGGGTCATTTCGACCGACAGTTCCGTCTCTTTGGTGGGCAAGCCCGATTTTGCTCTCATGAGGACGGGCGCGACGTTCTCATTCCGGTCGAGGTGAAAGCCCGCGATCGACAAAGGCGCTATCGCGCCGATGTCGTTCCGCTTATCACGCCTGTCGGCGCAGATTGGCGAGGAATGCCTGAAGTCTCCGACAGGGCCTGTGTGTGCGTGAGCAAAAGGCAATCGCGGGGCTTCGGACAGGTATATCGAAGTGACGCTGAGGGAACACCAGGCGATCGCCCGTCTGTGGGATCGCTACCGGGACTTGACGAAGCGGGATGTAAAACCAGGCGACGGCAAGACTGCGTGTGGGTGTGGAGGCGTGTGCAGGAAAAAAGAGGTAAGAGGGGGGGCGATTATCGAAAAGCCCCGAGCTGGACGCGCCATTTCCTCCTGATACCGACCATGGGAAAAGGGGGGTGATTATCGAGGTTACAGGTGAGAAACCAACAGGGGATTTTCTCTTGGGAGGGGAAAAGGCGACTATGGAAGGCGGAGCCGACCGAGGGAGGAGTTGGGCGAATTGATGGTGATGGAAAAGAGTGTATTGTTTGTTCAGCTGTTTCGGTTTACAATGTCACAACTTTGGGGCGCCAAGATAATGGAGAAGGTCATGCGCTGTCTTTTTGCATTGGTTCTGGTTTATCTGATCGTGCAGCCGGTTTTCGCCGCCGACTATGACAAGAAGGCCATCGAGGCGGCAAAACAAGGCGTCGCTCCGGCCCAGTGAAATCTCGGAACGATGTATCGTAAGGGCCAAGGCGTGGCCCGTGATTACGCCAAGGCCGCCGATTGGTACACAAAAGCGGCAAAACAGGGCGTTGCTCTGGCCCAGAACAATCTCGGATGGATGTATCATGAAGGCCGAGGCGTGGCCCGTGATGATGTCCGTGCCTATATGTGGCTTAACGCCGCATCGGCCAATGGTAACAAAGCGGCATTCAAAAACCTTGATTTGCTTGAAGACGTCATGACCTCGCAACAGATCGAAAAAGCGCAATCCCTTACAAGACGGTGTATCGCCAAACACTACAAGGGTTGTTGAATATCGTGAATACCGCAAACGATAGGCTGGGGAGGCGGTGCCGTTGGCCCATGAAAGTGGCCCTTGCCGTATCGGTGATGGTAACCCCATACGCCCTGTCTGCAGGATATGCTTGTGTGGCCACAAGCGACGACATGAGTTTAAGTCGCAATCACGAGGCCTTCCATCAGCGGGTGGAACGCCATTTCGGCCGGTTGACCACTCTACAAGGCGAATTTACCAGAGATCGGATCAAAGGGCCGGGTGTCGCATGGGTCATGCTTTACCTGAAAAAAAACCTGGGCTGATCCGGTTTGACTTAAGCGCCGCCCAATCCGCTTTTGGTGGTCTCGGACGGTAACGGCGCAAGCGTCTCCCGGGTCACCGTCTACAATCGTGACAGCCGACAAGCGGATTATCATCCGCTTTCACGCACTCCTGTCATAGGGTTCAATTGATGGTACGATCAGCTTTTTCGGGCGAATAGCTGTTTTGTCGGGAAACAACCGCAATGATGGCCTTGAATGTCAGCGCGCGGCATTTTCAATCAGTTTTAAAGTTACCGCATACGCATCAAGAAAAGAGGACATGGGCAAGAACTCAAATTTCGAGTGGAAATTATGCGCCCCGGTAAAATAATTCGGTGTAATCAACCCTCTTTTTGTTAACATCGACCCATCCGTACCGCCGCGCATGCTGATCTTTTTGGGGGGAATGTCAAGCAAGGCAAAGACATTATACAACGCGGCCACGGCGGGATGTGCTTTAGAGACTCTATTGGCAATATTTTCATATTGATCTTCTACCGTGAGGGTGAGGAATGCCGTGGGGTGACGGGTACGTATTGTTTCGACGTGCTCTTCCAAGAGACGTTTTTTCTCTTTAAATTTTGTTGGATCATGGTCTCGAATGAGCAGCGTTACCTTGCATGATGCCTGATCCGCGCGCATGTCAGTTACCCAAATATATCCTTCACGGTCGGCGGTGTGTTCCGGCGTGCTCGCGCGATCCAGGCAGTTGATCAGATCGACCGCGAGTAAAATAGGATTCACAAGCACGCCTTTTGCCGTCATGGGATGGGCGGTTACGCCCATGATTTCAAGGGTTGCTTTTGCGGCATTAAAGGTTTCATAGACAAGCTCACCGCGTTCGCAACAATCGATCGTGTAGGCATATCGGGGATGAAAGCGGTTTAAATCCAGTTTTTTGGCGCCGCGCAATCCTGTTTCTTCATCCGGAACGAAGGCAAAATAAACATCCCCATGGGAGATTTCGTCCGTTAGGAGGGTTTCAATCACTGTCATAAGAATCGCAATGGCGGCTTTATTGTCCGCCCCAAGGACACTGGTCCCATCCGAGAAGAAGATGTCATCTCCCCTGTATTTGTCAATTTCAGGATGGGCCTCTTTGTCGAAGAAGATATTTTGATCTTTATTTAAGAGGATATTACCTCCATTATATTGGATTTTTTGCGCATGGATGACGGGAGACAGTCCGACATCCACCGTATCGACATGCGCCACGAATCCAATGGGGAATCCCGGTTTGGAGGATGTTTTGGCAAGGACCGCCGTGACGATGCCATGGTCATCTATTTGGACATTCTCAACGCCTAGGGCGAATAATTCATCGAATAAAGTTTGCGCCATGCGCCATTGTCCTTCCGTTGACGGAAGGGTCGCAACGCCGGCATCGCTTTGAGAGGTGATTTTTGTATAGCGTGTAAATCGAGCGGACAGACGATCGGAAAGAGTCATCATCGTTAACCTTGAGCTTTATACCCTGTCTTTCGGAACGGGGAGGAAGGCGAAAACTGGAAGGGGACTCGCTTTCCCTGAACATCTCTCGCTTTCAAGCGAGGCAAGGCGTTAAAGGGGTTCGAGGGGATATCTGTTTACATGGGGGGATACACATATCCAGCATCGAACCCAAGCGGAATGCCCAACCCCCAAAAGACAAACAGAACGGCACTAAGCGAGAGCAACAGCGCGATGCTATAAGGCACCATCATGCTCACCAACGTGCCAACGCCTGTCTGTTTTACATACTCCTGACAATACAAAATGATTAGAGGATAGAACGCAAACATCGGCGTTGAGACGTTAACGGCGGAATCCGAGACTCGGAATGCCGCCTGGGTCAATTCCGGGGAAATCCCCACTGCCATGAGCATGGGCACGAAGATAGGGGCTAGGATGGCCCATTTTGAGGATGCAGACGTAATGACCACATTTAAAAGACCTGTCAGAAAGATGATACCGAGGACGGTAAATCCGGAGGGCATGTGAAGGGCCTTGAGAAAATCCGCCCCGGATAGCGCAATCAGCGTCCCAAGGTTGGAAGTCTTGAAGGCATACAGAAATTGTCCGGAAAAGAACGCGAAAACCAGGAATCCCACCAATGAAGTAACGACCTTTTCCATCGCGGCCGTCACATCGTTTGACGATGTAAAGGTGCCGGAAAAGTATCCGTATACCAATCCGGGAAGGGCGAAGCTCATGAAGATCAGTGGCACGATCGCTTGCATCAGAGGGGCTTCATGCGACGTTAGGGAGCCATCGGGCGCTCTTAGGATCGAATGTGATGGAAATGCAAGAACAACCAACCCGATTAAAAACACAAGGATGACGACATTCGCCAGACGGAAGGCCCGACGTTCCCGCGAGGTTACATCTTTTCTTTCCAGTGTCCGCGCGGACAGGCGCGTATCCACCGGGTGGGTTCGCACCAACCGTGGTTCCACAACCCGATCCGTGATATACCAAATGATGAGGACAACGATAAATGCGCCGCCAAAGCCGACAAAATAGTTACACAACACATTTACATCATACGACGGATCAATGATGTGCGCGGCATCCTGTGTAAAAGACTGCATGATCGGGTCAATCAGCGAGGGGGTGACGCTGGCGGTGAATCCACCCGCCAACCCGGCAAAAACCGTCGCGATCCCTGCCAGGGGGTGCCGTTCGGATGCATAAAACATCATGGCGGCCACCGGCATGATGACAACATACGCACTGTCGGCAACGACATGAGAGACCACGCCGATGAACGCAATGGACGGGGTAAGATACGTTGACGAGATCAGCTGTAACATTTTTCGAATCAGAGTGTTGATGTATCCGGAACCGTTCGCAATCCCAATCCCAAGCGTTGCCACAACCACGATACCCAGGGGAGGGTAATTTACAAAGTTTTTCACCATGGACAGAACGAGGGCCATGAGCCGATCCCGTTCGAGCAGGTTGTTGACAACGATTGGTTCGTGTGTCACGGGATGCACATAGTCAAAGGTGAAAAATGAAAGGCCGAAGCTTAATACCATGCACACCAGAAGCGCATAGATGAAAAGCATGGTGATATTGGGAATCAGGTTTCCGATGCGTTCAATGTTTCCAATAAAACCAGTGTTCTTAACGTCTGTGGAAGATGTCATTTTTCGTTTCCTTTGGTCGATCCTGTCTTTCATATCGCGGTTTTCACGTTCCAAGCCATCGATTTCTGACTCCAGATTTACGACTTAATATCCTCCCCCGCTTCAGTCAAGGGACTTTCAGGAGGCGCGTGTGGGAGGTGGGGAAGAGGATTACCAGCTCCCACATGGCCGAACCCCCCACCATACTTGCTGGCCATGGTGGCGGGGGGAAGATATTGCGGGGTTCGCGTCGGGCTTGCTCTTGCCCGCGGGAGAGATCGAGGCCGCGAATGGACATGGCGAACGCTTTGATGTTTGACACGTTGAAATACTCCGAGTGATTGGTGGAGGCCGGGTTCACCGAACCCCAAGCGGAAGCCTTGGGCCGAGGAACACTCTGCTCTGCGCAACAATCGGCCGGCGACCAAACGCGATATGGCCGAGGTCAGGACGCGCGGGGCAAAGGATTCATGCCGCCCATGCGGTACCGCACCATCCTCGGGGCCCGGGCTTTTCCATATTCAAAAGCCGAATTGACGCTTGGCTTACCCGCAAGGGCGTTACTGTCGTTTTGGTCGGCCTGTTTTACGGTGCACGACAGCGTTCATAATCCAAAACGCATTTTCGTTTCCTGTCTGGGGCCTAAGCGCATGAACGCCATCCGCATCCCGCATCGCATCGACGAACCGCGGCGTCTGTTGTTGTGCAAGCGCCGAGGAGCCGGCCCCGATGATGCCGGGGGCGGGCCTGGCATCATCGTCGATCACCCGACGATCCGTTTCCCCGCCGGTTTGGTGGTGAGCAGCCTTTATAAACGGTTCCGGGAGAGCCGGCCCGACGGTTATCTTCTCCACCCGCTCTGTTGGTCGGGTTTTTCGCCCGCCAGGGGTCGTTCCTTCCCCAACCCCTTCATCAGGCGATACTTCCCTTGAACCCGCGCGGGTGACTTGAAGACCTGGGAGGGGGTTGGCTCGGAAAACCGATGGGGCCGCATCGCTCTCGCCGTTCTCGCTTGCGCGGTTGTGGGCCTGAGCCTGCTGCTTTACCGTAAGGAGACGATCGTCGCGATCGATCCTTTTTACCCTGAACGGCGAGGCAACCATCACCGGAGAAAGCGCGTCGCGCTCCCAGAGCATACTCTTGATCCACCCTCGCTTCGCTTGTGGCTCGGATTATGCTCTCTCCTGGCCGCATAACCTTCCTCGATCCGTGGCTCTCTCCGGCTCGGATTATGCTCTGTATGGAAGCCTGGGACTTTGCTCTTTGCGAATTGCCGGGCAACGTCACCGCGTCCACCGTCGATTTCGTCAAGGAACGGATCGGACCTCCGCTTGGCCCGAGGATTGATTCCGAGGCGATCGACTCCATCGATATTCAGGAGCGCCAGATCAGGAACAGCCCCTGGGCAGGATCGGGTGTCGATGCGTTTCGAGCCGCGTTTCGTCGAATTCGAGGCCGATACGGGAAAGCTGTTCGTATCGGGTCATTCCTGGGTTTCGGAGGTATCAGGCCGCGAGACGAGACATGACCGCACCTACGAATTTGTGATCGCGCTCCGCGATGACCTGCCGGTCATCGAAGCTATCCAGACCTATGAGGGCAAACCGCGCACGAAGGAGGTGCTCGAACGGATGGAACGCAACCGGAAAAGGGAGGAAGAGCGGAAATGATGAAGACCTTACGCCCGTTGACCCTCGGGTCGTTAACGCTCGCGCCTTGCCTGGCCGTCCTTCTGGTCCTGCTTGCCTTGCGCCCCGGCTCCGCCGCGGCGACGGATGTTTCCATTCCCGCCGTTCCCGCTGAAGTTCTGGCGAAAGCCGGAAAGGTGCGGACCGGGCCTGCCTCGACAACGACCCGAGGGACAACGGCGCGGGCGTCAACGGCGCAAGCGTTGCTGCTCATGGTTCCGGGCGTCAACCAGATTGTCGAGATCGCCATCGGCCATTCGAACCGTCTGGTGACGCCGTTCACCCATCCGCAGGTGATTTCCTCCGACGTGGCGAGCGCCAGCGGCGATGAATGCTCCCTTGTCTGCGTTCGTGAAAACGTGATTTATGTCGCGCCCGAGCGCGCGCAACCATTGACCATGTTCATCACCGAAAAGGACGCGCAAGCCCGCGCCATGTCGCTCACCCTCATTCCGCGTCGGGTTCCTCCGCGCGAGATTTTCCGACAATGCCGGCGCGCTCGGTGGAGTCGCCAATGTCCGGGCGAAGGCGTTCGAGGAAAAACAGCCCTTCGTCGATACGCCGCGCATGGGAAAACCGAGATTTATGTCGCGACGCGGGCGAACCGGAAGGCCGACCATGACCGGCCTTCGCGTCCCTCATTGCTGAGGTAAGACAACGATGAACCCGACACGATGGCTCAAATGGCACGACCTCGATCCGACATGGAAGCGTTTCGCGGTCATCGGCGGCGTTCTTGTCATTGTCGTGGCCGCCGGGCTCCTCACCCCCGGCGATCGGGACGAGCGAAACGGGGTATCGTCAAGAGAAGAGACGACGCGCCATATTCTCACCGACCGTTCGACCCGCGAGGTCGAGATCGACCAGCTCGCCGCCTCGGTCGAGATGGTGGCCCGTGAAAACGCCAATCTGAAAAGGCGGATAGAGGCTTTGAGCAGGAAGCGGGACGACGGGTCCTTGTCCCTTGCCGCAACGGCGCGAGACGCTCGCCTCAAAGCGTCCGAGCCGGCGAGAAGCGCCGAGCTTTCAAAACTGCGCGCGCCTGGATGCGCTCGATGAGAAATACCGGGATTTGAGCGACGATATCGCGCGATATGTCCCAGGGCACGCGAAACAGTGCAGGTGCCAACCCCGTCGACCGTATAGAAGCCCGCATAACTCCATGGGCTAGGATGGGCTGGCCGATCCAATTTTTCAGGGTCCTTCAGTCGGCACGATCGTCCTGACGATCGACGCATCGAGAGCTTCGTAACCGGCCAACCCAATGGTTTCATAGAGTTCGGCTCGGGTCTGCATATTGGCAATCATATTTTTGGTCGAACCATACCTTTTGAGATTCTCATAGAGCCTCTCCTGCGCCCTGTTCGCCACGCGCAAAGAGGAGACCGGCCAGATGATCATTTGATAGCCCATCTCTTCAAACTCGCCGGCGGTGAGGAAAGGCGTGCGTCCAAACTCCGTCATATTGGCGAGTAGGGGAACGCCCGGCATACGAGAGGCGAATTCGCGGAACGTCTCGGCTGAAGTCAGAGCTTCGGGGAAGATTGCGTCGGCGCCTGCGTCCATGTAAAACTTGGCGCGTGCCACCGCGGCGTCGATTCCCTCGCTTGCCGACGCATCGGTACGGGCGATGAGGTAAAGATGTCGGCGCGCTTTTGCCGCCGCGGTTACCTTGGCGGCCATGTCACGCGGATCGGCGAGTTTTTTGTCGTTGAGATGGCCGCATTTCTTCGGCAGCAACTGATCCTCGATATGAACCGCGCCGGCACCGGCATCTTCGAATGTGCGCACCATATGCATGACATTGAGAGGTTCGCCATAGCCGGTATCGCCATCGACCAGCAAGGGCAGGCCGGAGGCGCGCGCAATCTGGCGAATGAAGAAGGATACCTCGTCAACGGTGATGACGCCGAGATCGGGCAGGCCCATCGAGGCGGTCATGGCCGCTCCGGAAAGATAAAGTCCCTCGAAGCCGGCCGCCTTCGCCTGCAACGCGGCCATGCCGTTATGCGCACCGGGCAGGCCCACAATGCCGCCACGCTCGACGAGCGCGCGGAACCGCTGACCGGCGGACTTGTCGGGAAGGTCGGAGGAAACGAGATAAGGCATGTCTGCTGTTCTATCCTGCCTTGCCGGTTTTCTCACCGCGTCCACGGCGTTCGATCGGTATGAAGTCAAGCGCGTTCGGGCCGACATAATGGGCCGAGGGGCGGATGATCTTGTTGTCTTGACGCTGCTCGATGATATGGGCGGCCCAGCCGGACGCGCGGGCCATGACGAAAAGCGGGGTGAACATCGCTGTCGGCACCCCCATCATGTGATAGGAAACGGCGCTGAACCAGTCGAGATTTGCGAATATCCTCCTGGTGTCGTTCATGGTGCTTTCGATGCGCTCGGCAATGTCGAACATCCCGGTCGAGCCGGCGTCGATAGAAAGCTGCCGCGCGATTTTTTTGATAATCGCATTGCGGGGATCGGCAACGGTATAGACCGGATGGCCGAAACCAATGATCACCTCTCTCGCCTCGATCCGGCGACGAATGTCGGCCTCCGCCTCATCCGGGTCAGTGTAGCGCTTTTGTATCTCGAAGGCGACTTCGTTTGCTCCGCCATGCTTCGGCCCCCGCAAGGCGCCGATGGCGCCCGTGATCGCGGAATAGATGTCCGATCCAGTTCCAGCTATGGAGCGGGCCGTAAAGGTCGAGGCGTTGAACTCGTGCTCGGCATAGAGAATCAACGAGGCATGCATCGCCTTGACATGCGAGGATTTCGGATCGGTTCCGTGCAGGAGATGAAGAAAATGGCCTCCGATGGACCCATCATCCGTTTCAGGCTCGATACGCCGCCCGTTATGAGCATAATGATACCAATAGAGCAGTATTGATCCCAGTGAGGCCATAAGCCGGTCGGCAATGTCGCGCGCGCCGGCATGGTTGTGGCCTGAGGCTTCCGGCAGCACGCAACCAAGGGCGGAAACGCCGGAACGCAGGACATCCATCGGATGGGCGGCAGCAGGGAGCAGCTCCAGGGTCCGCTTCACCATCCGCGGCAGACCCCGCAGTGCCTTCAGCCTGGCCTTGTAGGCTGTCAACTCGGCGAGCGTCGGCAAGGTTCCGTGTATGAGGAGATGGGCAATTTCCTCAAATTCGCAAGCCTGGGCCAGATTGCCAATATCGTAGCCGCAGTAATGCAGGCCATTGCCGGTCCGGCCCACCGTGCACAGCGCGGTGTTGCCGGCGACGACGCCGGACAAGGCGACGGATTTTTTGGGCTTATGTGCGCTCATATCATTCTCCTTTAATCACGTTTCCAGTCGAAAATGCCACAAGAGGCTGCCGGAGCGAGTTTCACCGGGTCGGCCTTGAAATTCAGCTCGGCGAGTTCCTCCGGCTTCAGGTCCAAAAGCTGCTCGACGGTTGCGATGAAGCGGTCTTGTTCCGTCTCGGCGATGATGCCGTCGGACAGGGTGCGAAACTTGCGCACATAATCCGGCCGGGTGAAGGGTCGCGCGCCGAGTGGATGGGCGTTGGCGATCGCCAACGCATCCTCAATTGCCGTTCCGTCTTCAAGTGTCACGACGACACGCCCGCCAAACGCCCTCTCTTCGGGCTTGCGGCTGTGATAGCGCCGGGTCCAGTCTGGGTCCTCGGTGGTTGAAATCTTGCGCCAGAGTGCGATCGTTTCCGGGCGGTTCGCCCGTTCGCGCGCGTAGGAGCGCTCATGGTGCCAGACGCCATCTTCCAGCGCCACGGCGAAGATATACATGATCGAATGGTCGAGAGTTTCGCGGCTTGCCTTCGGGTCGAATTTTTGTGGATCATTAGCACCGGTGCCGATCACGTAATGAGTATGATGGCTGGTATGGATGACGATGTCCCTCACCCTCGACAGATTGCCGATCTTCCTTCTCATTCGGCGAGCGAGATCGATCAGCGCCTGGCTTTGATATTCGGCCGAGTGCTCCTTGGTGTAGGTCTCCATGATTGCCCGTTTGGCCTCGCCCCTTCCGGGCAGCGCCACGAGGTATTTCGCCTTTGGGCCGCCGAGCAGATGGGCGATGAAGCCATCCTCGCCCTCCCAGGCCGGAGAGGGGGCCGCTTCGCCGCGCATCGCCCGGTCAACGGCTTCCACCGCCATCTTGCCGACGAAGGCGGGCGCATAGGCTTTCCAGCTCGAAATCTCACCCTTGCGCGATTGCCGCGTGGCGGTCGTCACATGAAGAGTCTGCTGGACGGCCTGATATATCGTCTCGGTGTGCAGGTCCAAGGCGGCGCCTATGCCGGCCGCCGCCGCCGGGCCGAGATGGGCAATGTGATCGATCCTGTGTTCGTGTAGGCAAATGCCTTTGACGAGATTGACCTGAATTTCATAAGCGATGGCAATTCCTCTGGCGAAGGCAGCGCCCGAAAGCCCGCAATTCTGGGCAACGGCGAGGATCGGCGGAATGTTGTCGCCCGGATGGGAGTAATCGGCGGCCAGGAAAGTATCGTGGAAATCGAGTTCGCGCACGGCGACACCGTTGGCCCAGGCCGCCCATTCGGGCGACACCATACAGTCTCCGGCGAGGCCGAAGATGGTCGCGCCCGGCTGAAACGGATGGGCAAGCGCCTGCGCGCGGGCGCTTGCGACCGGAGAGCGCGCCAATGCGGCGGCCGCGACGGCGGCGTTGTCGATGATCCGGTTACCGATCATTTCGACGACATCGTCATCGAGAGGCGCGTTATCCGCCGCGACGGCGGCGATTTTCCAGGCCAATTGATCCTCGCGGGCGAGTTTTTCCGCGGATTTATAAGTGCGGACGATATGTGACTTCACGGGCTTATTCCCTTGCGAACGATATTGATTCGGGACGGGAACGCGCTTCGGCACGCCGTTCTTGTCCATGGCAACCATAATGAAGCCATGGACGCACGAGGGAGCCCGGCGCCGATCCGGGAGCCTGTGCCTCGGGCGTAATGCCGACAATCGGGGTTGTGGACGAGCGTTTCTCTAAGACGTCTTCGGTCCTGATCGCGCTGAGCCAAGCCGGACGGAGGACCTCGGTAGTGTCGGCCTTGGCGATGACGACTGTGCAACCGGCACGGCGCGTGGTGCGGATAAAAACAGCCTTGTTCATTATGTGCAAGGCGTTGGCGCCACGCCGGGCACCATGGCGGTTGACTTGCTCCGTCCGGAGCAATTCCGGAAAATGCACACCGCCGCAACCTGCTGTGGTTGCCGTTCCAGTCAACCATGAGACTCCGTTTTTTAGTTTTAAATTTGCAGTGTTCACATCTTATGACAAAAACAACCTGTTGGAAAGGCATGGTGCGGCAGACGCGGACCAATGAAGCATGGCGGCGCGCTCATCGTCACAAGACTGATCAAGGGCGCGGAGGAAATCACCAGCGAGTGCCCCATTATGGTCAACGACCGTTGCAAGCCGCGGGAATTCGGCTCCGCGCCGACCTATGCGAGGCAGTATTCCATGGCCGCGATCGTCGGTATATCGGCCGATGAAGATGACGCCGCCAACGCCGCTCAACACTCCGCGGCGAACCGTCCCTCGCGGACGCGCACTTTGCAAAGCAGGAGTTGTGGAAGAGTAAAATTTGCAAAGGCAATGGAAACGGATGGCGCGTCTTGCCAGCCCAACTCATCTTGGCCGTGGGGCATCGGGAAGGAAGGTTCAAGGCATGGCGTGTGCGTTTCGCTCGGCTAGAAGAGATCGCTCGTGTTACCATTGCCTTTATTGCGGCGGAGAATCAGAAAGTCACGCCAAAACCGATGAGCCCCTAAGCCTAGCGAACGGGAGGTGGCGAACGGTGCTCAAGCATCATCGAAACTGAATTTTTGCCGTTGTCGCAAACCTGTCTAGGGTACAGTTCCAAGGCGGATCGCAGCGCCAAAATTCTCCAGACAACACATAAATGAAGAATAAATCTTTAAAGCGTTGATTTTTATCAATTTTTTGGTGCGCCGGGGAGGAATCGCCAATTATCCCAGGAACGCATAAACATTGCTTATAATGCAGAGAGATGGGTCGATTTAGCGGTTTGTCCGCCTCATAAAGAAGTGCAATAAACCACATTATTTTGACATTGCATTTACGAACGAATGACGAATCATCCCATGG
>JBAJNN010000010.1:0-67656 GCA_036881905.1 Hyphomicrobiales bacterium | reverse complement strand
CGCTCTCGACCCAGCGGCGTCAGTCGGGCATTGTTGTGGATGTTCATTCGGGCTTGCCTCCAAGGAGGTCTGAAGCTCAGTAACTCCAGTCTCCCCGGTCAGGCCCGAATCGACAACCGGTTGAAAGCTCACAGCTAGAGCATAATCCGATCCGGAGCGTGAGCTGCGGACGACCAAGATTATGCTTATAAAACTGAAGATTTAGAGAGCATGTTTGTGTTTCAATCCGAACGCAATCCGCTCTAGGGATGGTGTCATGAAACGGTCTTGTATCGTCGGCTGGCCACTCAGCCACTCCCGCTCGCCCCTTGTTCATGGTTACTGGCTTGAACGCTACCGGATCGATGGTCGCTATGATCGTCGCGCCATACCGCCGTGGCGAATCGGGCGTTTTTTCGCCTCTTTCCTTTCCGAGGGGCTCATCGGCGCGAATATAACGGCTCCCTACAAGGAACACGCGGCGCGGCTTGCCGCGATCGACGATCCGGCGATCCGCAAATTGGGGTCGGTCAATACCCTTTATGTGGAAAACCGCAGAGTGAAGGGGACGAGTACCGATGGCGGCGGATTCCTTGCCGGTCTGGCGCAAGATGTTCCGCATTGGCGCGCTCGGGGGAGCAATGGGGTCATTTTGGGGGCCGGCGGCGCTGCCCGTTCCATTGCCGGCGCGCTTATTCGCGCCGGCGCCGATAGAGTCACGCTCGTCAACCGTACTGAAGCCCGTGCCCGCAATGTTGCCGAAATTTTAGGGCCGGTCGCGCGCTATGCCGGCTGGTGCAAACGCGACGATGTGCTCGGCGACGCCGATCTTCTCGTCAACGCCACGGTGCTCGGCATGGCGGGCAAGCCCGCGCTCGACCTCCGTCTTGATCGGTTAGCTCCACGCGCTGTCGTCGCCGATATTGTCTATATGCCCTTGGTTACCCCGCTTCTCGCGCAGGCCCGGGCGCGTGGCCATGCGGTGAGCGACGGGCTTTCGATGTTGTTGCATCAGGCGGTCGGGGGATTTGAATTGTGGTTCGGCATTCGCCCGCGCGTTGATGATAGTTTGCGTGCATTGGCGATCAAAGATATGCTGGGCGGGTGATGTCGGAAATGCTTGTCATTGGATTGACCGGCTCGGTGGCCATGGGCAAAAGCGAGGTGGCTTCCATGTTTCGCCGCCTTGGCGTCGCCGTCTTTGACGCTGACGCCGCCGTTGACGAACTTTACCGCCCCGAAGGAGCCGCTGTTCGGTATATCGCCGAAGCCTTCCCCGGATGTGTGAGTGAACAGGGGGGTGTCGATCGCGCCGCGCTCGGCGCCTGCGTTCTTGAGTCTCGCGAGGAGATGGATCGGCTGGAAGCCATTGTCCACCCCTTGGTCGGCGAGGAAAAACGTGCTTTTCTCGACCATGCCCGCCGCGAGGGGCGTTCGATGGCGGTTCTGGATATTCCGCTGCTTCTTGAGACCAACGCGCGCCACCTGGTCGATTATGTTGTTGTCGTTAGCGCGTCTGCACGGTTCCAGCGTGAACGCGCTTTGGCCCGGCCCGCAATGACGCAGGAAAAACTCGATGGCCTGCTGGCGCGGCAAATGCCGGATGAGGCGAAGAGACGGCATGCCGATTTTATCATTGACACGTCACGCAACCTCGATGAAACTTTCGATCAAGTTCGTCATATTGTCGCCACGCTTCTGTCGGAACCTGAAAGGGTTTCAAAGGGGAAATGCTCGTAACGGCGTAAGGTCCTTATAAAGCTTTCGATTTTCTTTGAGGAAACGGAAATGCGCGAAGTCGTCCTCGACACCGAAACCACCGGTCTTGAAGCCCATGAGGGCGATCGCATCATTGAAATCGGGGGGGTGGAACTCATCAACCACATCCCGAGTGGAAAAAGTTTCCACGTTCATGTCAATCCTGAATGCGAAATATCGCAAGGGGCCTTTGCAATTCACGGTTTGAGCACTGAATTCTTGCGTGAGAAACCGGTCTTTGCCGAAATCGCCGATGATTTTATCGCCTTCATTGCCGACTCGCCGCTCATCATCCACAATGCCGAGTTCGATGCGAACTTTTTGAATAGCGAGTTTGAGCGGCTGGGCCGTCGGAAAATTCCCCGAAAGCGTTTGATTGACACCTTATACATTGCCCGCCAGCGCCACCCCAAAGGTCCAAACTCCCTTGATGCCCTGTGCCGAAGATATAATGTGGACAACAGCGGGCGCGAAAAACATGGCGCGCTTCTCGACGCGGAGCTTCTCGCCGAGCTTTATATCGATCTGATCGGCGCGCGCGAGCCGCATTTGACTCTGGTCGCCGAGGCTTCCGCTCCGGCAAGGGCCGAACGCGGCGTGAAAACCCGACCGCACCCCCTGCCGGAACGAATTTCGCAAACCGAGCGCGAGGCCCACAAGCTGTTTGTCGAAGAGCTCGGCGCAGCGGCGATCTGGAACGACTACCCCGAATAGCGCCGATCGTGAAGACCCTCCGGCGTCATTGACTGTCATGCGACGCTTGGTTGGAAGACGTGCTCTCGCGGTAAAGTTTGGAGAAATCAACCGGGTCCATCAAAAGGGGAGGGAAACCGCCATTGCGCGTCGCATCCGCCATGATCTGGCGTGCGAAGGGAAACAGCATATGCGGACATTCAATCAAGAGGAGCGGATTGACAGTCTCTTGAGGGGTGTTGCGCAAACGAAACAGGCCCGCATAGACGAGTTCAACGCCGAAGACCGTGTCGTCGTCCCGGTTGGCCTTTGCACTCAGTTGCAGATTGACCTCATAATCGCAGGCCCCCATTATGCGGGCGCTGACATTGACGGAAATTTCAACCTGCGGCTGTTTGCCATTTTGCGACAGGGAGAGCGGCGCCTTGGGATTTTCGAAGGAAAGATCCTTAAGATATTGTCCGATAATCTGCAAGGATGGCGTTGCCTCGCCTGGTGGTTGTCCAGCCCTCTTCGAGAGAGTGGAAGCCGGCGAATCGCTTAGGCTCTGGCCGTTGGTACGTGGAACATCGGTGTTTTTGGGGGCGTTTTCATCTGTCATTGATTTTACCATCCATTCGCAAGCGAGGAGAGGCCGAACGGCATGACCACTTTGACGATCGTGACCGGTTCATGTCACCGATCTGGCTAACATGCCTTAAGCCGTCCCGCAACCATGACTCGCGCAAAACTCTTTATAAGATTATTACCGCTTGGGCGGATCATGGCGTTTTGAGGGATTTTCGCCAATATCGGGGTCTTCAATCGCCGTGCCTTCGATGATCGGCCCGTTGCGAGACGAGCCGGACTGGCGCCCGGCGCCGATGATGATCGTACTTCGGCCCGACGCGCTGAATCGTTGCCAAAGCCAGCGCGCGAGGCTAAGCCGGACCGGCGCGATGAGCAGCATGAAGCCGATGAAATCGGTTATAAAACCGGGTGTCAGCAACAACGTGCCGGCAATAAGCAGGAACAGGCCATGGATGACCGAGTCCACTGGCACTTCGTCACGGGCTAGTTTTTGCCGGGCTTCGCCAAGCACGACAAAACCCTGGATGCGAATGAGAATTGTGCCGATCACCGCGGTTGCGATAACACAGGCAAGTGTCGGCCCTATTCCGATCACAGCTCCAGCCTTGATGAGAACGGCGATTTCGAGAATCGGAACGGCAATGAACAAGAGCAAGAAGAAGACGATCAAGAGGCTGCCCCCTCACCGTTTGATGGTGGCCTGTTGGCCCGTATTGCGACATCGGAATTTATTTATGCATCTTTCCGAACCAGAACGACCCTATCAGATATTGGCTGTCGGCGCAAGGCGATCACAGGATGAATGACGAATGAAATCTCGCATGGGGCGATCCGGTGTGCTACAATGAACCCCGAGAGGTTGCCTCTTCGAGGTTCGGCGCGATGGAGACCTCTGTTTTTTAAAGCCAGGGCTGTTGCGGTCACAAGATGATGAGCGAAGTGTTTGATCCCTTAAACCTACTGTTGCTGGCCATTGCGGTCGTGATTTTTATCCGCCTGCGGGGTTCTCTCGGGCGGCGGACCGGTCATGAGCGCCGGCGCTATGATTCCTTTGGGGCTTTGGATCGCAAAGAGGGACATGAAGGTGCCGCCGCAGGCAAGAACGGTGTTATCCTTCTGCCTGATCGCGATAAAAGGGCTGAAGACTCCGATGAACCGGCCGTGCCGGTGTGGAAAAGCTATGCCGAGGAGAATTCGCCTCTGGCGAAGGCTCTGCAAGCCATAGCCAGGGCGGATGGAAATTTCCAGCCCGCTTCGTTTCTCGAAGGCGCCAAGCTCGCCTATGAGACGATCGTGATAGCGTTCCAGCAAGGCGACCTTGAAGCTTTGCGCCCCCTCCTGAGTCAAGAAGTTTATGATCAATTCGCCAAATCCGTGGCCGAACGGAAAAAGGCAGGGCAAACGGTTGAGGCCCGCTTCGTCGGCGTCAAGGAAGCGGTTATAACCTCAGGCGACCTTGAAAACCGCAAAGCCGTCCTGACGGTCAGGCTGGTCGGGGAGCTGATCACCGTCACCAAGGATCGTGAAGGTCAGATTGTCGAGGGCGACCCCAAGGAAATTCGCGAAATGACCGATGTATGGAGCTTCATGCGTGATGTGACCACCGACAATCCAAACTGGACGTTGGTTGCGACCGGGTCGGACCAAGAATGAAGCCGGCTTAGGCGTGTCGGCCCGGGAATCGAAAGCGGATGAAACGGTGGCATGCTTTTGGCAAAATTGCGTTTTGTCTTCTCGCTTTTGTCGCACTCAAATCGGGTTTGCAGCCGGCGTTCTCGCAAACGCCGGAGTGGTCACGAGCGCAAGCTTTGAAGAAAGCGCCCGTTTCCGAGCTTTCCGGCTGGGACGAGGACAGTCCGGTTGACGCATTTGCCGCGTTTCACCGCTCTTGTGGTGAAATGATCGAAACCGGCCGTGGCTTTTCGGGCAGGCCGCAATTTGGCGGGCGCGAGGCCGATTGGCTCAGGGTTTGCCGAAACGCTCTCGTAATGCCGACAACAGTATCGCAAGGAACGGCGCGACAGTTTTTCGAGAGCAATTTCGTCGCCCTCGCCATCGAATCGCAAAATGGCGAGAGCGGGGTGTTTACCGGATATTTCGAGCCGGAGGTGGATGGCTCCACGACCCCTCAGGGGCCGTATCATATACCGCTCTACGCAAAACCGAGGGATCTGGTGCTTTTCGGCCCATTGATCCGTAAGCGCCTTGGCACATGTTGCGGTCGGATGGTGAATGGCCGCCCGCAAGCCTACTTCACCCGCGCTGAAATCGAAGCCGGGGCCTTGTCGGGACGAGGGCTGGAATTTGTCTGGCTCAAAAGCGCGCGGGATGCATTTTTTCTCCAGATTCAGGGTTCAGGTCGCATCCGGCTCGAAGATGGTCGGGTCATGCGTGTCAGCTTTGCCGCGAAAAACGGGCGGCCCTATACGGCCATCGGCCGGCTTTTGGTGGAAGCCGGTGAAATTTCGCGTAAAAATCTTTCCATGCAGACCATTCAGGTCTGGCTTAAAACCAATCCTGACCGGGCAAAGCCATTGATGAATCGCAATGAATCCTTTGTTTTCTTTCGTGTCGTCAAGGGGATGGACCCGCAATTGGGACCTTTGGGCGCCGAAGGCGTGCCGCTGACACCGGGCCGCAGCCTTGCGGTGGATAGAAGCCGCTATCGGCTCGGCATGCCGATCTGGCTTGAAACCACTGCTCCAACCGGCAAGAACGGCGCTTTGGCTCCCCTGCGTCGCCTTGTCGTTGCCCAGGATACCGGAACGGCGATTAAGGGCCTGTTGCGTGGGGACGTGTTTTGGGGATCCGGTGCGCGGGCCGCCAATATCGCCGGGCGCATGAACAGCCCCGGGCATATGACTGTCTTAGTGCCGCGCCGTCTCGGCCGGGACGTTCGCTCTTGACTCTGCCCGCTCCGGTGGACCATGGATGATATGATGATGACCCTCGACGCGGAGGTAAGCCGTTTCACAAGAGGCGATGTAAGGTGTTGAAATGAAGACGGATCGGGCAGGACCGATAAAACCCGCAGGGCGGCCCGATACTCTAAGCGATTTCGGTTTGTGGCTTGAGGTCGCCAAGACGGTAAAACCGCTTGACCGTGCACATCATGGCCCCATGGCGGCGCGCAATATTGCCGCAAAACCGCGATCGTCACTCCCTGGGGGCAAAAGAGCCGATCACCCGCGGCCCCGGCCATTCCTGCCCGGCAAATCGCCGTCGCCAACAGCCCATTCGCCATCGCCTCCGGCATTATTGCCGTTGAGTGGGCTTGATCGACGTACAAGACAGCGCCTCACGCGCGGACAAATCGCGATCGACGCCCGTCTCGACCTTCATGGCGAAACGGCGCAGACCGCGCGCATGAAACTTGAAGCTTTTCTCTCGCAAGCTTTTGAGGATGGTCGGAAAACCGTTTTGGTGATTACCGGCAAGGGCCGCACGCGCCAAAGACCCGATGGGCCGGAGATTTATGCGAGATCCGCAGATCGGGGGCGGTTACGAGGGTTTCTACCGCAATGGCTTGAGGAACCGTCTTTGCGCCGGCTGGTTTCGGGCTATCGGCCGGCCCATCCCAGACATGGCGGCGGCGGCGCATTTTATGTGCGTCTGTGTCGTTCGGCGATGGCACGCCATCCGCGCCGACCCATTCATTTGAGCCGGTGACGGCCGTTTGCCTATCTCAGTGCTCTACTCGCCGGATCGCGCCTTTTGCTCCCAGACTCCGGCCCGGTTTTGTTGCCAATAGGTGGCGTTATGACCGTCGGCGCATGCAGCCTTCCAATAGTCGCGCAGCCTGGCGAGCAGGGTCGCGTCGCGGCCATCGAACAGATGCGCCACGCGCCTGTAGTCTGCAATGTCCTCACTGTTGGACCCATCGACGAAAAACCGGATATCCGCCCGATTGGGATTGACCGGCTCCGCCGTCAGCCAGATCGGCTGATGCGCCTCGTGGCCGTCGCGCGCGGTGCCGTGGGGCAGAAACGCCTCGTCCCGACAGGTCCATAATAGGGTTGACAAACTCTCGACGCGCTCCGCGCCGCCGGCCTGAACCACGGCTCGCCATCCGCGTGACAAGGTTTTTTCCAGCAAAACCGGTAAAACCCGCTCCAGAGGCTGGCGCTCAAGATGGTAAAATAGAATCTCCGTCATCGTTACGGTCTTCCCGAATCATGTGTTTTCCGATATCATACCTTATGTCGGTAAGGCGCGGGGGTCATTTCACGGCATTTGGGCCCGGCTGTAAATGACGGGCTGCTGACTTATCCGGCCCCAGGGGTTTGGTTTTCGCAAAGGAGCCTTCGGGAGAAAGCAAGCGGTATGGCAATCATGAAACTGGCGATTGCGGGTGCGGGAGGGCGGATGGGCCGCACCCTCACCCGCATCGTGCGAGGGGCGCAAGGCTTTATGATTGCGGCGGGTTTCACCCGCGCCGGCTCAGCCTATATCGGCAAGGATATGGGAGTTCTGGCGGGAATAGGCGAGATCGGCGTCAGAGTTGAAAGTGACGCCCGCGCCGCGATTGCTGAGGCCGATGGCGTTATCGATTTTACCCGCCCGGCCGCAACGGCCGCATTGTCGGCGCTGACGGCGCGGGCCGGTATTGTCCATATTATCGGGACCACCGGTCTCGATGAGGATCATGAGCAGGCAATCGAAACCGCCGCGCGGCGAACCCCTATCGTAAAATCGGGCAATATGAGCCTCGGTGTCACTGTGCTGAGCGAGATTGTGCGTAAAGTCTCGGCGATGCTCGATAAGGATTTCGACATTGAAATTACCGAGATGCATCACCGTCACAAGGTCGATGCACCCTCAGGCACCGCTCTGCTCCTCGCCGCCGCCGCCGCCCACGGCCGCGGCGTCAGGCTTGACGAGCGCGCGTCATATGCGCGCACCGGCCATATCGGGAAGCGTATACGCGGCGATATTGAATTTGCCAGCCTGCGCGGCGGCTCGGTCGTGGGGGAACATAGCGTTATCTTCGCCGGCGATGGCGAACGGCTCGAACTCGTTCACCGCGCCCAGTCACGCGATATTTTCGCCCGTGGTGCACTCAAGGCGGCGCTTTGGGCACGGGAACAAAAGCCCGGCCTCTATAGCATGAGCGATGTGCTCCGGCCTGGGGGGCGATAATATGATCCCTCTACGGTTCGGTCCCGCCGCCTTATTTGTTATCTCGTGCGCCAAACTGTCTGCCGGCGTTCGGCTCCGAAAGGTTCGACTTGACAGCGGCATATCGGCTTGGCATGGTTGGTCTCGGGTTTTTAGTTAAGCGCCCGGCCTGTTTTGCTTGAAAGACGCGAGTGACGCAAAGGAGAGCAGAAAACCATGATCAAATCGGGGTTGATCCGGAAGATTGCCGGTAAAAATCCTTCCCTTCCGCAAGACTATGTCGAGCGGGGCGTCAATGCCATTCTCGATGAAATCGGCACCGCGCTGGCTCGAAACGATCGCGTTGAGTTGCGTGGTTTCGGAGCGTTTTCGGTGAGACACCGTAAGGCCCGGATCGGGCGCAATCCAAGAACCGGCGCTCCGGTTTCGGTGGAAGCCAAGAAGGTCCTCCACTTCAAGACCGGACGGCTGCTGCATCGGCGGCTGAACCCCGCAAAGGCGGAAACGGTCGGTTAGACTCTCCCTTGGAAAACAGGGTTTCTTGCTCTGGCCGGCCCGTCTTCATTCATGGAGCATGATTTGTGAAATCCGCGCTGTCATGGGTTGTCGGCCTGCCGGTCGCTGTCGCCATTATCGTGATTGTGGCCGCGAACCGTCAGCTTGTGACGTTCTCGCTCGATCCCTTTTCCCAGTCCGATCCTTGGTTTGCCGTTGAGACGCCGCTTTATGTGCTGATTGCCGGGGCTGTCATGCTGGGGATGCTGGCCGGGGCTACGAGTACTTGGTTTGCGCAAGGAAAATGGCGCAAGGCCGCGCGTGAGGCTTGGCGTGAACTTCGCCGGATCGAGGCGGATAAGCAAGCATAATGCCGCCGAAGACCTGTGATTGAGTGCCAACCAGATATCACAGCCGATGTTTGGCGTAGTGTATATATCCGGGTGTTTACGGCAGTGACATGACGATGAAAACGCCGCTTGTGCTGAATGGATGAGATTGAATGGGTTCGGACTTTGCCGCGGCGTTGCCGCCGGCCAACCCCATTTGCGTCGCTCTCGATACTGTCGATGAAGGTCGCGCGGTCAGCCTTGCGCGTGCCCTTGCCGGCAAGGTCGGTTTCGTCAAGATCGGGCTGGAATTTTTCTGTTCCCATGGGCGCTTAGGATACGAACATGTCGCCAAAATCGGCATACCGGTCTTTCTGGACCTTAAAGTGCACGACATTCCCAATACGGCCGCCGGGGCCATGCGTGCGATCATGGCGCTCGATCCGCTGCCGTCCATCATCACTCTTCACGCAATGGGAGGCGGCGCCATGCTGCGCGCGGCGCGTGAGGCGGTCTCTGAAATAGCGGGGATTCCGCGCCCGATGCTGATCGCGGTCACCGTGCTGACGAGTCTTGACAATACGGATCTGGACAGATTAGGGTTCCGCACAAGAGAGGCTGAAAGCCAAGCATTGCGGCTGGCCCTGCTGGCCCGTGACTGCGGGTTTGATGGGGTGGTCTGTGCGCCAAGTGACCTTACCGCGTTGCGCCGGGCCATCGCGGAACCGTTTATCGCCGTGGCGCCGGGCATTCGCCCGAATGGCGGGGACTGTAGCGATCAGAAACGGATCGCAACCCCGGCGGCGGCCCTCGGCAACGGCGCCGATATCCTGGTGATCGGTCGGCCGGTGACACAGTCGCCGGATCCGGCGGCGGCGGTCTGCGTAATTCTTCGTGACGTTGAAAAGGCCGGTAAAGCTGTCCCCCGGCATGAAACCCTTATCGATAAGAAGCGCTTCTCGGCTGGCCCGGGTCTAAAGACATAATACGTGACGATACCGGAGCCAAGCCCAGCGGGGCGGCCGCGGCGCATGTAGCGCCTGCAAAGGCGAAACATTAGGAAACGGCGCGTTGAACTGGATCAGTAATTTCGTTCGGCCCAAGATTCGCAGCTTTCTGGCGAAACGGGATATGCCGGAAGATTTATGGGTGAAATGCCCCGAAACCGGCCATATGGTGTTTTACCGTGACCTTGCCGCCAATCATTTTGTGATGCCCGGCAGCGACGTTCACATGCGGATGCCGGCGCGCAAACGGCTGGAACATCTGTTCGATGGTGGTGAGTTCGAGCCTCTTGCCGCGGTTGATGTCGCGGTCGATCCGCTGAAATTTCGCGATGAGCGTCGCTACACCGACCGTTTGAAAAGCGCAAGACAGAAAACCGGCCTTGTCGATGCGGTGATGGCGGCAGGCGGGAGAGTTCGGGGTTTGGAGATTGTCGCCGCGGTTCAGGATTTTTCCTTCATGGGAGGGTCGTTGGGCATGGCGGCCGGCGAGGCGCTGTTAGGGGCGATGCAGAGCGCCACCCGGCGATCCACCCCTTTTGTCTTGTTCGTCTCTTCCGGCGGGGCGCGCATGCAGGAGGGTATTTTGTCGCTGATGCAGATGCCGCGAACGGTCGTGGCGGTTCAAACCCTGCGCGAAGCCGGGCTGCCTTACATCGTGGTGCTCACCAATCCGACCACCGGCGGCGTCAGCGCATCCTACGCCATGCTCGGCGACATTCAGATTGCCGAACCCAAGGCTCTGATTGGCTTTGCCGGCCCCCGTGTCATCGAGCAAACCATAAGAGAGAAATTGCCCGAGGGGTTTCAGCGTTCGGAATATCTCCGCGATCATGGCATGGTGGACATGGTGGTGCACCGCCATCGCCTGCCGGAAACGCTCGCTCGCTTGATAAGACTTCTCATGAAGTCGCCCGCGCGGGCGACGCCGGACTCCGCAGGCGAGCAGAAAAGGTTGCCGGACAAATCTTCTGATTCAGCCGATGAATCCGAATCCACGGACGGAACCGGCTCTTCGGCTGACGCCGGGGCGGATGCATCACAAAGAACATAGTGGCCGCGAGCGTCGTTTTTTAACGTTCAAGCTCTGCTGAACAGTGACCTCTCGAAGAAGACTCTCATGGCTTTAAGCGATGTCATCCTTGAGCGTCTCAAGACGTTGCATCCCCGCCTCATCGATCTGTCGCTTGAGAGAATGCGGCGGCTTCTGGCCGCGCTCGGTCATCCCGAACGAACATTGCCGCCGGTTATCCATGTGGCCGGGACCAACGGCAAAGGCTCGGTTATCGCGTTCCTGCGCGCTATGCTCGAAGCGGCGGGCAAGGCGGTTCATGTCTATACCTCGCCGCATCTTGTGCAGTTCAATGAGCGGATCAGACTCGGCCGGGCCGGTAGGGGAGACCTGATCGAGGAAACGGCCTTGTGTGAGCGTCTTGAGGAATGCGAAAGCGCGAATAACGATCATCCGATCACATTCTTTGAAATCACCACCGCGGCCGCCCTGCTCGCCTTCTCGCGCCGGCTTGCGGATTATCTTCTGCTTGAAGTCGGGCTCGGCGGCAGGCTTGATGCGACCAATGTCGTGGCCAAGCCACTGGCCAGCGTCATTACGCCGGTCGGTCTCGATCATCAGCGGTTTCTGGGCAAGACTCTGGCGGCTATTGCCGCCGAGAAGGCCGGAATCATGCGCGCCGGGATCCCCTGTATCGTCGGGCCTCAACCAAAGGAAGCGCTGGCGGCCATCGAGGCTGCGGCACGCCGTTGCGGCACGCCTTTGCTGATCTTCGGGCGGCATTGGCAGGTCTTTGAACGACAAGGTCGTTTGGTTTACCAGGATGAAGCCGGGCGGCTCGACCTGCCGTTACCCAACCTCGCCGGAGCCTTTCAGCACGACAATGCGGGCATTGCCATTGCGGCGTTGCGCAGCGTTTGCACAACCGCTGTTCGCGATACCCATATTGCGCAAGGGCTGAAGAGGGTCTGGTGGCCGGCACGACTCAACCTTCTATCGGGCGCGTTCTCCAATGATCTGCCGCAGGGCGCGGAATTATGGCTGGATGGCGGCCACAATCCGGCGGCGGCGCATGCGGTCGCGACGTCCATGGCTACTCTCGACAGACAATCCCCACGTCGGTTGGTTTTGATCTGGGGAATGTCGGCAAACAAGGATGCGGCCGGTTATATTCGCGCCTTTCGCGGTCTTGCCCGCAAGGTCGTAACCTTGACCATTCCAGGTGAGAGCAGCGCCTGGTCCGGAGATGGCTTGGCGGCGGCGGCGCGTAGGCACGGTTTGCAAGCGGAATCGGCGGATACGCTGAAAGACGCCCTTCATCGGGTTGGTCGGTGGGCGCAAGGCGAAGCTCGCCCGCCGCGCATTTTGATTTGCGGGTCTTTGTACCTTGCGGGCCATGTTCTCGCGCGGGAGCGAAACGCGTCTGCAGGCGTAGAAACTCCGCGGGTCCATATGTGTCCCTTGCCATCTGGCTTGCGGCGCCAGCCATCACTATAAAACCATGCCCTATAAGGGTCCTGTTGATTTTGATCGGCTATCCGTACGGGTCCGTGATGCAGAGACGTTGCGGCGCTGCGCCACCAGCTCCAGCGCCAGTTCGCCCAAGCCCAGCCCCGTCAAAACCCATAAAAGCGATGGATAGCCGAATTCGGTGATGATCCACCCAAATATGCAAGGGACCGGTCGAAGTGATAGGCGGTTTCCAGCTTGGCGAAGACTGTCGGGTCAAGCCGTTTTTCACGATCAAGGAGGCTGCCGGTAGCGACGCGAGTCAGGGAAAATGGAATCGTGACGATTATGAAAAGCATGATGAGCGCAACGCCGAGCCGCCGGGGAGTTACGCATCATTCTCCCCCTTGTGCGTTGTTCAATACTGCAGGGCTCTCGAGGGCTATCTCTCGATGCTCATGTAGCGGCTCAGGTGAATGTCGGAAATGTTATCCTCAAAGCCTTTGAGGCTGCCGGAGACGAGGTTGATCCAGCTATGATACAAAAGTGGGATGTCCGGTCCGTCATGCTCGAGAATGGCTTGCGCTTCATGCAGAATTGCCTTGCGCTTGTTCGCATCCAGCTGCTTTGCGGCCTCGGCCATCAGGGCATCGAAGTTCGGATTGGAATAGTTTTGATAATTAAACCTCGGGTTATTGCTCTGCCTCAGAAACAGAAAATTCTGCGCGTCGATATAGTCCGGGACCCACCTTGCCTGCGCGATGTCAAAAACGCCATGGCGATGAAGCAGATTATGATGAGCAACACTGTCTCTATTAACCAGTGTGACGTCAACGCCGATAGTTTTATACATTCCAGCGATGGCGATTGCCACCTGCTTTTGCGTCTCGCTGGTAATATAGCTTAATTCGAGTTTCAGCGGATGATCGGGACCGTAGCCTGCCTGTTTCATCAACGTAATCGCCTCGTCCTCGCGATCGAGCATGGAGTCATTTGCGTAATCGGGCATGACCGGCTTGCCATAATTGGCAATGCCCGGCGGCACGAAACTGTAGGCCGGAAACGCCGCCCCATGCATGATCTCGTCCGCCAGAAACTTCCGGTTGACGGCCATGGACAGCGCCTTGCGCACCCGCGCGTCGTCGAAGGGAGGCCTGGTGACCTTAATAGCGTAATATTCGAGAGTCGGGGACGGCGTGATGTGCAGCTGACGCCCAAGATGCTCGCGCATCCAGCTGATTTGCTCTACCGGCGCGCCCCAGTTGGAGTCGAGTTCGCCGGCGATGAATCGACGCAGGGCCGCCGACTGGTCCTCGGTAGGGTAGAAGATCACCTTGTCGATGGCGACGTTTTCGGCATCGTGAAAATATGGATTCTTCACCACGGTGGTTCGTGCGTTCGGCGTAAAATCCTTTAATTTATAGGCCCCGTTGGAGACCATATTCCCTGGCTTGACGAAATCATCACCATATTTTTTCACTGCGGGCGGGTAGACCGGAAGCGCGGGTTGCAGCTTCAGTGTCTCAATGAAATAGGGCGTCGGAGCCTCAAGCGTGATTTCGAGCGTCTTGTCGTCAAGGGCCTTCACGGCCAGTTCAGACGGATCGAGCTTGCCGGCCTTGACCGCTTCCGCGTTCTTTATGGGATAGAGAAGGCTGGCATACCCGCCGCTAGTTTCCGGGGTCATGACCCGACGGAGGGAGAACACGAAATCTTCAGCCGTCACCGGTTCGCCATTGGACCATCTGGCGTCGTCGCGAAAGTGGAAAGTATAAACTGTTCCATCGTCGGAGATATCCCAGGCTTTGGCCACGCCGGGAGATACCGTACCAGCTGCGTCATAAGTGACGAGCCCCTCCAGGAGATCGGACAGTATGTTCAACTCGAAAACGTTGGATGTCTTATGCGGATCGAGCGTCTCGGGATCGGCGGCGTTGCCGCGATGATAGACAATTTCAGCGTGCCCCCCCCCGGCTACAATTAGAGATAGCGCCGCTGCCGCCATCACGCCGCAGAACCGTTTTGCTGTCGTCATAATCTCATTCCTTTCTTTTTGCGTTTCGGCATCTTTCGGACCTGACATGCATCTCGTCGGCCTGCTTCACGATGATGATTTCCCCTGATTTTCCAGGTAGAGTTCGAGTCGGCGGAAGGATATGCCCCCTCTCTTCTCCAACTACATACCATACTCGCTTTCTCCCTCTTGTAAAGGGAAAATGTCGAAATACCAATAATTTGTAGAAAGCTTTAGAAGTTATGGCTCTACTGTGAATTGGGAAGATCGGGTCTTCCCAAAACTGGTCCGCGCTCTAAAATCACGACGTTGCAGCGTTGCAACGCTGCAACGTCAGTCCCAGCGCCAGTTCGCCCAAGCCCAGCCCCGTCAAAACCCATAAAAGCGATGGATAGCCGAATTCGGTGATGATCCGCCCGGAGACATAAGGGAACATATATAATCCGACGAAATAAGAGAGGCTGAAGAGAACAAGCGCCCGATCACGCTTTTTTCCCTCGATCCCCTCGACCATGCAGCCTTTCAGGGTCGGGTAGGCCAATCCGTAACCCACGCCAAGCAATATCGCCGACAGCGCGTAGACGATATTTGAGCCTCCTAGAAACGGGAAGAGCAGCAGGCCGGCGCACATGATGGCCAGCATGATGTTGACGGTGCTGTGCAAATTGAACCGGCTCAGCGGCGCGGAGAATACGATCCGCGCCGCGATCACCGAAAGCGTGTAGGACAGATAATAGATCGGGAAGGACAGACCCTCGGCTTGCGCGAAGGTCGATTGAAAATTCGACATGGTGGAGAAAATACACGCCCCGATCAGCACCATGGCGAGCGGGAAACACCTGGCGGACCGGACCAGCGAGGCGAATGAGCGCAGAGTGTCCGAAGAACTCTCGCGCCCACGGTTCCGGTCGGGGACGGGCAATGGCGTGAGACGCGTCAGCACAAGAAAAAGCCCGCCCGAGACCAAAACCGCGATCATGGCTATCGGGAACATCAGCCGAAGCGCGCCTTGCGCGTGAAGCGCATAGGCGATTAAGGGCGAGATCCCCATGCCCGCCATGTTGGAGGCCGCAAGTAACGAGAAGTGGATAACGGTATTATCCGACGGGGACAGCTTCGATACGGTGATGGGCGTCGCGGTATAGGCGATTGCCCATCCCGCGCCACTCAGAAGGCCGGCCAGAATGAGTGTGGCGGTATTGTCCACCGCTGAGGCCCAGAAAAGACCGGCGCTGAGCGCGAAAAGCCCGGCGCCGGCCAGAATGAGGGTCGTTACACGAACATATCCGAGAATTACACCGCCGAAGGGAATGACAAAGAGCGCGCCGAAGGACTGGAAAAAAAGGATGGTCCCGGTTAGGGCCTCAGAGCCGCCACTATCGTTGATATAAAGCGCCAGAACCAGCAGGAAACCCTCGGCGATGCCGAACAGCGTCGTGGCGAGGTAGAACAGGGCCCAAATGGAACGGTTCATGATGTAGACTCCACGGTGGAAGATGTTCTCGCGGTAATCTTCTCAACGTCGCCCAAAGTCTCGGCGGATAAAGCCGGAGTGGCCCGCATAAGGGCTTCCGCGTTGAGATCGCGGGCCGCCCGGCCGAGCGCAAGCGCGCAATTCGGCATGAACGGCTCTAGAAGCGCTGCCGCCCGGGCCAGCCACTCAGCTTCTTCCCCACTCTTCGGGCGCGAGGCGATGAGCCATTTTACCACTAAAATCGCAGCCTCCGCAATCCGTGCACGCCCCGGCATCAAGAGATGGGCGATCGCCGGCTTGAGCGGAGAGCGTATTGCTTCAACGGGCGAAGGCGCGGCTTTCGCCGACGCCACCGCGCGCGCCCAGAAAGCGCGGAGATTTTCATTCAGGCGGCGAAGCTCCGCCAGCCGGAAATTCGCGCGTCCAGACCCCAGATCAAGCCCGGCGAGATAGAGCCGCAGCGGATCGACCGGAATACTCAGCCGCTCAAGATCGCGCACGAAAATCGCGTATCCGCGGCTGGTGGAAAATTTCTCGCCCTCAAGCAACAGGAAATGCGACCCGATATAGTGATCGAACCCTTTTCCGCGGGGCCGGGAAAGAGCCAGGCTGAGTTCCCCGATCACACATGCCGAATTGTCGAAGCCGAAGCAATAGACCGAGACCACGTCGGAACCCGCAGCGAACGGGTTGATTGCACTATCCAACACTCTCGCGCCGAGGCGGGGATATTCCATGGAGTGAGAGTTGAAGAATACCTGGCCGGGGTCCATTCGGCCCGGAACCTGCAGCCCCCAGGCCGCTATTGTGGTCAAGCGGACCTCTTGGCCGGTGGCGCGAAAGCGCCTCGCCATCGGGAGCAGCATGCCGCGCGGATCGGCGTTGCCGTCCAAGACTTGGCAGATATGGCTCCAATTCGCCGCGGCGGCGGTCAGAAAAAGGTTTTCGCGTTCTTCCCAGTGCGCGTCCTTCGGCAGGCGCGGGTTCAGGAGTTCATCTGGCGCAATACAATTTGCGCATTCCTCGCAAAAATACCCGGCCATATCGCTCAGACAAACCGGGCAGGCGCCTAAGAGCGCATAGCCCGCCGAACCGGTTCCATCCGCCGCGATGGGCATGAATTCTCGATGAACCCTGATTGCGCCTTTCGCGTCGAGGTCTTCAAGTAACGTTTCGGCATCGGCGATGAGTCGCCGTTCCAGAACCGGGTCGCCGGCGTGGGCAATGCAATCGATGTCGATAGCGAAATAATCGAGATCGCGGACAATGCGCGCGGTCCAGCTGTTCGCGCTTTGTGTAGGCGTTCGTCGCTCCGCTTTGGCGGAGCGCACGACATGGCTGTCGAACCGGTCGATGCCGAGCACCACTGCGGTGCGATGACCCATGCGTCTGAGATGCCGTCGCATGATATCGGCGCTCAGATACGGTCCCGCGATGTGCCCTAGATGCAAAGGCCCGTTCGGGGTCGGTTGGGCGGGAATGAAAAGATAGCGATCAGGCGGCGTGGGCATGGAGCAAATACCGGGCGACAAGGTCGAGCGCATGGTCAGCGATGGCGGGCGCGTGGCGGAACCCGGAGCCGGAGCAGACTCCGGCGAGAAAGAGGCCTGGAAGCTCGGCCGAGACTGTAATCTCCGGCGCGCACTCCTCGTTGTAAGCGTCGCAGAAAACGCGCCCACCTGCCAGATTGTTCACAAGCTCGGGTGCGTGTTTGGCGAGCGCGGCCAGAGCAAGCGCGCGGTCGTCACGGGTAAGCGAGAATGTGTCCGGGTTCGTGCCCTGCGCGCGCTCGGGCGAGGAGAGGCACAGGATGGAGCGCCCCGGTTGGCGCGGATCGGGCAGGAAATAGAGGTCTTCGTGATCATACTGAATCTGAAGCCGATGCAAAGCCTTGGTTTCGAGATGAACGGCGACGATCCGCTTAAGGCGGACGCCCTTATGGGGACCGGCCCAGCTTTGACTGACGGCCCAGGCGCCTGTCGCCGAGATTGCGGCCCTTGCGGTGAAAATGCGCAGGCCGACGTCACACCGTTCGATCGCCTCGACACGGGTGGCCTCGAAAATGCGAACCCGTCCGGAAGCCCGCAACCTCCGGGCGAGAGTCTGGCATGCGAGATTCGGGCAGCCGAAACGGCCTTCACCGGCGCGCCATGCGCGTTCTCCAGGATGAAGCCGGATCGGGAGCGCGCCCTCGGTATGATCGAACGGCGTCACCTTGGCTCCGCCAAGCCGCTCCGAGAGCCGCTCGGGGCTTGCCTTGGAGATCCAGATGGTCGGGACGCGACGGGAGACTTCAGGGAGTTGCGGATAATCGCGACGAACCCTCGTGGACCTCCAGACAAGCTCCCGGTGTCGTTCATCCGGCGTGAAAGGCACATCCGAAGCCCCGCCGAACCGGCTCGCGCCCGATCCGATCCGCGAGCGCTCGAGCACGATAATCCGACATTGCGGCCATCTCAGAATAGCGAGCATCGCAGCGCTCAAGCCGACAATGCCGGCGCCCGCGACAATGATGTCGGTTTCAGGGCTCATGGCGACCACCAGACGGAAAAGACCCGCACCGGCTCCGTTCCGGAATTATCCAGACGATGCACCTGTTGCGGTTGGAACAAAAGCGCCGTTCCGGCCTTCACCTGATAAGATTGCTCGTCGACGTAAACCTCCGCCGCGCCGCTGGCGATGAACCAGATTTCGCGAACGGCGTGACGATCCGGATCGGTCGTGACTCCCGGCGCAACGATGAAGCAGGATGCTTCAAACGGAGCCTTTGCTCCGGCGAGATCGAACTCGCTGAACCGTATCCCGTCGCCCAGCGCTTCCGGCGCGTTTGCCCCGATCAAACTCATGCCGTCGGCTCCAACCTTGTGGTCGGTCGCATCCGCGGCGCGGATTCCCGCTCGCTCAGGCTTTCCCCGGCCCAATCGATCAGCGGCCGGTCATCAAGCTTACCGAACACCGAGCGTCCGGCGACCGCATTCACAATGCGCGCGGATCGGTAGGCCACCAGGCTAAGGTTGGGGTCGGGTTTTCCGTGGGTTTTTAGCAGCGTTGACCACGAAGAGTTTCGGCCGTCGCGGTCGGGTCCAAACCAGCGAATAATCCTTGTTGATGAGTGGGCCTTGATGATCGCGGGCCAATTCGGGGATAAGCGGCGCGATACAATCCGGCGGCCTCGCCTCATAGCCGGTGCACAGGATAACGCAATCGGCCCTCGCTGTTTTCTCCTCGCCCTGTTGTCGATCCTTGAGGGTCAGTGCCCAGCCGGAGCCATTCCGGATCACCGCCTTCAGATCGTGCCCGGGAATCAGCGCGGTTTTCGGTTCATTCCGGTCCAAAAACCGCATGGTGTAGAGCGTTTGGTACAGTTTTCGCATCGATAAGGGCGAGATGCCGTTACTGGTGAAATGCATCTCCGCGTTCATCTTTTGGCGTTGCGCCGGGGGCAGGTCGAAAAAATAGTTGACGAATCCCGGGGTGAACATTTCATTGGTGAGAGCAGTCTCGTCGAGGGGCATGAAACGCGATGTCCGCGAAATCCAGTTCACTCTCTGAGGCATTCCGAACCGGCCTGAGATCGTCTCAAGAAAAACCTCCGTCCCGCTTTGACCGGAGCCGATGATCGCAATGCTCTGACCTTCGAAGGATTCTACTCTCTGCCGGAATTCACCGGCATGAAAGAAAGTCCGGCCCAGATGCGGCTCCGTGACTCTTGGCACTTTCGGCTGCTGGCCGAGGCCGAGCGCCACATTGGCGGTGCGAGTGTCCCCCGCATCGGTGATGATGCGCAGATGATCCTTTTCCAACTCGACGGATTGCGCTGTCCGGCCGTAAGTCACGCAACCCAGACGCCCGCTCACCCAGCGCAGATAGGAATCGAACTCAAGGCACGGCGTTTGCTCGAAAGCGGCATTGATGAACTGATAAAGACGACGGTTGTCTTTGAGAAAATTGAGAAACGAAAACGGGTTGGTGGGATCGACCGGCGTGACCAGATCCTTGAGAAAGGAGACCTGAAGGCCCGTCTGCTCGAACAGCAACCCCGAGTGCCAGGCGCTCGAGCTGCGCGCCTCCAGAAGTCGAACATCGAGATCTGGAATATTCCGCGCCAGCGCGGCAATACTGAGATTGCCGGGACCGGCGCCGATGCCGATGAGAGAGTTCACACCGCATTCCCCCAAGGCCAGCTTTACTTGGGATGGCTGACGCTTTTCACAAAGCTCTCGGCCGTTTATAAACAATCTTGAATCCACCCTCTAACATTGTTGCCTTGCGTCTGCAAGAGCATTTTCCGGGAAGGGACGGGAGCCCGATCGGGTCGGACCGGATCCGGCCGCCGGGTGAATCTTGCTTAAAAGTTGTTTCATCATGGGGCTTGACGACGGCACTGTTTCAAGAGCATGTTGAAGCATTATAGGCGAATAATGGCCAAAAGCTCTGCTTCTTGGAGGATATAAAAATGAACGGCGTTACTGAAAGTGTCAATTTCATTGATGGAGTCGTCTGGGGGCCGGTGATGATGGTTCTGCTGGTCGGCGTCGGCTTGTATTTGCAATTTGGCCTCAAGGCCGTTCCCATTCGCAAACTGGGGCGAGGTCTCGCCCTGTTGGGGAAGCCTCAGCCCGCTAAACGCGCCGATGGCGAGATATCTCCTTTCAGCGCCCTCATGACCGCCTTGTCCGCCACCGTCGGCGTCGGCAACATAGCCGGTGTCGCCACCGCCATTGCCTCGGGCGGGCCGGGGGCCGTGTTCTGGATATGGGTCACCGGCCTGGTCGGCATGGCGACCAAATACGCCGAGGCGGTCCTGGCGGTGCGGTTCCGCGAAGTCGATGACAATGGCGATCACTGCGGTGGGCCGATGTATTATCTGCGCAATGGCCTGAAAGGCTCGTACGGGCGGTTTCTGGGCATGGCCTTCGCCATCTTCGCCGCCTTTGCCGCTTTCGGCATCGGCTCTGCCGTGCAAGCCAATTCCGTGGCCGATGGCTTAGAAGGAGCGTTTGCCATCCCGCACTGGGCAACCGGCGTGGCGATGGTGGTCCTGGTCGGGATCGTGACCGTCGGCGGTATCAGACGGATTGCTTTAGTGGCCAGCAAGCTGGTACCCTTTATGGTTGTTGTCTATTCGCTGGGAGGTATCCTTGTCCTTATCTTGAATGCCGGCCGGATCGCAACGGCGCTAGACCTTATTTTCACCTATGCTTTTACCCCGGCGGCGGCCCGCGGCGGCTTTGCCGGCGCCGCGGTCATGGCGGCGATGCGGTTCGGGATCGCCCGCGGCCTTTTTTCCAATGAAGCCGGCCTTGGCAGCGCGCCGATCGCGCATGCCGCCGCCCGAACTCGGGACCCGGTTCGTCAGGGGTTGATCGCCATGGTTGGCGTCTTTATCGATACGCTCGTCGTCTGCAGCATCACGGCGCTGGTGATCATCTCCTCCGGTCAGTGGTCTTCGGGGAAAAGCGGTGCGGCCCTGACGTCGCTGTCCTTCAACGCCTCGCTGACCGGTATTGGTCAATATGTCGTTATTGTCGGGGTGGTGTTGTTCGCCTACTCGACCGCGTTAAGCTGGTCTTTTTACGGTGAAAAATGCTTTCAGTATTTGTTCGGACTGAGGCTGATCAATTATTACCGGATCGTCTTTGTGCTGTTCCTGGCCGTGGGAGCGACCGCTAAGCTCAATCTGGTCTGGAACCTGGCCGATATCGCCAACGGTCTGATGGCGATTCCCAATCTGATCGGTCTGGCCGTATTGTCGCCGATACTGTTCAAGATGACCCGCGATTACTTCGACGGCAGGCCTTATTTGCTGGGCGAGGCGTGGTAACGGGAGTAGCCTTTGGGCCGGGGAGTCATGGGCTGCCTTGATTTGAGGGCGTCTTGTGCCGTTTCGCGCTGATAGTGTAACGCATTCGATTCGTTGTGATCCACCGGCCCTTACCGCCTAAAAGCGCGACGGGGCTGCGCGAAGTCATGATCTCGTCTGTGCCTTGACCCGTCTCATGCAGACCAAAGCCAACCGCTCACCGCGCCCCCAAGCTGAGAGCGTATTCGCCGCTGCGTTTTTTGACGCATGATCGAAAAAGCCACGGAGGGTTTTCCGTCAATGGCAGTGGCCTCGCCATGTCCGCAGGTGTTTCAACGTCGCGAAGCTCGCATAAGAAGCGATGAACAGGCTTTCGGAGAACAGATGGCGGACCGCGTTGCTCCTGCAAGGATTCTCCAGCACGCTGAAATATTGCGGAAAATTGGCCATTTAAACCTCCTGTCAAAGCCCCGCGCGGTCAGATCCGATTCTCAATACGAAGCCCAAGCTTCAGATACGATTGCCCCCTTGGGGGACTATGAAGAGGATTGAAAGCAAACGCCGTGGTTGTTGCTTTTGTCCATCCGAAAGGAAGCACGGCCCGGGTGCTGGGTGAGAGAGAGTCTGACCGTGTATCCAAATATGATCGTCGGGATTGTGGGACCCTCCGGGTGCGGCAAGACCGCACTTGCCTGGGCAATCCGTGCGGTCTGATCGCCCCCATGCGCGAAGAGGCGATGTGTGACGGCGTGAAAATCGGCGATCTGCAGCGTCGTTCCGGTCGTGCGATCCGGGGGCGAATCAGTATGGTGTTCCAGTCTCTGCGCCGATCCTGCGATCTACGATTGACAATTGGTGCGTGCTATTCGACGGGCGGCGGGAGCGGACTTCCAATCTCTGGGCCGTTCTTGCCGCTGTCGCGTTAATCTCCGATCCTTTGCAACGCTGTCCTTTCAAAGTCTTCAATGGTCGGTTGCAGCGCATCGCAGTCCGCGCAGACCTTGGCGGCAAAATCGGGCCATCTCATCCTCGATGGAGAGGTCCGCCACGCTCAACCCGGCGACAACGGCAACTGTGGTCGATGCCCGTGCGACGGTTCGTTGCCGCCGGAGGCGGTGCATTGTTCATCAGCCGTGATCATGAACGACTTCATGCCCCGTCGCCGATTGAGTGGAAGAGTTATGATGGCGGAAACCCTCTATGATTGCGGGTTTTCCCAATACTCTGGGAGAGGCTGTGGACAGCGCGCTTCTTCGGCGTTTGGAACCGCACTTTGACCGTGTGTGACGGCATCCGGTTTACAACAGAATAAAAATCCCGATTTTAAAGTTGACTTTATCGCACAGTTTTATAGAATGACCGTCGGAGAATGTTTAACCTTGCTTGACCGTCGCATCAGGGAAGTACGTTGTGAAAAGGACTTGGTTTTCTCATCACCTCATTGTTTCTTGTGCGCTCACGCCTACCGAAGGCGTGGGCCCGAACGGAGCGATCGAGATCGAATCGAAAACCCTGAAATAGGGGCGATGAACACAGCCCATTGCCGTGCATGAGAGTGCGCTTTTCGTCATGGATGGTCATCATCGTCTGAGCATCGGCGGCTCAAGAACCCCGGCGACGACGGCGATCATCGCGAGGCATTGCGCCAAGGCCAATGCCCGTTCGGCATTGATGGTCGGAAAACAGCGCCCAGGGCCTCAAGACCTTGACTTATCTTCTCACCGTTCTGCCTCATCTTGAGACCTTGCGTCTTTTCGGAACTCACCCCGGCGGCATTGCCGCCAGTCTTGCCGCCTTTGAAAAATATTTCCCCGACAGGCAGATCGAATTGGTGAAGGACATTCCTGATGCGGTCGCCTGCTCCGACATTGTGGTGGCGGCGTCCGGGCGCGCGGCCCATCCAAAGGTTCAGACGAAATGGATGAAACCCGGCAGCCTTTTGATTTCCGTCTTGAGCAAAGCTATTGCTCCGCGACCTCAAACACCGGTTGCGATTATCTGCCCGGCCCCGTCGGACCCGGCGGCGCCCTTTGCGGCGCCATCAGGCAATTGGTTCGGCAGGGCCTGTTCGCTCATGTCGGTCTTTTCAGACGTTATGGTCCAAAAGACGAGGTGGCAATTCGCTGGGCTCTTGAGATCACCAATCTGACCGGATTTGCCGACAGGAGCTTGCGCGAGCTGTCGGGAGGCGAATGTCAGCGTGTCTGGATCGCGGCGGTGGTTGCGCAAGAAGCGCAAATTCTGCTTCTCGACGAGCCGACGTCCTTCCTCGATATCGGTTATCAGGTCGAGCTTCTCGACATAATCCACCGGCTCAGCAGGGAACGGGGAATCACCATCGTCATGGCGATTCACGACCTCAACCAGGCCATGTCGATTGCAGACCGCATTTCTTTGCTTGACGGGGGCCAGCTTGCCTTCGATGGAGATCCGTGGGCTCTGGCTGAGGTCGGCCTGATCGAGAAAATTTTCAGGGTTCGTGGATCCTTTGTGCCGATCGCGCAAGGTCCCCCCTCACTTCGAGGTCGAAGTGGCGCGAAGGCCATTCCCGCTGTCTCAATGCGGTCGGACGCCGCGATGAACCGGGGACTCGTGGCAATGGGGGCCGACAACGTTAAACACGGATGCGGGGAAAGATGATGGGCAATCGATCGCGCCGATTCGCGAATTGCTGACGCGCGAACCCGGGCTGAGCGGGGAGAGGATTACGCCCGAATTGACGCAGGAGAGCCTTGACCCGCCCGAGGATAAGGAAAGCGACGATAATCGGTCCGCACCCGTCTTGTTATAGATTTATGCTAAAATAAGCGTATTTCCGGCTATAAAAGCCCGAGAACAGGGGAAGCTTGCAATGAAACACAAACCGATCTGTTGCGCGCTGGCTCTGGCAATGGCCAGCCTATCCACAGCAGAGGCGACAACGCTGGATGACGTAAGAGCGAGAGGGTATGTCAAATGTGGCGTGGGATATGACGTGCCGGGCTTTTCCGCGAGCGACGATCGAGGACGCTGGGCCGGCCTTGATGTCGAGACATGCCGGGCGGTCGCCGCAGCGGTTTTCGGCGATCCCGACAAGGTGCGTTTTACCGCGCTCCAGTCGAAGGTGCGTTTTACCGCGCTCCAGTCGGGCGAGGTCGATCTTCTGGTGCGTCAGACGACCTGGACGCTGAAACGCGATACCGTGTTGGGTTTCAAGTTTACCGGCGTGAATTTTTACGACGGTACCGGTTTCATGCTGCGCAAATCGCTTGGGGTCTCGAATGCCCGCCAGCTCGCCGGCGCCTCGATCTGCATCACCGCCGGCACCACCACCGAACTGGCCGTGGCCGACTGGTTTCGCAACCGGAATATGACCTATGAACCGGTCACCTTCGAGAAGGCCGACGAGGCCATCAGGGTTTATGAGAGCGGGCGTTGCGACGCCTATGCCAGCTATCTTGGCGGGGCGGCCGGCCATCGGCTCAAATTCGCCCACCCACAAGACCATATCTTTCTGCCCGAGATTATCTCCAAGGAACCATGCGGCCCCGTCGTGCGACAGGGTGACGATCAATGGTTCAATATCGTCAGATGGGTGTTGTTCGCCATGGTCGATGCCGAAGAGCTTGGCATAACCTCCGGCAATGCCTGGGAGATGAGAGGCTCGAACAACCCGAAAATTCGCCATCTGCTCGGTCTTGAGGGAGATTTTGGCGTCGGGCTGGGGCTTGATAATGATTGGGCCTATAACATCATTAAAACTGTCGGCAATTATGGCGAGGTCTTCGCGCGCACTCTTGGGCCCGATACGCCGATCGGCTTGCCGCGCGGTCTCAATAGATTATGGACCGAAGGCGGAGTCATGTACGCGCCGCCCATACGTTAGTCACCCGCCTGAATGACGTCATGGGGCGCATTGCATACCGTAACTTTGGGGAAAAAACCATGCCGGGACCAACTGTCGAATCCGTTGACTCTAGCCCTCGCCTGCCCGAAAAGGCGGATGTCGTGGTGATCGGCGGGGGGATCATCGGAACCTCAACCGCGCTTGAGCTGGCCGAGCGCGGCTATAAGGTGGTTCTGTGCGAGAAGGGGATCATTGCTGGCGAGCAATCCAGCCGCAACTGGGGTTGGGTCAGGCTGTCGGGGCGCGACCCGCGAGAAATCGACCTCATGGCGGTATCGATCCGCATCTGGGAAACGCTCGGCGAGCGCGTGGGCCATGATGTGGGTTACCGTCAGTGCGGCATTGTCACGCCGTTTTATAGCCAAGCGATCCGGGAAGAAAACATCGCGTGGCTCGATGCCATCAAGGGCAGCCAGCACCGGGTCGGCGTTATCGATTCAGGGAACGTCGCCGAACTGCTGCCGCAAATGGCTCTGGGTTGCGACGGCGCGCTCTATTCGCCGACGGACGGGCGCGCGGAACCGCAAAAGGCGGCGCCTTCCATCGCCCGCGCTGCCCGGGCAAAGGGCGCGAGCATTCTCACATCTTGCGCGGTGCGGCGGATCGAGAGGGCGGCAGGCAAAGTTTGCGGCGTTGTCACCGAGCGCGGGATGATCGGTGCTTCGGTGGTGGTCGTTGCCGGCGGGGTGTGGTCGCGTCTTCTCCTGCGCGATGTCGGCATTGTGTTACCGCAACTCAAGGTGCTCAATTCGGTTTTGCGCACCGAGCCGCTCGAACGCGGGCCGCGGGTGACGGTGCGCGGCCCCGATTTTTCCGTGCGCCGACGCGAGGATGGCGGCTATACGGTCTCTACGCTGGCGACCAATAGATATGACCTTGCGCCCGACAGTTTCCGGTTTTTCATGCAATTCATTCCGGCCCTGAGAAAAAACCATTCATCGCTGTCGCTGCGTCTTGGCAAGCGTTTTCTCCAGGAATGGCGCGACATGAAGCGCGTGGGGCCGGATCAACCGTCACCCTATGAGCGTACCCGAATCCTCGATCCCGAGCCGGATGTAAAAATGCTCGATACGGCGCTGGCGCGGCTTGCCGATGCGTTTCCGGTTTTCCACGCCGCCAGGATTGCCCAATGTTGGGGCGGGCTCATTGATGTCACGCCGGATGCGGTGCCGGTGGTTTCCACGGTGGAAAGCCTGCCGGGCCTGGTGATTGCGACCGGGTTTTCCGGTCACGGTTTCGGAATAGGACCGGGGGCGGGACGTCTCGCCGCAGACCTTGCGACAGGTGCGCGCTCAATCGTCAACCCCGTACCGTTCCGTTTTTCGCGCTTTTCCGATGGCTCGGAAATCACGCCTCTGGCTGGGATATGAATCTCGCGGGGGCCTGCGTCCCGATGTTGCCGGAGCGTAAAACGCCAAAAACTCCGCCCATATTATCCCGGTGTTTAACAGGTCGGTTTGCACGTGTTTCACGTGAAACACGTGCAAACCGACCTCTCAGCTTATGACGGACCAAGATTGATCCAAACCATCCCGGCTTGCAAGTTCAGTTAAAGCTCGACAATGGATTGAGTCTATGATACCGTCATTCCCATTTGAACTATAGTGGGGTTTTAGCGTGTAGCCTGAATAAACTATGGATCAGAAGTGGGGTCATGGATGTGCCGCTGATGCACTGATTGTTTGAAGAGGCGAGAGATGAAGCTCTTAAATTCACTTATGGTAGTTATCTGGATCCTGCTGATTACTGGATGCAGCTACGTTTCTACACAGGTGGACGCATATTCATCAATTCCAGAAGACATTGATCCCAGAACGGTCTACCTCGCTCCCTTCAAGGGAATGAATATTCATGATCTCGAATGGCAGAGCAACACACAGGCTTTGGCGGCTGTCCTCAAAGAAAAAGGGTTTGATGTCGTTGGACATCAACGTGATGCACGACTCACAGCTTATTTCGGCTTCCATGTCAATAAAGGTGAGTTGGTTCAAAACAGCTATTCGATTCCTGAATTTGGGGTAACCGGCTACAGTAAATCTAATACTTACGGTACGATTCACGGAGAATCCTATAGTGCTAGTACGACCTTTACTCCGGATTATGGCGTCACGGGATACCGCACCGGCCTTGCAACAAGCGTAGTTTTTACTCGCGATGTTGCGATCAATATGATTGACAATCGAACCCGGAAGACAGTCTTCGAGGCTCGTGGTGTGAGCCGTGGATCATGTAATTCTTTCGCGCCCGTGGCCATCTCTATTATCCGGGCGGTTTTATCGAATTTTCCCGAAGGCACTAACGGTACGGTGGATATTCCTATGGAGAATCAGTGTTGAGGTGTAAGGTCTTGGGTTTTTAGGGTGTATTCTCTGCTCAACAACAAAAGGAAACGTGGTTGGCGCAGCATTCGGGCAAAACTTTGCGGAAATGGGAGGTTGCCCTTGTCAAGGCGATGCTGGAGCGGAAGTATGTTCCGCAGGATATTCAGGCCTAGTTCTCGCGCCCGACCCGTTCGATCAATCATGCTCGCATCTCCGAGATTCGTGATGGTAAAAGACATGACGATGTTAAGCCCGCATCGCAAGAGGAATTGGATGGGTTTCTCCAAGCCTGGCCGAATATCGATGAAAGAACCGGTTTACAACTTCACGAAGACGAGCTTCTTGTCAAGGCTCGCGAGGCAATGATCGCCGCAGTGCACATCTTCAACGGCGCGGGACTTCATTTCAGGGCGGAGTTGTTCATCGTCACCAGCATCATTGCCTGGACCTATCTTCTGCACGCCTATTATAAACGGGAGGGAATAGATTACCGATACAAGAAAAAGGGTGTCGTTGTGAAAACGCCCGAAGGTGCCGATAGATACTGGGATTTGAGTCATTGTCTTAAACGCGAAAAATGTCCGTTGGAGAAAGGCGTCAGAAACAATCTCAAATTCCTGCTCGAACTCCGGCACGAGATCGAACATCGTTCGACCAGCAGGATCGATGATGCCCTTGGCACCAAACTTCAAGCCTGTTGTATAAATTTCAACGATACGCTCAAAAGACTGTTCAGCAAGAAGCTGACGCTTGAAAAGCGTTTGCCGATTGCCCTACAATTCGTAACCTTTGACGGGCGGCAAACAAAAAGCCTGCTCGGAGCCGATCTGCCGGGGCACATTAAGACCGCCATAGATAAGCTTCACGAGAAATTGACCGAAGACGAATGGAACGATCCACGCTTCGCCCATCGCGTGGCGTTCGTCCCGAAACTGTCCGGGACCCCATCCACGGCCGACCAAGTTGTCGAGTTCGTAAAACCGGGATCGCCTGAGGTTATAGAGGTTGAACGCGTTCTGCTTAAGGAAACGGAACGACCGAAGTTTTTGCCTGGACAGATTGTAAAAAAGGTTCAGGATGCCGATTATCCCAAATTTAACATGACTGACCACATATCACTCTGGCAACAGCTTGATGCAAAGAGCCCTGGTAAGGGGTTCGGGACAAAGGTTGCGAGAACCTGGTATTGGTATGAAAATTGGTTTGATAAGGTCATGGAAAAACTCAAAGAAGGGTGGACTCGCCCCAAGAAGGAGGCTCCCAAGCCCCGATAAATCGGGGTCATCCTAAACCATGTTTCACGTGAAACATCGCCACTGAAACAGGGCGGGGCACTCAGAAGTGCACCGCTAAAATTATGTCTAACTTCTGCGCCTTGGGCTCTTGATCCGGACCGGGCCGTTTTGCTAGAGATGCCCGAGGCTGTTTGTTCTTTCGACTGACGCCTCCGGCCCGTTTGTTTTCCCTCGATCCGCTCATATGAGTCGATCCGCTATGATCCCCGGGCGTTGCATGTTCATGCGCCGTCGGGCAAGAGAAGGGTATGTCCATGCTGGAGCGCATCAAGGCGAATAATCGACTCTGGGCTGAAAGAATGGTCCAGGCCGACGAGCAAGTCTTTCGGCGGCTGGAACAGCGGCAAACGCCTGAATATTTCTGGATCGGCTGTTCCGACAGCCGAGTGCCGGCGAATCAGATTGTCGGTCTTGGGCCGGGTGAAATCTTTGTCCATCGCAACGTCGCCAATCTTGCCGGCGCCCAGGATATGAATTTCCTCTGCGTGCTTGAATACGCGGTCGAAGCCTTGAAAGTGCGTCATATTCTGGTTGTGGGTCACTATGGCTGCGGCGGCGTGGCGGCGGCGGCCGATAAGGAGAGGCGGGGGATTCTCGATCACTGGCTGCATCCGATTCGTGCCGTAATGGACGATAATCGGCGTGACCTTGCCACCATAAAAAACGCTCGCGAGCGTCTCGATCGTCTATGCGAACTCAATGTCATACAACAGGTCAGGAATGTTTCATCTACCGTCATCGTGCAGGACGCCTGGAGAAAAAAGCAGGATCTGCATGTTCATGGCCTGATCTATTCGCTCGGCAACGGCCTTCTGAACGATCTTGACGTGACGATGGGGCCTTGAATCATCGCTGACGAACCGTCTATGGGTAACTCTACGACACGATCGTATATGTTTCGCGCCTGGGGCGAGCGTCTCGGCGAGGTTTGCTCATCGCTTGGCGCATGGATCGTTACTATTGGCGCCGCCGCTCTTGACGGCGTCATGCCGCGTCAGTGCTTTTCCTGTGCGCAACCGCTGTGGCGCGAGAATGGCTTATGTGCGTCATGCTGGAGCAAATTGACCCTGATCGACGCTCCGCTCTGCGACCAACGCGGCCTGCCCTTCGCTTATGATCCAGGTGAGGGGGTCTACAGCGCGGCCGCGCTCGCCCGACCGGCGACCTTTGCCCGCGCCCGCGCCGCCGCGGCTTTTGACGATGTATCGCGCGGACTTGTCCATGCGCTCAAATATCATGATCGCCATGAAGTGGTTCGGTTCATGGCCCGGCTTATGGTGCGCGCCGGGCGTGAATTGCTACGAGAGGTCGATATAGTGGCCTCGGTGCCGCTGCATCGAACGCGACTATGGCAACGGCGCTATAATCAATCGGCGTTGTTGGCCCGCGAGATTGCTTGCCATTATGATCGCCGATGCGAAAATGAACTCTTGCACCGAGTCAGAGCGACACGCGCCCAGGTCGGTCTCGACCATCGTCGTCGTCGGCAAAATGTGCATGGAGCGTTTCGCATCGATAAAGACAAGCGGGCGGTCGTGAGAGGGCGTAGAATCCTCCTCGTCGACGATGTGCTGACCACTGGCGCGACCGCCGATTCTTGCGCGCGATCCTGCCTTGAATCCGGTGCGGCGGCGGTTGACGTTTTGGTCTTCGCCCTTGTTCTTGATCCCACGCGGCTCCATGTGTAGTGGTCAAGGGAATATCCCTTCATGGGTGGGCAATGAAGCTCAATCGATAAACATGGATGATGGCGAGAATGGTCAAAGCAACGATTTACACTAAGCAAACTTGCCCGTTTTGTCATGCGGCCAAGGCGCTTTTGCAAGACAAGGGGCTTGTTTATGAGGAAATCGACATTACCGGCGACGAATCCGGCCGGGTGGCGATGATCGAGCGGGCCGGCGGGTGTCATACCGTGCCGCAGATTTTTATCGCACAGAGCCATATCGGCGGATTCGATGATCTAAGGGCGCTTAATGACGCCGGCAAACTCGACGCGCTTTTGGCCGGGAAGGGAGAGCCTCTTTCATGACGCCGGAAACGACCCCGTTGATCCAGGGAGGATGCGCCGAGCGAGGCCCCGATTTAACGTTTGTGCGCCTCGTTGTGCGGGGAGCTGGCGGGCAACGGCGACTCCTCATCGGGTGACGAAAGCGTCCTTAATCCGTAAAGGGATCGGTCATGAGTATGGTGTCTTCGCGCTCGGGGCTGGTAGAGAGCATCGCGACCGGACACTCGATCAACTCCTCAATATGACGGACATATTGCACGGCACGCGCCGGCAGGTCGGTCCAGCTGCGCGCGCCCCTTGTCGATTGCTCCCAGCCCTTAAAGGTTTCATAAACAGGTTCGACCCGTTTTTGCGCCTCCTCGCTGGAGGGCAGGTAATCGATCCGTTCTCCCTCAAGCCTGTAGCCGACGCAGACCTTGATCTGCTCAAACGCGTCGAGCACATCGAGCTTGGTCAGGGCGATGCCGTGAATTCCGCTGGTCTTGATGGCCTGACGGACAAGGACCGCATCGAACCAGCCACATCGACGTTGGCGGCCCGTCACCGTACCGAACTCGTGGCCGCGATCGCCCAGTTCACGGCCCTTCCGATTGTTCTGCTCGCTCGGAAACGGGCCTTCGCCGACCCGCGTCGCGTATGATTTGACGATCCCCAGAACGTAGTCGATGGCGCTCGGTCCGATGCCGGAACCGGATGCCGCCTGGGCGGCGACGGTGCTGGACGAGGTCACGAAAGGATAGGTCCCATGGTCGATATCGAGCATAACGCCCTGCGCGCCTTCAAATAAGATCCGTTTGCCGCCACGCCGCGCCCGATCAAGCAGCGCCCACACCCGATCCGCGTAAGGCAAGACTGTATCGGCGATCCGATCCAGACTGCAAAAAAGCTCGGCAGCCGGAATTTCCGCTGCTCCAAACCCCCGGCGCAAGGCATTATGGTGGGCAAGGAGCCGGTCTATCTTGGTGGACAGAGCGACACGGTTCTCCAAATCCATGACCCGAATGGCCCGCCGGCCGACCTTGTCCTCATAGGCTGGAGCAATACCGCGCCGTGTCGTGCCGATAAGCCCCTTGCCCGCGGCATCTTCGCGGAGAATATCAAGCTCGCGGTGCAATGGCAGCACAAGAACCGTATTTTCCGCAATCCGCAAATTATCCGGTGAAACGACCGCGCCTTGCCGCCGCAATCGAATGATTTCCTCGTTCAGCGCCCAGGGATCGATAACCACGCCATTGCCGATAATCGACAGTTTACCGTGGCGCACGATACCGGACGGCAACAGGGACAGTTTGTAGACGATACCGCCCACAACCAGCGTATGCCCGGCATTGTGCCCTCCTTGAAAGCGTACGACGACATCGGCGCGCTGCGATAACCAGTCAACGATCTTGCCTTTCCCCTCATCGCCCCACTGGGCGCCGACAACCACGACATTGGCCATGACTCTTCCTCATTTGCCCCGGTCCGCGTGCCGAAACGCCAGGGGGCTATGGAATTGATCCTTATGCTCGATAATCCGTAAGGACAGTGGTAAACCGGAACGCGCTCAGGCCGCGGAGCGCAGTTCACGCAAAGTCTGCTCGAAGGCCCAGTCGAGCCAGGCCGGCAGGGCCGCAATATCGGATTTTTCCACCGTCGGGCCGCACCAGATTCGCAAACCCGCAGGGGCGTTGCGATGGGACGCAATATCGAAACAAACGCCTTGCGCTTCAAGCAGCGATACGATGCGCCCGGGCAAGGCGGCGATCTCATGGGCCGAGAGACCCTCGGATATTGCATCCGACAGTCTCAGACACACCGATGTGTTGGAGCGCGTGGCCACATCCCGGGCGAGGAAGGAAACCCAGCGCGTTCGCCCGACCCATTCGGCAATGATCCGGGCATTGTCATCGGCGCGCGCGATCAGGGCCTCAAGCCCGCCGATGGCGCAAGCCCATTGCAGCGCCATGAGATAGTCTTCAACGCACAGCATCGATGGCGTGTTGATCGTCACACCCTCGAACAGCTCGGTATTGAGCTTGCCTTCCCTGGTCATGCGAAACAATTTCGGCAGCGGCCATGGCGGGGTATAGCTTTCCAGCCGTTCCACCGCGCGCGGCGAGAGAATCAGAATCCCATGCTGGGCCTCGCCACCCAGAGCCTTTTGCCAGGAAAATGTCACCACGTCGAGCTTGTGAAACTCAAGCCTTTGCGCGAACGCCGCCGAGGTTGCATCGCAGATCGTCAGCCCGTGGCGGGAGTCGGGAATCCACTCGCCATCGGGAACGCGCACACCGGAGGATGTGCCGTTCCAGGTAAAAATCACATCTCGTGAGAAATCGACGGCGGAGAGATCGGGCAACGCCCCATAATCGGCCCCGATGATTCGGGCGTTTACGAGCTTCAAGTGATTGACGATATCATCGCCCCAACGCGCGCCGAAAGCGTCCCAGGCCAGTACGTCAACGCCACGCACCCCCAGAAGCGACCACATTGCCAGTTCCATGGCCCCGGTATCGGAGGCGGGAACAATGGCGATAAGATGCGAATCCGGGGCCTGGAGGACCTTGCGCGTGAGGGTAAGGGCGCGTTTGAGCTTCTCCCTGCCCTTGGCCGAACAGTGCGAGCGTCCAAGGCAGGCATTTTTAAGAATGTCGGGACTCCAGCCTGGAAATTTTGTGCAAGGACCGCAGGAAAAGCGTGAAACGACCGGTCGCAGGGCCGGTTTTTTTATGGGCTCGGTCATATTATCCTGCTCTTTCGGGCATCGGTCTCCCTCGCTTGGGAAAGGCCGCTTGTGGTGGATAGCGGAAGCGGTTGATTTCTGTCAAATACAATTGGTCTGACCGGCTTTTTGCTCGCTCATTTCGTGCCTTTGAATCGGAACCTGTCATCTGCTGGGAAGCGAAGCCCAAACATGTGTCGATTTTCGGCGCACAATCGGTGCCGTAAATTTTTCGGGCAGCCTGTTCACGAATATATTGGGATAAAACGATGTTCATATTGCAAGACAGATATAATTTATATTATCTTATTGATCATAATGTAATTAATAATTTATGCTGAATTTTACATTTACTAATATAAATTAGTTTTAAAAATAATGAATAATAAAATATAATATTTAGGCTTGAATTTAAGGGCTTATTAAACAGAGTAGCGTAACCCTCACGGCATCCGTATTGAGACGGTCCCGGAACAAAGAGAAACTCCGGGGGATTTTGCGCCGAACTCCAGGGAGGGTGCCGCCAATGGCCGGGCCGATGCGTTTTTGGAAAGCCGATCGCAGGGCGACCGCAGTCGAATATGCCCTGATTGCAGCGGGTATGGCCGTTGCGATCATCACGGTGCTTTTGACCATCGGCGACCAACTCTGTGTTATTTTCGCCGAGACTCCTAAGCAACCGGCAAGCCGCGATCCGGTGATCGGCGAGAGTGTGAATCCTTAAAATCGGCAAGGTGGTGGGCAAGGCTTGACTTTCCGCCGGTCGCTCGGCAAATCACGCCCGTGGGATCCGCCATATGCCGCCCGCGATCGCCGGACGGAGGTGAGGGCCCGGCGAAAACCGTAAACGGCTTGGCGCGCGGCGCGAGCAAGCCTAGGCTACACCCTGAGCCGGCCTTGTTCGAAACGGTTCCCCGCAGGTCCCATAAGCGGGCTGGCGGACCGGTCGGAGCGTGTCGTAGTATTAAGCCCCTGCCCTGTTTTCAGGCCCATCGGGGATGATCATGGTCGAAAATGTCCGGAGTTGAAGATGACTTATGTCGTCACCGATAATTGCATCAGATGCAAATATATGGATTGCGTTGAAGTGTGCCCCGTGGATTGCTTCTATGAGGGGGAAAACATGTTGGTGATCCACCCCGACGAGTGTATCGACTGCGGCGTTTGCGAACCGGAATGTCCTATCGAGGCGATCAAGCCGGATACCGAGACCGGCCTTGAAAAATGGTTGGCGTTGAATGCGAAATATGCTGGCCGCTGGCCGAATATCACCGCTAAGAAGGATCCCCCGGCCGATGCCGATTCCCACGACGGCGAAGAAGGGAAACTGGAGAAGTATTTTTCTCCCGCTGCTGGTGAAGGCGACTGACCGGGTCTGGAACCCCACCCGAATCGGCCTTATAAAAATGACGCCTTTATCGGTCCGTGGCGGGCCGCCCGATGAATATTTTAGTTCCGCTCGCTGGCTTTTATCCCTCTCGGGTATTTTGCCCTCATCGGGTATAAAGGGGCCATGCTGACTTCGCTCTCGATCAGGAATGTCGTGTTCATCGAGCGGTTGGATATGACGCTCGGCGCCGGTCTGACCGCTTTCACCGGCGAGACCGGGGCGGGCAAATCGATCGTGCTCGATTCGCTGGGCCTTGTGCTCGGCGCGCGCGGAGACGCCGCCCTGGTCCGCCGCAGCGCCGAGAAGGCCACGGTGGCGGCCAGTTTCGATCTTGCCCCCGATCATGCGGTTTTCAACCTTCTTGCAAAACATGAGATAGAGACGGAAGGCGAATTGATCCTGCGCAGACACCAGTCCCGCGATGGTCGCGGCCGGGCGACGCTCAACGATCAGCCGGTTTCGATCACCCTCTTGCGCAAGCTGGGCGCAGTGCTGGGCGAAATTCATGGCCAGCATGACGATCGCGCCTTGATCGATATGTCGCGGCATCGCCGCCTGCTCGATATCTATGGCGGTCTCGACCGTGAGTGCGAGACGGTGGCGCGGGCCTGGTCGCTCTGGCGCGCGGCGCAGGCCCGGCAGGTCGCCCATGACGAAAAACGCCGCCATGCCCTTGCCGAGCGGACCTTTCTCGAACATTCCGTCAATGAGCTCGATGCGCTGTCGCCGGGTGAAGGTGAGGAGGAAGATCTTGCCGAACGCCGCCGGATGATGATGAATGCCGAGCAGTTTACATCCGCTTTGTCGCAGGCCGCGCGGGCGCTGGGCGGCGGTGACGACGCGTCCGGCGGGCTTGGTGGCGCGCTGCGACGCCTTGAGCGCCTCCAGATGCAGGCGGGCGGTCGTCTCGATGAGGTTGTTTCGGCGCTCGATCGGGTTCTGGTGGAGATGGGAGAGGCGGAAGACGCCATCGCCGGGGCCGGTCGGGATATGCGCTTCGATCAAACCGAACTCGACCGGGTCGAGGAGCGCCTGTTCGCCCTGCGCGCGGCGGCGCGCAAACACAAGGTGAAGGTGTGCGACCTTCCGGCGCTGCTTGAGCGGTTTCGCCGCGAGCTTGGCGGCTTGGAGGAAAGTGAGGAGACGGCCGGACGGCTTGATGAAGAGGGTGCGACGCTGCGCAAGCGGTATTTTGATCGTGCCCAGGCATTGAGCGCGAAACGCAAGGCTGTCGCCGCCGGTCTCGGCGAAGCGGTCATGGCTGAATTGCCGCCGCTGAAACTGGAACGGGCGCGTTTTGAGGCTGTCGTGAACGCGGATGAAAATCATGCCGGACCACGCGGAATTGATCGGGTCGAATTCCATGTGGCGACCAACCCCGGAACGCCGCCGGCCCCGCTTATCAAAGTGGCCTCTGGCGGCGAGCTGGCGCGTTTGATGCTCGCGCTCAAGGTCGTGCTCGCCGCGCGCGGCGGCGCCCCGCTTCTCATTTTCGACGAGATCGACACCGGCGTCGGCGGGGCGGCCGCGGATGCGATCGGAGTGCGTCTGGCGCGGCTGGCCGACAAGCTCCAGGTTCTCGCGGTCACCCATTCGCCGCAGGTTGCCGCGCGCGCCCATACTCATATGCGCGTTGCCAAGGAGACCCGCGGCGGCGAGGATGGAACGGGCACGCTGACATGGGTCGAAAGCCTCGACCCCCATCAACGCCGCGAGGAGATTGCGCGCATGTTGTCCGCGGCCTCGATTACCGAGGAAGCGCGTGCGCAGGCGGAACGGTTGCTTGACGGCGGGAATTGATCGACAGGACGGCTTTTATCGCGGCAATGGAGGAATGAAGCGGAATGAGCATCGGAGATACGGCCGCAATCGAGGTCGATAAACTTGACGTTGATGAAGCAAGACGCGAACTTGCAAGGCTTGGCGGCGTCATCGCCCATCACGACCGGCTTTATTATCAACGAGACGCGCCGGAAATATCCGACGCCGCCTATGATGCGTTGCGCCTGCGGTTACAGGCGATAGAGCAACGATTTCCAGTCCTTGTCGGCGAAAACAGCCCGAGTCTCAAGGTCGGGGCCGCGCCTTCGCGGCAATTTTCCTCCATCCGCCATGGCGTGCCCATGCTGTCGCTCGCCAATGTCTTCGATGCCGAGGAGGTGGCGGAATTTCTGCGACGCATTCGCCGTTTTCTCAAGCTGCAAGACGCCGATGGGCTGGAATTGACCGCGGAGCCCAAGATTGACGGTCTTTCCATCGGCCTGCGTTACGAGCATGGCGAGCTGGTCACAGCGGCGACCCGCGGCGATGGTTATGAAGGCGAGAATGTGACCGCCAATATTATGACCGTGGATGATATTCCCCACCGGATCAATGCTGCCGACATGCCCAATATCCTTGAGGTGCGCGGCGAAATCTATATGACCCACGCCGCTTTCGCCACGCTGAACCGGCGCCGGGAAGAAGCGGAGGCAAAACCGTTCGCCAATCCGCGCAACGCCGCCGCCGGGTCTTTGCGTCAGCTTGACCCTGCGGTGACGGCCGAGCGCCCTTTGCGGTTTTTCGCCCATGGGTTCGGCGAGGCGGAACGGTTGCCCGGCGAGACCCAATGGGCGCTCTATGAAGCGTTCAGACGCTGGGGGATGCCGGTCAATCCGCAGGCCAGACTGTGCTCATGCGCCGAGGATTTGTTGAACGCCTATCGTCATATCGAGGCGATCCGCGCCCAACTTGGCTATGATATTGACGGCCTTGTCTACAAGCTCAACCGTCTCGATCTTCAGGCCCGCGCCGGTTTTGTCTCGCGCAGTCCGCGTTGGGCCGTCGCCCATAAATTCCCGGCGGAGAGGGCCATAACCACTCTCCGCGACATAGAAATCCAGGTCGGTCGCACCGGCGCTCTGACGCCGGTCGCCAGGCTTGCGCCGGTCACGGTGGGCGGGGTCGTGGTTGCAAGCGCCACGCTGCACAATGAAGACGAGATCGCGCGCAAAGATGTGCGCGTGGGCGATACGGTCGCGATCCGGCGCGCCGGCGACGTCATTCCCCAGATCATGGCGGTGGAAACGGATAAACGGCCGGACGGCAGCGCGCCCTTCGTTTTCCCGACGCGGTGCCCGGTCTGCGGCAGCCAGGCGGTGCGCGAGAGCGATGGCCGGACCGGCCGGGTCGATGCGGTGCGCCGCTGCACCGGCGGGCTGATCTGCGCGGCGCAGCGTCTGGAACGCTGCAAGCATTTGGTCTCGCGCCATGCGTTCGATATTGAGGGGCTGGGCAAAAAGCACATGGCCGATTTTTATGAAAACGGTCTGATTGAAAGTCCGGTCGATATCTTCACTCTGGAACGGCGCGATGCGCTCAAAATCCCCAGTGAGCCCGGTCAATACCGTCGTGGATGGCAAGAAAAATCGGTGAAAAAACTGTTTGCCGAAATCAATGCCCGGCGCGTCATCGCGCTCGATCGTTTTATCCATGCGCTTGGCATTCGCCATGTCGGGGAAACCACGGCAAGACGTCTGGCACGGTCCTATGACGGTATCGAGGAGTTTCTCAGCGCCATGTCCGGAGCCTGCATGGGGCCGGAGACCAAAGATTTTGAGACGCTTGTCGGAATCGATGGCGTTGGCCGCGTCGTTGCCGATTCTCTAGCTCAATTTTTCCGCGAACCGCATAACCGATCCGTGATCGCGGGCCTGCTTGGCGAAATCGAGGTCGTTCCGGTCGAGACGGCGGCAAACGGCTCGCCGGTGTCGGGGAAAACGGTGGTGTTCACCGGCAGGCTCGAGCGGATGTCGCGCGAGGAGGCCAAAACCATGGCGGAAAATCTCGGGGCGTTGACGGCGAGCAGCATCTCGAAAAAGACCGATTTGGTCGTTGCCGGCACCGACGCCGGGTCGAAGTTGCGCAAGGCCTGCGAGCTTGGCGTCACGGTGATCGACGAAGCCGGCTGGTTCGCTCTTGTGGGGGCTTAGGACCTGTTCACAGTTGAGGTTGGAGCACGGTATGAGAAATACGGTTTCAGGAGGAAAAGTGCTGAGAAGGGCTTGCTCTTTCTCACGCTTTCACGACGCCGAAATGGGTGATTTTCGCCATATTCCTTGGTCACGCGCGGCGAATTTCGCCCCCGAACGCGTCAAAGACGTCTTTTCTGGAGTGCAACACGGTAGCGAGTCGTTCTCCCGTTCAGGGGCAAAATCCGTCCCGTGCCCTAACCTTGAACGTTAATAGGCCCTGGAGCATTTTCCGCGGCAATGGAATCACGGAAAATTTTCTAGAGCGGGTTGCGTTCACATCGAATCGCAATCACGCTACAACTTTTTGTTTTATAAGTATAATCCTGGTCCGACCTGGCTTCGCTCCGGATCGAATTATGCTCCAGGGTCATGACCCTAAGGGATTTCAGCTCGATACTGCGAGTTTTTTGGCGACGTCCAAGGCGAAATAGGTCAATATGCCGGTGGCTCCGGCCCGTTTGCAGGCGATCAGCGTTTCCATGACGACCCGGTCGGGATCGAGCCAGCCATGGTCGCAGGCCGCCTTGAGCATGGCATATTCGCCGGACACCTGATAGGCGAAAACCGGCATGGAGAAAGTCTCCTTCACCCGATAAAGAATATCGAGGCAGGCAAGGCCGGGTTTGACGATGACCATATCGGCCCCCTCGGCAATATCGAGCGCGATTTCGCGCAAGGCCTCGTCGCTGTTGGCGGGGTCCATCTGATAGGTCTTCTTGTCGCCCCGCAAGGTGGCCGATGAAGCGACCGCATCGCGAAACGGGCCGTAAAAACCGGAGGCGTATTTGGCGCTGTAGGCCATGATATTCACTCCGGTCAGACCGGCGGATTCAAGGGCTTGGCGGATGGCGCCGACGCAACCGTCCATCATGGCGGAAGGGGCGACGATATCGCAGCCGGCCTCGGCCTGAATCAGAGCCTGCGTCACCAGCATTTCGACGCTTTCGTCATTTGCAATCTCCTGCCCGTCCATAAGCCCGTCATGACCATGATTTGTATAGGGGTCGAGCGCGACGTCGCACATGACGCCAATATCGGGGACTTCGCGTTTGATCGCGCGCACGGCCCGGCAGACCAGATTATCGGGATTGACCGCTTCGGCCGCATCGGCCCGGCGCAACCCGGCGTCAATATCGGGAAAAAGAGCGATCACCGGAATGCCGTGGCGCGTGGCCTGCTCCGCCGCCTTGACCGCGCGGTCGATGCTGTGGCGGCTCACCCCCGGCATCGAAGGGACCGGATCGGCAAGGTCGTCGCCGGAGGTAATGAAGATCGGCCAGATAAGATCGTCGGCGCTCACGCTGCATTCGCGCACCAGTCGCCGCGACCAGGAAGCGCGGCGATTGCGTCTGAGCCTGGTGGCCGGAAACCCCGGGGCCGGCATATCCGGTTGCGGTGTCGGGCGTTTGTCGGCGAATTGACGCAAGGAGGTGAATTTCAGCTCGTGAGGGGTCATGGGCGATGGGTCTTCGTAAAATGGGCGACAACTTTCAGATTCAGCCAATTTTGAATCATTATAGTTAAAAAATTCCAAAAATATAGCCCGGCTTATCGCGCCGGTCGCAATTCCCGGGTCGCCCCGATATGGTTGTGGCGGCCGAAAAGGGGACCGACGCCCGGGAAAATCGCGCGCCAGGATCACATCGGTCGAAACCGGGTTCAAAATGTCGTATGAAACGCAATGTCGCACGATAAAACGAGTCTAGGGTCCGGACCCATTCATATGATCGAAATGGCGCCTGAAACGGCAAGGAAAGCACCGTGGAGAAGCGCGATGGTTGATGTTTTTCATCGTCCGAGCGGTTCAACAATGGGGCCCAGATCACAGCCGTTTCGGCGTCCGGGAGATGTGGCCCATCGACCCGGCCACCTTGTCGCCGAGGGACTTGAAAATGCCGGCCTGTCCTTTCGCCTTCGCTCCTCGCATTTGGGGCCGATGGTCGCACGTCATTTCGATCATATGAATGGATCCAGACCCTGGTCTCTTGCGACCTTGCGTTGGAACCGAGTGTTTTGAGCGTCGGGATCCGCTGTTTTTTGGGAAGGAGCCATGAAAATGAGCATTGTGATCATGATCGCAGGAGTCATGGTTTTGCTTGTCATCGCCATATCGCGTTACAAACTTCACCCTTTTATCGTGCTTATAGGGGCCGCCTTCTTAACCGCCTTCCTGTCCGGATTGCCTGTCAACGACACGGTGACGATCGTTGAAAAGGGATTTGGCGGCGTGCTTGGCGGTATCGGGCTGATCATCATCTTCGGAACCATTATCGGGGTTGTTCTCGAGCGATCGGGAGCCGCCGTCACCATGGCCCGAACGATCGTCGGGCTTGTCGGGGAGCGCTTTCCCTATCTGACGATGTCGCTGATCGGCTACATCGTTTCCATTCCGGTTTTTTGCGACTCCGGCTATGTCATTCTCAATGCGCTCAAAGAGTCGGTCACCAGGCGGATCAACGCCTCGCCGGTCGGTATGAGCGTTGCCCTGGCGACCGGGCTTTACGCCACTCATACATTGGTTCCCCCGACTCCGGGCCCGATTGCCGCCGCCGGCAATCTGGGGCTGCAATCCAACCTCGCTCCGGTGATCGGCATGGGACTTGTCGTCGCGGCCTTGGCGGCCGTTTCGGGGCTGTTGTGGGCGCGGTTCGTATCGAGGCGGTATCCGGTTGAAACGCACGATGAAAACAATGAAAACGCCGCGGGGTCCGGCGCGCGGCATGGCGTTTTGCCCTCTCCGTTTCGGGCATTCGCCCCCATTGCGATTCCCATTTGTCTGATCGCCTTGGCGTCCATTGCCGAATACCCGTCACGGCCCTTCGGCGCCGGGGAGATGAAAACCTTTTTCGTCTTTCTCGGCACGCCGCTGAATGCCTTGATTTTCGGGATGCTGGCCGCCTTTTTCCTTCTTGAAATGGGGGACAGAGTGAAGCGATTTTCCGAAATGGTCGGCAAGGCGATGGTGACCGCCGCCCCGATCCTCTTGATTACCGGCGCCGGCGGGGCCTTCGGCGGCGTGCTCAAGGCGACGGATCTCGGCGCCGTGATCGGCCACGCCGCGAGTTTCCATCGGCTGGGGATCTTCGCGCCTTTCCTCATCGCCGCCGCCTTGAAAACCGCGCAGGGGTCTTCAACCGTCGCTTTGGTCACGACCTCGTCTCTCATTGCCCCGATTTTGGGCGACTTAAGTCTTGACTCCGAGATCGGTCGGGTTTTGGTCGTCATGTCCATCGGCGCCGGAGCCATGACCGTCTCCCATAGCAATGACAGCTTTTTCTGGGTCGTCAGCCAATTCAGCAAAATGCCGATCACGACCGCCTATCGCGCGCAAACCACGGCGACTCTGATCCAGGGGCTGACGGCGCTTGGCGGTGTTTATGCCTTGAGTCTGATCTTGCTCTAGATAAGCTCTTGCATGAAGTGAGCAGCTTGTATATTATTATTCTTTAACTCTCATCTAATATAGAGAATAAAAACATAATTTTCGATCGGACTCTTGATAGACGGAGATCATTCAAATGGCCAAATGGCACTTCGATGACGAAGGAGACTTGGATTTGCTGTCCGGAAAAACGGTCGGGGTTTTCGGATACGGCAATCAGGGCCGCTCTCAGGCTCTCAACATGCGGGATGCGGGCCTGAATGTAATCATCGGGTCCCGCGCCGATGCATCTTCAGAAAAGTCCGCCGCCGACGGGTTTGAAACATTGCCTCTGCTTGAGGCGGCAAGGCGCGCCGATATCCTGTTCATTCTTGTGCCCGACGAAATCATGCCGGACGTCTATAAAAACCATATCGAGCCGGGCCTTCAGGCATCAAACACGCTAAATTTCGCCAGCGGATACAACATACACTTCAAGAAGATCGTTCCGCGGGCGGATGTAAACGTCATCATGCTGGCGCCGCGCATGGTGGGGCAGGGCGTGCGCGATACCGTCGTCGAGGGCAAGGGCTATCCCAGCCTGGTGGCCGTGCACCAGGATGCGACGGGTAATGCGCAAAATATAATGATCGCGCTTGCCAAGGCGATCGGCACGACCAGGATGGGCTGCATCGAATCCAGTTTCGAGGAAGAGACGATTGTCGATCTGTTCAACGAACATTTCGGTTTTCTGCACGCGGTGCGTCGCGGATGCGAGGTTTTGATCGAGGCCGGTTGCAGCCCGGAGGCGGCGATTCTGGAGCTTTACGCCTCCGGCGAGATGCGCGAGGTCGGCCAGTATTTTGTGGATCATGGGCTTTTCGAGCAACTCAAACTGCATTCCAGGACCTCTCAATACGGCCAGCTCGTCTATGCGCGGCCCTCACCCGATGAGGAAGAGGCCGACAAGGACCGGCTGCGCGATGTCGTGCGCAAGATCAAGGACGGCACTTTTGCCAGGATATGGACCGGCGTTCAGGAAAACGACGCGGAGGCATTGGACCGGGAAAAGGCGGCTCTCGATGCGACGCCGCTCATGGTGGAAGAGCGCAGGCTTTATGAAAAGCTCAGGAGGCGTAAATCCCGGGGCTGAACCCTGGATGGAGGGCGAGCGCGGCGACAACGGAATCGATAGGCGCGCTCCGGCGAATTTTTATTGAGGAAGAGAGGTCATGAACGCTCAAGGTCAGGCAACAGGCAGCCAGCTTGCGAGTGCGGTTGCGAAAAGCCGCATGCAATTGATACCATTTATGTTTTTGTTGTATGTCATTTCATTTTTGGATCGCTCCAATTTATCATTCGCCAAGGAATCATATCAAATCGATATAGGTCTCACAAACGAGGCTTATGCTTTAGGGGCCGGGATATTCTTCGTGACCTATGGCCTTCTTGCGATCCCCAGTAATTTGGTGTTGTGTCGTTGGGGAGCAAGAAAGTGGATCGGCGCTATTACAGTGACCTGGGGAATTTTATCGGCGCTTCATGCTTATGCCGACAGCGAAGCAAAATTTTTAATTCTCAGAACGTTGTTGGGCGCCGCCGAAGCGGGCTTTTTCCCCGGCGTGATTTATCTGACATCGCTATGGTTCCCCAAGCAAAACCGCGCCGGGGTCATAGGGTTATTCTATATGGGGGTTCCCGCGGCGTTGATGTTCGGTTCTCCCATATCGGGCGCATTGTTGGAGATGCATGGTTTCCTCGGACAGCCGGGCTGGTACTGGCTGTTTATGATCGAGGGCCTGCTGGCTGTGATAATGGGGCTGTTTGCGTTTTACTGGATCGACGATTCGCCCGAACATGCCCGCTTCCTTAAAAAAGATGAAAAATCGGCTCTGATAAAAAAACTAACAGAAGAGAAATCGCCCCTTGAGCAACAGCAAAGCTCTAAAAATATAATTAGGCACGTGATATTTAATCCATATATTTGGCGGTTGTTGTTGTTTTATTTATCGATTCAGATAAGCTTCTATGGCTTGATTTATTTCCTGCCGACGCAAGTGGCGTCTCTGCTGGGAAGGAAAGTCGGTTTCATGGTATCGTTGGTCACGGCCATCCCTTGGGTCGCCGCTGTTTTGGGAGCCTGGTTCATTCCCCGATATGCGGACCGGCGCGGCGAAAGAACAAGGATGAAAATCGCGACGTTGACGCTGTTGGCGGCCGGAATCGGCGTCGGAGCCTCGTCCTCGTCCGATCCGCTGCTGGCGATGGTCGCGCTTTGCCTTTCCGGTCTGTGTTTTCTGTCTTGCGCGCCCGTGTTCTGGTCGATTACCACACAAGCCTTCTCTGGAACCAGATTGGCCGGCTTGATTGGTCTCATCAATTGTTGCGGCACAGGGGCCGGCGGTTTTCTGGCGCCGATCATTCGCGTCAAGGCCGAGAGCCTTTTCAGCAGCGATAGCGCCGGGCTGTTGACCCTGGGCGGCGTGGCTGTCGCGGGAGCCTTTCTCATGGTTTTCAACCTCAAACATGCGTCTCGATAATTCTTCTTTCGCCTGTTATAATCCCCGATCGTTGAGGGCGCTTTGAGTTTAGCAAAAGGAGAAGGGATGAACATCGTCATCTGCCCGGATTCCTTCAAGGAAAGTCTGGGGGCCGGCGATGTCGCCAGGGCGATCGAGTGCGGGTTTCGCCGGATTTTGCCGCAAGCCTCCTACCGGCGCGTTCCTATGGCCGATGGCGGCGAGGGCACGGTCGGTTGCGTGGTGGAGTGTCTTGGCGGCGAGATCGTCACGGCCAGCGTCGCCGACCCTTGGCGACGGCCGGTGGAAGCGGCTTATGGGCTGGCGCATGGGGGTAAAACCGCCATTATTGAAATGGCGGCTGCTTCCGGTCTTGAGCGCCTCGAAAGCCATGAGCGCAACCCGTGCAAGACCTCCAGCCACGGGACCGGGCAACTCATTCTGGCGGCTTTGGACCGTGGCGTCGAGCGCATTATTCTCGGCCTGGGCGGCAGCGCCACCAATGATGGCGGTGCCGGCATGGCGCGGGCGCTGGGCGCGCGGTTCACCGATGAAAACGGTCATGAGCTTGCCGGCGGCGGCGGGGCGCTGGGCAAACTTGCTCATGTGGATTTATCCGGCCTCGATCAACGCTTGAGTCGAATTCGCTTCGATGTCGCCTGCGATGTCGATAACCCGCTGTGCGGGGCGCAGGGGGCCTCGGCCGTTTTCGGCCCGCAAAAGGGCGCGGACCCGCGAATGGTCGCCGAACTCGACGCCAATTTGCGCCATTATGCTCAAGTGATCGAAAAAGCCACCGGCCGCGATGTCGCCGATCGCCCCGGCGCAGGCGCGGCGGGCGGCGTGGGCGCCATGCTGATGGCCCTGTTCGACGTGACGTTGCGTGCCGGCGTCGAGATTGTGATGGAGGCGGTCGAATTGCCTCGAGCCCTTGCCGAGGCCGATCTTGTGCTCACCGGCGAGGGCCGTATCGACGGCCAGACCATATGTGGAAAAACCCCCATCGGGGTGGCCCGCGCCGCCAAACGGCATGATGTGCCGGTGATTGGCCTTGCCGGCGCCATTGCCGATGATGGAGGAAAGGTTGTGGACCATGGCATCGACGCGATTTTCTCGGTCACGCCGCGAGTCATGGAGCTTGACGAGGCTTTGGAGAAAACCGAAGGTCATATCGAGCGGACGGCGGAGCAGATTGCGCGCTTGCTGCTGTTGGCGCGCAAGCTCCCCGCCTTTGGCACGTCATGAGTGTTTCGCGCTTGCCTGTTTCCCACCGACATAAAAGGCCTTGAGACGATGAAGCAACAGCGAAAAGTCAAAATTCTGGCGACGCTCGGTCCGGCCTCATGCGAGCAGGAGACGATCCAAAACCTGCATGAAGCGGGCGCCGACCTGTTCCGCATCAATATGAGTCATACCAGCCACGCTATGATGCGCGAGTTGATCGCGCGCATCCGCCGCGTCGAGAAACGCCGTGGACGGCCGATCGGCATTCTCGTCGACCTTCAGGGGCCGAAGCCGCGGATCGGCGAATTCGAGAAAGGCGTGGCGGATCTGGAGGAGGGGCGGGGCTTCACTCTTGACGTCGATGACAGGCCGGGTGACGCCAAGCGGGTTCATCTGCCGCATGCGGAAATCTTGTCGGCCGTGAAGCCCGGCCACCGGCTGCTGATCGATGATGGCCGGCTGAAGCTGGTGGCCGAGGAATGCGACGGTGAATCCATTCTCTGCAAGGTGGTCTCGGGCGGAAAAATCGCCGACCGCAAGGGCGTCAGCCTGCCCGATACTGCACTTCCGCCCGGCTCGCTTGGCGAGAAGGACCGCGCTGATCTGGACGCGGCGTTGGCGAACGGCCAGGTGGACTGGCTTGCCCTGTCTTTCATCCAGCGCCCGCAAGACATTATTGGCATGAGCGAAATTGTCCGCGGCCGTGTGGCGATCATGGCGAAAATCGAGAAACCGCAGGCGGTTCAACGGCTTGATGAAATCGTCCAACTGGCGGACGCCGTGATGATTGCGCGTGGCGATCTCGGCGTCGAACTGCCCCTCGAGGCGGTGCCGGGTATTCAAAAACAGATTATCCGCGCCTGTCGCCTTGCCGGCAAGCCGGTGGTGGTGGCGACCCAGATGCTGGAATCGATGGTCCAGGCGCCGATACCGACCCGCGCTGAAGTGTCCGACGTCGCCAATGCCGTTTATGAAGGGGCCGACGCCATTATGCTGTCGGCCGAATCGGCAAGCGGAGCTTATCCTGTCGAGGCCGTGTCCATGATGGGCTCGAGCGCGTGGCGCGTGGAGCTGGACCCGAATTATCCGGCCATCATGGACGCCCAGCGCCCGCCGCCCGAGCCCACGCAAGCCGACGCCATTTCCCTGGCGGTGCGCCGGATCGCCGAAACGCTGAATCTGACGGCGATCGTGTGTTATACCGCTTCGGGCGCGACCGGAATACGCACCTCGCGCGAGCGGCCGCCAACGCCGATTCTGGCATTGTCGCCGATTGTGGAAACGGCGCGACGCCTGTCGGTGGCGTGGGGGCTGCATTGCGTGGTTACGCCGGATGCCTCCGGCCTTGAGGACATGGTCGCGCGAGCGAGCCTGGCGACACGCGAGCAAGGTTTCGGCAAGCCCGGGGATCGTATCATCATCTCGGCCGGGGTTCCTTTCGGCACCCCCGGCGCGACCAACATGGTGCGCATCGCCGGTATCGATGGTGACGATGGCGCGGGCGCGATAACCCCATGAAAAAGAGGTCGGGAACCGCGACAGGTGATCGCCGACGCCACTAACTCGAAACATTTTCCCGCGCGATCAATTTGCGTCTGCGTTCGCACTGACCCTTTTCCGCCTTGTTTTTGACCGGTTTTGGTCGGATCGATATTCGGTCATACGATGAACATCGCTGTCATCCGCCAGCGTATCGCTGCTTTGGGCCCAAATCTCACCGGCCTTGGCCAAAACCGGCAGGACGAGATTTTTGCTTTTCGCCAGTTCCATGGCAAGATGAACGTCCTTGCGCATCAAACCCATGGTGAAACCGCCGTCGAAGGCTTCTTTCATCACCTTTTGGGGATAGTTGATCTCGCTGACCGCGCTGCGGCCCGATCCGGCGTTCAATGCGGCAATCAGCTTATCGGTGCTGACCCCGGCGGCATTGCCGAGCCGCGCCGCCTCGCTCATGGTCGGAAGATGGGAGGCCAGGAGTATGTTACTGACGATTTTGACACTGTGACCCGCCCCCACGGGCCCGACATGGTGAATCTCGGCCCCCAGGGACGACAGCACCGTCATGGCGCGGGCAACATCGTCATTCTCCCCGCCGACCATCACCGTCAGCCGCCCGCTCTCGGCCCTGGCCTTGCCGCCGCTGACCGGCCCATCGATCAGACGATGGCCCAATGCGCGCAAACGGGCGGCAAGCGCGCGCGTGACATCGGGTTGCGATGTTGTGGTATCGATGATCAGGCGCGGGGTTAAAGCGCGCCTGGCCAGGCCATTTTCCCCGACCAGAACCGCTTTGACATGGAAAGCCGTCGGCAGGGATAAGACAATGGTGCAGGCGGCGTCGAACAGCTGCGATAATTCGGCGACGATCGCCACCCCCACACGGTCTGCCTCGGCAAGGCGGGCGGTCGATATATCGAAGCCGACGACCGAAAACCCGTCGCGCGACAAAGTTCGCGCCATGCCCATTCTCATGTTACCCAGGCCGACAACGCCGATGACACCGATTTCATGGTGACTCACGATTGAGACCTTATCTTGCGATCCGAACGGCACGAGACATTTGAGAAGACCGCCGATCTCAAGGCGTTGCGGCGGATACCCCATGGAGGCAAGCGTGATGTCCGAAAAAATGTTTGATGAAACCGCAATATCTGTGCTATATGTGGCATAGTAGCGGTGAGATGTATCATCTGGTCGCCAAATTGTCCTGCTTGAGGGGTGGGCTTGAAAGGCTTTTTCCGCCGCGGCGGAATCTCATGCCGGTTCAGCGCCGCGAGCAAGGGAGAGGGAGAAGAAAATGAACGTTTTTGCCAAACAGATCAAGCTGTGGCGGCTTTATCTCGCCGTCATCATTGTCGGCATCATCGCTAAATGGATCGGCGTCCGCGAAATTCCGTTCGGGAGTGGGGTAATTATTTTGGCACCGCTCCTATTCGCCTTCATCCTGGCCGCTTTGATCAACCCCAATGTCACGAGGGTATTCAGCCGCTTCATCCGTCGCGATGACGCCGCCGCCGCGTCGTCGCTGATTATTCTTGCCATCATGCCGTTCGTCGCAAAACTCGGCATAGCCGTCGGTCCGGCGATCGAAACTCTCGTCAGGGTCGGTCCAGCCTTGCTGTTGCAGGAGCTCGGCGCTCTCGGGGGCATCGTTCTTGCCTTTCCGCTTGGCGTATGGGGCTTTAAGATGGGTCGCGAGGCCATCGGCGCCACCTTCTCGATCGCGCGTGAGCCCAGCCTTACCACCATTGCTGAGTGCTATGGCCTCAAAAGCGCCGAGGGTGCCGGCGTCATTAGTATTTATGTTCTGGGTACCCTGTTTGGTGCCTTCATCTTTACCATTCTGGCCTCCGCCTTTGCCTCATCCGGCGTTTTTGATCCGCGCGCGCTGGCCATGGGCTGCGGCGTCGGCAGCGGGTCGATGATGGCGGCCTGCACCGGGTCGTTGAGCGAGGCGATGCCAAGACTGCAAAGTGAAATAACTGCTTTTGCCAGCGCCAGCATATTCCTAACCAACATAATCGGGTTTTCTATTGTCGGGCCGTTTATCACCCTGCCGATCCTGGAAAAACTTTACCCCGCAATGCTGAGTTCAGGCGTCCGCCGACGCCGAGAGGGCGAAAGGGCGATCATACTGAATAAAGTATCCGCGGGAGCCGCGCGCCCGCGCAAGAAGATCGGGTTTTTCGACTATGCGTTCATGCTGGCGATCATCTGTGTCGTCGGTGTGATCGTGAACGCGGTCGCCACCAGCCTTCCACTCGCTGATAGCGTCACCGGCATGGCGGTGATTGCCCTGATCACGATGGCCGGGCTGCTTCTAGCGTGGTTTGCGCCGCTTCGGTTGCCGAATCTCCCGTGGACTTCACCAATCTGGATTTTGCTGGTCGGCATTCTGGTTACCCTGCCCTGGACGCCGGGGTCGCACTGGGTGGTCGCCCAGGTCAGGCAAATCGATTTCCTTTCTCTTGCCACCCCGCTTCTCGGCTTCGCCGGTTTGGCGATTACCGGTGGGGAAATAGCGGTCGTAAAAAAAGCCGGATGGAGACTGGCTCTGGTCGCCTGCCTGGTGTTTTCCGGCACCTATGTTGGTTCGGTTCTGATCGCTCAGCTGGTTTTGCACTGGCAGGGCCTTTAATCCGTCGCGCCCGGTTCCGCCGGCTCGCTTGGCCTGGGGCGGGCTGGCCTGAAGTCCTTTTCCGTTGCGGCAGAATCCCATATTAGTCTGGCGTCGCGAGCAAAAAGGGGGGGAGGAAGATGAACGCCTTTGCCAAACAACTCAAGCTTTGGCGGCTTTATCTCGCCGTCGTCATTATCGGCGTCATCGCCGAAATGATCGGCATTCGCAAAATTCCGTTCGGGATCGGAACGATCCTACTGTTGCCGATGCTCTATGCTTTCGTCATCGCCGTTGTGGTGAACCCCAATATCACGTCGTTCTTCGGCCGCTTCATTCGCCGTGAGGACACCGCCGCCGCCGCGCCGCTGATCGGCGTTGCCATTATGTTGCTCACCGCAAAAGCCGGCACTTTCACCGGTCCGGCAATCAACAGCATTCTCAAAGCCGGTCCGGCCTTGCTGTTGCAGGAACTCGGCAATCTCGGCACCATCCTCTTCGCCTTTCCGCTTGGCGTATGGGGCCTTAGAATGGGCCGCGAGGCCATCGGCGCCACCTTCTCGATTGCGCGTGAACCCAACATTGCCGCTGTCGGCGCTCGCTATGGTCTCAAAAGCGCCGAGGGCACCGGCGTCATGGGTGTTTATGTTTTGGGCACCCTGTTCGGCACCTTCGTCTTTAGCATTCTGGCCTCCGTTTTTGTGTCGATCAATGTTTTCGATTCGCGGGCGCTGGCCATGGCCTGCGGCGTCGGCAGCAGCTCGATGATGGTGGCCTGCGCCGGGGCGTTGAGCGAGGTGGTGCCGCGACTGCAAGACAAGATAACCGCCTTTGCCAACACCAGCAATATTCTGACTGGCACGACCGGGCTTTATGCTGGGCTATTTATCGCCTTGCCGATCCTGGAAAGGCTTTACCCCGTAATGGTCAGTCAAAACGCCCGCCGACACACGGAAAACGCAAGGGCGATCATATCGGACACTGCGACTGCCGAAACCACCCGCTCGCGCAAAAAGCTTGGAGTTTTCGACTCTGCAATCATGCTGGCGATCGTCGGTTGCATCGGCTTGATCATGAACCGGGTCGGCCATGGCGTTGCGCTCGCCGAGGGCGTCACCGGCATGGCGGTGCTCGGCCTGATCGCGATGGTCGGAGTACTTCTGGCGCGGTTTGTGCCGCTTCACCTGCCGAATATAGCGTGGGTTTCGCTGGTCGGTACTTTTCTTACCCTGCCCCGGACACCGGGGTCGCACTGGGTGGTCGCTCAGGTTGAGGCGGTTAATTTTCTCGTGTTGACCACCCCGATCCTCGGTTTTGCCGGTTTGGCCCTGACCCGCATGGAAATAGACATTGCCAAACAGACCGGGTGGAAACTGGCTGTGGTCGCCTGCTTCGTCTTTTTCGGCACCTATGCCGGTTCGGCTCTGATCGCGCAGTTGGTTTTGCACTGGCAGGGCATTTGATTTTCCTTGCTTGCTGGTGCCGCGAGCAAGGGAGAGGGAGCAAAAAAATGAACGTTTTTGCCAAACAGATCAAGCTTTGGCGGATTTATCTCGCCGTTGTCGTTGTCGGCGGCATCGCCGAATGGATCGGCACTTGCAGGATTCCATTCGGGGGTGGAGCAATCGTGCTGGCGCCGCTCCTATTTGCCTTTGTCATCGCCGCTTTGATCAACCCGAATGTCACGAGAGAGTTCGGCCGGTTCATTCGTCGCAAGGACGTTACCGTCACGCCGCCGCTGATCAGCACTGCTCTCATGCTCTTCATCGTAAAGCTTGGGACCATCGTTGGTCCGGCGGTCGAAATCATCGTCAAGGCCAGCCCGGCTTTGCTGTTGCAAGAACTCGGCGCTCTCGGGGGCATCGTTCTTGCCTTTCCGCTTGGCGTATGGGGCTTTAAAATGGGTCGCGAGGCCATCGGCGCCACCTTCTCGGTCGCGCGTGAGAAAGGCATTACCATCATTGGAAGGCGCTACGGTATCAAAAGTGCCGAGGGCGCCGGCGTTATGGGTATCTATATTCTGGGCACCCTGTTCGGCGCCTTCGTCTTTACCATCCTGGCCTCCGCCTTTGTCTCATCCGGCGTTTTCGATCCGCGCGCGCTGGCCATGGCCTGCGGCGTCGGCAGCGGGTCGATGATGGCGGCCTGCACCGGGGCGTTGAGCGAGGCAATGCCGCAACTGCAAGACAAGATCGCTGTCTTTGCTAGCGCCAGCGCTTTCCTGACCAGCATGATCGGGCTTTTTGTCGTTGGGCCGTTTATCGCCTTGCCGATCCTGGAAAAACTTTACGTCGTGATGCTGAGTCCAAGCGCCCGCCGGTGCCGGGAAAATGCAAGAACAATCATGCTGGATAGGGTGGCTTCGGGAACCACCCGTCCGCGCAAAAAGGTTGGAGTTTTCGACTATGCGCTCATGCTGGCAATCGTTTGTGTCGTCGGTGTGATCGTGAACGCGGTCGGCACTGGCACTCCGCTTGCCGAGGGCGTTACCGGCATGGCGGTGCTCGGCCTGATCGAGATGGCGGGGCTGGTTCTGACCCGGTTTGCCCCGTTTCACCTGCCGAATATCCCGTCGATTTTACTGATCGGCGTGCTGGTCACCTTGCCCTGGACACCGGGTTCGCACTGGGTGGTCGCTCAGGTCGCGCCGATCAATGTCCTTTCTCTTGCCACTCCGCTCCTCAGCTTTGCTGGCTTGGCGATTACAGGCGAGGAAATAACTGTTGCAAAACAGGCCGGGTGGAGACTGGCTCTGGTTGCCTGCCTGGTGTTTTTCGGCATTTATGCCGGTTCGGTCCTGATCGCGCAGCTGGTTTTGCACTGGCAGGGCATCTGATCTTTCCTGCTTGCCGGTGCAGCGAGCAAAGGAGAAGGCAGAGAGTAATGAGCGTTTTTGCTAGACAGATCAAGCCGTGGCGGATTTATCTCGCCGTTGTCGTTATCGGCGTCATCGCCGAATTGATCGGCATTCGCAAAATTCCCTTCGGGATCGGAACGATCCTGCTGTTGCCGCTGCTCTATGCTTTCCTCATGGCCGCTTTGATCAACCCGAATGTCACCCGACGCTTCGACTGGCTCATTCGCCGCGAGGACACCGCCGCCGCGCCGCCGCTGATCGGCGTTGCCCTCATGCCCTTTATCGCAAAACTCGGTACCGCCGTCGGTCCGGCCATCGAAACCATCGCCAAGGCCGGTCCGGCCCTGTTGTTGCAGGAACTCGGCAATCTCGGCACCATCCTCTTCGCCTTTCCGCTTGGCGTATGGGGCCTTAGAATGGGCCGCGAGGCCATCGGCGCCACCTTCTCGATTGCGCGTGAAGTCGGCCTTGCCGTCATTGACGACCGCTATGGTCTCAAAAGCGCCGAGGGCACCGGCGTCATGGGTGTTTATGTTTTGGGCACCCTGTTCGGCACCTTCGTCTTTAGCATTCTGGCCTCCGGTTTCGTGTCGGTCGGTGGTTTCGATCCGCGTGCGCTCGCCATGGCCTGCGGTGTCGGCAGCGGCTCGATGATGGCGGCCTGCGCCGGGGTGTTGAACGAGTCGATGCCGCGACTGCAAGACGAAATAACCGCCTTTGCCGCCGCCAGCAATTTCCTGACCGGCAAAACTGGGTTTTATGCCGCGCTGTTTATCGCCTTGCCGGTCCTTGAAAGGCTTTACGCCGTAATGGTGAGTCCAAGCACGCGCGGACGCCGGGAACAGGAAAGGGCGATCAAGCTGGATAGCGTTGCTGTGGAAACGCCTGCCCACAAGGAAAAATTCGGAGTTTTCGACTCTGCGCTCATGCTGGCGATCCTCTGCTGCATCGGTCTGATCATGAACAGGGTTGGCCATGGCATCCCGCTCGCCGAGGGCGTTACCGGCATGGCGGTGCTCGGCCTGATCGCGATGGTCGGAGTACTTCTGGCGCGGTTTGTGCCGCTTCACCTGCCGGATATTGCGTGGACTTCGCTGGTCGGTATACTGGTCACCCTGCCCTGGACGCCCGGTTCGACGTGGGTAGTCGCTCAGGTTAAGGCCGTTAATTTCCTCACCCTGACCACCCCGGTCCTCGGTTTTGCCGGTTTGGCCCTGACCCGCATGGAAATAGACATTGCCAAGCAGGTCGGATGGAAACTGGCTGTGGTCGCCTGCTTCGTCTTTTTCGGCACCTATGCCGGTTCGGTCCTGGTCGCACAGCTGGTCTTGCACTGGCAGGGTAATTGATCCCTTTGCCTTTTCATGGCGGTTGAACCGTATCATTTTACGAGTGCTGCCCATTATATCGTGGGCCGCCGGCCCTATTTGCCATCTCATGCGGTTTGCGCTAAAAACCGCGGCAGAATCGCCACAAATCGGCGATTCGACAAACGGCCAATAAACCATATCGGCAAACATGCCACGCAACCCGAGCCATGGTCAGCTTCACATCGGATTTTCTCCATATTCTACAGGAACGCGGTTTCATTTACCAATCGTCCCACCCTCGCGAGCTCGACCGATTGCTCCGCTCGCGGGGGGTAACGGCTTATATCGGCTTTGACTGCACCGCTCGCTCGCTCCATGTCGGTAATCTGGTGCAGATCATGATGCTGCGCTGGCTGCAAAAAACCGGTCACCGGCCGATTGTGCTGATGGGTGGCGGAACGACGCGGATCGGCGATCCGTCGGGGCGCGACGAGACGCGAAAACTACTCTCGCCGGACACGATCGAGAGCAACAAGGCCGGTCTCAACCAAGTCTTTTCCCGTTTTCTCACCTTCGGCGATAGCCCTGGCGACGCCATAATGGCCGACAATGCAGAGTGGCTGCTCACGTTCAACTATATTGACTTTCTGCGCGCCATTGGTCGGCATTTTTCCGTCAACCGCATGTTGTCCATGGACTCCGTGCGCCTGCGGCTTGAGCGCGAACAGGCCTTGTCGTTCCTCGAATTCAACTACATGGTTCTGCAAGCCTATGATTTCGTCGAACTGAACAGACGCTTTAATTGCCGGTTGCAGCTCGGAGGCTCCGACCAATGGGGCAATCTTGTCCAGGGGATCGATCTTGTGCGGCGCGTGAACAAGGTGGAGGTTTTTGCCCTGACCACCCCTCTCATTACCACGGCGTCGGGAGCCAAAATGGGCAAGACGCAATCCGGCGCGATATGGCTTACCGGCGATATGTCGGACTCTTATGAATATTGGCAATTCTGGCGCAACACCGAGGATGAGGATGTGGGGCGATTCTTGCGCCTGTTTACCGAAATTCCCGGCGATGAAATCGCCAGGCTGGAACGGTTGCAAGGCCGCGAGCTGAATGAAGCGAAAAAAATTCTGGCCAATGAAGCCACCACTCTCCTTCATGGCCGGAGGGCCGCCCAGAATGCCGCCGAGACGGCGCACCGCACCTTTGTCGAGGGCGGCTCGGACGCCAATCTGCCCACCGTCACATTCGGGCGTGGCGAGCTTGCTGGCGGGATCGGCCTTTTAACCGCCATGGTTCGCGCCGGCCTGGTCGGCTCAAATGGCGAAGCGCGACGCGCGATTGCCGGCGGCGGCGTGCGCGTGAACGGCAAGACCATCGATGACCCCAAAGCCATTCTCACATCAAAAACTCTGACCAATGATGGCACCATCAAACTCTCCATGGGCAAGAAACGACATATCCTGATTCGCCCTACAGGCGCTTAAGGGGCGGGCTGCGGATTGCCGGTATAGACGCGCATGGTCCGTCTTACCCCTTTGCGGAAATGACAGGGTGCCTTTCCCCACCCATGACGCGGCTATTGCCGGCCTGAAAGGTCAGTTGGATATAATCGCCGGAAGACGCCCAGGTCATCGCCGCAAACAACGGCTGGATACGGATATTCTCAACCCCCGGGTGATGTCGCAACTTACGGTTTTTTTAAGGATTGCGGCCGCGAAAACCGGTGGCCAGAACATAAAGCTCCGCCGATTCAGGCCGGCTTGCCCTTGGCTTGACATGGCGGACGGTGGCGAAATCGCGTTTCATGTCAGCCAGCACCTTAGCCTGCGCGCCGCCTTGGAACACCTTGGCCAGAAAGACGCCTCCCGGGGCCAGAACTTCGCGGGCCAAAGCCAGCGCCGCCTCGCACAGCGCCATGATTTTCAAATGATCGGTGCGGTGATGGCCGGTTGTGGGCGCCGCCATGTCGGACATGACGATGTCGGCCTCGCCTTTAAGCGCGTCAATGACTTTTTCCGACGCATCGGCGGCGAGCAAGTCTTGCCTGGTCGACACCGCCCCTTCGACCGCATCGAATGGGTCGATGTCAATGGCGACAACGCGACCGCGATGCCCCGCGGCCGCCTTGTCGGGAAGGCGAATGCGCTCAACCGCCACTTGTGTCCAGCCACCGGGCGCGGCGCCGAGATCGACAACCCGGCTCCCCGGCTTCAAAATGGCATATTTATCGTCAATCTCGAGCAGCTTGAAGGCGGCGCGCGAACGATAGCCGCGCCGTCTCGCCTCCGCGACATAGGGATCGTTGAGTTGACGCGCGAGCCAGCGCGTGGACGAAATCTTGCGCCCGCGCGCAGTTCGCACCATCACTGTCAAATCCCGCGCCGCGCCCGCCGTGGCGGCTTTGCGCTTGGAAAGCCGACGCGAAGATTTACCGCGAACAGGTCCTATGGGCCACTCCTCTCCCTTTTATGCTGGGCAAATATAGTCTCCGTGCCGATTTCTACATGAGGGGCCTGAATGATGCAACCACGGGACGGTCTCGCCAGTTGAACGCCTCTAAAAACCTAAAACTTTGGAGGGGATGAGAGGAGACAGATTTTCAAGAAGCAAAGGTTAACTTAAATCGCGTTAATGAGCATCTAAGATAAATTCGACGACGACACGAATAGCACCAAAATCCTGAGCTTTTAGCGGTGTCCAGTTTACCTAAACGAGGCGTGCTTCAATAGCGTCCCAGATCATAGCCGCAATATTACGATTGTCGAAGCGGGAAATTTGACATATTCCTGTCGGAGAGGTAACGTTGATCTCAGTCAACCGGCCGCCGATGACGTCGATCCCGACGAAAATCAGCCCACGGCGCGCTAATTCCGGTCCTATCGCCTGGCAGATTTCCAGATCGCGCGCCGTCAACCGCGCCGGTTCGGCCCGCCCGCCGACACGCAGGTTGGAACGCGCCTCCCCGGCCGCGGGGATACGATTGAGGGTGCCGACAGGCTTGCCATCGACCAGAATGATCCGCTTGTCGCCGTCACGAATCTCAGGCAGATATTGCTGTATGACGAACGGTTCGGGGCCTGCCTGTTCGAGTAGCTCAATGAGGACGGTCATATTCTCGTCGCCTGGCGTCAGGCGGAACACGCCGGCGCCGCCATGACCATAAAGCGATTTGACGATGATGTCGCCAAACTCCTTGCGGAAGGCGCTGATTTCATCACGGTCGCGCGTGATCAGCGTCGCCGGCATGAATTGAGAGAAATCCATGACGAACAGCTTTTCCGGAGCATTGCGCACATGGGCTGGATCATTGACCACCAGCGTTTCCGGCTGAAGCCGCTCCAACATATGGGTGGTGGAAATATAGGCCATGTCGAAGGGTGGATCCTGACGCAGCAACACCACATCCATGGTTGACAGATCGACACGATGATTCTCCGCCACGGCAAGCGGCCTGTCCGCCCCGGGGCATACCGTCAGATTGGCGCCCGCGGCAAATATACCGCCATCGCGCATGCTAAGCGCTTGCGGCAGGTAATAGAAAATATCATGCCCACGCCTGTCGGCCTCAAGCAGCAGGGCAACCGTGGAATCGCTCTCAGGGTCGAGACTGTTCACGGGATCCATCTGAACGGCCATTTTGATCGGCATGGGGCGTTTACTCATGAAATGGCTCGGGAACACACCGCCAAATTGGCGATGCGCGACATTCCGGCTTGCGCAACCGACATTCAAGGCGTTGCTTCATCCATTTCACCCCTTTATGAGAGCGGATTTTTCAAGCCTGCGGTCAGGTTTATTGACCTGAACGACACCGGTTCTTCAATTCAAGATGTGGTCGGTCGGCATATTGCGTCTTCTGGCCCGCAAGCTGCGCCATAAGAAGAGCGTCAGAAGGGCGAAACTCGTCAAGCCCCCCCAAATGTAGGCTTGCGGCCACTCCAGGCCAAACCCTATTTTCGCATTGCCGAGATAAGAGGTTGTGGCCATAAGCATGAAAACCGCCGGAATCAGGGTGACCCAGTAATTTTTTTTCTTGATGAACAGATATCCCGAAGCGATAAACAGGCTGATGGTGCCGGTCGTTTGATTGGCCCATGAAAAATACCGCCACAAAACATTAAAATCGACAAAAAACAGGATGATCGATAAGAGAAACATTGGGATTACGATTAAAAAACGATTTGAAATCCTGGCTTGCTTCAGCCCCATATAATCGGCGAGGATCATGCGCAGGCCTCTAAAAGACGTATCCCCCGAAGTGATCGGCAGGACGATAACGCCCAGAACGACGACAGATCCTATGACGGACCCGAAAATATCCATGGATATTTCGTCCACGATGCCGGCGGGCCCGCCAAAATGGCCAATATTGAAAATACCGGCCTTGTTGTAGACGATCATGGCGGCGCCAGCCCAGACCATGGCGATGAATCCTTCCAGCACCATCATGCCGTAAAAAATTTTCCGGCCCTGATTCTCATTTTGCAGGGTTCTGGAGATGATCGGGGCTTGTGTGGCATGAAAGCCTGAGAGCAACCCGCATGTTACCGTCATGAAAAACATTGGGAAAATGGGCAGATTTTCAGGATGCAGGTTTTTGATCGTAAACTCTGGAAACAGTTGCGGGTATTTGATCAGGATGCCAAAAAATATCGCAACGGCGCTGAAGAGAAGCAAACAGCCGAAATAGGGATAGATACGCGCTATGAACTTGTCGATGGGCAAAACAGTCGCAACGGCGTAGTAGAGATAAATCGCCAGGCCCCAATAAAGGGACTGGCCGCCGAACAGTTTGACCAGCAGATCGGCCGGGCTGCGCACGAAAACAGTTCCCAGCAGAATCAACAAAATGACCGCGAACACATTGACAATGTGCTTCATGGGCTTCCCGAGAAAATAGCCCGCCAATTGCGGCATGTGAGCGCCTTTATTGCGCAGGGAAATCATGCCTATGAAAAAATCATGAACGGCGCCGCCGATAATATTGCCTACGGGGATCAGTATAAAAGCCGCCGGCCCGAACAAAGCGCCCATTATGGGGCCGAAAACCGGGCCCGTTCCGGCAATGTTTAAGAGATGAATCATGGCGTTTTTGGGCATGCTCAGGGGAACATAATCGACACCATCGTAATATTCACTAGCCGGGGTTGAATGGGTGTGTATTCCAAAGATTTTTTCCACGAAGCGGCCATAAACGAAATAACCGATGGCCAACAGAGCCAGTCCCGCGAGGAAAGCGATCATGTCGTCTCAATCTCCTCCATGGCCTGGCGACCCATCGTGACTGGACCGTCAGGACCGTATCCTCAAACTCTTTTTTCGCGAAGCTTATCATAGAAGTCAGTTGAAGCGTTGTCAAGACTTGTGAATGCGCTCACCCCGAGTGAAGTTTCACGCCGTGCGACACAAATGGTTTGCCGGTCCGGCGGTCGGCTGCCATTTGCGCGGACCGCGGCGGTATCGGGCTGTTTCGGGGAGCGTGTGCGCGGGCATTCCCCAAGAACACAATAAGGTATGGCGCGATCATGTGTTATTTGCCATACTGGACGGGAAGCAGGGCATTCGGCCTCTGGCGGTTTACCGGGGGCCATGTCTGTTATTCTCCGGGCCGCAATATCTCCTCTTGAACGTTGTATCCGGTTGAAATCATGAAGGTTGGAAAGTGAAAATATGCCCCTGGTTCGTTCTGCCGTCGGTCTTGTTCTTGCGGGTCTCGTCGTTATGGGCGCGAAGGACGAAGCGCGGGCGCGCACTATCGTTTCGACGCATTTCGACGCCGCCAATGTAGACCTTGGGGGCGTCGTCGACCTTGTGCACACCACCGATAAGCAAATCTCCGTGGAGATCCCGGCCAGCCAACGCCTGGACAAATACTCGGTAGACGTGTCGGCGAGTCGTGACGGGGCAGTGCATCACTGGGCCATTTTCACTCTGCACAACCCCGATTCCGGCAGTCACGATTTTGTGCTGGGCGCGAAGCGAAAAGGGTTCGTCGGCTCAGGGGTTCTCTGGCCTCGCCATGTCGCAAGGCAAATTCTGACGCTCAGAGAAGAACCGAAGCCGACCCGGTTGGATTTGCACGAAATCACCATGGATGCTTTCGCTCTGAGAATAGGCCCCGGAGAAACGCGGACCTATGTTCTCGAACTCGCCGGTCCCGACATTTCCGGCCTTTCCCTGTGGCGACGTTCCGCTTACGATGCACAAAGCCGTCGGGGCTCCTTTTTCCATGGTGTTGTGCTCGGCATTTCGCTACTGATCGCTGTTTTTATCATTGGCCTTGTGACCATACGGGCCGAGGCGGCGTTTTTGGCGGCGGCACTCCTGGCTGTCGGCGCCATTGGCTTCATCTGGGCGAGTTTCGCTCATTTCATCCAGTTAACGGGATTTGCCGATGCCGCGCTTGAAACACAGGGACGGTGGGAGGCCATTGCCGAAGGGTTGCTCACCGCCGGCGCTCTGGCTTGCCTTTACAGCTTTGCCAATCCCGCCCGGCGCATGCGCCGGGCGGGTCAGGCGACGATCGGGCTGTTCGCCGCGGCGCTTCTGCTTTCGGCCTATGGCTGGTTTAACCCGGCGGTCGCGTCGGGTATCGCGCGCTTGCTCATGGTCGCAACCACGATGGGGGGAAGTGTCGTCATCCTGATTTTGCATCGGCGCGGGGTGCTGCGCGCGCAGGCCACACTGGCCTTTTGGGGCCTGCTGACGGTTTGGGCGCTGTGCGCCATGACAGCGGCGGCGGGGTGGGGCAGCGACCCGGTCATGATCCCGCTTCTGGACTGCGGGCTGGTGCTGGTGCTGGTGGCCATGGCGCTCACTCTTATCCGCTTGGCCTTCGATCGGGAGGTGATCAACAGCCGCTTTTTTGAAGACAACAACCGCTGTGCCCTCGCCCTCGCTGCCACCAGGCAGAGCGTGTGGGACTGGAATGAAAGCCGGGGCCGCTTACGCGTCGGCGGTGGCCTTGAACGTGTTCTTGGCCTTAAGCCGGGCACGATGGCCCGTGATGGCCACAAGCTCTGGCTTGACTTGATCCATCCCGCGGACCGGGCAACCTATGCGTCATCGGTGGAAAAAGCGGTTCGACGCGCGCGAGGGGCTTTCAGCTGTGATTTTCGCTTGCGTGACGCCGATGGCGATTATCTATGGCACCACCTTCGCGCCTATGTCTTGCCCGACGGTGAAAAGCGGGCCGTGCGATGCATAGGAATCTTAAGCGAGATCACGCAGGCCAGGCGGGTACACGAACAGATTTTGTTCGATGCGGTCCATGATTGCGTCTCCGACCTGCCCAATCACGTCTTGTTCGCCGACCGGTTGCAATGCGCCATCAAAGGGGCATGCGCCGACGGCAATTCCGTCGTGACGGTTTTGGTTGTCGATCTGGACCGGTTCAAAGGGGTCAATGAGAGGCTCGGCTGTGCCGCGGGCGACACCATCCTGCTCATGCTGGCGCGCCGTTTGCGCGCGCATCTCGATCCTTGCGATACGCTGACCCGTTTGCGCGGAGACCGGTTTGGAGTAATCACCAACCCGCAAAGAACAGGCAGGCCCATTGAGACCTGTCTCGATGAGATTCGCCGCATCATTGCCCAGCCTATTGCGCTGCGCTCAGGCGATATTTCCTTGACCGCCAGCATCGGCGCGGCGACCTTGCACACGCGAACGCACTCGGCGCAAGAGCTGCTCGAAGAGGCCGGTCTTGCCCTTTGCGAGGCCAAGAAATCCGGCAAGGGCATTGCCGTGTTCAAACCTGATATCCACAAGCCGGCCAAGGGGCGCGGCACGGTGAAACCGAATTTACATCAAGCCCTTGAGGATGAGAAAATCGATCTTGTTTATCAACCGGTTATGCGTTTAAGCGACATGAAAATCGCCGGGTTCGATGCCCGACCATGCTGGCCTCGCGACGGTCATGCCCCACTGGCCTCGCGGCCCCTGATCGAACTGGCCGAGGAGACCGGAAGCGTTGTTGAACTGAGCCTTTATACTCTGACCCAAGCGGCTCGCCAGCTTGGCATTTGGCAGCGGGCCTATCGTCCGGACAGTCCGCTGTTCATCACCGTCGGCCTGCTGTCCCAGGAGGTCGTAAATCGCGATCTGGTTGATGAGGTCAAGGCCGTTCTCGAGCGCGAAGAGCTGATGACGGGTTCGCTCAAACTCTCGATCTCCGAGTCCGTATTCATGCGCAATCCGGAACTGACTTTGTGCATTGTCGAGCGGTTGCGCGCGCTCGATATTGGTATCGTCTGCGACGATTTCGGCGCCGGCCGCTCTGCTCTGGTGACCTTGTCGCGCCTGCCGTTCGATGCTGTCAGAGTGGCCCATCCTCTCTTGGCGCCGAATGTCGGGGAAAAAGCGCCGGAGGCAATCTTTGATGCGGTCATCATGCTGGCTCATAAACTCGACATGAAAATCATGGCGCGAGATGTGGAAAACGCATGGCAGCTGACGCAGCTTGACCGAATGCGCTGCGACTTTGCTCAAGGTAACCATCTCTACCGCCCCTTGAGCGCAAGCCAGGTTGTCGACATGCTGGGAAGCGGACGGTTTGTTAGCGCAGAAACGAGCACTCAAAAGCCGCCGGCGCGAAAAACTGCGCAAAGCGCAAACATAAAGCCTCTTCCCAGCCAACTGAAAACGCAGGCGGACAAGAAATCCAGCGCCACGAATACACTTCGAGGAGACTCGGCCCAAGCAATTTAACCCTACCCTTTAAACAGTAATCTTGGGCGGCTCGTCGTTTCGCAAAGCCATAAACTGGGAGGCTTTTTAAAATTTTAAAACGTGTTATATAAGGTATAAAATGTGTTTTTTTATGATTGGGAACGCTGTGATCGGGCCAAAAACCTGCTTTCGGTTGCGCATAAATGCCGTGAAGAACCGCCGGGCTTGAAAAGAAAACGAAGGGGCTCTTTGCGGCTGCTAGGCGAATTCATCGGGCTTTATCTGGCGGCGCCATTGATTATGGCAATGGTGTTGCCGCCAGTGCTGATGTTCCCGATGCTGTTCACCATGACGGCCGTCGGCGTTGCCCTTCTGCACGGAACCGACGGCTTTGACTGGCGTGATCTCGCTTGCGGCTCGCGCGGTGTGGATTGGCCGCTTTTGGGGGCGTTCACACTGATCGCGGCGGTCATGACCGCGGGGCTGACAAGGCTTTTGAATCCTCAAGGATTCCTGTTCCTGGCGTTGCATAATCCGTGGTTTCTCGCGCTCATTCTGATTCTTTACCCGGTTATGTCGGCGCTGCCGCAGGAGCTTATCTTTCGTGTGTTGTTCTTTCGCCGCTACGGATCGCTGCAGCCGGGGCCAAAAATCGGGATCGTTCTCAACGCCGCACTGTTTTCCCTGGCCCATCTCATGTATTGGAACTGGACCGTTATCGCCGTGACATTCGCCGGCGGGCTGGTTTGCGCCTGGATTTATGAAATACGTCGTAATTTTATCGAAGCGGTTTTGGTGCACGCCATTGCCGGTGAACTGATTTTTACCATGGGGCTGGGGTCGCTCTTCTACTCGGGCAATGTGATCCGGCCATTTTGAACCTGGACACCTCCGGAAGCCTCGATTTCGGCGCTATTCGCATCGTCGATAGGCTTTGTCTTTGATGCTCATTAACACACTGAGTTAACTCCGCTTCTCGAAACGCCATCTCCTTGCTACTCACATCCAAAATTTTAGGTTTCCAGAGGCGTCCACCTGTATGCCACGGCCACAACAGCCCGGTCTGGATGCCCTCCGCCGCACTCTAAAAGCCGGAGTATAAGCCGATGTCGGTCGTCAAGCCGGTCTGTTCAACCGGGGGCGTTATGGTGTGAATGCGGTTGTTTCCGTTTACGGCGTCGCCGCCGCAACCGAAGCCTTCTTTCAACAAGACAGCCATGCGAGCCGCTCTAGCGTCCGGCGAGCACTGTCGGTGAGCGGGTCGATCTCCATTTGGGCCGTCTCCCGGCTGAGCAACCTCAGAGCATGAGCAATGGAGGCAATGCTGAATATCTGAAAATGGATTTGCGGCCTGTCCGTGTGCAGGCCGAAATCGGCATATCGGGGGAAGCGTTCCCGATAGATGGCGACCAGTTCGCTCCCCCTTGGTGGGAGCCGGCGTTCGGCTTGGTCGCGCCAGAAAGCCGAGTCCCGCCGTTTGGACGGAGAGTGCATCGCCAGAAAGTCACGAACCAACTCGAATGACTGGCTATTCCCGTGATTAAATAGGTGCGCTTGGGTTTCGCTCACCACACCGCCCGTCTCGCCGGCAACTCTTAAGAACTCGTCCAATTGCGCGATGCTCTGGCCGATTGAAGTGGCTTCCAAGGGTTCCACAAACCCGGCCGCAAGTCCGACCGCCATGCAATTTCCGATCCAAACCCGGTTCAAACAGCCGGACTTCATATGGATGAGCCCGCCAAGTTCGATTCTTCGGTTGAAGAATTCCTCCAATTCGCATTGTATCATGGATTCGTTGGCGTAGGCGTCGCTGTAGACGTAACCGCAACCCAGCCGGTCGGCGGTAGGGATCATCCACATCCAGCCCGATCGCATCGCAACGGATCGCGTTATCAGCGTCGCGGATGTTTCCGACATGAAAGGCGGTTCGGGAATGTCGAACCGCTCAAGGAAATAGGGAAAATTCCGAAAAGTTCCCTCCCCTGCTCCCAAAATGCCGAGACTCGACGAATCGAGAACGGCGATTTCCGCGGTTGGAAAGAGTGCCCTCATGAAAAAGCTGGACAGCCAACCAGCGGTTCCTCCGCCCACAACGACAATTTTTCGGATCCTTCGCAAGTCCATGCCGTTTATTATCCTTTGAGGATTGTGGGGTGCAGGTTGCCGAGGAGGGGTTGATTACGGGCTTGTTTTCAATGATCGGATGTATCCCGCAGATACCGGCGTTCGACATGGGCAAGGATGGCAAGGCCGGCGATGGAACTTGCGGATGCAGCCGCCAGGATGCCGAACAAGGCCGGAGCGCTATCGCCGTACAGACTCACAAGCAACCCCATGGCCAGGGCGAATGCGGCGGAGACGATTCGCATGATACTGTCTCCGGCAGCCATGACCAGGTGCAAAATAGAGGCGGGCGTGACCTGTTGGCCGACCATGATGCAAGCAGTGCGCGCGGCGGCGGCCACGATGCCGAGCAGGCTTGCAGCGATCATGATGCCGATCAGCTCAACGCCTCCGTGCCGGATTGCGGGCAGCGTCGCGAAGCCGGTGGTCAGAACCGCCAAAGCCGCCAGCCTTATGACGGGTTTCAGGCTTTCCGATTGCGAGCGCCTTATATATGCGGATAGACCATAGCCGCCGGCTGCGATTCCGGCCGCCATCGATCCCGCGGCCAGCCCATAGGCGAGGGCGCTGCCCAGCGTGCGGGCAATGTTGACGTTGAGCACCGCACGGTTGTTGCGCAACGCCTTGTAGCCGGCGGCCAGGCCGGTTTCCGAGCGGGACGTCGCCGGTTGGTCTCTGCTCCGTCGGTACCAGTAGACCGCGCTTGCGACATATGTGACGATGTCGAGAATAACGCGGATTTGGAAGGCAAACGCCAGGATCATTAAGCCGGAGAGAACCGGCCCCACCGTTCCCGCAATCGAATCGAAGGTTTGGAGACGCGCGATGAATCCCGCCTTACGCTTGCCTTCGGTGAATGTCTGGTTAATGAAGGAATAGCGATTGGGGTGATAGACGGTTTCCAAAAGCGATATGACGAATTGGGTCACACAGAGCAGAAACAGCGGGGAGCTTGTGAAAATAACGATCGGGATCAGCGCGAATGCTCTCACGACTTCCGAGACGAAGATGGCCTCAAGCCCGTCCATGCGACGGTCTAGATAGGCTACGAGCACGCCGCCCAATGGAAGGGCCGGCAGAATAAGCGATCCATATCAAGACGCCCCCTGCGGCCCATGACGGACTATCGCCAGCGTCGGAAGAACAATACTGGTCAACGGCCCTGCGAACTGATTCAGCGCGCTGACGACAAGGACCATTCGCGCATTTGGAATTCCATTCGCAACCGTGGTGGAACCAAATTACCCCGTGGTCAGGATTTTTCGGAATTTCTCGCGAAAGGGGAGGGGAATCGGCTCGAGTGTCTCGAATCCGAGTTCCTTGTTGAAAAAGAACGGGTTATCCACTCCCGAGGCGATTTTCGATGCCGCCTGTAGCATCTTTTCGCCGACATGGGGGAACTCGGCGGCGATCCAGTAAGCCAGATGATAAGATAGGGTCCACCCCTCGCGGAAACCAGGGTCAGGATCTATTAATATGATCGAAATGGTGCCTGAAACGGCAAAAAAATGCAAGGAGAAGCGTGATGGTCGATGGTTTTCATCGGCCAAGCGGTTCGACGCCGCAGATTGCAGCCGTTTCGGGGCCTTTAAGGATGTGGGCCGTCGGCTCCAAGCGACTTTGTCGTGAAAGACTTGAAAATGCCGGCATTTCCCGTGCCTTCACTCCTCGTATTCGGGGCCAATGGCCGTACACCATTTCAATCATATTAGTAGATCCTGACCCCAGGGTAACGTTCCTGGTCGTTGTCGTATGAATATTTTGGAAAACAACCGTCGATGATTTTCTTCGGCACTTGCCATAGGGACTAGATGAGCTTCGAATCTCCAGGCTGGCGCACTGGCATCGGCAATGGTCTCGAGCCGGCAAAAAAGCGGGATATCGTCTCCGCGGGAAAATCCTCGAAGTTCAATCCCGTTCAGATACAACCCGCCTCTCCGCTCTCGGCAATGTGAGAAAGGCACAGGCGAATCAGCAGGGTTCCGAAAAATTCGTAGTCTTCGCCCGCGAATACCCTAGCTGTGGAGCCTCAATAGGTTGTCCTTGTTTAGGCCGAGGCGACTGATTGGGGTTTGATCTTTTATTGCACCGTGTGGTCGATGCCAATTGTAGAGGGGGATCCACACGCGCAGGTCTGCGGCGCGCTGATCTGAGGT
>JBAJNN010000009.1:57500-67767 GCA_036881905.1 Hyphomicrobiales bacterium | reverse complement strand
TCAGATCAGCGCGCCGCAGACCTGCCCGTGTGGATCCCCCTCTACAATTGGCATCGACCACACGGTGCAATAAAAGATCAAACCCCAATCAGTCGCCTCGGCCTAAACAAGGACAACCTATTGAGGCTCCACAACTAGCCCGGCGCACGCCATGTCGATCACCGGCGCGTCATTTCGCGGATCATCCATATTGTGAAGACCACTTGGCCGGTGGCGCGACTGTCCCCCGAGAGTATGATTCTTCGACCACGATCCAAAACCGCTTCAATCGCCGGTCACGCCGCCTCATTCCTTGTCGCAACCCAGATAAGAGTTATATCCCTATGGTTTGCTATCCCTTGACGACATCATCTAATATCCGAACTGCTCAGATAAAAGTTTTAGTGTTAATAATATCGTAACTAAAATAAAAACTGGACGAACCACTTTATCACCGTTTCTAACAACAATTTTACTTCCAATTATGGCACCGAAAATCTGCCCCAATCCCATAGAAACAGCGACATAGTAGTTAACATTTCCAATAATAATGAAAAAAACATTGAAATAAGATTCCCCACAAGATTTAATGGTTTAGTCGCAATGCTGGCTTGTTTTATAGTATATCCCATCAGTATGATGAACGCCATCATCCATATCGCTCCTGTGCCTGGCCCCAAAAAACCATTATAGAAACCTATCATCAGCCCCATCATAACCATAAAGAGCAAGGGAGTGATTTTTGGTTTTTGTACAATCGTATTTTTAAGTCTCTTGGAAAAGATGGAATAAAGAGCGATCGAAAGCATCAGAAATGGCAGCAACAGTCTTAAAAATCCCGTGGTAAACAAACTTACCACATATGAACCCAGAATTGATCCGATAACTGTCGATAATATACCAAAAAAATTCGCTCTGAGCGAATTTCTTTATAGCAAACATAAGTTAGAAAAGAAGTCAGTTCTCCGATTACAGCTTGTAATCTGTTTGTTCCCAATGCGGTCAAGGGCGGGACGCCAACCAGTAACAGGCTGGGCACCGTAATCAACCCTCCTCCTTCGCCGATAGCATCGACAATACCTGCCATAACGGCCAATATAAAAATTTTAATTAAAATAAAGTTTGTTAGAGATGTTAAATTTTATAACATAAATTTTTCCATCTATAAAATGTTTTTGTAGGATTATATTGTAACACGATGCATAATTCGTTTAATATTTGGATAATTATTGATCGCATGATGTTGAAGACCGCGATTATCCCAAATGATTATGATCCCACTTTTCCATCTCACCCGAGCTGTAAATTCATCCTTGGCGATATGTTTAAACACGTAATCAAGTATGGGGGCATTCTCTTCCGTTGTCATGGAGCAGAAGCGGCTTGTGTGCTCATGGTTGATATAAATCGAGGGTATAGAAGTTTCCTGATGGATTTTTATTGCTTGATGATTTGTACATAGAGCTTCTTTTTCTACATCCGTATTGTTGGAATTAGACAAATAACGCTTCCTTTGTGTTGATTCAGCAAATTTATTTGAAACAAACACCGCTTTTTGAGATAATAAAATTTCTGCATACCCTCGGATAATGTGGAAAAAGCGTTCTGGCTATCCGAAAATACAGTATCCCCTCCAACTGCGGGTACTTTCTTTGCCGCCAGTAAGGTAAAATCAGGCGGCGTATCAAGGTAAGTGAAATCAATATGCCAAAAGCCGCTAAACACTTCATCTTGTTCGGGTTCCTTTCGTATTTCCACGATCTCCGGATACCCTTTTATGCCGCTGGAAAACGGGTAACGCTGAACTTGACCCAAGCGCTTTGAAATAAACATCAATTGCTGTGGAAACGTATCCTGCTCCCTAAAAATTAGTAACTTATTTCTAATTAAGGCTGATTATAAATCCTGTAAGTTTTGTTCTACTATTGTGCAAAGCTGCTTACCGCAAAACTCTAAGCCAAAGGTTGGAGCTAGCGGGTTTACGTTTTCAAGCGAGAATGGCGATTCACAAACCAATTTCTCTTGCCTCCGGAAAGCCGATGGACGATTGCAGCCCAATTGCGGGGCACCCTAGCCACATGCTTTTTTCGGGAGAATCGCTTTTCTGAGCAAATCATCTTTTACCCGCCGGTCTGATATTATTTCAGGTCAGGGTAAAAACTTTGTCAATTAATTTTGTAGAGTGTCGCCAAAAAATTTTAATGTGGCAAACTTTCCTTCCCTGTCGCGCAGCCCCCAAATGACCAACTAGACATTCGGATTGACTCCAAAGTTTCAAGAAAAGATCGAAAGTCACGAGGCCGTAGCCAGAATTAGAGAGAGATTCGGGCAGCTATACTTGGTGGAAACGAACATAGTGATTCATGTCGCTTGCGGGTTTCAATGCCTCCTGTCGATTGTTTGCCGCCATGTCCACATGGCAAACGATCTTGCGCATGACACTTGGCAGAGCCTCGCCGTCGAGAGCATCGCGCGCGACCCAGCGATAGTCGTCGCCGAGGATCCGCATATTGTCGTTCAAGTTACGTGATCGCCAGACTTCAAGAATGAGGTGGAAATGCGTGAATGTATGTTCCACCTGTCCCGGTATGGCCTGCCAATTCGCATCGCAGGGAGCTGACGCGGCCGGATCATCCATGCCTTGTGTGTGGGTCGGCTCGCCGGTTGTCCAAGGTGTTGACGGCACTTCTAGCATGCCGCCAAGCAACCCGTTCTCGGGGCGTCTACGCAAGAGCACACTGCCATCGGCACGCTCGATCCAGAATGCCACCCCTGAGCGCGTCGGCCGCACCGCTTTGCGCCGTTTGCGCGGAAGCTCGCAGGCAATACCGCGTCTTCTGCCGAGACAATGCTCCGACCATGGGCAAATGAGGCAATGAGCCTTTTTGGGCGTACAGACCGTTGCACCAAGATCCATCATCGCCTGGGCGAAATCGCCCGGCCGATGGTTTACCACCAGCATTTCGGCATGTGCCCGCAAGACCGGCCTTGCATCCGGCAACGGGATGTCAACGGCAAATAATCGCGCCATGATCCGTTCCACATTGCCATCGACAGCCGCTGTCGGTTGATCGAAGGCAATGGCGGCAATCGCCGCCGCAGTGTAAACACCGATGCCGGGAAGCGATTTGAGCGCCTCTTCAGTTCGCGGAAAGCATCCATTATACTTTTTCACTATGATCAGCGCGCATTTATGCAGATTGCGGGCGCGTGCATAGTAGCCAAGGCCGGCCCATTGGCGTAAAACCTCGTCAAGCGATGCCTGCGCCAAGGCTTCCACCCTCGGCCAGCGGGCTACAAACCGTATGAAATGGTCACGCACGGTGGCGACCGTGGTTTGCTGAAGCATGATTTCGCTGAGCCACACGCGGTAAGGGTCTTTATATTCGCCTGAACGTGCGCGCCATGGCAAATCGCGGCGGTGACGATCGTACCAGGTCAAAAGGTGTCTGGCCATCGAGTCGGTTTCGTGTTTGCCAATATTGTTATTGTGCGTCATGATGTTTCCATCGCCGGGAAAGATGATAATGCACTCAATGGTCGGTGCCGGAGAGCCTAACATGAAACAGACACTATCGGCACATGATAATGCCTAAATCGCTCTGGCAATATTTTTCGGGATTGACGCGCACCACATTTGAGCGCTACGGCTTCGCCTATGCCGAGATCCTGTCACAGTGGCCGGTTATTGTCGGTGATGAGCTGGCGCAAATCAGCCAGCCGGAGCGGGTGCAATGGCCGCGTTTGCCCACCCCAAAAGGCGATCGGAAGGCATGGCGACACAAATCCGGCGGCAAGCTGGTCATTCGTGTTGCCGATGGCCGTGCATTGCAGGTTCAGCACGAGACGCTGCAAATCTTGGAGCGCATCAACAGCTACTACGGATATGCTGCCATCACGGAAATCAGGATTGTTCAGGATCGCCTTCCCTGCCGTCAGGATAACGGTCGGTTGACCCGACCGAAGCTTAAGGAACCAGAAGAACGTGCGCTTGATCATGAGATTTCCATTGTTGAGGATAACCAATTGCGCGAGGCGTTGCGCCGGCTGGGCCGGGGCGTCAAAGCACGAAAATCATGAATTCTAGAGATATATACAAAGAGTTTTTTAGCCAGGGTTAAAAAATAGTGATGAGCCATATGTTATCCGGAAACCGAAAAGTAATGCTTATAATCGCTATCCTTGCGGTTATTGTCGGGGCGATCACCTACACGGTCATTAAAGACAGATCGGGGTTGGAGTTGAAAGGGCCTCAAACCGCAATAGCGGCTGAAAGCGTTGATATGGCGGAGCTCTCGCGAGCCGGTGGGCTGAATGACATGATCATGGGCAGCAAGAATGCACCTGTAACCATGATCGAATATGCGTCCCTGATCTGCCACAGATGCGCTGAATTCGATACTGAAATTCTGCCTGGATTAAAGAGAAAATACATTACGACCGGAAGGATGCGTTTGATCTTTCGCGAATTTGCCTTTGACGATCTGGCTTTGGCGGGTTTCATGATTGCCCGCTGCGCTCCTGAGGATAAATATTTCCCCCTGATCGACACTATGTTCAAACGTCAGCAAGTATGGTTGGCGGCAACTGCGGACCCGCGCACCGAGCTGTTCAAAATCGCCCGGTTGTCGGGCATGACGAAACAGAGTTTCAATGCCTGTCTGAAGAACGAGACTTTGGCGCGCGAGATTAACAAAGTGTATACTCACGCCGAGAAAAAGCTGGGCATTGAGGGCGTACCGACTTTTTTCATCAATGGACAGGTTTTGGTAGGGAACCAACCTCTTGAACGGTTTGAAAGCGTGATCAATACAGCGCTTGCCAAGGCCAGTAATCCACCGACTGAAAACCGATGATGACCTGAATTCGGTATATGCTTTTTTGAGAAAAGAATCGTGGATCGGCGATTCTTCAGATTGGGATAAATCTCTCAGGCCAACGCCAACGCCCTGGCAAGGACAGGCAGGCTTTTATCAAAACGGTAATCGATGGAGGAATGATTGTCGGGGAATTCCTCATAATGGTGATCGACACCGATGGACTCCAACCGAAGATGCAGGCGGCGGGTACCGTAGAGCAGGTTATATTGATCCCTGATTCCACAATCGATCCATAGTGCCTTGAGGGCCTTCAGCGCCTTCCCTCGGGTTTCAACCATAACCAGCGGATCCCATTTGAGCCAGTTTGCCCAGCGATCGGGGATCACCTCGCAGGTCTTCATATCAACAGGCAGGCGCACGCCGCAAAAAGCGCCGGGGTCTGGATCATAGCTCGCGCACATTGCCAGCGACATCAGGATGTTGAGATCGGCACCCGACCATTTTGGCCCGGCTTCAAAATTGGTGATGAAAGTCTTGATGGAGTTATCGTTCTCTGCCAGAGCGCGTAAGGTGCAGGGCATGGCAGATAAATAGCATAGATCGAAAGCCATATCGCCGGAATGGCACGCGGCGGCGGCCCAGAAATCGGCATGCTTCATGGCGTGGACAATCGACCCGTAGCCGCCGGAGGATTTGCCGAATACGCCGCGCCGTTGCGGCCCCCCGCAGCCGAAACGCTCCTCCACCAAGGGCACGACTTCCTCAATCAGAATATCTTCCCAGGGGCCGAGGGCAAGCGAATTGATATACTGGTTACCGCCAAGACGAGTGAAACAATCGGGAAACGCGACAACAACCGGTGACAGCGAGCCCGTGGCAATCAACCGGTCGAGACGTTCAGGCAGGTTCTCACCAAACCCCCTCCAGTTGAGATGCGCCGGACCGGCGCCGGTAAAACCGACCAAATCAACCAGCAACGGCAAGCCCTCGCCATCATGGCCCGCCGGCAGGTAAACCGGCACATCCCGACAAACCGGATCGCCCAGCAAATTATCGCGCAGTAAGGACGAATTCAGATTCAGGGTGTGGATAGTCCCTCTGAGAGCACGTCGATCACAACGCATGATTGATATTTTTCCTGTTGAGTAATTATGACTTCAGTGTTTCCGGTATCTACGATCTGGCGTACCAAAGGCAATTTCCAGTGATGGTCGGGTCAATAAGGGTGGGCAGAACGCCGACGCAATCTTCGAAGCGCCGTTTCAGGCGGTCTATGACCCGACGCGGAAAGCACCGACCATTATAACCAGATTGTGAGAGGAAGCAATGCGCCGTCAGTGGAAGTCAAACAACTTTACTAACCCGACGATAACGGCGGTTTGGCCCAATAACGCGGTGAACATCCATTTGAGAATGTTGACGGCGATCCGGCTTTCCATCTCCTTCATGTCGCGTTTGAGCGCAACCTCAAGCTCTTTCAAATCACGTTTGGTGGCGAGCGTGTCATCGATCAGGCAGCAAAGCCCATCGGCAATGACCTCAAGCCCGGGGTCTCCGGCATGCCCGCCACGACGAGACGATTTACGTAAGCGTGGGTATCAAAAACAACTGTTTCCATTCAAGATAACGGGCTTCTCTTCATTTCCGGGCGTGTTCTTTTCCTGAACGCTCCCGACAACTGCATATCTGGCAAGGCTTAACAGAATATCATGCCAATCGGTATGATATGCTGCATGAATAGCCTGATCTTTTCAAGACAGCCAAGTGATTTTAGATATTTCAACGGAGAATGGGCAACTTCAATGACAGGCAAAGAAACTATCCGCATCTAGACCCAAGGCCAAATCGCGGAGCGTCAAATGGAGTTGCCACTAAAATGAAAAAACCGGCCACGGCGCGTGAAGGGATGGCCAAAGTGACCACAGAGGCGGCGAAGGCGGAGGAAACCCTTGATCGATCCATCCGAAAACTTGCCAAGGATACGGCGGAGGTCAAACCTTCCGATCCGGGCAAGCCGCAAAACTGGTCGGAAGATCGTCCCCGGACCGGTTCCCCGCGCAGAAAGCGCCGATCATGCGTTCAAGCACACCTAAAATGGTAACAGAGGACTTGCCTTCCGCCCGTTTTACCCAAGTTTTCAAAGAAACCATCGCCGGTGCATTTTCGGCATATTCGAGAAAATAATGCGCTGGCGCCGATTATCAAAAATGTTGTGAATAAAAAGGCTAAGCCATTTGAAAATCTTAAAAAATATAACTCTACCCTTGGCAAGCCCGGCAGCGACTTACTCTTCCGCGTCTTAAGACGAAGTACCATCAGCGCTGAGGCGTTTAACGACCGAGTTCGGGATGGGATCGGGTTTGACCACCTCGCTATAACCACCGGGCCAGCAAAGGACAAATCTATCATGAACCAACTTACAACATGATAACCGTAACATCCCATTTGAACTCTTAAAGAGCACAGGAAATGAGAGTGATCAAGCCTATCGAGCGATTAGTACCGGTAAGCTACATGCATTACTGCACTTACACATCCGGCCTATCAACGTGGTGGTCTACCACGACTCTCAAGGGAAACCTGGTTTTGAGGGAGGCTTCCCGCTTAGATGCTTTCAGCGGTTATCCCGTCCACACATAGCTACCCTGCTGTGCCGCTGGCGCGACAACAGGTCCACCAGAGGTGTGTCCATCCCGGTCCTCTCGTACTAGGGACAGGTCCTCTCAAGTTTCCGACACCCACGGCAGATAGAAACCGAACTGTCTCACGACGTTCTGAACCCAACTCACGTACCACTTTAAACGGCGAACAGCCGTACCCTTGGGACCTGCTCCAGCCCCAGGATGTGATGAGTCGACATCGAGGTGCCAAACAACCCCGTCGATATGAACTCTTGGGGGTCATCAGCCTGTTATCCCCGGCGTACCTTTTATCCGTTGAGCGATGGCCCTTCCACACGGGACCACCGGATCACTATGACCGTCTTTCGACTCTGCTCGATCCGTCGATCTCGCAGTCAGGCAGGCTTATGCCATTGCACTCAGCGGCTGATTTCCGACCAGCCTGAGCCTACCTTCGCGCGCCTCCGTTACTCTTTGGGAGGCGACCGCCCCAGTCAAACTACCCACCATGCACTGTCCCGGACCCGGATAACGGGCCGCGGTTAGACATTCATGGCAACAAGGGTGGTATTTCAATGGCGGCTCCACAAAAACTGACGCTTCTGCTTCAAAGCCTCCCACCTATGCTACACATGTCATCACAAATGCCAGTGCAAAGCTGTAGTAAAGGTGCACGGGGTCTTCTCGTCTGACCGCAGGAACCCCGCATCTTCACGGGGAATTCAATTTCACTGAGTCGGTGCTGGAGACAGCGGGGAAGTCGTTACGCCATTCGTGCGGGTCGGAACTTACCCGACAAGGAATTTCGCTACCTTAGGACCGTTATAGTTACGGCCGCCGTTTACCGGGGCTTCGATTTGGAGCTTGCACTCCGCCTCTTAACCTTCCGGCACCGGGCAGGCGTCAGGCCCTATACGTCGTCTTGCGACTTCGCAGAGCCCTGTGTTTTTGATAAACAGTCGCCACCCCCTGGTCTGTGCCCCCCATATCCGGTTGCCCGGATATGGGGCCTCCTTCTCCCGAAGTTACGGAGGCAATTTGCCGAGTTCCTTCAGCACCGTTCTCTCAAGCGCCTTGGTATGCTCTACCAGTCCACCTGTGTCGGTTTGGGGTACGGTCTTAACGCGGGAGCTGTTTCCTGGAACTCCTTCACTGCCAAACCAATCCAATAAGACTTGACAATATACGGAATTCGTCACTACCCGCTGGCCCAGGACTATTGACCTGGTTCCCATCGACTACGCCTTTCGGCCTCGCCTTAGGGGCCGGCTAACCCTGCGCAGATTAACTTTACGCAGGAACCCTTGGACTTTCGGCGAGAGAGTCTTTCACTCTCTTTATCGTTACTCATGTCAGCATTCGCGCTTCCGATACCTCCAGGCACCCTCGCGGGATTACCCTTCAGCGGCCTACGGAACGCTCCGCTACCGCGCGTATTGACATACGCGCCCGCAGCTTCGGTGCATGGCTTGAGCCCCGTTACATTTTCGGCGCAAGAACCCTTGACTAGACCAGTGAGCTGTTACGCTTTCTTTAAAGGATGGCTGCTTCTAAGCCAACCTCCTGGTTGTTTTGGGGTTTTCACATCCTTTCCCACTTAGCCATGACTTAGGGACCTTAGCTGGCGGTCAGGGCTGTTTCCCTTTCGACCATGGACCTTAGCACCCACAGTCTGTCTGCCGCGCAGTACTTCTCGGTATTCGGAGTTTGGTTAGGTTTGGTAAGCCGTTGGGGCCCCCTAGCCTATCCAGTGCTCTACCCCCGAGAGTATTCACACGACGCGCTACCTAAATAGCTTTCGCGGAGAACCAGCTATTTCCGGGTTTGATTGGCCTTTCACCCCTAGCCACAGGTCATCCCCCGATATTTCAACATCGGTGGGTTCGGCCCTCCAATGCGTGTTACCGCATCTTCAGCCTGCCCATGGCTAGATCACCCGGTTTCGGGTCTAGTCCGACGAACTTAAAACGCCCTGTTTAAGACTCGCTTTCACTGCGCCTACACGTAACCGCTTAAGCTTGCTCGTCACACTAACTCGCTGACCCATTATACAAAAGGTACGTGGTCACCATTTCAGGCTCCCACTGTTTGTAAGCATTCGGTTTCAGGATCTTTTTCACTCCCCTCGTCGGGGTTCTTTTCGCCTTTCCCTCACGGTACTTGTTCACTATCGGTCGGTAAGGAGTACTTAGGCTTGGAGGGTGGTCCCCCCATATTCAGACAGGGTTTCACGTGCCCCGCCCTACTCAAGTCTGCGCGAATTTTTGACCTGTACGGGACTATCACCCTCTATGGTCCGCCTTTCCAGACAGTTCCAGTTGAAAAACGCAAGGCAGCACTGGCCTGGTCCGCGTTCGCTCGCCACTACTAACGGAGTCTCGGTTGATGTCCTTTCCTCCGGATACTGAGATGTTTCAGTTCTCCGGGTTTGCCTCGCCATCCTATGTATTGAGATGACGATACCGCCGAAGCGGTGGGTTTCCCCATTCGGAAATCCACGGATCAAAGCCTGTTCGCGGCTTCCCGTGGCTTATCGCAGCGTACCACGTCCTTCATCGCCTCTTACCACCAAGGCATCCACCAAATGCTCTTAAAGACACTTGATCACTCTCATTACCAATGCCCACCACAACAGCCCTGCCATCACATTCAAAAACTGTGATGATAAGGCTTAAAAGATGTTCAAGGGCAAAAGAGTTACGGTCAGTTCATGATTTTCAAAAGGTTTACCCGATAGCGGATGACCCCGCCAGTCTGAGTGATATTGCGGACAATGCGCCCGTCAAAGACCAGAAAAAAACGTGCCAAACAGACACGTTTCCAGGTAAACCCCTTCTTCACAATATC
>JBAJNN010000009.1:0-55000 GCA_036881905.1 Hyphomicrobiales bacterium | reverse complement strand
TCACTCCAACCGTGATCAACCGCGGGATCAATCCCCCGATCCAGAGTGCGGGTATCGGAATCGATTCAACTCCACTGGATTCAGCATAAAGGGAATCGCCCGACACGGACACTCTTGCATCCGATATCAATGCATTTTGCCCGCCCCGGCTCCAACCGGGTTTGTCCTGAGCGCGGAACCTGGACCGATAGAACATAATCCGAGCTTGCCAAGCGCAAGCGAGGCCAGGCCAAGATTATGCGGCAAAATAAGGACTTTAAGAGCGCCGGTTTGATTCAATCGGATCAAACGACGCTCTAGGTTTCACCGCCATGGACGCGCTGGACGAGCGCGGCTTCAATGAAAGCGTCAATATCGCCCTGGAGCACGGCTTGAGGGTTGGTTTTCTCAACGCTGGTGCGCAGATCCTTGACCAATTGGTAGGGTTGCAATACGTAAGAACGGATCTGGTGGCCCCAGCCAATCTCGGTTTTTTGCGCCGCCTTCGCCATGGCGTCCGCCTCACGTCGCTGGAGTTCGCGCTCATAGAGGCGAGCGCGCAGCATCGACCAGGCCGTGGCGCGATTCTTGTGCTGGGAACGCTCATTCTGGCACTGTACGACGATTCCGGTCGGGAGATGGGTGATGCGGACCGCGCTGTCGGTGGTGTTGACGTGCTGGCCGCCGGCGCCGGAAGCGCGATAGGTATCGATGCGCACATCCTTATCGGCAATCTCGATCTCGATCGAATCGTCGATCACCGGATAGACCCACACCGAGGCAAAGGACGTATGACGTCTGGCATTGGAATCAAATGGCGAAATGCGCACAAGACGATGAACGCCCGATTCGGTCTTGAGCCAGCCATAGGCGTTTTGACCCCTGACAAGAAGGGTCGCCGATTTGTTGCCGGCCTCTTCGCCCAAGTGAATCTCGATCGCCTCCACTTTATATCGTTTAGATTCAGCCCAGCGCGTGTACATACGCGCGAGCATTTCGGCCCAGTCCTGGCTTTCCGTGCCGCCGGCGCCGGCGTGAATTTCCACATAAGCATCATTGGCGTCAGCCTCTCCCGACAAAAGAATTTCCAATTCGCGTTTAGCGGCTTCACCGCGCAATGCTTCCAGGGCCGCCCGAGCGTCATCGACGACAGCGTCCTCGCCCTCGGCCTCGCCAAGGGCGATCAATTCCACATTGTCGTGCAGGGACCGTTCGATCGCCAGACACATCCCGATCCGGTCATCGAGCTGTTGGCGTTCATGCATCAGGGCGCGGGCTGATTGGGGATCATTCCATAATTCGGGGTTTTCGGCGCGGGCATTCAACCGCTCAAGGCGTTCAAGCGCGCAATCCCAGTCAAAGATGCCTCCTCAGCAACCCCAAGGATCGCTTGATGTCATCGACAATGGATTGTATTTCAGAATGCATGGTCCGGAAAATCCCCCGTATAAGGCATGAATGGCGGGAAATGCCTGAAGAGTGAAGCATGAAAATAGACTCAACGGCAATAGTCTGTAAATCCCCGATGCGGACGATGCCCCCGGTCAATGGATCGCGCCGCCGATTCCCCATAATATTAGGAATCGGGTTGCGCGGTCTTCATACATAGCTTAGAGTATTCATTAGATCGGTATTGTTGATACCAATAAGGTGAGAGAGCAATCGATGGACCTTGGACTGACGGGGAAAAATGCGCTCGTTCTCGCCTCCAGCCGGGGGCTGGGGCGCGGTGTCGCTGTCGCGCTGGTCGCCGAAGGGGCGCGGGTTCTGATCTGCGGGCGGACGCCTGAGAGACTGGCCGCCGCCGCCGAAGAAATGACCGAATCGGGACCGGGGACGGCCTGTTATGTGCAATGCGACCTTGCCGATCGCGATAGCGCGCCTCGGCTTTACGCCGCCGCCGGGGAAAAACTCGGCACTGTCGATATTCTGGTGAACAATTCGGGTGGCCCACCGCACGGAGGTATCCTAGAGCCGACAGCGGAGCAATGGCGTGGCTGGTTCGACATTATGGTGTTGCGCATCATGGAAATCACCGGCCTAATCGTGCCTGGCATGCGCAAGCGTAAGTGGGGCCGTATTCTCACCATTGCATCACGCACAGTCGTTGAACCGGTTGCGTATCTGGCGATGTCCAATACGCTGCGTTCGGCCCTCGTCGGCTGGAGCAAGACTTTGGCCACGGAGGTTGCGCCCGACAATGTCACGGTCAATATGTTGCTTCCAGGACGCATCCACACCCGGCGCGTTGACCGACTCGATGCCGCACGCGCCGAACATCAGGGCAAAAGCATCGACGAGGTCCGCTCCGCCACGCAAGCGGCGATCCCGATGGGTCGCTATGGCCGGGTGGACGAACTTGCAAGCCTTGCCGCCTTTATGGCAAGCGGTCCGGCAAGCTATGTCACCGGCACTCTGATACGCTGCGATGGCGGCGCGACCAGAAGCGTTTGAATGGTGAAAATTGACCGTTTATCGTAACGTTGAGACACAGGAGAACTGATATGGCAGAAGAACCCTCTCCCAAAACCGCCCTTGTCACCGGAGCGTCTTCGGGTATTGGCGAGGCCACCGCGATTTTGCTTAAACAAAACGGCTATACGGTCTATGGCGCCGCGCGAACGGTCGATCGCATGAAGGAGCTTGAGGAAAAAGGCATTCACGTCATTGCCCTCGATATCACGCAAGATGAATCATGCCATAATTGTATCGATACCATCATCGGGCGCGAGGGTAGCGTCGATATTCTGGTCAACAATGCCGGTTACGGGTCTTACGGCGCGATCGAGGATGTCGAGCTGGAAGAAGCCCGCCGGCAGTTCGAGGTCAATCTTTTCGGCCTCGCAAGGTTGACCAAACTGGTTTTGCCGAAAATGCGCGGCCATGGATTCGGCAAAATCGTCAATATCAGTTCGATCGCCGGCAAGATGTCCGTGCCCTTCGGCGGTTGGTATCACGCGAGTAAACATGCGCTTGAGAGCTGGTCCGATGCTTTAAGACTCGAGACCGAGCCCTTCGGTATCGACGTCGTCATCATCGAGCCGGGCGCCATCAAAACCCATTTTGGCGACATTGCAATCGGGCTTTTGTCGAAGACGTCCGGCTCTGGCCCCTACGCCGAGGCGGCAAAAAAAATGGCCGACAGAATGACCAATATGCTTGACGCCAGCAGGATGTCCGATCCCTCGGTGATTGCCGATCTTGTGTTGAAGGCCATCACCGCGCCCAGGCCTAAAGCCCGTTATCACGGGGGCTATATGGCCACTCCGGTTTTACTGCTACGCCGGCTGCTGCCGGACCGGGCGTTCGACTGGGTGATCAAGTTTGCGGGGTAAGGGCAACATCTGACGAGGGCTTGCAAAACCCTGCCGGACGGCTTAAGATCAAGCGGTTCCGTCAGGGTTAGTGAGAGTGAAAGAGTCCGAAGCTCAAAATCTGAAACGCAGACCCAATACAACATTATGGGTGTGGAATTCGGAATCGAACTTGTCGCCATCTATGTTTTTCATAGAGGGCTTGGCGGTGGCAAAATAATAGTAGCCCAAGTCAATAGTGGCCACATCCGTCAGATCATAAGCAACACCAAGGCCAGCCTGATAGGCAAAGACGACATCATGGTCATCGGCGAACTTGTCACCGGCCAGTTTTGCATCATTGATCGAAACACCAGCAAGCCCGGCCCCGGCCATCACATAGGGCTTGAGACCATAGAAGGCGTCAAAACCGTATGCTGCATTCACCATACCGCTGAGTGCGGAAAAACTCCCATCAGCTGAAAAGGGGGATAAGGACAAGGATTTATCGCCGGTCTTATAGCCGGCGGCCTTGGCTTCAGCGGCATGCTGATTGACGAGTTCTTCTATTGAATCCTTACCACTCATGGATAAGAATTTGTCGATGCTCACATTGCGGTATGAAACCTCTCCTTCAATGCGCAAACCGTTGCCGAAATCATACCCCGCGGCGCCACCAAACGCATAACCGGTGTCGAATTTGTTTTTGTACGTAAAATTATCGCCCTGAATTTTGGTATCAGCCGCAAATGTCCCACCAAAAAGTCCCTCCATGTACAAGCCTTCCTGCCCGGCATAAGCGGAAAGCGAAAAACCCAACGCACCGATGGCAAACGCACAGCTTGCCAAACTTTTTTTCATGCTCATAAGCCAGTTACCTTCTTTCCAGATAGCACAATTATAGCCAAACAATTTAGACTTCGCACAGTTTTAAAAAACAAGCAAAACAATTTTCAAGCTGGGGCGATGCGCAAGGCGGTAATCTGATTGCGGCGTTTGCGCACGATCTCGAAGCGGAACCCATGGAAGGTAAAAACCTGGCCGACATCGGGAATCATCTGCGATTCGTGAATAACCAGGCCAGCGATGGTCGTCGCTTCCTCATCGGGCAGATTCCAGTCCATCGAGCGATTGAGGTCCCTGATCGAAACCGCGCCGTCGACCAGGCAACCCCCGCCCGATTCGGGGCGAATGCCGCTGGCGACAATGTCATGCTCGTCGGAAATGTCGCCGACGATTTCTTCCAATATGTCCTCCAGCGTGACCAACCCCATCACCTCGCCATATTCATCGACCACCAGAGCAAAATGCGATTTGCGACGCAGAAACGCGTTGAGCTGATCGGTAACGCTTGTGGTATCGGGAACAAACCAGGGCTGACGGCACAAAGGTTCGATCTCGATGCGATCGACCTGGCCGTGATGGGCCTGAAATGCCGACAATATGTCCCTGGAGTGTAAAATGCCGGTGATATTGTCCACATTATCTTTCCACACGGGAATACGGCTATGGCTGCTCGCCAGAATGGAGTCGATGATTTCGCCGGCCGGACGCGCAACATCGACGCTGTGTATTCTAGTGCGATGAATCATGACATCGGAAACCTCCAGCTCGCGCAAATCGAGAATTCCCCCCAGCATGTCGCGCGTCTTCTTCACCACCGCCCCCTCGCGATGATGGAGATCAATGGCGCCGCGAATTTCCTCATGCGCTGACAACAGCCCCCGCGCCCCGGCGACATCGACGCCGACAAAACCCAACATCCGCCTGACAAGGAACACGATCGCCCCAGCCACGGGCGCAAACAACGCCACAAACCAGCGCACCGGCCGCGCCACGGCCAAAGCGACGCGATCAGGGCTGACAATCGCATAGGTCTTGGGCAGAAGCTCCGAAAAAATTAAGATTAGAGCCGTCATGACAATCGTTGCATAGGCAACCCCGATGGGACCGAACAGGGTAATGAATATCTGTGCTGCCATCGCCGAGGCCAGAGTATTGACCAGATTGTTGCCGAGCAAAAGCGCGCCAAGCAGGCGTTCACGGTGACGGATCAACCGTTCCACTATCTTTGCGCGGGCATCGCCGCGCCGTTCAAGCTCATGCATACGCGCGCGCGCCGTCGCGGTCAGCGCGGTTTCCGAACCCGAAAAGAACGCCGAGAGAATCAGCAATACAATAACCGAACCGGAAAAAACGAAGTCTGTCACCATCAAGCCCGTTCAAGCTCCTCTTTAAGGAAGGCTGCAAGATCGTTTTCATCACCCTCGCGACAGACAAAGGCATCACCAATATCGCGCATGAGAATCAGAACGATCCGCCCGGCCAACGCCTTTTTGTCGCGGCGCATGAGCCGAACGAGCATCGCCGCATCGGGCAGATCGACCGGTACATCTTTCAATTTGGTCGGTAACCCCGCTGCCGCCAGATGATGAACGACCCGCTCTGCCCTCCCAGACGCACAGGCTTTGACGCGCCGTGAATAGCGCAAGGCCAGAGCGGTGCCGAGCGCGACCGCCTCGCCATGGGTGAAATACGGAGTATAAAAAGTCGCCGCCTCCAGCGCGTGAGCGAAAGTGTGGCCGAGATTCAGCAACGCGCGGGAACCAGACTCGCGCTCATCCGCGGCCACGATCCTCGCCTTGGTCTGGCAGGCGACTTCTACCATATGATGCAGCAAGGTCGGTTCCGCGGCAAAAACCGCCGGTCGATTGGCCTCAAGCCAGGCGAAAAACCCATTATTGTCGATAAGACCATATTTGACGATTTCCGCATAACCGGCGCGAAAATCACGCTCGGAAAGGGTTCCCAAAAGGTCCGGATCCACCAGCACCACAACCGGCTGATGGAAGGCCCCAACCAGATTTTTGCCGAAGGCGGTGTTGATGCTGGTCTTGCCACCGATGGAGGAATCGACCTGCGCCATAAGCGTGGTCGGAATCTGGATGACACCGATGCCACGATGCAAAATCGCGGCGGCGAAACCGGCGAGATCGCCAATGACTCCACCGCCAAGTGCGATGATACAATCGTGGCGTTCGATACCGACTTCAAGCAGACGTCCGCACAAGTCTTCAAGACGTTTGAAACTCTTGTTCGCTTCGCCTTCGGGCACAAGGATGGTGGTCGTCGCGACTCCTTCCGCCTGCAATGACCGGCGAAGCGACTCAAGATACAAAGCGGCAACGGTTTCATCGGTCACGATCACCGTCACCGGACGTTTGAGATGGGGGACGATCAAGGAACCGGCGCGGCCAAGAAGGCCGGAGCCGATATGAATATCGTAACAGCGATCGCCAAGGCCGACCGTAACCCGGCGGCATGAATCGTCTTGACCGGCGGCATCGCTGATATCGGCAACCGCGATCATGAGACTTCAAGCCCCCTTGCGCGAGGTTGGTCCAAACGCGCTTTGGCGGCAAGAGCTTGCACGATGTCATGCACGACTTTGCCCTTGGGTACCAAACCGCTATCGATCACGATGTCGGCTCGGTCATAAAACGGGTGGCGCTCCTTGATCAGGCGCCTCATGACCGCTTCGGGGTCCGCCACATCAAGCAATGGCCGATCGGCGCGCTGGCAGCGCACGCGCTGCGCTAAAACCGGCAGCCCGGCGCGCAACCAGACGGACACGCCATTTCTCGCCATAACCGCCCGAGTTTGCGGATCGATATAAGCCCCGCCCCCGGTTGCTAGAATCCGTGGGCCTGCCGCCCGCAACAAGCGGGCGATGACCCTGCGCTCGCGGATGCGAAAACCGGCTTCGCCATGATCGGCGAAAATCTCAAGGGTAGTCTTGTTCGCGGCCCGTTCAATTTCAGCATCGGCATCAACGAAAGGCAGGCCGAAATGCCGCGCAAGACAGCGCCCGGTCGTGGTTTTACCGGCCCCCATCAACCCAACCAGTACAATGGCGCGCGCTCCCAACCAGGCAAGGACGGTTTCCCTATGCGATATTTGCTGCTGGCGAGCCGTCACCGACGAATCAACCTTTCCGCCGTTGAACATTGTCACATGCGAAGCGTTGTTCGCCATTTTATTCCGCCAGTTGCCATACCGTGCCCTCCGCCGTGTCCTTGAGAAGAATTCCCCTTTCGGCCAGGGTAGCGCGGATCGTGTCCGCGGAAGCGAAATCCTTGCGCGCCCGCGCGGCGGCGCGTTGCGCAATCAGTGCATTGATATCGGTCGGCAGGCCGCGCGCCATCGGCGTGGACTGACCCGACAAGCCGAGGAACTGTAGGCCACCGCGCAATCCCGAACAGTCTTCGGCGTCATAAAGCGCATGCAGCGCGAAAATAGCCTTCGGCGTATTGAGATCGTCGCTCAACGCCTCGATCACTGTATCGGAAACGCAAGCAGCCGATTCGGTTCGCTCCGCAACCGCCCGCCATTTCCGTAATATTCTGTGTGACTCTTGTAAGCCTTTCAATGTCCAGTCCAAAGGCTGGCGATAGTGAGTCTTGAGCATGGTCAGGCGCAGCACCTCGCCGGGCCAGTCTTGCAAAAACTCTCTGATCGTCACGAAATTGCCGGAGGATTTCGCCATCTTTTTACCCCCAACCGTCACCAGACCATTATGCATCCAGAGATTCGCCATGCGCTCGGTGCCAAAGGCGCAGCAGGATTGCGCGCGCTCATTCTCATGATGGGGAAACTGAAGATCGAGACCGGCGCCATGAATGTCGAACCGTTCGCCAAGATAGGTCCATGCCATGGCCGAACATTCCAAATGCCAGCCCGGACGTCCGTTCACCGCAATCGCGCAAGGCGACGGCCAGGACGGCTCACCGTCCCGCGACGGTTTCCATAACACGAAATCCAGCGGGCCGCGCTTATAGGGCGCAATCTCGACGCGCGCGCCGGCTTTCATTTCATCGGGAGAACGGCGCGAGAGCATGCCATAATGTTGGTCGGAGGCGACATCGAACAGGACATGGTCTTCCGCCACATAGGCATGGCCGCGTTCGACGAGCCGTTCAACAATCTTCTTCATCGGTTCGATAAAGGCGGTCGCGCGCGGCTCATGCGTCGGCTTCAGGCAGGAAAGCCTATCCATGTCCTCGTGAAAACGGTGCGTCGTGCATTCGGTCAGGACGTGAATCGAAATGCCCTCTTTTGCGGCCCGCGCATTGATCTTGTCATCAATATCGGTAATATTGCGCACATAGGTGACATGTTCCGCGCCATAAAGATGGTGCAAAAGACGGATAAGCATGTCGAACACAATAATGGGGCGGGCATTGCCGACATGGGCAAGATCATAGACGGTCGGCCCGCAAACATAGACCCGTATATCGGCGGGGTCGATGGGGTGAAACTGCTCCTTGCGTTTCGTCAGCGTGTTATAGAGCATCAGCGTCATGGATCGACCCTCTCTCCGGCACGGGCTGGAATGGTGTCTTCATCGGTTCGATTGACGAGATATGAGAGACAATCGCGCAAGCGCGCCTAAAAATCCGCGGCTTATAATGACGGTTCCACAGCCGAAGCGAGAGGATAGATGCGCGCAAACCAACATGAGACGCACTATGGACGAATCGGTATTGCAGGTCAAGCCGGAATTGCCGGTCAATGCTTGCCCCCCATGATTTATGCGCCGGACAACTCGTCGAACAGCGTCAAGCGACTTGACAAACCGCAAGAGACCGGCTAGCCTATAATGGTGGTTTTTATAGTGGGAGAATAGCAATAGCGCAGATTGGCACCATCTATTGCTCCGGCAGGTTGGAAACGGGCTTATATCGCACGAGGATCCGCGAAAGCTATAGGACGGAAAATTCGTTCGCGAACGTGTTGATTACCTGTTTTACAGGCAAGCTTCTCGCTGGGCAGAAGCCGCTCGTTCGATTAAGCTCCAGATGGCGATTCTGGCTGAGTGCGGGATTTCTGATCTTGATCCCCTTTGCGACCATGCTTGGGGGAGAGTTGGGCATAACCGCGGCAATCATGGCGGGATATGTCGGCGCCGTCGGGCAAACCGGGCTCTTCAGAATCTTCCAGGTTCAGTTTGGCCATCACGCCTCGCATAAGACGTTTATTCGCGGTGGAGCCAAGAAAAACGAATTTTACCTGAATTTGGCGACAACCATAGCCTTCTGCCAGAATGGCGAAGAGTATCGTTCAGATCATAAGGCTCACCACGCCCGTAAAATATTTACGACCATAAAGGATCCCGATGCGGCCTTGCTTTATCGGTTCGGCATTCGCCCCGGAATCGATCGACGGCGGCTTTTTCGGCGTTATCTTCAACTTATGGTCTCACCTCGGTTTCATGTTTTCTTTCTTTGGAATCGTATCAAATCCAACTTTGTGACCAGAGAGTCGGTTCCGTGGCGCATTGTTGCGGCGGCTTGGCTGGGAGTATTGTGTGGCTGTTTTGCCATACTACCGGTTTGGGTCGTGGTTCTGACGATTTGGCTCCCGCTAACCCTGTTTTACCAGATGAGCGCCGTCACGCAGTTCATCACCGAGCACGCATGGCTTGCCTCCGAACGAATGCCGAAAGACATTTCCGCTCATGCGCAACGATGCTGGGGGCGTTTCTTCGGCGATCCCATTCCGAATCACCGGAAAAGTTTGAAGGCAATATGCGTCTCTTGGCCGGTTTATATCTTCCGCCTGTTTTTTCTTCATTTTCCCGGCCGCTACGCTGTCATGATCGGCGACATGCCGGCGCATGATTAGCATCATTTTGCCGGCTTGCTGGGTATGTCGGGCTTTGCTTGGCCCATCGCCATTTACGAACGCCAAAGGGCAATCGACGAGGGTGATAAATTTAAATTGGCCGATCGTGAATTATGGGGACTGGACACTATGTTGGAGCATGTCTTTGCCATTCTGTCGCGCTCCCCGGCGCAGGAAGGGCCGACAGTCGAACACGCTGAAATTTCCAGAAACCCTTTGGAATTGGCGGATATGGACCTTCACGAGGCCGGCGACTCGCCACGCGGAAAAGGCTCTCTGCGCAAACGGGCCAACCCCATATGAAGATGCGACGTCTGAGGCAAAGCCGGCAATCCGCCATTCGCGAAATCAAGACGCTGTTGCTTGCCACACTGCCGGTTTTCATGGGATACACCCCGCTTGGGATCGTGTTTGGATTCCTGTTCACGCAACAAGGGGCCGATTGGTGGCTGGCGCCGCTGATGAGTCTCCTGCTGTTTGCCGGCGCGGCCCAGTTTTTGGCAATCGGCCTGCTTGCCGCAAACGCCTCCCTGGCCGAAATTTCCCTGGCCTGCCTGATCGTAAATCTGAGACATATCGTCTATGGAATTTCGGTTCGGAAACTGCTTCCAAAGTCATTGAGCGCCAAATTATATTGTATTTATACGCTGACCGATGAAAATTATTCTCTTCTGACAGGATTGGATGTCTCTTATGCTGAAAAAAACAGCTTCAAAATTTGTGCGATAAATCACTTTTATTGGACATTCGCAGCGTTCATCGGCGCAATAATAGGAAAATCGGCTCAGATCAATATTCCAGGCCTCGAATTCAGCCTTACAGCCTTATTCACCGTCCTTGCCATTGAACAATACCGGGCCAATAAAAGACCGATTATGCTTATTATTGTATTGTTTTCTTATATAATATCTATAAATATTATTCCTAGTGTTCAATTAATATCGGCAATTTTTATTTCGATATTACTAACTATTTTTATGGAATATTTCCGCTTAAACATGGCAAATAAAAAATGATGAACACTCTTTATGTTATTTTGGCCATCATAGCCATGTCCATCATAACTTTTGCATTGAGAGCGATACCGTTCATCATGCCAAAACGTCTGTTTGAAAGCCCGTCGGTTCAGAATCCGGCGAAGCTCATGCCTTTTGTTGTTATGGCGATTCTGGTCCTCAATGCGTTTAAGGGTACCAAGCTGGACTGGAGCGGCAGCACCATTCCATTATTATCGGGGATAAGCGTCGTTGCGGCGCTGCAAACAGCTTTGCGAATGCCTCTCGTTAGCATTGTCGGCGGTGTCGGTGCCCATATTTTATGCTTGATACTGTTGCAATAAGGATTAAGAACATGGAACATTGCAAGGTTCATTCAAAATCAACATGAGATTGAATTTTAACTGATGGGATTGCGCTTGTGGATAAAGCGGTTGACGTCAGCTTGAAGATCGACGGGGGAACGGGAGCGGTCGGCTTCAAGAGTGAAGCACAGGCACTTCCCTACGCCGGACCAAAGAAGCAAAACCCATGTCCGAACCCAACATCGCGAAGCAAGCAGAACAGGTGATCGGTTTCTGCCGCGGGGCCGGTCTCAAACTTGCTACGGCGGAATCATGCACCGGCGGCTTGGTCGCGGCGTATCTGACTGCCATTCCGGGCGCATCGCAGGTGGTCGAATGCGGCTTCGTCACCTATTCCAATGACGCGAAAATCAATCTTCTGGGGGTCGGTCGCGATACGCTTGAAACCCATGGCGCCGTCAGCGAGCAGGTCGCGCGGGCCATGGCCGAGGGGGCTCTTGAACGCTCGAACGCCGATATTGCCGTCAGCATCACCGGGATCGCGGGCCCCGGTGGCGGCAGGCCCGACAGGCCGGTGGGTCTCGTTCACTTCGCCTGCGCCCGCCGCCGCGACGAGACCGAGCATCGCCGCATGGAATTCGGCGCCGGCAGTCGTCGGCAGATCCGGCTTTTAAGCGTACAAACGGCATTCAGACTCATAATGCGGCAAGCCGAACGTCCAAGCCTGGCATGACCGCTTTAGAGCGGATTGCGTTCAAATTGAATCGCAGTCACGCTCCAGCTTTTTGTCTTATAAGCATAATCTTGGTCCGACCTCGCTTCTCCGGATCGGATCATGCTCTAGTCCGCAACTTGCCGCATTGCCGAGCGCCCGCGCCCCGTAGACAGCATCGGCACGGACGCGAAAGGCTGTGATGATTTTATCGAAAGCCTTCTCAAACATCATGGCGACGACAAGCTGCAATGCCACGGAGCGCATCTTATAGACGATGGTAAAGTCGATCTCACACCATCCCGCGGTCAGATCGCGGAAAAACCAGTCGGTTGCCAAGTGCTTCACCGGTCCACGATCGGAAAACGCATGAATATGCCGCTTGCGATGGTCAAGCGTCACCGAGTTGACAAAGGTCTCGCAAAGACCGAAGCGGGGATAGCCGACCTCCAGCGAAGCCATCAGCCTCTTGCGGTCGCCATCGTCGGTTTTACAGCCCCACACCGCGGCATTCCAGCACAGCGGAACGAACAAGGGGTAGCGTTCTATATCGCCGGCCAGTGCGAACATGGCCTCGGCGGCATAAGGCATTGTCGCTGTGGTATGAAAGCGGCGCATGGTCAGAGCGCTCATGGCGTTGCGGCGCTTGCCGAGGGCGACTGGCGAGCGCAAGCCGCCGCGCGCGCCGCGCGCAACCGCTTGAAATCATCGCCGGCATGGTGCGAAGAGCGCGTCAACGGGCTCGCCGAAACCATCGAAAACCCCTTGGCATAGGCAACAGTTTCATAACCATTGAATTCCTCCGGCGTTACGAACCGGTCGATCGGCGCATGTTTGCGCGTCGGTTGCAGATATTGACCGATGGTAATGAAATCGACATCCGCCACGCGCATGTCATCCATGACTTGGAGCACCTCAAGACGCTCTTCGCCAAGCCCAACCATAATGCCGGATTTGGTGAACATCCGAGGGTCAAGCTCCTTGACCCGCTGGAGCAGACGCAAGGAGTGAAAATAACGTGCCCCGGGCCGGATTTTGGGATAAAGACCCGGCACGGTTTCGAGATTGTGGTTGAACACATCCGGCCTTGCGGCGACCACACTCTCAAGCGCTCCGTCCTTGCGCAGAAAATCGGGCGTCAATATCTCAATCGTGGTTCGAGGGCTGCGGGCGCGGATCGCCGCAATCGCTGCGGCAAAATGGCGTGCTCCGCCATCGGGGAGATCGTCGCGATCGACCGAGGTGATCACCACATGGTTGAGCCCAAGTTTTTCGGCCGCCATGGCGACATGCTCGGGCTCGTGCATATCGAGGGCATCGGGCTTTCCGGTGCGCACATTGCAAAACGCGCAAGATCGGGTGCATATCTCCCCCATGATCATGAAGGTCGCATGCTTCTTCGACCAGCACTCGCCGATATTGGGACAGGCCGCCTCTTCGCAAACGGTCACCAGCTGGTTGTCGCGCATAATGCGCCGAGTCTCGCGATAAGCGCCGGATCCGGGGGCCTTGACCCGGATCCAGCGCGGTTTGCGTATGATCGGATGATCCGGCTTATGCGCTTTCTCGGGATGACGAACACCTTTTGGTGCCGCCAAAGTATCGATAAGTGTCGCCATTCCTCAAAATAGTCTCGAGAAGCCCTTGCAAGGGGCTTTCCTCCGCTCTAGCCCGATCGGACAAGACGCAGGATAAAAAGAAGGATCACCGCCCCGATGATGGCAATGACCAGCGTCCCCAAAAGGCCCCAGCCGACGGTGATTCCCAACATTGAAGCGAGCCAACCGCCGAGAACGGCGCCAACGACACCAACGATCAGATTCATGACCAGAGCGTTATCGACGCCCATGATTCTGTCGGCTATATAGCCGGCCACCAGACCGATAACAATCCAGATCAACCAACCAATAATGTCAATACCTTCCATAACCAAGTTCCTTCTCGTTCATTCGCGGCCCAACCCGGCGCAATCGCCTCCCTCGGTTTTCTTATAACACAGTTTTTCATCATATGTGTATAGCTCGACCATAAGCATCAAGCACGGATTCATGCATCGCTTCGGACAGGGTGGGGTGGGGGAAGACCGTCCGCATGAGTTCCTGCTCGCTTGCTTCCAGAGTCATGGCGATCAGATAGCCCTGAATCAGTTCGGTCACTTCCGCGCCGACCATCTGCGCGCCAAGCAATTGTCCGGTTTCGGCATCAAACACGGTTTTGACGAGACCCTTCGGCTCGCCAAGCGCAATCGCCTTGCCATTGCCGATGAAGGGGAAGCGTCCGACCCGTAGTTTGTGGCCGCGAGCTTCAGCCTGTTCCTCATTCAAGCCCACGCTGGCAACCTGCGGGGAGCAATACACGCATGCCGGGATCATGGTTTTGTCGAGAGGGTGTGGCTCAAGCCCGGCAATGGCCTCCACGCAGATCACGCCTTCATGCTCGGCCTTGTGCGCCAGCATCGGCGGACCGGCAACATCACCTATGGCGTAGACGCCGGGCTGGTCGGTGCGCCCCGGTCCCTCGGTGAGAATAATACCCCGTTCGGTTTTGACATCGGTCGTCTCCAATCCCACATCCTCGATATTGCCAACCACCCCCACCGCCGAAATTGCCTTCTCGGCAATGATTTTATGGACGCCTTTACTGTCCTTGACCGTTGCCGTGATGCCCGACGACGTTTTGTCGAGCTTCTCCAGCTTTGCCCCGGTCATAATCTTAACGCCACGCTTTTCCAGCAATTTTCTGGCGACAGAAGCGATCTCAACATCTTCGGAAGGCAGAATCCGATCAAGGATTTCCACCACCGTTACTTCGACGTCCATGCTGCGATAAAAAGAGGCGAATTCAATGCCGATTGCGCCCGAGCCGACGACCAGAAGCGATTTTGGCATGGTTTCGGGTATCATGGCCTCGAAATAGGTCCAGATATGCTTGCCGTCGCTCTTAAACCCCGGCAACTGGCGCGGCCGCGCGCCGGTGGCGACGATCACATGGGGAGCCGTATAGCCGGAGGAAGCGCCGTCTTGGCCCGTGACAATCACCTTTCCCGCACCATCGAGCCGGCCGCGCCCGTCGATGACCGTGACCTTGTTTTTCTTGAGAAGATGGCCGACCCCCTTATTCAAGCGGCCCGAGACTGTGCGCGAACGTTTCACCACGGCGGCGACGTCATAGCCGACAGTGTCTGCCGACAAGCCGTAATCGCCGGCATTTTGCATATAGTGATAAATTTCGGCGGAGCGCAAAAGCGCCTTGGTTGGAATACAGCCCCAGTTGAGGCAAATGCCGCCGAGATGTTTTTCCTCCACCACCGCCGTGTTCATGCCGAGCTGGGCTGAGCGAATCGCCGCGACATAACCGCCGGGGCCGGCGCCGATAATGATGATGTCGAACTGGGTATCGCTCATTGCACATTGCCTCGTTGCAAGCGGAAGAAACCATCGGATGGGATGGGACAAAAGATGCTTTTTCTATAAGAGCATTATGGCGGGGTCTTCGATAAAACTTTTGAACGCCGATAAAAACCGGGCGCCAAGCGCGCCATCGACGGCGCGATGATCGCTGGACAAGGTCGCGGTCATGAGGGTTTTCACCCGCACCGCGCCATTCTCGCCGACAACGGCGCGCTTTTCGCCCGCGCCCACGGCGAGAATCGTGGCTTGCGGCGGGTTGATGATGGCGGAAAATTCACGAATACCGAACATGCCGAGGTTGGACACCGAAGTCGTCGCCCCCCGATAGTCATGAGGCAGAAGTTTGCGTTCGCGGGCGCGGACCACGAAATCCTTCATCTCGCGCGAGATCGTCAACAAGCCCTTCGTATCCACCTTGCGCACGACCGGCGTGACAAGACCGCCCTCAATGGCCACGGCCACGCCGACATCGCAATGGCGATGCTTGAGCATGGCTTGTCGCGTCCAGGCGACATTGGCTTCGGGCACGCGCTTCAGCGCCATGCCGAGCGCCTTGATAATGCAGTCATTGACCGAAATTTTCCACGCCGGCTTGCCCTCGGCGTCCCGCGGCGCGCCAGCATTGAGTCTGGCGCGCAGGGACAACAGCGCATCGAGCGCGCAATCGACCGTCAGATAGAAATGGGGAATGGTCTGCTTGGCCACGCACAGCCGCTCGGCAATGATTTTGCGCATGGAATCATGCGGCTCCATATCGTAACTGCCTTGTTCATAGAGCTTGAGAATCTCATCATCGGACATCACGGCGGAGGGGGAAACGGCGGGTTCAGCACTCGAACCGACAGGCGCGATGGCCTGGTCGATTGCCGCCTCGACATCGCGCTTGACGATACGGCCATGCGGACCGGAACCGGCGATCCGGCCAAGATCGATTTTATTTTTCTTGGCAAGCCGCCGCGCCAAGGGAGACGCGAACAGGCGCTCTCGTCCGCCATTTGCCGTTGCGCTCGGAAGAGCGACATGCGCGCCGTTCTCCGCCATGACCTCCGCATTCTGTGTCGCGGGTTGCGTCGCAGCCTCGGTCTGCCCGGCGACATCCGCGAACGCCGATTTGCTCCTATTCCCAATGAAATCTTCAAGAGCGGCCCGGCCCTCGCCCTCTTCGAGCATGACGGCAATGGGCTGATTGACGGCGACATCGTCTGAGCCCTCGGCAACGAGGATTTTGCCGATCGTGCCGTCATCGACAGCTTCAACCTCCATGGTCGCCTTGTCGGTCTCTATTTCGGCAATAACGTCGCCGGAAGCAATGGCGTCGCCCTCCCTGACCAGCCATTTGGCCAAGCGGCCGGTTTCCATGGTGGGCGACAAGGCGGGCATCAAAATCGGTATGGGCATAGTGTATCCATTATCTTAAGCGCCGGAACCACAAACCCTACTGCCCGCCGTAATGCACATTGCGGCGGGCAGGCATTGTTCAAATCACACATAAAGCACCTTGCGCGCGGCCTCGACAATATCGTCGGCCGACAGTAGGGCGAGTTTTTCCAGATTCGCGGCGTAAGGCATCGGCACATCCTTGCCCGTTACCCGCATAACCGGAGCATCGAGCCAGTCGAAGGCTTCTTCCGTCAACCGCGCGGCGATCTCGCTGGCCATGGAGCACATGGGCCAGCCCTCATGGGCGACGACGCAGCGATTGGTCTTCTTGACGCTGGCGACCACGGTATCGGTGTCGAGCGGGCGCAAGGTTCTAAGGTCGATAATCTCGGCCTCGATCCCGTCTCCGGCCAGCCTGTCGGCCGCCTCAAATGCGTATTGCATGCCGATCGAATAGGAAACGATGGTCACATCGCTTCCCTCACGGGCAATCCGCGCCTTGCCTATGGGTAAAACCCAGTCATCGAGCTTCGGCATCTCGAAATTATGCCCATAGAGAATCTCATTTTCGAGGAAAATCACCGGATTGGGATCGCGAATGGCCGCTTTCAAAAGCCCTTTTGCGTCACCGGCGCTATAGGGCGCGATCACTTTAAGGCCGGGAACATGGGCATACCAGGAGGAATAATCCTGGCTGTGTTGGGCGGCAACGCGCGAAGCGGCGCCGTTGGGCCCACGAAACACGATCGGACAAGGCATCTGACCGCCGGACATATACAGGGTTTTCGCCGCTGAATTGACAATATGATCGATGGCCTGCATGGCGAAGTTGAACGTCATGAATTCGACAACTGGCTTTAGCCCGCCAAAGGCCGCCCCGACGCCGAGTCCGGCAAAACCATGTTCGGTGATCGGAGTATCGATCACCCGTTCGGCGCCGAATTCGGCGAGAAGCCCCTGGGTGACCTTATAGGCCCCCTCATATTCGGCAACCTCTTCTCCGATGACGAAGACACGGTCATCGCCGCGCATTTCCTCGGCCATTGCGTCGCGCAAGGCTTCGCGTACCGTCATGACAACCACCTTCGTACCGGTCGGTCTTTCAGTTTCGGGGATACTCGGTTGCGGCGTGACGGAAGGTGGCGTTTCGCCATTCCGGGGTGCGGGCGCATCCGGCGCGGCAACCGCATCGGCCATGGTCGGGGCGCTTACATCTCGCGACGGCGTTTGCGCCGGAGCCGCTTCCATTGCACGGACATCCACATCCTTCATGGTTTCGCCATTGGCGAGGATAATGGCGATCGGCTTGTTGACCTTGACGCCTTGCGAACCGGCGGGAATCAGAATTTTTCCGAGCCTGCCCTCATCGACCGATTCCACCTCCATGGTCGCCTTGTCGGTCTCTATCTCGGCGATCACATCGCCTGGAGCAACGTCTTGGCCTTCCTCGACCAACCATTTCGCCAATGTCCCTTCTTCCATGGTTGGCGACAAGGCTGGCATCAAAACCGGTGTCGGCATATCTCTATTCCCAAATTTTCAAACTGGCGGCCATGCTTGCGCACACTTTCATACCATCTGTTTCACGCGCATCTCAAAAAACCTGGGCCCGTCTCGCAACTCGTACCCATCTTGAGAGCCGCGGCGTAAAGTCAGACCATCTTCCCGATTATAACCATTGACGATTAAGCCTTAAGCGTAAATATCGCTCCACAATTCCCCAACATCCGGCTCGGGATCGGACTGAGCGAATTTCGCCGCTTCGGCGACAATATCGCGCATCTCCTTATCGACCACCTTGAGCTCGTCCTCGCCGGCCCGACCGCTTTCAAGCAGGCGCTTACGGAATTGCTCGATCGGATCGTGAGTCCGACGCATGTTCTGAACTTCCTCACGGGTCCGGTATTTCGCCGGATCGGACATGGAATGGCCGCGATAACGATAGGTCAGCATTTCCAGAACGATCGGCCCCTTGCCGGAACGGCAGTGCTCCACCGCCCTCTCGCCGGCGGCCCTGACAGTGCACACATCCATTCCATCCACCTGCTCGCCTGGAATAGCGAATACGCTACCACGATTATACATCTGATCGGCATTGGCCGCCGCGCGCGTGATTTCGGTGCCCATGGCGTAACGATTGTTTTCGATCACATAAACCACCGGAAGTTTCCACAACGCGGCCATGTTGAACGATTCGTAGACTTGGCCCTGATTGGCGGCGCCCTCGCCGAAATAAGTCACGCAGATTCGGTCGTTCTTCAGATACCGGTTGGCGAAAGCCAGACCGCTGCCGATGGGAACCGGCGCGCCGACGATGCCGTGGCCGCCGAAAAAGTTTTTCTCGCGGCTGAACATATGCATCGAACCGCCCTTGCCCTTGGAATATCCGCTGCGTCGGCCGGTCAGTTCGGCCATGACCCCCTTGGGGTCCATGCCGCAGGCAAGCATGTGGGCATGATCGCGGTAAGAGGTGATGACCTGATCTCCCTCATCAATAGCGAATTGCATGCCGACCACCACGGCTTCCTGGCCGATATAGAGGTGACAGAAGCCGCCGATCAGCCCCATACCGTATAGCTGCCCGGCCTTTTCCTCAAATCGCCTGATCAAAACCATGCGTTTGAGAGCGTCAAATTCCTCCTCGGGACTGAAAACAGCATCGCCCGGTTTCCGCCGGCTTTTCCTTGCCATTCCCGCACCATCGGTCTTGCCGTTCACCATGGCGGACCGAGTCGAAACTTCAGCCTTGGCGGTCGTTTTCGTGGTTTTGGGTTTTCGCGGCACCATCACCGTCTCTCCCGCGATATTGCAGCGCAAGGCCGGGTCGTCGAACCGATGGCGTCAAACCACGCCAGCCATCGGCGCTTCATACGGTTCCACCCAGCCTGTTTTCCAACTCGCATCGTATCCATTGATCCCCTGCGATCCTCTCTCCAGCCCGTATCGTTCCCGAACACGGGCGCCGTCCCAAGGCAAATGCCCCTACTCGTCCGGCGTCAATATTATGACACGATCGTCGGGATCTGCAAACCCGAGCAGCTTGCGGGCCATTTCGTCGAGCATGTCGGCGTCGATACTGTCCGAACGCAGAAGCGCCGCCCGTTTGTCGAGGGCCATGCGTTGCGCCGACAGCCGGTCAAGAGTGGTTTCAAGGCGGCGCAATTGATTTTGTCCGTCCTTCAGTTGCACCATGCCGCGGCTGCCGTAAACGCCGTGCCAGGCGAAATACCCCAGCACGATCAAGCAGGAGGCTGTAAATATGAGTGCCGAACCGTTATTACGCATGATCTTGGGAAGAAGACTCCAACCTTGGGTTTTTAAGGGTTTTCAGCCGCGATTCCGCGTCAAGCCCGATCCTGATAGCATAAACGACGCCGAAAGTCCGGCCCAAACCGCGTCCGGTCGTTTAAGGCCCCCAACGGCCTGCCACCGCGCGAACGCAGGCTTGGAGCAACACGCCGATCCTGTTATACTTTGCGGAGGTGCGCAATGTCCCCGTAGCTCAGCAGGATAGAGCATCGGATTCCTAATCCGGGGGTCGCAGGTTCAAATCCTGCCGGGGACACCAGCCTTTGCAAAAGGTTGTGTCGCCGGAGCTTTCCAGGTTCTTCGTTTCGGGCGGCATTATGGTCGAAATGATATGGATGTTTTGTGAAAAACCGTGAAAGCCTTGATACGTGACAATGAAACAGGCGAAACCGTCGTATCGCATGGTACAGGATGGCGCCTGATTTTTGTTTTCCCTCTTGAGCCTTGGGAAAATTCACCATACCCACCCTTTTCATGCCAACGAAAAAACAAGGCATATGAGGCTTGAGACTCCTGTTGTCGTTTCCGCCGACGCTTGCGGTTATCCCAGTCGGGACAATAGATTCTAAGCATGAACACCCTACGGCGACTGTTTGACCATCATGCGCGATCATATGAGGCCCGCCAGCGTGGACCCGATCTATCTTGATCCGCCATTCAACTCGAACCGCGAATATAATGCGATTTATAAAGAGGAGACCGGCCGCCCATTGCCGGATCAAATCGAGGCATTCTGCGATTTATGGACGTTGAATGAGGAACGCGAGACAGCCATTCGGAAGCCACCGGTTCTCATGCGTGATGCCGGGCTTGACGACGAGGTTGCGGAATCCTGGGAAGGGTGGTGCAAGGCATTGCGCAGAACCAATCCGAGGCTCCTAGCCTATCTCAACTATATGACGGAATGACTATTGCCGATGCGTGGCCTTCTGAAACCGACCGGCTCCGTCTATCTGCACTGTGACCCGACAGCCCGCCACTACATTAAGGTCACGATGGACACGATTTTCGGGCACAACAATTTCCAAAACGAAATAATATGGCATCATCAAACCAGGGGAGCCGGCAAAAGGTGGTTTTCAAAAAAACATGATGTCATTTTACTGTATTCAAAGAGAGAACACTATACGTTCAATATTGTCAGGGTTCCAAGGTAATCATAAGTCTATAAAACGTGCTCAAAGCCCTAAAGGGGGCAGAATAGATACCTTCGACACAATGAAAATGGCGACAGATGTTTGGGCCGATATTCCGGCAATGAACCCAATTTCAAAAGAACGCTTGGGCTACGCCGCACAAAAACCGCTTGCTTTGCTTGAGCGTATCATCAAGGCCAGCTCTAATGAAGGGGATACCGTTTTCGATCCGTTTTGCGGGTGCGCCACGACGCTTGAGGCCGAGCATAGATTAAAGCGCAAGTGAATTGGCATCGACATTGCCATTCACGCCGTCAAGCGTGTCGCGCGCGTTCGGCTCGGCGACAGGTGCGGATTGGTCGAAGGCCGGGATTATGAGGTCACGGGCGTGCCGCGCACTATGGAGAGCGCGAAAGACCTGTGGAAGCGGGAAAAAATATCACTTCCAAAAATGGGCCGTCGAGCAGGTGGACGGTTTTGTAACGACCAAACGCGCCGCGGATGGCGGGATAGACCGGCGATTATATTTCGCCTTGCCGGACAAACGCGAGCTGCAAAGCATGGTTATCAAGGTTAAGGGCGGCAAAAACCCCTCAATCAACGACCTGCGGGCGTTGCCTGGCGTATTGGACAGCGACGCGGCGCTGATGGCCAAGCTGATCATTATGGAGCCGCTCGGCGTGACGAAAGCAAGGAATTTTCATGAATTCATGGCGGAGGCGGGAGATATGGAGGTCACCGACGTCAACTATGCGCGGATGCAATTGCCGAGCGTGGAAGACATTCTCGAAGGAAAGAAATTCAATACACCGGGCGGGGTCTGGCGCAACCGAAATTTCTATGAGACAGATTTAGGCGTGAACATTACGGCAGGACAGGCATTGCCCAACCCAAAACGACCCTAGGGCAACTCTTAAGCACAAACATCATGGCAGAACAGGCAATGTCGTGCATTTCCAATCTCAAACTTGCCCGGCTTAAGCATAATCCGCTCAAAGACAATACGGCCGACATGGCCGGATCTGCGGCCTTGCCCGACCTATGGCGCTCATAAAATCTCCCCTACCCGGATCGCCCGGGTGAAAAAAACGCGAATGGACACATCTAAAAAACCTAGGGCCTGTCGACGTCTAGGATTTGGAGCGCGGTATGAACGAAAATCGTCCGGTTTCGGCAAAGCGGAAGTGCTGAGAAAGGCTTATCCTTTTTTTAAGCCTTCACGACGCCGAAATTGCCGATCTCGCCATATCCTTGGTCACACGCGGCGGATTTCCCCCCTGAAAAGCCACGTTGAAGCCCTCTTCGCGGAGGGCGTCTCCATGATGAGCCACGGTCTTATCCCGTTCAAAGGGAAAATCCGTCTCGCGGCCCGTGTCCGAAACCTAGACGTCGACAGGCCCTAAAACTTTGGATGGGAGTAGGGAGGGGATGGGGTTTTTAAGAAGCAAAAGTCAACTCAATTGCGTTAATGAGCATCAAAGACGAACCCCTCGATGACGCGAACAGCACCAAACTTGAAGTTTTTAGAAACGTTCTGAATGATTTTACGGTAGGGCTATCCGATCCCATGTAAAAAGGCCGCCCGGACATAATCCGGACGGCCCAAATGAATTAGGGGTCTGAGCCCAAAAATCCTGGACCCCGGGCACGAGGCGAAACCGGGTTTTTAAAAGCCCATACCGCCGCCCATGCCGCCCATGTCGGGCGCGCCGGCCGGCATTGGAGCCTCGTCTTTCTTCGGACGCTCGGCAACCATCGCCTCGGTGGTGATCAACAGTCCGGCAACCGAAGCCGCATCCTGAAGCGCGACACGGACAACCTTGGTCGGGTCGATGATGCCCTTCCCGACCATGTCCACATAGTCTTCACTCTGCGCATCGAAGCCCTGATCGCCGGTTTTCTCAAGAACCTTGCCGACGACGATGGAGCCTTCGACACCGGCGTTTTCCGCAATCTGACGAATCGGCGCCTCAAGCGCGCGCGCTACAATCTTGATGCCGGCCTGAATGTCCGCATTGTCTGAGGTCAAAGCCTCAACTGACTTCTTGGCGCGAAGCAGAGCAACACCGCCGCCGGGAACGATTCCCTCTTCCACCGCGGCGCGAGTCGCGTTGAGAGCATCATCGACGCGATCCTTTTTCTCCTTCACTTCCACCTCGGTCGCGGCGCCGACATGAATGACCGCAACGCCACCGGCGAGTTTTGCCAGACGCTCCTGCAGTTTTTCGCGATCATAGTCGGACGTCGTCTCCTCGATCTGCTGGCGAATCTGCGCGATGCGAGCATCAATGTCGTGTTTCTTGCCGGAGCCATCGACAATCGTGGTTTCATCCTTGCCGATCGACACCTTCCTGGCATGGCCAAGCATGTCTATGGTGACATTTTCCAGCTTGATCCCGAGGTCTTCGGATACGACCTGACCGCCGCTGAGGATCGCCATGTCCTCAAGCATCGCCTTGCGGCGATCGCCGAATCCCGGGGCCTTGACGGCCGCGACCTTGAGGCCGCCGCGCAATTTGTTGACAACCAAAGTCGCCAGAGCCTCGCCTTCAACGTCTTCGGCAATGATCAAAAGCGGCTTGCCGGTCTTGACCACAGCTTCCAAAAGCGGCAGCATCGCCTGAAGGTTGGAGAGCTTCTTCTCGTGGAGGAGAATATAGGCATCCTCAAGCTCGGCGACCATTTTGTCGGCATTAGTCACGAAATAGGGCGAAAGATAGCCACGGTCAAACTGCATACCCTCGACGACGTCGAGCTCGGTGTTGAGCGATTTCGCCTCTTCCACGGTGATGACGCCGGAATTGCCGACTTTCCGCATCGCTTCGGAGATCATGTCACCGATCGGCTCGTCGCCATTGGCCGAGATCGTGCCGACCTGGGCAATCTCGTTGGAAGACTTGACTTTTTTCGACCGTTTTTCAAGACCCTCGACAACGACGCGCACGGCAATTTCGATGCCGCGCTTTAAATCCATCGGGTTCATACCGGCGGTCACCGACTTCGTGCCTTCGCGCACGATCGCCTGGGCGAGAACAGTCGCCGTCGTCGTGCCGTCACCGGCAAGATCATTGGTCTTGGACGCGACCTCGCGCACCATCTGCGCACCCATATTCTCGAACTTGTCCTCAAGCTCGATCTCCTTGGCCACCGCCACGCCGTCCTTGGTCGTGCGCGGCGCGCCGAAGGATTTTTCGATCACCACATTGCGACCCTTGGGGCCAAGAGTCACTTTCACCGCATTGGCGAGAATGTCAACGCCACGCAACATTTTCTCGCGCGCATCGGTGGAAAATCTTACTTCTTTTGCTGCCATGTCAATTCTCTTTCCTGTTTGGAAACGATCGCGGGCCTGAACGGCCCGTCATAATTCACTTAAGAGTGTTCAAGACTACTCAAGCACACCCATAATGTCAGACTCTTTCATGATCAAAACCTCCTTGCCATCGATTTTGACCTCCGTGCCCGACCACTTGCCGAACAAAACCCTGTCGCCGGTTTTAACATCGGGTTTGACGATCTTGCCGTCTTCTCCGGCCGCACCCGGCCCGACGGCGACAACCTCTCCCTGCTGTGGCTTCTCCTGCGCGGTATCGGGAATGATAATACCGCCGGCCGTTTTGCTGTCTTCTTCGATACGACGCACGACGACTCTGTCATGCAAAGGGCGAAATTTCATGATCTCAAGCCTCCTTCGCGCGAATGCGGCTACTTCTCGTGACACCCGCGCTGATCCTTGACTGTTTAAAGACGATGACCGCGCGTCTTGGCGATCACCACTGTTAGCACTTGTTAAAGACGAGTGCCAACAGCGTGATAAGAGATAATGAGGTCATGCCGAGCTGTCAAGATGTGGCTCCCTGGGAAAAGCCAAAAAATATAAAAATCCATTGATGGCAGGGTCAGGCGCCGGACGCGCTCATGGTGCCGGATCCCGCCGATGTCCCGGCGGATGTGGCCATGAGATCGGCAAAACGCCGAAACAGGTAATGGCTGTCCTGCGGGCCGGGTGAGGCTTCGGGATGGTATTGCACCGAAAACACCGGCCGCCCCTTCAGGGCAATACCGCAATTGGAGCCGTCGAACAATGAGATGTGGGTCTCCTCCACCGTGGCGGGCAAACTGTCACGATCAAGGACGAAACCGTGATTCATGCAAGCGATTTCGACTTTGCCGGTGGTACGGTCCCTGACCGGATGGTTGGCGCCGTGATGGCCCTGATGCATTTTCATCGTTCGCGCGCCGAGGGCCAGTCCCAAAATCTGATGGCCAAGGCAAATGCCGAAAATCGGTTTTCCCGATGCGATCAACGATTTGATCTGCGGGACGGCATATCGGCCGGTCGCCGCCGGATCGCCGGGGCCGTTGGACAGGACCACGCCGTCGGGCCGCAACGCCAGAATATCGCGCGCATTCGCGGTTGCCGTCACCACCGTCACCTTGCAGCCGAGTGCGGCCAGACAGCGCAGGATATTGCGTTTAAGACCATAATCCATGGCGACGACATGATAAAGCGGCCGTGACAAGCGGCCGAACCCTTGCGGCCACGCCCATGTGGTCTGTGCCCATGGGTAGGGTTGGGCGCAGGTGACTTCGGGCACGAGATCGGCGCCTTTAAGGCCCGACCAGGCGGAGGCTTGCGCCTTCAGTCGCTTGAACTCGAACCGGCCGTCGCCATGATGGGCGATAATCGCATTGGGCATGCCGGAGGCGCGAATCCGGGCGGTCAGGGCCCGGGTATCGACCCCATGGATGGCAATGATACCTCTCAGCTTAAGCCACTCGTCGAGATGCTGCCTACTGCGATAACTGGACGGAGTCGTTATGGCGTTTCTGAAAACGCAACCCCGAGCGCAAGGCCCGTCAATCGGGCTGGCGGTTTCGTCATCTTGAGGATTGGCGCCGACATTGCCGATATGGGGAAAGGTAAAGGTGATAATCTGACGGGCATAGGACGGATCGGTCAGGATTTCCTGATAGCCAGTCATGGCGGTGTTGAAGCAGACCTCGCCTTCGGCCTCGCCGGTGGCGCCGGCGCCAAACCCCTCGATAACGGTCCCGTCGGCCAAGACCATAATGGCTGTTTTTCGCGGCTTACCCCGGGGCAAGCTCCCGGTGCCATGGGCAACGGATTGTGTTGGGAGGGGTGGAGTGGTCATGGAACCGTTCCTTGACGATAGGGCGGAGAAAACAAGCGACACGAACACCATCGCCGGCATAACCGGCGGACCACGAGAATCCGCCATATTGTCTCAAAGACTTCAAACCCATATTCGCCGACTATTTTATGAGACTAGCGGGCCGGAGTCAAGCTTTTCTGCGCGAAGCCCTGTGCCCTCTTGCGCGAAAATGGTATCCTGTGCCCTCTTGCGCGAAAATGGTATGATGAGCTTAAAATCGCAAGCAGCCCGCAGGATTTTGCCATGACCGCGGGCAGAGTTTGCTTTTGGCTGAAAATGGCGAGGCGACCGGCATGGGCGCCCCTGCAAGAATCGGCATTCGGTCCGGCAATGAAAGGCCGGACAAACTGGAGAAAGAGCATAAATGGGCAAGTCTATCCGCGAACGGATCAATTCTGCTCTCAAAATCGCCATCAAGGCGCAGGACAAACCCCGAATATCGACACTGCGGCTCATGAATGCGGCGATCAAGGATCGCGACATACAGGGCCGTGCCAACGGTCATGACAAGGTATCGTCAGACGATCAAGTGCTTGATGTTCTGGCCAGGATGGTGCGGCAATGTCGTGATTCGCTGCGAATCTACCGAGAAGCGGGGCGAATCGATCTGGTTGAGCGCGAACAGCGTGAAATAGACGTCATAGAGGAATTTTTACCTCGCCAACTGAGCCCCGATGAATGCGACACGGCCGTGCGTAGCCTGATCGATGAGCTGGCAGCCCGGGGACTGAAGGATATGGGACGCGTTATGGGGGCCTTGAAGGAGCGTTATGCGGGTCGGATGGATTTCGCCAGGGCGGGCGCCGCGGCAAGAGCGGTTTTAAGCCATGATTGAGCGAATTTGGACAACGGGCGGGTCATGAGATTTTCCGATTCGTTTCTCGATGAAATCAAAATGAGGCTGCCGCTTTCGCAAGTCGTTGCCCACAAGGTTCGGTGGGACCGGCGCAAATCGGCTCCCGCGCGTGGTGACTATTGGGCGTGCTGCCCATTCCATAACGAAAAAACCCCCTCTTTCCATGCCGATGACCGCCGCGGTCGTTACCATTGCTTTGGCTGCAAGGCTTCGGGCGACGTCTTCAAATTCGTCATGGATACCGAGGGGTTAAGTTTTTCGCAAGCGGTGGAACAGTTGGCCGAGGAAGCAGGAATCGCACTGCCGCAACGAAGCGCCGGGCAAGATTTGCAGGCGAAACAACAAAGATCGCTCTTGGATATTATGGAAGCCGCCGCAATCTTTTTTGAACAATGCCTGACCAGGCCCGATGCCGAATATGCGCGTGCCTATCTTAAGCAACGCAATGTCAAGGACCGGGCCGTAAAACGCTTCCGGCTCGGTTTCGCGCCCGGAGCGCGCCACACATTGAAAAATCACCTCGCCGGCCGGGGGTATCCCGTCAATATGATGGCAACCGCCGGTCTCGTGGTCACCGGCGATGACATACCCACAGCCTTCGACAGGTTTCGCGACCGCATCACTTTCCCGATTCGCGACCGGCGCGGACGCGTCATTGCTTTTGGCGCACGCGCTCTCGATCCGCAAGCGAGGGCAAAATATCTGAACTCGCCGGAGACGCCGTTATTCCACAAGGGCAATATTCTCTACAATCTCGATCAGGCACGTGAAGCGGCTCACGGGTCGGGCAGGCTGATTTTAGTCGAGGGGTATATGGATGTTATCGCCCTTGCCGGGGCCGGTATCGAGTATGCCGTCGCGCCGCTCGGCACCGCGCTGACGCCGGATCAACTCAAGCTTATATGGCGGATTGTGCCCGATCCGGTTTTGTGTTTCGATGGCGACAATGCCGGGCAGCTTGCCGCGTATCGCGCCGTTGACACCGCTCTGCCGCTTTTGCAACCGGGCCATTTTCTCAAATTTTCCTTTCTGCCGCAGGGGCAGGACCCGGATGACGTCGTCAATGCGGGCGGCAAGCAGATGATGGACCGACTTGTCGAATCCGCCGATGCCCTGTCACAGGTTTTGTGGCAACGTGAAAGGGAAAAATCCGGCCTGTCCACCCCCGAACAGCGAGCCGCTTTTGAAGACCGCCTGCAAAAAGCCGTCGAATATATCCGCGATCCGGCGATGCGTGCTCATTACCGCTCTGATTTCAAAAACCGTCTTTTCAATCTTTGGCGATCCGGCGTCGACGGGAGGTTCGGCCGCATGAACCGCAAAGGGTATAAACGACAAGACGGCGCGGGAGAGCCTTGGCGTGTCGGCGGACGCAATCGGCACAAATCGGCCGGTCCCAGCCCACATTTGCGCCACCTTGTTCGCTCAGGCATGAACCGACCGGTGAGTGAGCCTCGCGAACGCCTGATGCTAATGATGCTTGTCAATTATCCCCATCTTGTGGCAGACAACCTCGATACCCTGGCCGGGCTGGAATTTGAATCGCGCGAGTTCGACAGGCTGCGCAAGGCAATTTTGGATGTTATCGTTCTTGAAAAGACTCTTGACAGAACACCCTTGCGTGACCAACTCTGCCAACGGGGGTTTGAGAGGATGTTGAAGGGATTTGAAAACAGAACAACTCATCGTAGTGACTGGTTCGCTTTCGCCGATGCCGCTCAAGAGGATGTGACAAAGGCGTGGCGTCATATCGCCGCCTTGCACATGAAATCGGTCACGCAACGGCGTGCACTGGAGGCAGCTCAGCAGGAATTTGCCGAAAATCCCACCGAGGCGACGCTTGCCTACCTTAACGAAGTGGGTGAGCATATCCGTTCGACAGCGGGAGAGGAGGCTTGGATCGATGGCTTTGGCGAGGCTTCGGGGCGCGGCGGCGGGAGTCCGTTCGATCAGGCATGATCCGGCCGAATATGACAAAGCGACCCACGGGCTGTGGGATTTCGGTCGGTCGGGGAAGGGAGGCTTATTGCGATCCTTAAATGCATTTCACCACCTTCAGCAGACCAACAACGCGAGATTCGAAACCAGCCCGCGCAAGGCGGGTCGCACGGGTTTGGTGGGGTTTGCGCCAAACGGGCCGGCAAAGGGCCCAAGGCGCATCGTATTGTCTTGCTACAAATTTCCTTGGTTTTGGTCGAGGTCGCTTTTCGTGAGAGCGTTTTGATGCGCAATGATCGTCCAACCGAATGGTTAAGGGAAAGTTTATGAGCGTAAACCTAGCTGAAAAACATGAAACCAAAGAGGCCGTCGCATTCGGCGGCGGCCAATTGCTTGATATGTCCAATGCCGACGTGAAGCGGATGATCAGACTGGCCAAGCAGCGCGGATACATCACTCATGACGAACTCAACAAGGTTCTGCCGTCGCGGGAGGCGTCCTCAGAACAGATCGAGGACGTCATGTCAATGCTCTTAGAGATGGGAATCAACGTCGTTGAGAGGGGAGAACACAATGAAACCGCCGGCGGCGAAATCGGCGAATCCGGATCGAGTCATCTCACCGGCAAGGCGAAAACAACCTCGGCAAGACCGGATCGAACAGATGATCCGGTGCGGATGTATTTGCGCGAGATGGGTTCGGTGGAACTGCTTTCGCGAGAAGGCGAGATCGCCATTGCCAAACGTATCGAGGCCGGTCGCGGGGCCATGATCGCCGGGCTGTGTGAAAGCCCGCTGACGTTCCAGGCCATCATTATCTGGCGCGATGAGTTCAATGAGGGCAAGGTACTATTGCGCGAAATTATCGACCTGGAGGCCACATATACTGGCCCTAACGCCAAAGCCCCTACAGATTCAGCGTCAAATGGGTCCCATGGCGGCGCAACCGGTTCCGCTCAATCGCAAATATCGGCAGATCCGGGCGGAGATAGTGTCGAAGAGAGCGACGAGGTCAATGTTTCCTTGAGCGTTATGGAAGCCGAACTCGGGCCACGGGTGCTGAAGACTTTTGACGCCATTGCCGATAGCTACCGCAAGCTGCGTCGTCTACAAGACCAGTTGGTTGCAAAGCGATTGGCCTCGAAGCCCTTTTCTGGCGCGCAGAAGCGACGCTATCGCCAGCTGAGCGGGCACATCATTGCCGATGTGAAGAGTCTGTCGCTCAACGCCCGCCGGATCGAGGCGCTGATCGGACAGCTCTATGAGATCAACAAGCATCTGATGTCGCTTGAAGGCCGGCTCATCAGGCTGGCCGAGAGCTATGATGTGCCACGACAGCAGTTTATCGAACAGTATCGGGGTTATGAGCTTGATCCTCATTGGCTGGAGCGTGTGGAAGCGCTTGGCGACCATGGCTGGGGGAAATTCGTCGCCAATGAGCGGTCCGCCATTGCTAAAATTCGCGCCGGGATTCATAAACAGGCCGCCGATATGGGGCTTGAAGTTTCCGAATTTCGCCGCATCATCCGCAGGGTCAAAAAGGGTGAGCGCGAAGCGCGGATCGCTAAGGATGAAATGGTGGAAGCCAATTTGCGCCTGGTGATTTCCATCGCCAAAAAATACACCAATCGCGGTCTGCAATTTTTGGATCTTGTCCAAGAGGGCAACATCGGTCTCATGAAGGCGGTTGATAAGTTTGAATACCGTCGCGGATATAAATTTTCCACCTATGCCACCTGGTGGATCAGGCAGGCGATCACCCGCTCCATCGCCGATCAGGCGCGCACGATCCGCATTCCCGTGCACATGATCGAGACCATCAACAAGCTGGTGCGTGCCGGTCGCCAGATGCTCCATGAGATTGGCCGCGAGGCGACACCTGAAGAGTTGGCGGAACGGCTCTCGATGCCCTTGGAAAAAATCCGCAAGGTGATGAAGATTGCCAAGGAACCAGTGAGGCTGGAAAAGCCGGTCGGGGATGAGGAAGACTCCAATCTCGGCGATTTCATCGAAGACAAAAATGCCGTTCTGCCGGTGGATGCTATGATTCAGTCGAATTTACGCGAGGCCACGACGCATATCCTGGCAAGCCTCACACCCCGCGAGGAGCGGGTTTTGCGTATGCGTTTCGGCATCGGCATCACCGCCGATCATACTCTGGAGGAAGTTGGCCAGCAATTCTCCGTGACCCGCGAGCGTATTCGCCAGATTGAGGCCAAGGCACTGCGCAAGCTCAAACATCCCTCACGGAGCCGAAAACTCAGGAGTTTTCTCGACAATTAGTGAGCAGGCTCCCATTCCACAATGAAAGCGCACTCCGCGATGTGAGCCTGCCCAGCCAAGCCCGGCGTTTGCCCCATAAGAGCGTGACACTCGCGCGCCGCCTTTCAACCGATTCGGGCCAGGATGGGAAAAGTTTGCAAAAGCCAGTATGAAACGCTCTTCATCATGTCGGCCAGAAACATCAGACCGGTTATGACCAGCAGCCCCCCGGTCACGCGTCGAACGATGCCGACATAACGGCGCATATGCCGCATGAAACCTATAAAGGGCTCCATGGCGAGAGCAGCGATCATCCAGGGGACACCAAGACCGGCCGAGTAGACGGCGAGCATGGCGCCCCCTCCGGTGGCGCTCTTCTCGCCGGCGGCCATGGCCAGAATCGCCGCCAGAACCGGGCCGATGCATGGCGTCCAGCCGAACGCAAAGGCAAGCCCGACGAGATAGGCGGCAAACACGCCGCCTGGCGTGTTTTTATGATGGTAGCGACCATCGCGATTGAGGAGATTCAACTCAAACGCCCCCAGAAGATGCAACCCCATGAGAATGATGATTGCGCCCGCGATTTGGGACAAGAGAGTCTGGTTGGCCCGCAAGATTTGTCCAACCAGCGACGCCGTCACGCCGAGCGCGATGAAGACGGTGGAAAATCCTAAAACGAACCACAAGGCGCGAAGGAGAAGGCGGCGATGTAAAATCTGTCGGGAAATGTCTTGCCCATGGCCCAGCTCCTCAAGAGAAGCGCCTGCAAGGAAACAGAGATAGGGCGGCGCCAGCGGCAATACGCAAGGCGAAAGAAAACTCAGCAGGCCGGCAAGAAAAGCCGTGGTGATCGGGATATTCATACTCTCTGCCCAGCACGTCGATTGAAAGGAGGAATTGCAATGGTTTTCATACACTCATTCCAAGAGAGATGGCAACGATCGGGGCGGAAAGCAACGTCGGCTTGCCTGTAGCGTGAATGCATGCGAAGGGAGAAGGTGTCGCATCCGCGCAATATTTGGAAGGATCATGCCATGTCCGGCGCTTTGGGAATCAGGCGGCGACACTCCGTCGGGGTCAGGATTGGCGATATTATGGTCGGTGGGGGCGCCCCGATCGTGGTGCAGTCCATGACCAATACCGACACCGGCGATGTCAACGCCACGGCCCGCCAGATTGCAACCCTTGCGCGCGCAGGCTCCGAATTGGTGCGCATCACCGTCGATCGGCCCGATGCAGCCCGTGCGGTTGCCCGAATCCGTGACCGGCTGGAGGCCATGAAGTGCCAGGTGCCGCTGGTCGGCGACTTTCATTATATCGGCCATAAATTGCTGAATGACCACCCTGATTGCGCCCAGGCGCTCGCCAAATATCGTATCAACCCGGGCAATGTCGGCTTCAGGGGCAAGCGGAACAAACAGTTTTCGCTGATGATCGAGAAAGCCATCGAATATGACAAGCCGATCCGCATCGGCGTCAATTGGGGCAGTCTCGACCAAGAGCTTCTGACAAGGGTAATGGATGAAAACGCCCGTCGCGACGAACCGCTCACGGCGCGAGCCGTCATGCATGAGGCCATCGTCAGTTCGGCGCTGATGTCGGCCGCGCGCGCCGAAGAAATCGGGCTCGGGCGCGACCGTATCATTTTGTCCGCCAAAGTGTCGGCCGTTCCAGATCTTATTCGCGTTTACCGTATGCTGGCGCGGCGTTGCGATTATGCGCTGCATCTGGGACTGACCGAAGCGGGCATGGGGTCGAAGGGTATCGTAGCCTCCACCGCCGGGCTCGCGGTGTTGCTGTATGAGGGGATCGGCGACACGATTCGCATCTCGTTGACGCCAGAACCGAATGGCGAGCGCGAGCGCGAGGTTGTGGTCGGCCAGGAAATCCTGCAATCCATGGGCTTGCGCTCTTTCATGCCGATGGTCGCCGCATGCCCGGGCTGCGGGAGGACCACATCGAGCGTGTTTCAGGAGCTTGCCCGCGATATTCAAGCTTATGTGCATGAGCGGCTGCCGGAATGGCGTGAGCGATATGCCGGTTTTGAAACTCTGCAACTGGCGGTTATGGGCTGTATCGTCAACGGACCGGGGGAGTCCAGACAGGCCGATATTGGCATCTCCCTGCCGGGAACCGGCGAATCGCCCGCCGCGCCGGTGTTCATCGACGGTAGGAAAGCCTGTACGCTCAAAGGCCACGACATTGCCGACCAGTTCAAGGCGTTGGTGGAGGATTATGTCGCGCAACGTTACGGGTCGGGTCAACACTCCGCATGAATGGCCTCAACCCCATAGCCGCCCGCCGCGCCAAACGGAGTCATGACAGGGTTGAAGGCAGATAGAGCGCAATCATCGGAAAGGCGATCAAGAGGGCGATCATCACCAGCATTACCAGAAGATAGGGAATAATGCCCGAGGTTACATCGCTTAAACCACCGGATTGGCGTACCCCCTGCACGACATAGAGATTCAGGCCAACAGGAGGGGTAACAAGAGCCATTTCGATCAGTACGATCAGCATAATACCGAACCATAGCTTGTCGAACCCCATGCCGGTCATAACGGGTATGACAATCGGAATGGTCGCCACCATCAGCGACAGGGTTTCAATGAAAAAGCCTAGGACGATATAGAGCGCAATTACCGCCATCAATGTGGCGAAGGGCGTAAAATGCAGCTCGGTCAGCATATACCGCAATTCACGCCCCATACCGGCGGCGATCAGGGTAAAATTCAGGAACGAGGCGCCAATGACCACCAGCATGATCATTGCGGTGATGCGAATGGCGCCGCTCAGGCTTCGATACATCATAGGCCCCGACACGCCGCCATTGGTCAGGGCGATGATAAAGGCGATGACAACCCCGATTGCCGCCGATTCCGTCGGGGTGGCCCATCCGGCATAGATCGATCCGATCACCACAAAAAACAAAAAAAAGAGTGGTGCAAGCCAAACAAAAGCCTTGAGACGTTCACCACGGGTAAAGGATCGGCGCACACCGCCCAGAGACGGTCGGGCAAGGCACGCGATTGCGGTCACGATCATGAAGGCGCCGGCCATAATAAGACCCGGCAACAGGCCCGCCAGGAACAGACGCGGAATCGAGGTTTGGGTTAAAAAACCATAGACGATCAGGTTGATCGAAGGCGGAATCATGATACCGAGTGTGCCGCCGGCGGCAATCGCGCCGGAAAACAATCTGGGGTCGTAGCCCAGCTTCTCAGCCTGCGGCATGGCAACAGTGGCGACGCTTGCAGCCGTTGCCACCGATGACCCCGAGGTTGCGGAAAACAGCGCTGCGGTGGCGATATTGGCGTGGATCAACCCACCGGGAAGCCAGGAGACCCATTTGTCAAGAGCGGCGTAGCTGCGTTCAGCAATGCCGCCGCGCGCCAGAATTTCGCCTAAGAGAACGAAAAGCGCAATGGCAATCAGCGTTGAGGAATTCGACGACGACCACACCAGCTGGCCCAGCCCGCGGATCAGGGGAAATCTCGAGAACAGCCCATCAACGCCAAACCCCAGCATAAACAGACTGATGCCGACGGGGATGGACAGGCCGATGAGCACCAGCAATGAAGACATAACGGCGAAAAACATCATTTTGAGTCTACCCCGCGACACGCAGAAGCCAGATTATCGCCCGGTTTGAAACCGCGCCGCGCCAGCCAAAGCAAATTCGCCATCGCCAGAAGGCAGGAAGAGACCGCGAACCAGACCCAGCCCGAAAACCAGATCGATTGTGGAATCCATAAAGGCGTGGAGAGCGGCGTATTGGCGCGCGATCCGGCGTGTATAGTTTTCGCGAGCACCGGCCAGCATTGGAAGGCAATAGTAACGGCCGTTGCCGCCAGTGCGATGCCTGACAGACAATCGAAAATCGTCCGGCCGGTGGCTGGTAAGCGCGACTGGATCGCATCGATGCGGATATGGGCGAATTCACTTAAAGCGAAGGACATGCCCCAAGCGGTCGTCACCGCCATGACATAGCCTGAAATTTCATCCGAACCGCCAAGCGAAACACCGAATTTCCGCAACACAATATCGGCAATAATCACGAGCACGCAGGCGGCCAGAACGACACCGGCCACAAGGGCGATGCCGCGATTGAGACGGCGGATCGCCACCGCAAAATCAAGACTCATGGATGACATTACATCCCCCTGTTATTGCCCGGCGCCGCCTGCGCCTCAATGCCGACGAGGTCAACCGATTTTTCGCTTCGATCAGCGCGATGGTATAGTGACGCCGACGGCGTTGCCGACGCTGTCATTCCAGCGCCTGGCCCAGCTCCAACCGACGCGTTCGGCCCAGTCGGGCAGAACGATCGTGGTGAGAATATCCTTGGCGACGGCAAGATCATGGGCCGTCACCTCAACCGGAGTCATATGCGCCGCTTTATTCAGCGGACATTCGCCATTGCCGGTCATGCAGGCAATATCAGTTTTGAATGCCCCCGCGGCAGCGGCCCACACCGCGGCTTCAAAGTCGGTTTTGACCTCAGTGACGATCAACTTGCGCAAATCCGGCGACAGAGCATTCCACTTATCCATATTCATCGCGGTGACGACCGGATCGAAGCCGCCGAGCGGGATCGGGTAGAGGTAATCACAAACATCAGACCAGCCAGCGCTGTATCCTGATCCGGCGCCGGTGACGGCGCAATCGATCACACCACGTTCCAACGCGCCCGGCACTTCGGAAAAGGCAATATTGACGCCGACGGCGCCAAGGGCCTGGAGAAATTCGGTGGTCATACGGCCCGAACCGCGCACCTTTTTGCCCTCAAGGCCGGCAAGGCCTTCGACGGCCCCTCTACAGAACACGATCTGTGGCGGATACGGCACAATGGCCAGAAGTTTTGCGTTGAAACGCTGTGCAAAAATATCCTCGACCATCGGGCGGGCGGCTTCAATCATGGCATGAGCCTGTCGCACCGTGTTGGCAAGCAGCGGCACATCGAGCCCCTCCAGCTCCGGCGCATCGGCAACGGCATAATCGCCGACCGTCATGGCGACATCGAACACCCCGTCACCGAGAAGACGGAAAACATCACCAGGTGCGATACCCATCTGATCATGGGTGGTCATCTCAATCGCGAGCGCGCCGTTCGAGGCTGCGCGAAGCCGCCTGGTCCAGAATGGAACCTCAAACTGTTTATCGAGCGGCAGGGTGCTCCAACTGCCGACAACCGCAAGCCGCTCACCCGCCAGACCCGCATGGACTAACAGGCCGATACATAGTGTACAAGCCGTAAAACCGGTAAAAAGTCTCTTTTTCATGAGGTTCAACTCCCCTTATCGCGACACGTATTTTCAAGGGACCATTCCGCCGGGTCGATAGATTCCCTCAAACATGGACTCAGCGGCATCGGCCGAAATATCGCTCACCAGCATCCGGCCAGGGTCGTGGGTTATTGCAAGATCCGGCGCGGCATTGCAAATCGCCAGCTGCGCCGTCACGCCGCAAGCCCAGAACACCGGAATATCACCATCATCCAGAATGGGCGCATCGCCGAAATCCGGTTCCATCAGATCCTTGATCCCGATACCCCCCGGCATGCCGATATGGATCGGCGCACCATGGGCCAGACGATAGCGATCAGAACAGAGAATCGCCCTTATTGCATCGTAAGGTTTAAAAGACCGCATCGAAACGACGAGGGGGCCATGAAACCGCCCAGCCGGTATAGTTTCGATATTGGTTTTGTACATCGCCACGTTGCGTCCAGCCTCAATATGCCGCAACGTAATTCCACAGCGTCTGATAGACTCTTCAAAGGAAAACGAACATCCCAACACAAAACCGACCAGGTCTTCCCGCCAGAGTGCCTGAAGATCGCTCACGGTTTCATCATAGACGCCGGAACGGAAAACTCGATACCCGGCAAGATCGGTGCGAAGGTCGATATCGCGCCCCAGGGACGAGATGAATGGCGATCCCGCCCGGCAAGCGGCGATCAGCGGACAGGGTTTGGGATTGCGCAGGCAAAATTGTCGGAACGCACCGGCATGACGTTCCGGCACGATGGCAAGATTGCCTTGCAGATAACCCGGGGCAAGACCGGCGGTGGGACCATGATAACGCCTTGAACGAATGGCACGGCGCAGGGCCAGGGGCGAAGACGCACCATCAGCAGCAGTTGTTCCGAAACAAGGCGCGTTATCGATCGAATCCGCTTCCCGCATACTTTTTGCTCCCAACAGTCTTTGCGTTGAGCGTAGACGGCAAAAACGATCTTGTCAATCGATTGTTTATTGAGGTTATCGATCTTTTTTAGCGATCGAAAAGACGGGTTGCCTTCGCGACCGTCTCACCGATTTCACGGTTTCGTTCAGGGAAATAAACGACGGCAAAGTACAAATCATTCACCTTTGCCTCGTCGCCCACCGCGATCGCCTTGACATGGCAATCGCAAATGTTGCTCTCAGCCACCGGAATCGGCAAAACGCCGATGCCGAATCCGGCGGCAACCAGATGTTTTATCGTTAAGAGCGATGCCGATCCATGCAAATTGGGGGGAGAAATATCAGGAGATGAAAAGACAGATTCAACCTCGCGAAATGGCGCCGTGCCCCTGGAAAAGGTCATAATCTCATATTCGGCCAGTTCAACCGGTGACAGGGGATGATCGGGCAAAACCGCCGATTGCGCGCAATACCAACCCAGTCGCACCGGTTTTAAAGGCGTTGCAGTTGCGCCTTGCGGCACGGATTCACGCAACATGATACCAACATCAATCCGATCGCCTTCAAGCGCGCCCGCCAACTCACCGGACACATCGACCAACAGTTCAAAACGCAGCCCTCGATGGCTGGTTTTCAGAGTCTCGAGTAAATCGGTCGCGAGAGTATGAACGACGGTTTCGGCAACACCGATCCGCACTGTTCCGCTCAGACCGTTTGGATGGGTTAAATCCTGCCAGATACGACTGCGCGCATCCAGAAGCCGCCGGGATTCCTCGATAAACCGCCGCCCCGCCGCCGTCAGACGAACCTGCCGGTTCGAGCGATCGAACAACACAATGCCGAGAGTTTTCTCCAATGCGGCAATGCGCGAGGAAATCGCCGATTGCGACAGATCGTATTTCCGCGCCGCGGCACGAAACCCGCCCGCCTTGACAATATCGTGCAGAATTTCAATGTCCTTGAATTCAAACATTCGCTCCCTTTCCATGCCACTAGAGCATTTTCCGTGGCGATGGACTCACGGAAAATACTCTAGTTGATTGTCTTTAAGCATAATCTTGGTCTGACCTCGCTCTTCCGGATCGGATTATGCTCTATAACATCACCATGGAACAATCGATCGATTCTGCTTTTTTATCTCATTTGGCACCTTGATTTGACTCTTTTCGGGTTTTCGCGCCGATAACCGGCGGGACAAGCTCCGGAAGAAACCCCGACCGATGAAATTTGTGTCGGGCTCGGTGGTGATAGAATCGCCGGGCTCTTAAAACCGTGCTTCGCCGGACCAGGCGTCGGCAAAAACCCCAAGCGATGACGGGACGGGGCGGGGCGGGGAATTTGGGCAGAAGAGCTTTTCCCCAAAAAATTTTGCTTTTTTCAAAACCAAAGCGTATGGTTGAGTATCGAGTCAGTAAAGATTCGTGACAACATCCAACTTAAGGAGGTTACTATGACGCTGATCAAAAAGACTCCCAAAGCCCCGAAGACGAATTTCGCCGTCATGTATGGCGGAAAGGGCGAAGAAGAAGACCTTTTTAACCTTTAACACTTTTTATTTGATCCTTAATTTATAGGGACCGGCAGGCTCTTATAAGCGCCTGCCGGATTTTCCGATGGTTGCCATTGCGGTGGTTGCCGGCCGACCCCCGGCATCGTTTTTTGTTGCGCGTCAAATTCTGCACCGGCTCGGTTATGCGCCGCAATCCGACGAGGAGCGTAGCGTCCTTCATCTGATTCGGCCGTTCATGGGCGCGCGCGATGGCATCGCCAAACTCAGCCTGACGGATGGCATGGAGTCCGGAGAACAGCTGCGCTTTTTCCTCGTGGACCGGCTCAGGCGTAGAGTCTCATGGTTTTCGCAGTGATTGGTGAAACGATACAAATTGCGCGAAGTTGCGGTCGAAAATGCCTCCCTGCTGGATGGCGAATCGCGTTTCTTTCTCGATATATTAAGGGATGTCGGCGGGGTTACGGTTGCGTTGAGGGCAAAGACCGACTGCGAGCTTGCCCAAATAGACCTCGACCCCGCGGAAACGGAGCTGGCGAAAACTCTTACCGAAGGGGCGAATACATCGGCCATGTTGGCCGCCGCCGAGACTTACCTCTCCGTCGGCAATTATTGGGCGGTGCGACGGGTGTTGGACGCCATCCCTCAAGAGGAACAAGCGCGATCCCCGCAAATCGCCCGGCTCAGAGCCGTCTCCTCCGTGCAGTCGAACGACCCGATCCTGGCGGAAAGACATTACGAGCTCTGGCGCGCCCTCGGCGACCCCGCCGATCTGGTCTGGGCCAATGACGGCCTGGCCATGCTTTATCTGCGCTATCACCCAAGCATGTTGCGCGATCGCTCCCGTGCCGAGACTCTCCTGGAACAAGCGTTTCAGACCGCGCTCAAACATGATTTGGACCCGTTGTCGCGGATTTTCAACCGCAATGGCTTTGCCCTGATTTTGTTCCGCAAGGCCAAGGTTGACGAGGCGATCTCGCTTTTAAAATGGGCGGTGGACGAATTAGAAAACATCCCCGGCAAGAGGGCGCTGATGCATAAATCGGTCATTCTCTACAATATCGCCCAATGGCGGCCAAGGGCATGCGGGACGCGGCGATCGAGCAGCTGAATACTCTCCTTGAAATCGACCCCTACTACCCCGAATACCACATGGAACTGGCCGCGAACCATATGGCCGGGGAGGATTACGATTCGGCGTGCCAGTGTCTGACCAAGGCGATTGCGGTGGACCGTTCCATCGTCGAGGCTTATGGCCAGAAGGGGTTTTGCAAAATGCGGATGGAACGGTTTGAAGAGGGCTATGAGTCTTATATGAAGGCGCACAGGCTGGCGCCGCATGATGCGGATTTTCTCTATGGCGCCGCCTATTGCCTGGCGATGAGCAAACGCCATCGCGAGATTCTCGATCTTTTGACCTCGCCCTTGCAATCAATGGCTCCCGGCGAGACCAGAGATGATCTGCTGACAGTTTATGCCGAAGCCCTGTCCTTTGAAAAAACCCCGCAAGCGGCGGCGGACTCCGTGCAATCCATCACCCGCGGCGAGGAACGCGGCGAGCAGCTGCGCAATTTGATCGCGACCCTTAAAACCGCTCATGACCCCAGCGACAAGGCAGGCTTGAAGTGCTGAAAAAAATTCTCGACCGATTTTCCCTGGGCGACGGTTATCCCATTTTCCTCTTCACCCTGTGTTTGATTCGGGCATGTGGATTTCCAAATCGCTGCATCCGATGGGGTTCGAGGAAAATGGCGCCTTGCACAATTTCGGCATCGCTTACAGTGTCATGGCCGCCGCCGGGTCTCTGCCCTTTGTGATCGGGCGCATCGTCGCGCGCATGCATCTGCGCCATGCCGTGCTGATCGACTGCGTTCTTTACGCCACCGGTATGGGGTTGCGGGTGTTTCCCCAGCTTCCCGTGGCCATTCTCTCAGGGATTATTGCCGGTCTGAGGGCGTCCACCCGTGTTGATCGGGCTTTCGATCTGGCCGTTTCACTGGGAAGCCGGCCCGCCGCGCACCCGCATTTACAGCTGTGAGCTATGGGCGGGCAATATCGCCCATGGCGGTGTGATCATTTGCGCCGGTGTGGCGTTGGCGCTCATACAGGGAAACACAACTCTTGTCCCCCTGCTGCTATTCTCGGCAACCCTGCCCCTTATCGCCGTTTGCCTCACCTGGCGCACCATTCCACGGGTTAACCCCGACCATGACCTAGAAGGACCGAAGCTGGTGCTGTCTCTGCCCCGGGGCTTGCCGAACATCACAATCTGTCTTGCCCTTTGCGCGGTCTTCTCCGGCTTGACCGGCAGTTTCATTGCCCCCTATCTGCCGGTCATTCTCAAAAAAGCCGGGTTTACCCCTGCGACAGTCATGATGTTTTCGGGCGGCGCCAGCCTGATGATGGTTGTCCTGCACCCCTATATCCTCAAACTCGGCCATCATTGGGGAATGAGCCTGGCCTATATGGCGGGCATGACCGCCCTGTCGCTATTGACGGTCCCGCTTTATTTCAGCGGCTGGATCTGGGGGTTCGGCAGCTTGATTCTGTTGCGCAGAATCGCTGGAAATATGGCTGGTCTTGCGGCAAGCGACATTAAAATGAAGATCATTGATAGGGCGCGCGCGGCGGAAAGCATGGGGCTTTTGCAAAGCGCCTTTTTGCTCGGCGACATGCTCGGCGGCTCGGTCGCGGGGTTCATCTGGTCGCAGCCCAACGCCAACATCGTTTTTCCCCTTGTTGGACTGGCCCTGGCCGCAAGGGGCATATTTTTGTCTGGGCGGTGCGCCGGTTCCGCCCCGATGTTTGGTTGTCGGGTTTGAAAGGCCATCGTGATCAACAGGAACCCGCCTGAATCAATGTCAGAAAATATGCCTGCCCCGTAAGATTGCGACCCGTTATCGTTCCGTACATTCATAGGGTTCTCCTCTTCAGGCGAACCGATCGCGTTGGAGAATGACGCAGCGATCATGCCGATTTGTTGCTTTCGGGACTGTCCAGGGCGCCCGCCTCAGCGGTTATCGTATCGTCCGCCATCGGCCATTCGATCCATGACGCGGCCGACAAAGCGACGGGTGATCGATCATGGCGCGATACCGATCACGACAAGTGGTACCGCCGGAATGCCTCTGCCTTGCCGAATGAGATTGTAAAGCTCGCCCTCATAATATCCCGGTCCGGATGACATTTCGGATTGCAACTCTTTCATCGGGAGTATCTCAATTCCGAGGTCAATCACATCTCTAACAAAAAAAGCCATGTGTTTCACAAACAAATCAAAGGCAACGAAGGAATATTTACCAAACTGGACCTCAACGGCAACACGCTCTTTCACGAAGTCAGTTTGATTATAAGAAAAGATCGGCGTATACCCGGCTTCCTTAATCTCACGTTTTTGCTCCCGCGCGGTCATACTCATCGTACGACGAATCAGTTTGGCATCTTTTGTAACCCAATAAGATGTTCTCGATTCGTTCCACCCCTTTTTGGTGAGACTTTCATTGAGCGCTCGATTCATTTCCTTGGGTGCGTAAAGCAACTTACCGGGCATAGTCTTCTCTCTGGATATTTTGGTCTTGAACCGCGCCGCATCAACCGATGCAATAACCTGTTGAAGCTCTTTCCAGAGGACGGGTTTGTGAACCAATAAGTACTCAAGGCCATTCAAATGGGAGTAATGTTCGACAATACGCATCAGTGCCCCCCATTCGGTAAAGCCGGATCATAAACCGGCTTGTTCATTGGGCGGGTTTTCAGCGTACCGACCTGCAGCTTATGGATACGCTCCCATGCAATATCGACATAGTCTTCGATGACATCGCAGCCATAACCGTGGCGTTCATGTTTGAGCGCGGCTATGACCGATGTTCCCACGCCCATATAGGGATCGAATACACTGTCTCCTTCATCGGTCAGTGATAGAACCAGTCTCTCGACAAGCTCGACCGGAAACTGACAGGGATGAATGGTTTTTTCAACATGATTGTTTTTTACGTTTGGGAATATCCAAACATCACCGGGGTTTTTGCCCAGTGGGTTACAAGATAGCCGCCCTATATTGGGACCTTTGTGGTATTTCTTGTTGGGATATTTCGCCGGTACGCGAATTGGATCCAGATTGAAAGTGTAGTCATCCCCCTTGGTAAACCACATGATGGTCTCATAGCGACCGGAGAGGCGTTTCCTGCAATGAAGACCGTGTTCGAAATGCCAGATAATTCGATTACGGAGTTTCAACCCATGCTCCTTGAAGACGTGATAGAGGATAATATCCAGCGGAAAAACTTCTGTTTTCCGCGTGTGATTTCCAACCTGCCAACAGAGCGAACCTTTAGGGTGCAGCAATCGTACACATTCCGAGATGACCTGCGCTTGATTTTTAACATACTGGCTTATAGGAAAACGTTTTTCATAGGCTTTTCCAAGGTTATATGGTGGAGATGTAATGATAAGTTTTATAGAATCTTTTTTCATACTTTTCATAAATAATAAATTATCCTGCAGTTTAATATTAAATTTTTTTATTATTTTATTGTTTTCTGATATTTTTAACACCATAAAACCCTTTTCGTTTTCAATAAAACTATTATAACAATTTATGGGCCGGTCCATTTTAATTAACATGACGGTACGAACGTACACCAATATCAGCGGTTATCGTACTGTTCGCCATCGGCCATTCGATCCATGACGCGGCCGACAAAGCGACGGGTGATCGACGAGCGGGTGGCCAGCGCTTGGCGATCAACTGCCCTAACCAAGCGGCGGGCACCGTCCATGGAGCGTTCCACTCGCGCCATGATATAGCGCAAAAGAGGCTCGTCAATGGCAAGCTGGCGGTCGGCGAAGAGTTTGACCAGAACATTGCGCAACAGCTGGTCATCGGGGGGATTGAGGGTCACAACCGGAGCGGCCTTAAGGCGGGTGGCCAGATCGGGCAGATGAAGTGGCCACCGCGCTGGGTAATTGCGTGCCGTGATCATAAGGTGCCCGCCAATCTCATATATGAGATTGATGAGATGAAACAGCGCCCGTTCGTCAAGCGAGACATCTGGGGTATGCTCCAGCAAAATGCTTCTCGTACCCACGATTTCGGCGATATTGGCCGGGGTTATTTCACCTGATGTTACCCGCCTGGCGCCGCTGCGTACATGCCAGACTTCGCCGAGATGGCTCTTGCCGCTGCCGGCCGGCCCCACCAGAATGACGACTGGGGACGGCCAGTTGGGCCAGGCATCGATCATGGCCACGGCGGCCTCATTGCTCGGCGCGACGAGAAAATCCTCGCGCTCCATGGCCGGTCTGAGATCAAAGTCAAGGGCGAATTGAAAATCGCCGCCCGCCATGGCTGGCCCGGTGTTGTTCACGGCAATCACGATCCTTTCTTGCGCGTGCCGTCGGTTTGCGTGGGAGGAATCGGGTCGGCTTTGTCCGTTGCGCTCCGGCCTGTGTAAAATGAGCTTGCAAGATAGACCGCCAGAGCATGGCGCGCCACAACGCCGATGCAGGCGGTGATCGGCACGGCCAGTAAAAGGCCGACGAAACCAAACAGATAGCTGAAAGCGAACAGCGCAAATATGAGCCAGACCGGATGAATGCCGATACGATCGCCGACCAAAAGCGGGGCCAGAAAATTACCCTCGACAAACTGGCCGAAAACAAAGATGGCGATGGTCAATACGATCATACCCCAATCGGGCCAGAATTGTATGAGCGCCATACCGATCGAACAGATGCCGCCGAAGGTCGATCCGGCATAGGGGATAAAAGTCAAAACACCGGACAGAAGGCCGATCAGGAGACCGAAATCGAGACCGACGGCAGATAAGGCGATGGCATAGAACAGACCAAGGGAAAGGCAAACCATTCCCTGGCCGCGAATGAATCCGGCGACCGCTTCATCCATCTGGCGGGCGAGCATGCGGAGTGTTTGCGCATGACGAAGCGGTGCCCAGCTATCGAGCTTCCCGATCATGCGATCCCAGTCATTGAGCATATAGAAAGCAACGATCGGCGTCACAATGATGAGTGCGACCAGATTGACCAGAGCTATGCCGCCGCTCCAGATCGAAGCGAAAACCGACCCCAGAACTCTGGCCGCCTTGCCGGCAACATCGGAGATGGAGCCGGAGAATTTGGGATCGGACGCGGTCAGCGCGTTTAAGAGTTGGGGGGGCATGAGTTCGCGCATCCGTGTCACCAACAGATGCATGTAGCCTGGCAGTTTGCCGGCAAGATTCGTCACCTGGTCGCCGAGCACCGGCACGATGATCATGAGGGCGGCGATGACCAGAACAAGAAACAGGGAGAGAATGATGATCGTCGCGGCCAATCGCGACAGTCCATGGTTTTGCAACCGGTTTGCCGGCGGGTTGAGAAAATAGGCGAGGCCGAGACCGGCAATAAATGGCAGAAGAATGTCCCGCAGCACATAAAGGGCAATCACCAGAACGGCGAACGCCACGCCCCAGAATAGCGCCTGTCGCTTGGGAGTTTCTGTCGGAATGGGAGTATAATCCTGCAATGACGTGCCGCCCGATCCTTGATGTATCGCCACTTGGCTCAGGTATTTTGGGACCCGTTCGCCATATGGCGCATCCATTGCCACATATAATTCGCCCCCGAAACCACGGTCAACATGGCGACAATAACCGCGAATGGCAAAACAACGCCCTCCATCGCGATGTCGAAAGCCAGAGCTCCCAATATCATACAGGCCAAAACAATCTGGGCCATGGTGTTGACCTTGCTCACCATGATCGGTTTGACTTCGATCGGCTTGTCCATGAGCCAGGACAAGATAACGGCACCTAAAATCAGTATATCACGCGAAACGGCGAGAATCACCAGCCAGGAGGGCATTTCATTCAGGAAGCCGAGCGAGACGTAAATGCCGACCAGGAGAATCTTGTCGGCCAACGGATCGATATAGGCGCCAAGTTCGGTCGCTTGATCGAAATGTTTGGCGATGAAGCCATCCGCGGCATCGGAAACCCCGGCGACGATGACCGTAAGAAAGGCTTCGGGGAAGCGGCCGGCAATGATAAACCAAATCGTCAGGGGAGCGAGCAGAATGCGTCCGATCGTAATGAGATTGGGAAGATTCACAGGCGATGACCTTATTTAAGAATATGAGCCTCGATGGTTGCATTTCGGCTTAAGGGAACTCTCAATCTGCGAGACGCAAAATCCAACTGTCGTCGACGAGCCTTATGGTCAATCCGTTTCGCTTAAGATTTTGGCGCAAGGCTGCAAGGTCGTAGCGATAGGTCATATCGATCACCGCCGCCTTGCCTGAAAGAGATATTGTGTCCACCTTGGTGATGAGCGACGATGATAACAATCGCGAGCGAATCCGCGCCCATTGCGCGATATTTGAGAATGAAACCGTTATCTTCATGGTATGCTGCGGGGCCGGCGGTGTGTAGAGATGCAGGAGATCGCGTTTCCAGCGATCCTGCATCCGCATCAGGAACTGTTGGGCCGTTCTTTCCAGCGCATCGGCCCGATCGTCGGCGGGGGCGATGACGGTCTCCTCATAGTGGATCGGCCCGTTTGCGCCATTGCCGGTCACGGTGATCCAAATCGCGTCGTCGCCGACCGGCACCGCCAGGGCGATCAGACTGTCTTGGGCATCATATCGCGCCTTGAGCGCATCGAGGCGCAAACTGTCGCCGGCAAGCGCCTGTCGGGCGGTCAAGGTCGAACGGTCGGATAAGTCTCCCGCGGGCAGGGTAACCGGAGTCAGCGCATTGGCGATATCGAGGCCCGCCCAGGCGGATCGCCATGGGTTAGCCTTATTCCAGAGCATCGGTCCCTCAAGGCCGTTCCAGATCGGCAACAGCAAAACGGGTTTCGCGACCTGTTCGGCAAAGGGTATGTATTTGTCGCCCAGAAGCTCACGCACCTTGTCCGGCAGGAAGAAAATGGTGAATTGCGCGATATATTCTCCAGGGCCGCTTTGTTCGCGGTCTATGGTCATGCTCCCCATAAGCGGGCCTGTCAGGGCAGGGTCTGTCATGTTGAATTGTTGCGCGGCGTCAGCTGTCGATATTCGTCGAATCATTCGTCTGAAGGCGAGCCCTTGCGCCTCACCGAGCGCCTTGTGCTTGGCGGAAGATGCGCTTTTGGCCTTGATATCGACTTTTATGCCGGACACGGTGAACGGATCGGCACAAGCGCAAAGCGGTAAACTCGTCAGGCCGAATATTGCGATCATGAGAGCCATTATGGTGGGGGAGATGCCGCTAAAACCGCTTTCACGATATGAAAGAGTATCGACGGTAGCGCTCAGACGAGTTATGAGGGACATGATGGGGCCTGTTTCATCGGTGACCGACTTTTGTCGTCAAACAGCCCGGGAGCGCCGGGCGTCATGGAATATGCTTTTCCGCGCGCCGCGTGTTCCCTGGCGCAAAATCTCTTTCGACAGACTGCGTGCAAAGACTGTAGACGTCCTATGAGCGAGAAATCTTATAACCGTTCTCCCCCCTATACCTATCACCGATCCGGCGTGGATATCAATGCCGGCAATGCGTTGATCGAAGCGATTAAACCGCTGGCCGCGCGCACCGCGCGGCCTGAAAGCGATGCCGGGCTCGGCGGATTCGGCGGGGTTTTCGATCTCAAGGCCACGGGTTTAAAGGATCCGGTTCTGGTGGCCGCCAATGACGGCGTCGGCACCAAATTGCGCATCGCCATCGCAACCGGACGCCATGAGACCATCGGGATCGACCTCGTGGCGATGTGCGTCAACGATCTTGTGGTGCAGGGAGCGGAACCGCTGTTTTTTCTGGATTATTTCGCCGCATCGCGGCTTGAAATTCCGGTTGCGAAAACGGTGATCGAGGGGATTGCGCAAGCATGCCGGCAGGCGGGTGCGGCGCTTATCGGCGGCGAAACGGCGGAAATGCCCGGTCTTTACGCCGATGGCGACTATGATCTTGCCGGATTCGCCGTCGGCGCGGCGGAACGTGATGCGCTGTTGCCGCGATCCGACGTCAAATCGGGAGACATTATCCTTGGGCTTGCCTCCTCCGGCCCGCATTCAAACGGCTATTCACTAATCCGGCGCCTGATGGCCGATCATCGGCTGGACTATACCATGCCGGCGCCCTTCGCGCCGGATTGCTCATTCGGCGAAGCTCTTCTCAAGCCGACGGAAATCTACGCGCGGACCATCCTGGCGGTTTTGCGCGGCAAACATGGCCGCGCCGTCAAGGCCATGGCCCATATCACCGGCGGCGGGATCATCGAGAATGTGCCGAGAGCCTTGCCCGACCATCTCAGCGCCGTCATCGATCTCGACACCATGGCGCCGCAGCCGGTTTTCGCCTGGCTCGCGGAGATGGGCCACATTGACGAACGCGAAATGCTGCGCACATTCAACTGCGGTATCGGCATGGCGGTTGTGGTTGGGGAAGATTATGCCGACCCGATTGCCCGGGAACTCGCGGCGGCAGGGTCTCAAGTTCGCCGGCTGGGTATGATCGAAAGGCGCAAGGACGCCGGTATCGTGATACGGGGTTCGCTGAAATGGGAGACGGCTCGAGCATGAACGCCCGCAAAAAGGTTGGAGTCCTGATTTCGGGGCGCGGCAGCAATCTGGCCGCGCTGATCGAGGCGTGCCGGGGCGACGATTATCCGGCCGAGATTGCAATCGTCATCTCCAATCGCCCGGGCGCCGAAGGGCTTGAGCTCGCGAGCGCCGCCGGTATTGCCGCCATAATCATCGACCACAAGGCGTCCGCGAACCGTGAGATTTTTGAATCCAGAATTGGCGACGCGTTGGTGAAGGCGGGCGTGGAGCTTGTCTGCTGCGCCGGATTCATGCGTCTTTTGACCGAGTCCTTCGTGGCGTCGTGGCATGACCGGATTTTGAATATTCACCCCTCGCTTTTACCCTCCTATCGTGGTCTCGACCCCCATGAGCGCGTTCTGCGCGATGGTGGGCGCATCAGCGGGTGCAGCGTTCATTTCATGCGGGCGGAAATGGATTCCGGCCCGATCGTCGCCCAGGCCGCCGTTCCGGTTTTGTCCGACGATACGCCCGATCGTCTGGCGGCGCGGGTTCTCAAGGCGGAACACATGATTTACCCGCTGGCTCTGAAGCTGGTTGCGGGCGGGCGGGTCCAGGTCTTGGAAGAACGAGTCGTATTCAAGGACCATGAAACGGCCACGCCGCCGCTCATCTCGCCATGGCCATGTGACCAGGATATGTGCGCCCGAACGGCGTTGGAAGGAAACCACCCGCATCAATGCCGGGACTAGAGCGGATTGCGCTCAAATCGAATCGCAATCACGCTCCAAGGCCCTTATTTTCCAGCATCATCTTGATCGTCCTCGGCTCTCTCCGGATCGGACTATGCTCCAAAACTAAGGATATGCGGCGCAACGGGACGAATATCAACCATCGACCCCCGAAAAGACCTCGGCCCAGGCAGGCAACGCATCGCCGGGTTTGGAAGTCGCGCCGTAGACGGCGCGGGCAATCGCCCGGCTCATGACGGCGGAGGCCATGGCACCGGCCTCGATCATATGATCCAACGGATCGTCAAGGCGTCGCTTCGCGGTCGAGACGGCGAAGACGAGATCGCCGTCAAGCGCGGTGTGAGATGGCCATAATGCCCGGGAAAAGCCGTCATGAGCCATAATCGTAAGCCGTTTGAGATCGGCCTTGGCGAAATCGAGATCGGTCGCGATGATGGCGATTGTCGTGTTGGCCCCCTCGCCTACGACACCATGTTTGGTACGGATGCGGTCGACACCGGAGAGCGGACCGGAGGGAAGGCCCAGACCTCCGAACTCGCTATTGCGCTCAAAGGGCGCGGCCCAAAAATGCGGGCCGTCGCCCATTGTCGCCTGGCCGAATGCGTTGACGGCGACGAGCGCGCCGATGCTTGCCCCGTTCTCAAGCCGGGCGGAGGCCGAACCGAGGCCGCCTTTGAGATTCGCCGTCATCGCGCCGGTTCCGGCCCCCACACTGCCTATTGCGAAGTCGCGGGTCGCCGCCGAAAGCGCGGCGCGGCCGAGCGCGCCATAGGAGTTGATGTCGCCCCGGTTCTTATCGCCGCCATTGAGAAGATCGAACAGGACAGCGCACGGGACGATCGGCACGCGGGCCGCGCCGACGGCAAAGCCGCAACCTTCGGCGGCAAGAGCCATTTGTACTCCGCAGGCGGCATCGAGGCCGAAGGCTGAACCGCCGGCGAGCACCAGCGCATCGACCGTATCAACGGTAAAATGCGGGTCGAGCAGGGCGGTTTCGCGCGTTCCCGGCGCCGCCAAGGATTGCGACCGAGGCGTGCACCGGCTTATCCGGCAAAAGCACGGTGACCCCGGAGCGAAGTTTGGCATTGCCGGCATGACCGACCGAAAGACCCGGAACATCGGTGATCAAATTGCGCAAGACTTATTGCCTCCAAGAAACGCACAGAAAGTGTCGTCAGGGCAGATCTTTCGTTGGTATAAGATTTTAAGATAAGCTCTCACCTGAGATTTTGTCTATCTTAGGCGTTTTGTCGAGAGCCTCACGAATTTTGAGAAAATCCTGCCAGGCCAGCCGCTTATGGGCCGGTTGGCGCAGAAGATAGGCGGGGTGAAGCGAGGCGATGGCCGCAATCGTCTTGCCATGAGGCGTTTTATATGTGCTCCATTGTCCGCGCGAACGCATGATTCCCTTGGTCGTCCCAAGGAGACGTTGCGCCGCGGTTGCGCCCAAAGCAACTAGAATATCAGGATCGACAAGCTCGATGCCGCGCTCCAGGAAGGGCAGGCACATCAGAGTTTCCGCCTCGCTCGGCTTGCGGTTGCCAGGCGGGCGCCAGAAAATGCAGTTGGAAATAAAGACGGATTTGGCGGGGTCTTCATCATGGCGCGACAGACCGATCGCGCCCAGCATCCGATCGAGCAATTTGCCCGACCGCCCGACAAAGGGCTTGCCCTGCAGGTCTTCGTCGCGCCCTGGGGCCTCGCCGACGATCATGACCCGCGCCGTTGGCGTTCCATCGCAAAAGACGAGATTGGTCGCGGTTTTTTTCAGCGGGCAAGCGTCAAAAGCCGACAAAATCCCAACCAGCTCGGCGATGGTCCGACAACTCTCGATCCGCGCGCTTGTGTCATCGCCTTTTTCCTCAACCGCGAACAGAGGCGCCGGAGACGGCGATTTCCGCCCCGCGACCCCAGCGTCAACCGCCTTTTCATCGCCGTCGCGAGGCTCTCGGGCCGGTGAAAAGCGATCGACACACGCCTCACCGGTGCTCTCCTCGACCCCCATCTCGCCATACCAACGCAGAAGGTCCAGATTGTTTTTCGACTTTGAACGTTTTGCGGCTGTCATGAGTGTATGATAAAAAAATTTTCCGGGAGTTCAAGGGGGCACTTATTCCCAATTTTCTTGCGCTGCTTGGTCTTTTGTGATTCATTTATTCCGAAAATAAAATTAAGTCAGATGATGGAATGGTTCGGCTTCTCACCGACATCGTAACACACTGTCCGGTCGGTCTGTCTTCAAGGAATGTGGTGACTATGCTCCAATCCGCCGTCAAAATGAAATTGCCGGGTCCCGCCTTGCCGCCGCGCGGGGCCATCGCGGAAAAGCTCATGGCCGATGAGTGCGCGGTCGTCGAGAAATTATTGCCCAAAGCCCGCCTCGACGGCACCGCCAAGGATCAGGTCGAGGCTTTGGCAAGCCGTCTCGTTCATGCGGTCAGGGCCAACCGCCATCAAGCCGGCGGTATCGATTCGTTCATGCGGGAATACTCGCTGTCGAGCGAAGAGGGCGTCGTGCTGATGTGCCTTGCCGAAGCCCTGTTGCGCGTTCCCGACGCCGCAACCGCCGACAGGCTAATCGCCGACAAGATCGGCGGGGGGCAATGGGCGGAGCATTTCGGCCGTTCGGAGTCTCTGTTTGTGAACGCCTCGACCTGGGGGCTGATGCTGACCGGCCGGGTCATTAATCTCGGCGATGAGGCAAGTAAGAATACGGCCGGTTATTTCCGTCGCATGGTCGCCCGCTCGGGCGAACCCTTCATACGCCAGGCCCTGCGTCACGCCATGCGCGTCATGGGGCGCCAGTTCGTTTTAGGGCGCAATATCGACGAAGCGCTTCAAACCGCCGCGCGCGGAGAAAAGGCCGGTTACCGCTATTCCTACGATATGCTGGGCGAGGCAGCGATGACCGACGCTGACGCCCGCGCCTACATGAGCGCCTACGTCAACGCCATCGAGGCGATAGCCGACAAGGCCGGAGCGATCAGGCCGGATCGGAGCCTGCATGAGCGGCCCGGTCTTTCCGTCAAACTCTCCGCCATTCACTGCCGCTACGAGCCCAAAAATCGCCGTGTTCTGGACACCGAACTTTATAAGCGTGTGTTGACATTGTGCGCCATGGCGCGTGAACGCGACCTCGGCGTGACCATCGACGCGGAGGAAGCCTTTCGCCTCGATCTGTCCTTGGGACTGTTCGCAAGGCTTGCGGGCGAGGGCGCGCTTGCGGGCTGGGAAGGGCCGGGGCTTGCCGTTCAGGCTTATTCCAAACGCGGGCTTGCCGTGCTCGAGTGGTTGGCCGAACTCGCCGCGATCACCGGGCGGCGGGTTCCGGTCAGGCTGGTCAAGGGGGCTTACTGGGATAGTGAGATCAAGGCCGCGCAAGAAGCCGGGCTCGACAGCTACCCGGTGTTTACGCGCAAGGTTCTGACCGATGTGTCCTACCTTGCTTGTGCAAGATTTATGCTGAGCCGGCCGAATACATTCTATTCGCAATTCGCCACCCATAACGCCCACACCCTGGCCGCGATCATGGTGATGGCCGGGTCCAATCGCGACTTTGAATTCCAGCGTCTTCACGGCATGGGCCAAGCCCTATACGACGAGATTGCCGGCGATGACCGGTTCGGCGGCATACCGTGCCGCGTCTATGCGCCGGTGGGCACGCATGAGGATTTGCTGGCCTATCTGGTTCGCCGTCTTCTGGAGAACGGCGCCAATACCTCTTTCGTTCACCGGATCGCCAATGACAAGGCTCCGATTTCAGAGGTTATCGCCGACCCGGTCGAACGGGCGGAGCAGCTGACCGATATTCCCCATCCGCAAATCCCTCTGCCCGGCGATATTTTCGCGCCGCGCAAGAATGCCCGCGGCTTCGCTTTGTGGGAGGATACGGTGCGCGAACCTTTTCTCGAGGATGTCCGCGCCGCGCTTAAACGCAAGGTGACGGCGACAGCCCTGGTCGGCGGCGAGGCGATGGGCGGGCCGTCGCATCGTGTGGTGTCGCCCCACGATAATCGGGTCGAGGTCGGCATTGTCGCCGAGGCCGATGATGAAGCGATTGAACGCGCCCTGGCCAAGGCCCATGCCGCGCAACATGATTGGGATTTGCTCGGCGGGCGCGAACGGGCGCAAATTCTCGAACGAGCCGCCGAGCTTTATGAAAGCAATATGGCCCAGCTTGTCGCTCTCATGGTGCGCGAAGCGGGCAAGACGCTGGAGAACGCTGTTGGCGATCTGCGCGAGGCGGTCGATTTTTTACGTTATTATGCGGCGCGCGCGCGAGAAACATTTTCCGCTCCCGTCATTATGCCGGGCCCGACCGGGGAACGCAACGAAATGCGCCTGCACGGCCGTGGCGTGTTCGTGTGTATTTCACCGTGGAATTTCCCTCTCGCCATCTTCACTGGCCAGGTCGCGGCGGCGCTGGCGGCGGGAAACACGGTCATCACCAAGCCGGCCGAACAAACGCCCTTGGCGGCGGTCGAGGCAGTGAAGCTTTTGCATAAAGCCGGAGTGCCGGGCGATTGTTTGCATGTTTTGCCGGGCGAGGGCGCGCGCGTCGGCGGGCGGTTGATTGCCGATGCGCGATGTTCGGGCGTGGCCTTCACCGGGTCGAACGCAACCGCCGCCATCATCAACAAAACGCTGTCCAGTCGCGATGGGGCGATTATTCCGCTGATTGCCGAAACCGGCGGCATCAACGCCATGATCGTCGATTCAACGGCCCTGCCCGAACAGGCGTTGCGCGACCTTGTGGACTCGGTCTTCGACAGCGCCGGCCAGCGCTGTTCGGCGGCGCGGGTGCTGTTCGTTCAGGACGACATCGCCAATCGGGTCATAGACATGCTCAAGGGCAGGCTCGAAACTCTGACGATCGGCGATCCGCTCGACTATGCCACCGACATCGGTCCGGTCATCGATCGCGACGCCTTGGAAACGCTGCAAGCGCATAAAGCGCGCATGGCGCGTGAGGCGAAAGCGCTGATCGACCTGCCATTAGGCGAAGAAACCCATCACGGAACCTTCGTCGCTCCGGCGGCCTATGAGATCGAAGCACTCTCCGCGCTGAAAGGCGAGGTGTTCGGTCCAGTGCTGCACGTCATTCGCTATGGCGCCGACCGGCTGGACGCGGTTTTCGAGGCCATCAACGCCACCGGTTACGGCTTAACGCTCGGCCTTCACACCCGCATCAAGCGCAGGGCTGAAGAGGTGAGACGGCGGGTGCGTGTGGGCAATCTCTATGTCAACCGTAATCAGATCGGCGCCGTCGTCGGGGCGCAGCCCTTCGGTGGAGAGGGATTGTCCGGCACCGGCCCCAAGGCTGGAGGCCCGAATTATCTGTATCGTTTCGCTTGCGAGCGTGTCGTCAGCATCGATACTACGGCATCGGGCGGCAACGCGTCTCTGCTTGCGGCCTTGTCCTGACGCCATGGAGCGCCCGCGCAACGATACCGGGGGGCAGCTCTAGCTGTGAGCTTTCAATATGTTGTCGATTCGGGCCTGACCGGGGAGACTGGAGTTACCGAGCTTCAGACCTCCTTGGAGGCAAGCCCGAATGAACATCCACAACAATGCCCGACTGACGCCGCTGGGTCGAGAGCG
>JBAJNN010000008.1:0-79593 GCA_036881905.1 Hyphomicrobiales bacterium | reverse complement strand
TCGTTCCAACATTTGACGAACGGCAAAAAGCCGAACTGGAGGCTGCCGGCAAGCACCGAAACATCGACTACCGGAAATAAACATATTTTCTACTATGTTGCTGGAGGAATGCGCCTTCGTCTAAAGTCTTGGGGACAGCCTTAAAACGCAGCCGTCACCGTCCCTGGTCCGCCACTGTAAAATCCTCAAGGCGCGATGCCAAAGCGATTATTCTGGTTCTCGCTCGGTCGACACCACCAGACGATCAGCACGATACTACCAATAAACGGAATGAGAGCCAGCAACTGCCACCACCCCGACCGACCGGTATCATGCAGACGACGTGCCCCGACGGCAAAGCTTGGCAACAGGGCCACCAGGAAAAATGCACGGGTGATCATCGAAGACGACTCCTCGATAGTATGGCCAAACTCGCGCAACGGGAGCACCAAGGCAAATACCCCTGCCCAAGAGATATCGATCATCGAAAGACCGATCCCGGCACCGAGCAAAAACAACTGCCAAAACCAGAAGGCCCGACGCGTCGAGCGCCCGCGAAAGTTTGCATAGTTTTCAAATCCCGAAAGAATGGCATTCCCGAAAGTCATGATTGTGTTCCTGTGTTTGCCTAAATCCCCGCAGGTTTGCCGGGGGATCGTATTCAAAATCCGGGTGGCTTCCCTCAGACGATTTCCCGACCGATCCGGGCCCACTCCACTTGCCCGGAGATTGAAGCTATGGTCGGAGTGGCAGGATTTGAACCTGCGACCCCCTCGTCCCGAACGAGGTGCGCTGACCTGACTGCGCTACACTCCGCGCCCCGAATTTTCCGCCGAGTGTAGCGCCGGAGGGTGCATTGCGCAAGCTGTCATTGACATCGTACCGGAACAGTGTAGTGAAGGCATATTGCGGTTTCAGGCCGGTGCGGTTACGTTAAACCGTCTTTCAGCCGCATCGAAAGGGTTTTTGCTGCGACATCGGCCGAATTGGGGCGTAGCCAAGTGGTAAGGCAATGGGTTTTGGTCCCGTGATCGCAGGTTCGAATCCTGCCGCCCCAGCGCCATTCGTCAGCCATGTGCGCGAGGCTTTTCAGCTTTATATAACAGCTGCGTCGAGTGTGCCCCACGCTTTTGGCTGCAGATCATCCATTCTTCCGAATGGTGAGTTATCTATCGCGCAGTGTGGAGGCAGGATTTAAGGGACGTTCCTGCCCCTTGCCATTGATCGGTCATTCTGTTACCAATGAATTGTCGCAATCATCGCGAGCTTAGCTCATCTCAGGCTTTTGTTGTGGTCGCCATACGCTTTGCCGCGTGGTGTTCCGGGTTTGTCCGGAGAGATCGCCGATGCCACCCCGGCGCGGGGCGTATTCTGAGAAAACCACGTCGCTCGCGGAAATATCTTAAGGACGCGGATTTGTCTTCAGCCCCTCATATGCGCCCTCATTTGTTTCCCGTTGTGTATTGGGTTGGTGTCGGCATTGTCTGCACAGGCGCGGAACGCTTGAGAGTCGTAAAAGGAGAATACTCTTGTTTGTGAAAAAGAGGACGTTATTGCTGAAAAAGCTCGCCACCATTATCGCGCTTGCAGCGAGCGTTGGAACAACTGTCGTCCCGACGGACGTGGCCGCGGAGGCTGCCGGATCGCGGTGCAAGACTGTGCGTTTGGCCAATGCCGGCTGGAGCGACAACACCGCCGGCAATGCGATTGCCACAATCCTCCTTGACGGGCTTGGCTATACACCCACTGAACGGTTTTTGTCTCTGCCGGTGATTTTTGTCGGTCTCAAAAACAGGCAAGTGGATATCTTTCTCGACAACTGGTGGCCAGGGCAGGAAAGTACTACCCAACCCTATTTGAGCGCGGGAGCTGTGGAGATATTGGGCCAAAGCGTGAAAGGGGCACACTCCGGCCTCGCCGTGCCGGATTATACTTATGAGAGGGGATTACACAGCTTTGCGGATATCGTCAAATTCAAGGATTCCCTGAACCATGAGATATATGGCATAGATCCGGGCAGCGGCGCCAACCGGATCACTCTCTCAATACTCGGGACGGATGCCCTGGGCCTGAAAGATTTCAAGCTTGTCGAGTCGTCCGAACAGGGTATGCTCTCCCAGGTGAAGCGTAAAATCAGGCGCGGGGAAGACGTCGTGTTTACAGCCTGGGAGCCGCACCCCATGAATCTCGACATCAAAATGAAGTATCTTGACGATCCCGACGCGTTTTTTGGGCCTCATGGCGTGAGCAAAGTGTATATCATTGCGCGCGCCGGGTACAAAAATGACTGTCCTAATGTGGCGAAATTCCTCGGAAATCTTGTCATCCCCCTGTCTGCGGAGAATGTGGTCATGGCCGCCATCAGACATCATGATGAGGCGCCGCTTGTCGCTGCGAAATCCTGGATCAGGGCGCATCCGGACAGCCTGGACCGGTGGCTTGAAGGCGTCACCACCATCGATGGTGGTGATGGCCGGGCTGCAATTCATGAGGTTTTGGGGTTTTGAGACGACCGATTCCTGAAAGCTTCTTTCGTTTCCGCGAGCAACACGCCAAAACCTGCCTTTTGAGGTGTTGCGTCATCCGCTGCCGGCAACATGACGCAAGGCCGGGTGCAAACTCGGCGAAGGCAGGAGCGCTCCGGCCATGAACTGGTTGACCGCACACAAACTTCCCGTCGGTTATTGGGGGGAAAAACTCATCCGCTTGCTGATCAATGATTTTTACTGGTTCTTCGACGCATTATCGCTGTTCATTCAGAGCGGTCTTGAAGTAATCACCAGGGTTGTTTTGTGGTTGCCCCCACCCATAGTCGTTGCGTTGGTGGCGGGTTTGGCCTTTCTGTTGCACCGTAACTGGAAGCTTGCCTTATGGGTGGTGATCGCGCTGGTTTTCATCATCAACCAGGGCTATTGGCCGCAGACCATCGAGACTGTGGTTCTGGTGCTTGGCGCAACGGTGGTTTCCATGGTAATCGGCGTTCCGGTGGGCATTGCCGCGGCGCATCGGCCATGGCTCTATCGGCTGATCCGCCCCGTCCTTGATTTGATGCAGACACTACCAACTTTCGTCTATCTCATACCGGCTGTGGTGTTGTTCGGTCTGGGCGTTACGCCGGGTCTTGTCGCAACGGTGATTTTCACTCTTCCGACCTCGATCCGGCTGACACAGCATGGCATTGCTTCGGTCCCCGCCCATCTTGTCGAGGCCGGCAAGGCATTCGGGGCGAGCAAGCGACAACTTTTATGGAAAGTCGAATTGCCTCACGCGAGGCCAACCATCATGGTGGGTCTGACCCAATGCATCATGTTGTCGCTATCCATGGTGGTCATTGCCGCGCTCGTCGGCGCGAACGGCCTTGGCCAACCAGTGGTGCGCGCTCTCAATACCGTTAATGTGTCGATGGGGCTTGAAGCCGGATTGGTGATCGTGGTGGTTGCAATTGTTCTCGACCGCCTTTGCCGATCGGAGCGAAACATATCGGGAGCAGACTCATGACATCACCTGTGGCGGTTTCTTTTCGCCATGTCGATATTGTTTTCGGCGATCAGCCGCAAACTGTTCTGCCGCTTCTCAACGCCGGTGCGAGTCGATCGCGCATTTTGGAGGAAACCGATCATGTGCTCGGTGTCGCGGATGCCTGCCTTGATGTCAGGGAAGGCGATATTTGCGTCGTGATGGGCTTGTCGGGATCGGGAAAATCGACGCTCATCCGCGCAGTGAACGGCCTTAGTGGTGTGGTGCGCGGCGAGGTTCTGGTGCGTGATGGCGAGGACATGATTGATGTTACGACTTGCGATGTCGCGACATTGCGGCGAGTGCGCATGTATTGCGTCGCCATGGTCTTTCAGCAATTTGCCCTGTTTCCATGGCTCACGGTGGAGGAAAACGCCGGTTTTGGCCTTGAGCTTGCCCGTATGGACGCAAAGGAGCGCTCGCGCCGAGTAGACGAGCAGCTCGCCCTTGTTGACCTCGAACAATGGTCGGGCAAATATGTCCATGAACTTTCCGGCGGCATGCAACAGCGCGTCGGGCTTGCCCGCGCTTTCGCCACGGATGCGCCTATCCTGTTGATGGATGAACCATTTTCCGCGCTTGACCCGTTGATTCGGGCCCGGTTGCAGGATGAACTTCTGGAGTTACAAAAGGCTCTAAGAAAAACTATTATTTTCGTTAGCCACGACCTCGACGAAGCTCTCAAAATCGGTAATCACATTGTCATCCTTGAGGAGGGCCGTATCGTACAACATGGCATGCCGCAAGATATTGTTCTCAATCCGGTAGACAGCTATGTCACGCAATTCGTTTCTCATACCAATCCGCTCAATGTGCTTGATGGTGCCTCACTTATGACCGGCCTTGATACCCTGCCAAGAGAAGATGGCCGCGTCATGCTCGATCACAATTGTCAATTGACCATTTCACTCGATACCGACGGGGTTGCCCGCAAGCCGATGCTGGATGGCAAAGCCATTGAGTTTGCATCTCTCGACCAGGCACTCGCCAACCCCGACGCCATGCGCCATAAACTTGTGAATGCCCCGGTTGTAACCACCATTCGCGATATTATCGAAGCACGTCTTGTTACCCGTTTGCCGGTCCTTTTGAATGATGCCGACCTGGCTGTCGGGATTGTTCACGATAAGGAAATTTACGGGGGCCTTCTGCCCGGCCGTTTGACCGGGAACTCTTAAAAGCGTCTGATCCACCGTAGTGTAAAGTGCCAGTGGACCGGGCCGCGAAAGGGCGTGTTGCGGCGGGGCAAAAATCCCGCTAAGCTCTTGGATTATTTGCGCGATGAGGTATGCGCAGATGAGAACGATACAATAAGAGAGCTATTACCGATGCCGGTCTAACGGCAGCTTGCGCGGAGTAGTAACGCATGGATCCCCGCATCATGTATACGATAGGCCAGATCGCTCGAGCGATCTGGCCAGAGGGCGATATCCCGTCACGTTACCTGCAGGCGATGCTCACGAGACCGGCCTATGGATTGCCCTGGGTCCTTGAGTCATATCCCGCAAGGCGGGCCGATCAAGACGAGCTTGGAGTGTTGATGGCCGAGCTGAACCCGGAGGATATTGACGACCCGCCCGATGGCGTGCCCTTGGAGGCCCAGCGCCCATTTTGGCGGGGGTATTACAGCGACATTGACACGCTCGCCGCGACCAGAGGCTATGGAGCGCGCGAGCTGACCGCGATCGGCCAAGCCCTCTACGGGCCGCGCTGGCAGACCGACCTCGCACGAAATCTAGGATTTGACTCTAGCCGCATCCGCCAGTGGCTTGCAGGCGCTCGGCCGATCCCCAAGACCATATGGGCCGAGCTGGCGGGCCATCTGGCGATGCGCAAGATGACCATTGATCGGGTCCTCGCCGATATGGGGGCGGACAATACGCGTGACGATATGCATATCGTCACGTCCCGTGCTCCTCAATGACGGCCAGATCGGCAAGCAGGGCCGCATATCCGGCGACATCGACCATGCTGTCTTTATGCGCGGGATCATGCGCCAAGCGGGCGAGCTTGAGGTCGAGCATACACAAGATCGCTTGGCTCGCCGTCACTTCCGCCCCCAACGTCGCCGACCAGCGCCGCGCGACTTGCGCAAACAGCGCGGCCGCATCACCGTAAGTCGCGCCGCGCTCGGCAATGACGGTCCGGGTGGCTTGCAGGATATGGGCGGCCTCGGTCATACGGCTAACCCAACGCCCTTCCCACCATCGAGCACCGGGCAACCAGTGCCGATTTACCGCCTCGCGCGCCGCCTCATAGGTGCCCTCCTTGACCAGTTTCGACAAACGATCTCCCACGCTTTCCTCGATTTTGAGGCTGGCCGGAACGGATTTGAGCACCATCAGCCCCATCGGCGACAATACGGCCTGACCCAACCCCATTGCCCCCATCCCGTTGCCGCGAATGTAGCCGGCCTCATAAAGCCATTCGATGGTGCTTCTCGCGACATCGAAAGCCTTGGACGGCTCTCCGCGCTCGTCGAGAATCCTTCCATATTCATCAATCTCGCTGTGGCCGCAAAGTTTGCAGGCGTTGAGATTGGTTTTTGTCGGAAAGCTCTTGTAAAGCTCGGCAAAAAGCCGTGCGGCGTATTCGTCGAAAAGCTCTATATTTTTCATGATGTTATTCCTCTTTTGTTTTGTCGCCCTCCACTGGGATCGGCCACCACCACCAATGCGAGCGCGGGATCGCCGGCACTCGCCCGCGTTCGTCCTCGACAAAGCCTTCCAGCGCCGTCTTCCTGTCCTCCCAGCCCTGAATGAGCTTGAAGTCCTCATTGAACTCCTTTGGGTGCGCCCGCCAGAAGGCGTCAATCTCGTCGAGGTCCGTCTGTTGCTTTGGGAGCAATCGCACGCGGGCGAACTCCAAAGCCGACCTGGTATGCAGGATAAAATCGCGGTCCATATCGAAAGACGGATCGCCAATGGTGTCGTAACATGAGAGAACCCGCTCGGTAATTGAAACGCCTGCTTTGATAATGTCATCGCCTAGCGGATCGACCCCTAGAAGCCTGTAAGCCATTTGACAACTCCTCTTGCTCGTTGTTTATGCGCTGGCACCTGGTCGTTTTTCGCCCCCAGCTTTTCGCGCCAATGGTGGGTGGTGATCTTGTTGGCCTTCATATCGACCGCCGTCACGTTAAACCCCTCAACCACCTTGCCGTCCGGCCTGGTAACTTTTCTTGCCTTCACAAAAGTCGCATTGAGAACGCCCTTGCGCATCGAGAGATAGACGTCGCGATCCCCGTGCCGGATCAAATCGAGGGCCGATTGATTGTAATCGGCCTGAATGCTCAACCCAAGCTGCCCGTGATGCTTCCTGAAATGCCCCTGCGACACTTTGACATGCGGCCATTGCGCTGTCTTCGCCCGCTTAATCAGTTTGCCGATCTCCTTGCGGCTCAACACCTCGCGATCGCGCACCGATTGCCGCAGATGCCCGATCCCCGAGATTGCGCGGGCATTGGCTGTGTGCATGCCGGTTACTGTCATGGTCTCATCCTCCGACGAATACGGTTGCGGCACCGGTGGCCACAAACGAGCCGCAATCTATGGGATCGCCGACGCGACCGAGCGCCAGGCTATTGGCGAACACGCTCGACGATCCGGCGGCCAGCGCGCTGCCATGGCAGACCGGCGTCGGGTTGCAGTGGATTGCCCAAGGGTCGCCCTGGCCCTGGACGCCCAAGCCTCGCACAAAGACATCGGCGCTACCGCCAGTCGCCGCGCGCGGCGGGAAGGCCCCGTGGCCGGTGGCGTGAAGAGTCATCACGCCCGAAGTGCGATCATGGAGGATGTAACTCCCGTTGCCGTAATCGACGCGGGCCGTATCGGCGCTGTCGGTTTTGGCATGGTGCGTCTCGTTGTAGAGAGCAGCGAGGATCACGCCTCCCTTTTCGGGGTCGCCGCTGGGAACAGCGCTACCACCTCTTCGCCGATCTCGAGCGGCCACCAGGCGGCGTCGGGCGCAGCGCGTGGAACAGCCATGCGTAACCAGGTCGAGAGCTAGCCATCACACAAGCGCACCCGCGCTTGCGGCGGGTTGGCATAGCGCGCCTGTTCGCCGCCGCCGGGGTGAATGACGCTCGCCGCGCGTTGGTCGAGCCTGGTGGTGGCGGGATCATTCATGACCATTCTCCCTTACCGACCCGCTCATACGCATCCTTGGGTCACGGCCGACTTGCGGGTGCTCTCCGACCATCAAGGCCGGGCGCTTCGGCGCGGGATCGCGGTGGATTAGAGCGCCGGTCGGATCAAAGACCAGAGTTGAGACGGCCTGTGTCGCCGTCACCTCATCGCGGCGCTCGGTCAGGATGGCCCGCGCCTTGTGCGAGAGCACGCCGGGCTCGGCGTCCTCATCGGGCTTGAGGCTAAGCGGTTGCTCGATCAGCCTTGCGATCAGCGGCTCGACTGGCGGCTTGTCCAAAGTATTGCCAATAAGGTCAACGCGCAGGCGGCCCTTAAAAGTGGCGCAATAGACCCAGTCGCCTTGCGTCCCGCCAAGCGAGCTGAAACGCATCTGCTTGATGGAAGCGGTGACCCCGCCGCTGTCCCAGAGCGTGTCGCCCCGCTTGCTGCAGGATCGCGGCACGCGCCCGCATTGTCGGCGGCTGCCCCATTGAAGCTCAAGCCAACCAGATCGTTAGAAAGCCTTGTATTGAAGCCGGTCTCGACCTCGCGCACGAGGTTCGGGTTGTCCTTGTTTTCCCTCAAAAAGTCGAAAGAAAGAGTTGGAAATAGCTGAACCGAAAGCGCGGTCAGGACGCAACCGAATTCGGCCGCGTCGGCGAAGTCCTTCCCGTCGGGTCTTTAACCCTGTGGTACGTGCACCAGTTGGCGACGCATAATGTCGATCACATCGACATTCTTGGTCAGCCGCAACGTCTTCTCGGTGGTAACCTTGGTCAAAAAGGCATCCTTGAACACCATGGAGATCAGCCTTGAGGCCGCCTGCGGGCGCAGTTCGCCGCCATTGGCGAGGTCTTGAGGGCCGATAATACCCTCGGCCACGGCGATCGGCCGTTGATTTCTCGCCGGCTTTCAGTGTGATGATGGTGCTCATGCGTAGGCACCATAAAAAGTATTGTTCATTTATATTTCAATGGGTCGTTTTGGATAACCGCTCCATAATTCCAATTCGGCGTTTTGGCGTCGGTCATTTTGGCGCTTTGGGTCGGCTCCGTCGAAACGTCGCCACGTTGCATTCAGGCCCCCTCAGGGGGTCTTGCGCCTCAAGGTCGTGATCGATTTAACGCTTGCTTTCGCAAAAATGCTCATCTATAAGCGCCTTCAGTATTACAGACGCAAAAGACTGACGGCCCCGCGGCGGGATCGGCTCGCCCAAGGTCTTTCCGGTGCCGGATCCGTCCGGTTTCCATGCTTTTGCGCGAGATCCAACCGGAGAAGGAGCAAGCAGCATGGCGCTGCCCGACTTTACCATGCGCCAGCTTCTGGAAGCTGGCGTTCATTTCGGCCACCAGACCCATCGCTGGAACCCCAAGATGGGATCTTATATTTTCGGGTCGCGTAACAACATCCATATTATCGATCTTGCCCAGACCGTGCCGCTTTTGCATCAGGCGCTGGTGAGCGTGCGCGATGTGGTCGCCGCCAGAGGGCGGGTTTTGTTCGTCGGCACCAAACGCCAGGCGTCGGACACGGTCGCGCAGGCTGCAACCCGCTGCGCCCAGTATTATATTAACCACCGCTGGCTGGGCGGCACCTTGACCAACTGGAAAACCATCTCCCATTCGATCGCTCGCCTGCGTCGGCTTGAAGACGCATTGTCGCAAGACACTGTCGGGATGACCAAAAAGGAGCGGCTGAACCTGACCCGCGAGCGCGAGAAGCTCGATCGCGCGCTGGGCGGCATCAAAACCATGGGAGGGCTACCGGACCTGATCTTTGTCATCGACACCAATCGGGAATCGATCGCGATTAGGGAAGCCGGCAAACTCGGTATTCCGATTGTCGCGGTTATCGATACCAATTGCGATCCTGACACTGTAACTTACCCAATTCCGGGCAATGATGATGCGTCACGGGCGATTGCACTTTATTGCGATCTGGTCGCGCGCGCGGCGATTGAAGGCCTGTCGGTTGCTCAAGGCGCCACCGGTGCGGATATTGGCGAACAGGCCGAGCCTGTAGCCGGAATTCTCCCCGACAGCGAGCCGCGAGCCGAATCGGATACGGATCAAACCGAATCGGGCACGGATGATGTGGATATGGCGGCAAGGCAAATTCTGGCCGATGCCGGTTTCAAAGGTCTTGAGGCGCCGCGGGGCGCGGCTGATGATCTCAAGAAAATTTCCGGCGTCGGTCCGGTTCTGGAAGCCCGGCTCAACGCTTTCGGGATTTACCATTACCACCAGCTTGCCGCACTGACTCCAGAACAGATCGCCGCCATTGACGAGGTTTTGAACTTTAAGGGGCGTATCGAGCGCGAAAAGTGGCTGGAACAAGCCCGCACACTGGCGCAGCCTTAAGAAGGGTGAGCGCTGGCGCGCTCCGGTGTCGGCGGATCGGGAATGGTGTTTTTTTGAGGGTGAATGCCGTTTTGGTCAAAACGGGTTTTTTGTTTTTAGGCTTTTCAAACGGCCGATCACTGAGAAGTTTCATGGCGGATATCAAGGCGAGCATGGTCAAGGCGCTGCGTGGGAGCACCGGTGCCGGCATGATGGATTGCAAAATCGCGCTGGTGAATAATGATGGCGATATGAAAGCCGCCACGGACTGGCTGCGCGCCAAGGGTCTTGCCAAGGCCGCGAGAAAAGCCTCGCGCATTGCCGCGGAAGGTCTTGTCGCGGCGGCCTGCCGAGGCAAAAGGGGCGCTGTCGTCGAGGTCAATTCGGAAACTGACTTCGTCGCCCGCAATGATACGTTCAAAACCATGGTTTCGCGGATTGCCATGCAAGCTCTCGATGCCGACGGCGATATCGAAACGCTTAAAAGCATGATTCTGCCGGAGACCGGCAGGACGGTCACCTTGTCGCTCACCGATATGGTTGCGTCCATTGGTGAGAATATGTCAGTTCGCCGCACCGCCATGCTTGAGGTCGGCGAAGGTGTGGTCGCCAGTTATGTTCATAACCAACTCGCGGAGGGGCTGGGCAGGATCGGCGTTCTGGTCGCCCTTGAATCCACCGCAGATCCAAAAGAACTTGCCATGCTTGGCCGTCAGCTTGCCATGCATGTCGCGGCGGCAAACCCGCTGGCGCTCGGCAGCGACGATCTCGGCGACGATGTAATCGAGCGCGAACGGGCGATTGTGTCGCAACAGGCTCGAGACTCCGGCAAACCGTGGCAGGTCGTCGAGCGCATGGTCGAGGGTCGGTTGCGCAAATTTCATGAAGAGGTTGTGTTCTTAAAGCAGATTTTCGTCATCAACGGCAAGGACAGCGTCGAAAAGATCGTCGAGGCCAAAGCCGTGGAGCTTGGCCATCCGATCAGGGTCACCGGTTTCGCGCGCTTTGCCTTGGGCGAAGGTATCGCGAAGGAACAATAATGTCTTCATTCTCCCTTCCGTGTTTTTCCGACAAGGGGAAGGTTGACGCCCGAGTGCTTGCCGGCAGACGCCGTGGACTGTAGAATCATCGCATTGCGGATCGGCGATTCCCGTGCCCCGCCGCAATGGTTATATGGGCAACGGGGTAACACCGAAGAGATGGTCACATAAAATGCTATCGCCACTTTGCTCCGGTCGCATTCTTATCAAGGTCTCGGGCGAGGCATTCATGGGCGATCTCGACTATGGTATCGACATGGCCGTGGTCAGCCGCATTGCCGGCGAGATCGCCGAAACTCTGGCGATGGGCGTGGAAATTTGTATCGTCATCGGCGGCGGTAACATATTTCGTGGTCTCGCCGGCGCGGCCCAGGGCATGAACCGTGCCAATGCCGACTATATGGGCATGCTGGCGACGGTCATGAATGCGCTGGTTCTCAACAATGCGCTGACCGATAAGGGGGTGGATGCGCGGGTGCTCTCCGCTATTCCCATGCCGACGGTGTGTGAACCATTTGTCTCGCCACGGGCCATTCAGCACCTGGAAAAGGGTCGTGTGGTGATTTTTGCCGCCGGAACGGGCAATCCCTATTTTACCACCGATACCGCGGCCGCCTTGCGAGCGGCGGAAATGGGGTGTAAGCTGTTGCTGAAGGGCACGGACGTCGATGGGGTCTATGTCAGCGATCCCAAGCTCGACCCCACGGTGCGACGTTATGACAAATTGACCTATCTTGACGTCTTGACGCAAAATCTCAGGGTTATGGATGCGTCGGCGATCACGCTGGCGCGTGATAATCAAATTTCGATTATCGTTTTTTCCATCCGAACGCCCGGGGCCTTGGCGTCCGTTCTCCGCGGCGAGGGATGCTGCACTGTGGTGGGCGATGTGGCATGAGGGTTGTGCGAACTTTACCGCCGAGTGAGTAAATGAGATGCCGGAACGGGATAAATTCAGTCTGAATATGCTCAAGCACCGCATGCAGGGCGCCCTGAATGTGCTTAAGGGAGACTTTTCCGGATTGCGAACGGGGCGCGCCTCCGCGCAATTGCTCGATCTCGTCATGGTGGAGGCTTACGGTTCGAACATGCCTCTAAGTCAGGTCGGCACAATCTCCGTTCCCGAAGCGAGGATGCTGAATATTCAGGTTTGGGACAAGGCCTTGGTTCCAGCGGTTGACAAGGCGATTCGCACCTCGAATCTTGGGCTGGACCCGCTAAGCGATGGTCAGAGTGTGCGGGTGCCGATACCGGAACTTTCACGCGAGCGGCGCGCGGAACTGGCCAAGGTCGCCTCTCATTATGCCGAGCAGAGCCGCATTGCCGTGCGTCAGGTGCGCCGCGACGGGATGGAACAGCTCAGACGCCTTGAAAAAGGTAGCGAAATCAGTCTTGACGAGTATCATGACCGCTCTGAGGATGTCCAAAAGCTGACCGATCGAATGATCAGGGAAATCGATGCGATTCTGGCGCACAAAGAAACCGAGATTATGCAAGTCTAGGGTCAGGACCTACTGATACGGTCGAAATGGTGTGCCGGCCATCGGCTTGGATTAAGAGGAGCAAAGGCGAAAGGAAATACCCATCATTTTCAAGTCCTTCGCGACAAACTAACCCAAGCCAATGGCCCACATCCTTCCCTCGTCGACACGGCTGCGACCTGGGCCTTTAAGTCGAACCGCTCGGTCGATAGAAAACCCATCGACCATCGCGCTTCTTCTTCTCATCTCTTTGTCGTTTCAGGCACCATTTCGATCACATTAGTGGGTCCTGACCCTAGAGTTTGGACTTATTCCTCTCACCGCGTTATGTTGGCCGAAACGCCGACGGATGCCGCACGGATCATGAACAATGTCTTCGCGAGCAGATGAGCTTGCAGAGGTAAAGAGAGCCTGCCGCCTCGATGGAGGGGAGGGGCCGCGCCATGTCGCCATTATCATGGACGGCAATGGGCGCTGGGCGCGTCGTCGCGGTCTTGCGCGCACGGCCGGCCATAATAGAGGTGTCGAAGTCGTCCGCAGAATCGTTGCGAGTGCGCTGGACATCGGTTTGTGCTATTTGACGCTCTATAGTTTCAGTTCGGAAAACTGGTCAAGGCCGCGCGAGGAGGTTGGAGGCCTGCTTGAGCTGTTGCGCCGTTTCTCCGAAACCGACGTCTCTCGATTGCAGAGCCGCGGGGTGAGGATTCGCGTTATTGGCGAACGGGCAGATCTGCGAAAAGATATTCTTGAGCTTATCGAGGATGCCGAGCGGCGCACCTGCGGCAATAGCGCCATGACACTGGTTATTGCCTTCAATTACGGCGCGCGCGACGAAATTGCCGCGGCAATGCGTCGGATCGGCAAGGCAATCACTGCCGGGACGCTCGCGCCCGAGGAGATAACGCCGGATATGGTGTCGCGTTCTCTCTATGCCGCCGATATTCCCGATCCGGATCTGGTGATCCGGACCGGTGGCGAGCAGCGGCTAAGTAATTTTCTGCTCTGGCAGAGCGCCTATTCCGAGCTTGTTTTCGCCGACACCCATTGGCCGGATTTTGACAAGGCCCATTTTATGGCGGCAATCGCGGAATTTATGCGCCGAGACCGGCGGTTTGGTGGTGTTTCCAGAATGGTTGCCGAATCAGCGGCGCTCCAGACGTCGGTTGTAGCGAACAGGATCGAGTAGATGGACGAACTTCGGCTATCGCACAATAAACCCAGGATTCCTGCCCCTGACCGGAAATGGTGGGATGTGGGTGTACGCACACTATGGGCGGCTATTCTCATACCGTGTGTTTTGCTGCCGACATGGCTTGGTGGCCTGTGGTTTGTCGGTCTTGTCGCCTTTGGCGTAGTGGTGGTGGCGGATGAGTGGTGTCGGCTCGTCTTTTCGCCAAGGGCCACCTTACAGAGACCTCTGCATATTATGGCCGGGCTGACCGGGGCGTTTTTGCCTCTCCTTGCCTCGATGACTGTCGTCTGTTTCAGCCTTGTGCTGCTCTGGGGCCTTAGCGTTGCCCTTCTCCTCTGTGAGCGTTGCAAGGACGGGCCGCACCGACATGATCGATACCGGGGCGGGGTGTGGGGTCTGCTCGGCATCGCCTATATCGGGGTGTTTGCCCTGTCCATGGTTGTTCTGAGGTTTTACACACCGCAGGGGTTGAGCGTGGTAATCTGGCTGTTTGCCATTGTCTGGATCACCGATAGCGCCGCCTATTTCTGCGGCAGGCTGATCGGTGGCGTCAGGTTTGCACCGCGAATCTCTCCAGCCAAAACTTGGGCGGGGGCCGCCGGCGGTCTTGTCGCGGCCTGTATCGCACCGGTTGTTGTCGCTGCTTTCAAGGGGGCTACGGTCTCAACCGCTCCGATTGTCGTGGCCGGTATGTTGTCGATTGCCTCGCAAGCCGGCGATCTCATTGAATCGGCGCTCAAACGGTCGGTCAAGGTGAAGGATTCCGGCAGCCTAATCCCTGGCCATGGCGGAATGCTCGACCGTGTTGATGGATTGGTTGCCGCCGCGATTGTCGCGATGGTTATCACTATTGCGCAAAGGGGGCTTGCGCCTGCCGCAACCGGTCCGATAGTCTGGTGACGGTGTTTTCAGGTGTCCGCGAGAAAAGACAGTTCGAGCTGGCCGATATGAATTGCACGGGCCAAAATTCATCAATCGAGAATGCAGGTTGGGTCGCCGAGCACGCCTCGCGAGAACAGAAGGCGCCAAGACGGTTGACCATTCTGGGGTCCACTGGGTCGGTCGGACAGGCGACAATGGATGTCATCGCCCATAGCGACGGGGCTTTCGGGGTTGATGCTCTGGTTGCCAATGGCAATATCGCCCGTCTTGCCGCTCAAGCCAAGGCGGCCCGCGCGAAGCTTGCGGTAACGGCCGATCCCGATCTTTATGAACCCCTTAAAGAGGCGCTCCACGGTTCGGGTATCGCGACGGCGGCAGGCCCGCGCGCCGTGATCGAAACGGCGAGCCGGCCTGTGGATATGGTCGTGGCGGCAATTGTCGGGGCCCAGGGTCTTGAACCGACTCTCGCCGCACTGAATCACGGCACGGCCGTGGCCCTTGCTAATAAGGAATGCCTTGTCTGCGCGGGTCATCTGGTGACGGCCGCCGCCAAACGCAAAAACGCCCGGCTTTTGCCCGTCGACTCAGAGCACAGCGCAATATTTCAGGTGCTTGAGACCGCTAATGCCGACGCCGTCTTGAGGATCATTCTGACCGCATCCGGCGGCCCCTTTCGCGAGATCTCAAAGCGTCAGCTTGCCGCTGTTACTCCCGAACAGGCGTTACTCCACCCTAATTGGCGCATGGGTAGAAAGGTCACGATAGATTCCGCGACCTTGATGAATAAAGGACTTGAATTGATCGAGGCCGCCCATCTGTTCCCGGTCGATGCCGATAAGATTGATGTTCTCGTTCACCCGCAGTCCGTCATCCACTCTCTTGTAGAATATCATGATGGCTCACTGCTGGCGCAACTGAGCCTGCCCGACATGCGCACGCCGATTGCCTACGCGCTGGGCTGGCCGCAACGCATAAAGGCCCCGGTCGAACGCTTAAGGCTTGAGACGATTGCCCGGCTTACTTTTGAAACGGTGGACGCTGAACGATTCCCCGCCGTGGCTTTGTGCCGTTCGGCCTTGATGCGTGGCGCGGCGGCAACCTCGATCCTGAATGCCGCCAATGAAGTCGCGGTGGCGGCATTTCTGTCCAGGCGAATATCGTTTCCCACAATGACCGCATTGGTCGATAAAACGCTTGAATGCGCTGAGACAGATAATATGTTAGGCACGGCCTTGACGCTTGAGGAGATTCAGGCTTGCGATGCCTATGGCCGCAAAGTTGCCGGATCACTGGTCGTGAAGCTCAGTGGCTGAATTTCAGCCCTTCGCCGGTAAGCCAGTGCGCCGGCAGGGAGGCCGTAAGGAGTTAAAGGGCAGATGAATGCAATTCAGGTCTTAAGTGAATCGGTAACGACGCTTTTTGCTAATCTCGTGCCCTTTTTGTTTGTTCTGGGTATTGTCGTTTTTTTTCATGAACTCGGCCATTTTGCCGTTGCGCGTTGGTGTGGCGTCAGGGTGGATGCGTTCTGCATCGGCTTCGGGCGTGCTTTGGCAAAGCGGGTGGACAGACATGGGACGCAGTGGAAAATCGGCTGGATCCCATTTGGCGGCTATGTGAAATTTCATGGTGACGAAGGTCCGGCCTCCATGCCCAATCGCGATGTTGTGGAGGCTGACAGAATGCTTGGGGGTAGCGGTGTGTCCGATCTGCTCCATAACAAGCCGCTCTCCCAACGCGCGGCAATCGTGGCGGCGGGCCCCATGGCCAATTTTGTGACCGCCATAGTGATTTTTGCCGCGATACTTATGTTTTTCGGGCAGAGGGTCGCCGAACCGCGTATCGACTCCGTCCAAGCGGCGAGTGCGGCTGATGAGGCTGGTTTTCGGGCCGACGATGTGATCACCGGGGTCGACGGCGTCCCCATCAACTCATTTTCACAGCTGCGAAAGCGTGTCGCCGACAGCCCGGGCAAGGCCCTTGAAATCACGGTGAGGCGCGGCGACGCCGGCATCACGATTCGCGTCACGCCACGCACCCATGCCGTTACCGATCGCTTTGGCAAGGTCCGCAAAATCGGCCTGTTGGGTATCGCCCATAATCCGGCCGGCGATACGCATGTCAGGCGATATCCCCTCCCGGCAGCGTTGTGGATAGGGGTGAAGCAAAGCTGGTTTATCATATCGCATACGTTCCAATATGTTCATCGCGTCATTATCGGGGCGCAAAGCGCCGATCAACTCAGCGGGCCGTTGCGTATTGCGCAAATGTCGGGGCAAGTGGCCGCTTTTGGCATTCCGGCGCTGTTCAGCCTGGCGGCGGTGCTTTGCGTCAGTGTTGGTTTGATCAACTTGTTTCCCATTCCCCTGCTTGATGGTGGGCATCTGTTATATTACGCCATCGAGGCCATACGCGGCAAGCCGCTTGGCGCCAAGGCACAAGAGGCAGGATACAAGGCGGGATTGGCTATTATTATCATGCTGGTTGCTTTTTCCACTTGGAATGACCTCGTGCATTTCAATCTGTTTTAGTCATGAAGAGCGCATGAAACCTGGCAGAGGCTGTTCCCGCCTTTGTAAACGGTTAGGTTTCTTTCATTTTACCAACAGTTCAGGGAGGGTTTTTACCTTATGCGTCACCGGTTTGTCACAGCAGTTTTTCCGGCACTATCCATGACCTGGATCGTCTGCCTCGCCGGCATTGGCATCAGCGGCGGCAATGCGCGGGCTGAAACGGTTCTCTCGCATATCATCGTGGAGGGCAACAACCGTATCGAGTCGGATACGGTCAGAGCCTATATGCAAATCAGCGCCGGCGAATCCTATGAGGTCGGAAAAATAAACGCTTCCATCAAAACTCTGTTCAAAACGGGGTTGTTTTCCGATGTTCAAATCTCGCGTCTCGGCAAGGATCTGATCGTCAAGGTCAAGGAAAATCCACTGATCGACAAGGTCACGTTTGAAGGCAACGATACGCTGACCAGCAAAAAACTCTCCCAGGGTGTCGATCTGCGCGCGCGTATGGTTTTCACCCCCGCCCGGGTTCAAACCGCGGCCCAACGGATCGTCACGCTTTACCGGCGTTCGGGGTTTTTCGCGGCCCGGGTTGACCCCAAAATCATTCGTCTGCCGCAAAATCGCGTCAATGTCGTATTCGAGGTTTCCGAAGGGAGTAAAGCGCGGGTTGAGAGCATAAGCTTCATCGGCAATCATGCTTTCAGCGTTTCCCAATTGCGTGGGGTAATCTCAGCACAGCAGAGCCGCTGGTGGAAAATACTGACGATCGCCGATATTTATGATCCCGACAGGCTGGCCTATGACCGGGAAAGGCTGAAGCATTTCTACCTTTCCAAGGGTTATGCCGATTTTAAGGTTCTCTCTTCCACCGCCGAGTTGAGCCGCGATGGAAAAAGCTTTTACATCACCTTTGCGATTGATGAGGGCAGCCCTTATAAATTCGGCGCTGTTGCCGTCGATCCGGGCGATACGATGCTTGATCGCAAAAAACTGGCCTCCATTGTCGAGACAAAATCCGGCGGATCCTATGATATCGATAAGGTCGAGGCCTCGTTGGAAAAGCTTACTGTCGAAGCTGGCTCCAGCGGTTACGCTTTCGCCAGGGTGCGGCCTGTGATGCGCCGCAACAGCAAGACGTACACCGTTGACCTGACATATAAGATCGATGAGGGGCCGCGCGTCTACATTGAGCGTATCGATATCGTCGGTAATACCCGTACACTTGACAAGGTTATCCGCCGCGAGCTGCGTCTTGTGGAGGGCGATGCCTATAACCGTATCCTGGTCAATCGTGGGAAACGAAAAATCAATGCTCTGGGCTTCTTCAACAAAGTGGACATTACCGAACAGCAGGGATCAAGGCCGGATCGGGTGATATTGACGGTAAAGGTTGAGGAAAAACTCACCGGTACCATAGGGTTCAAGGGGGGCTATTCCGACGATGAAAAACTTTTCGTGTCGGTCGGCTTGACGGAACACGATTTTCTCGGGCGCGGTCAGGATGTCCGTTTGCAGACATTGTTGGGATCCAAAAGCCAGCGTGGCGGTGTGAGTTTTACAGAGCCTCATTTCATGGGGCGCAATCTGTCGCTTGGTTTCGATGCTTACGCCAGAAGAACCGACCAACAGAAGGAATCCTCATTCGATCTTGACGAGATTGGCGCCGGAGCTCGTTTTGGTTTTCCATTGTCGAAGGATTCCAAGCTGACAACCCGCTACCAGTTTATCAACCGTGATGTCAAGAACGTAGACAAGCAAGCCTCGCAATCTGTCATAAGCTCCGCGGGCACGAGCAACATCTCTCGAGTCGGAGCCACCTATGTCTATTCCACCCTTGACAACCCCTGGAAGCCAACTTCGGGCCTTGACTTCAAACTCTTGGGCGATATTGCCGGGTTGGGTGGCGATACATACTGGTTGAAAGCAGAAATGAAAACCCACTATTACTATCCGCTCTATGAGCAAGTAACGTTGATGCTCAGGGCCACAGCCGGTCATGTGATGCCCTATAACGGGGATAAGGTTGAGCTGATCGACCGTTTCTTCAGGGGTGGCGATTCATTCCGCGGTTTCGAATCCGGTGGCGTCGGTCCACGCGATAAGGGTATTTCCGGCGATGCGCTCGGAGGAGACACTTACGCCATTGGCACCGCTGAGGTCACTTTTCCCCTTGGTCTGCCTGATGGATTGGGGGTATCGGGTGCGATCTTCAGTGATGTCGGTACGGTGTTTGGCGCTCCCGGGTCAAAGTCCAAAGTGTTCGATTCGAGCAAGCTGAGGGCGTCCCTCGGGGTCAGCATTATCTGGGTCTCGCCGTTGGGGCCGATGCATTTTGACTTCGCCAAAACATTGCGAAAAGCGAAGTATGACAGGAAACAATTTTTTCATTTCGGTGTCGGGTTTCAATTTTAAAACGGCCTCTATTGCACATGAACACTTAGAAAAACAGATTGGGAAACTGTAACGGAAAGACAAATGGAACTGACGACGCAACCAATTGGGGGAAAATCCCTCCACACGGCGGATATAATGCGGATCATGCAGTTTCTTCCGCACCGTTATCCATTTTTGATGCTTGACCGCATCGTTGACATGAAAAGTGATATTTCCGCGACTGGGATCAAAAATGTAACGGTCAACGAGCCTTATTTTGCCGGCCACTTTCCGGGTTTTCCCGTTATGCCGGGGGTATTGATCATTGAAGCCATGGCTCAGACCGCCGGTGGGCTGGTTATCAGTCATCTTGGCGAAGCGCATCATGGCAAGCGGGTTTATTTTATGACTATCGACAAGGCTCGTTTTCGCCGTCCGGTCGTTCCAGGCGATACGATCAAATGCTTCGTAACGCGTCTGCGCAAGCGTGGCAGGGTCTGGAAATATCGCGGCCAGGCCGAGGTGGAAAGCCATATTGTGGCCGAAGCCGAAATCGGCGCAATGCTTGTCGATGCCCAACCCTAATCCGCTCCGACCACATACTATGTGACGATCTATAATTCAAGCAGAAAACTCTTTACCCATTCTTTATATATAAAATATTTATTGAATATAGAGCCTAGTTACATTTAATCTGAAACAAATAATAAAAATTTTATTTTTCCAATTTTATATTAAAAACGGTAAGCAAGTAAGAGCGGTGTAGTGCTCCAGGAAGTCCGTAAACTGGGGCAGGGAACACTCTTTTTTGTTCTAATTCAAAAGAATACAGTGACGCTCAGCTTAACCCTGTAAAATGCTCGAACGAGCTGATAGTGGTCAATTCGTATGACATCGCCGGGCTTCTCGCGTTTTTCGGGCCCCGTGAGAAGGATATGGTGTCAGTGATGGCTTGCGATGATTTTCTCCTTATTCAAAATGCAATCATTAATGAATATTTTGGTGTAAAAAATACTCTAAATCTGAAGCCATTACTGATGGTGAGAAATAAAAAGCTTCTAATAGAGCATTTAAAACGGAAAAATTATGAAGTTGAACATCAATATGCTCACAATACAGAGGATTTTCTAAGATTATCAACAAGGATAACCTTAATTCGATAGCGGATTTGATCGGGTTCCCCTCTATTTTTAAGGCCTTCCGGTGATGTGGGGAGCCCAAAAGGGTGTGCCGATCGAAAATAAAAACCAACTGCAAAATATGGAGCTTGTGGAAACATATAGAGCCGAACGATTCATCGAGGGATCGGAGTATTCCGTGGAGACCTTTTCTCGTCATCCTTGCGGTTCCGGCCCCGGAAAATGGCAGGCGACGCGGTGCTCCTCGGTGCCGGCCGTCACCGCGGCCAGTACCGGTCGTTTTTGCGCGCAAAGCGGCCTCGCGCGTGGGCAGCGAGTGCGAAACACGCAGCCTGACGGCGGATGCAACGGGCTTGGCAACTCGCCGATAAGAGGCGCGGTTTTCTTGTTGCGCTCAATATCGGGATCGGGGATCGGCACAGAGCGCAATAACGCCTGCGTATAAGGATGGTGGGGGCGCTTATAAAGCGCATCACTTGGCGCGATCTCCATAATGCGGCCGAGATAGAGGACTATGAGCCGCGTCGAGATATATCGCGCCACCGAAAGATCATGGGTAATGAACATGATCGACAGACCAAATTCTCGTTGCAATTCCCTCAGCAGATTGATCGCTTGCGCCCGGATCGACACATCAAGCGCGGAGACTGGCTCGTCGCAGATAATGAGTTTCGGCCGCACGATCAGAGCTCGGGCTATGGCGATCCGTTGGCACTGGCCGCCTGAAAATTCATGGGGATAGCGGCTGATCTGGTCCGGCAATAAGCCAACGCGCGCCATCATATCGCGCACGTATTTACGCACTTCAACGCGCGACATGGTTTTGTTGTGGGTGATCAAAGGCTCGGCAATGATGTCGCCGACCTGCATGCGCGGATCGAGACTCGCCAGAGGATCCTGAAAAATCAACTGGATCTGCGAGCGATAGCGCAGCATCTCTTTCGCCGACAGCGAAAGCAGGTCCACCCCGTTGCCCCAGACAACCCTGCCGGTTGCCGGAACGAGGCGAACCACCGCGCGCGCAAGAGTGGATTTGCCGCAGCCTGACTCCCCCACGATTCCCAACGTTTCTCCGGCCTTGAGGTCGAAATCCACACCATTGACGGCACGAAGCGCAAGCGATTTTCCCCATGGCATCGCGCCGGGCCGACGGGTCTTGAAAGTCACATGGAGATTTCGAGCTTTCAGTAAAATATTGTCGCTCATTGCACCTCTGCGATCGGGCGGTTACAGGCGCGAAGACGGTTTGGAGCAAAAGGTTTAAGGGCAATGGCGCTCCTACGACAGCCCGTTGTGGCAAAATCGCAGCGCGGCGCGAATGGGCACCCCTCTTCGGCCCACATCATATCGGGAGGATCGCCGGGGATCGAACGTAAGTCTTCCTTCGGCTGGTCAGTGCGCGGAATGGAGGCCAGAAGAGCGCGCGTGTAAGGGTGGGTAGCGTCCTTGAAAATGGCGTCTGTAGGGCCTTCTTCCATCACCTGGCCACCATACATGACGATCATCCGTTCGGCCGCCCCGGCAACCACGCCCATATCATGGGTGATCAAAATCACACCCATGCCGAAATCATGCTGCAACTCCCGCAAAAGTGTCATGATCTGGGCCTGAATCGTCACATCGAGCGCCGTGGTCGGTTCATCGGCGATCAGAATATCGGGGTGGCATAACAGAGCCATAGCAATCATGATGCGCTGGCGCATGCCGCCGGAAACCTCATGCGGATAGCGGTTGAGACACGATTTGGCGTCTGGAATTTTTACCGCATCGAGCATGGCGATGGACCGCGCTAGCGCCTCGCGCTTCGAGAAGCCCTTGTGCAATGTTAAAACCTCGGCCATCTGCTCGGAAATCCGCATGTAGGGGTTGAGCGAGGTCGTCGGGTCCTGAAAAATGATAGCCATACGATTGGCGCGGATAGGATTGAGAATTTTGGACGGCGCGTTAAGAATGTTAGCGCCGTCGAACCTGACCTCGCCTTGGCACCATCCATTGGCATCGAGCAGACCCATTATCGCGAATACCGCCTGGCTTTTGCCGGAACCGGATTCGCCGATAATCGCCAGAGTCTCGCCGCGATCGAGATCGAAACCGATACCGCGCACCGCGAAAACCGGACCCAAATTGGTCTGAAAAAAAACGTTTAAATCCCTGACTTCCAGAAGGGCCATATCAACGGTCTTTTGGGTCGAGCGCGTCACGCAACCCGTCGCCGAGAAAGAAAAAGGCGAACAGGGTGACGATGAAGAAGAACAGTGGGAAGAGGAGTTGCCACAACGTGCCGTAATTCATGGTGGCGGCGCCTTGCGAGATCAGCGCGCCAAGAGAGGTCAGTGGTTCCTGAACGCCGAGGCCGAGAAAGGAAATGAAGCTTTCCGCTAGAATCATTCCCGGGACCAGAAGTGTGGCGTAGACGATCACGATACTCAAAAGATTCGGCACGATATGGCGGCGAATGATGGTCTGGGCCGGAACCCCGCTGGCCCGTGCCGCCTCGATATACTCGCGTTGTTTAAGGCTCAAGGTCTGCCCGCGCACGATGCGACTCATATCGAGCCAGGACAAAAGCCCGATCCCGATAAAGAGCAGAATAATCGAATGGCCGAACATGACGAGCAGCAGGATCAGCACGAACATGGAGGGGATAGAGAGCAGAATATCGACCGCGCGCATCATGATATTGTCAACCCGTCCGCCGGCATAGCCCGACGCCGCACCGTAAACCGTGCCGACGATGACCGCGATCAGCGTTCCGACCAGACCGACGGCGAGCGAAATGCGAATGCCGAGTATGGTGCGGGCGAAAAGATCACGCCCCAGCTCGTCGGTCCCGAAAAAGTGGCCGTTTGTCAGAGACGGACCGCCCTCACGCGCGACATCGCCCATGACCTGAAAATCAATCTTGTCGATCGGCCAGTGAGCAGCGAATGATCCGAAAATGGCGAAAGCGAGAACGAAGCCCATTAAGGCCAAACCCACCAAACCCTGCCGGTTTTTGCAAAAGCGAACGCGGGCGTCACTCCAAGGCGAATGCCCCTTCTCACCGGTTTCCACCAGTGCCTGGGCAAGGCTCGCCATTTTTTGCCTGCCGGTCAGCATGGGGTTCAATAGCGGATTTTCGGGTCGATCCAGGCATAGAGAATATCGACCAGCAGGTTGAAGACGATCGTCAGGCCGCCAAGCAAAACGGTGATCCCCATCATCACCGCATAATCGCGATTAAGCGCTGAATCGACGAAGAATTTTCCGATGCCGCCGGTGGAAAAATACATATCGATCACTACCGAACCGGTGATCATGCCGACAAAGGCGGGGCCGAGATAGGAGATCACCGGCAAGAGCGCCGGCTTGAGGGCGTGTTTCATAACAATGCGACGCATCGCCAGGCCCTTGGCCCGGGCGGTGCGGATATGGTTCTGGTTCATCACCTCAAGCATGGATGAGCGCATCATGCGCGCGATCGAGGCCATGTAGGAGGTCGAAAGGGCGATCACCGGCATGATCCAATAGGCGGGGCTTAAAAGTCCCTCAAAGCCGCCGCCGGGCAGCCAGTGCAGCCACAAGGTGAAGATAACCACCAGAATCGGCGCCATGACGAAATTCGGTAAAACTTGCGCCGTCACCGAAACGCCGACCGCGAGACTATCGAGCCAGCTATTGTGGCGGATGGCGGCGACCGCGCCAAGGGTGACGCCCACCGCAATGGCGACGACGCCCGAGATCGTGCCGTAAGTCAGCGTGATCGGGAAACCCTGGGCGATGATCGAATTGACACTCTGGTCGGTGTAGACGAAGGAGGGGCCAAAATCGAAATGCACGACAATCCCCCAGAGATAGTCGAGAGTTTGCTTCCACAGCGGCTGGTCGAGACCGTATTTCGCGTTGATATTGGCCAGAACTTGGGGCGGAAGGGCGCGCTCGCGGGTGAACGGGCCGCCCGGCGCCAGATGCATGATGACAAAGGAGAAGACGATCAAAATCAGCATGACCGGGATCGCGTGGCCCAAGCGTCGAAAAATATAGCGGATCATGGTTTTTATTAAGGCATTTGTCACAAGACCGAGTATCGGCCAGAGAATGCCGGGCGGGAAGAGACCTCCCCCCCCCCGCCCGGCCTGTCACTTCACAACCCGGTACATGTTCCTGACATAGAAGAAGTTCAGGACGTTTTGCACTGGAAATCCCCTGATATCCGGCTTCACCATGCCGTTTGATGTGTAGAAATAGATCGGCGCGATCGGCATCTTATCGGCCAGAGTATGCTCGGCCTGGTCGTAGTCGATATTCGGGTCCGTCGCGGTCAGGACGTCGTTCATCAACCTGTCATAGTCGGCGCTGGCAAATCCGGTCGGGTTCAAGGAGTCCGTGGACTTGAAGAAGCTAAGCATGTCGATGGCATTGTCAACGCCGGCGCATATGGCGTAACGGCCGACCTCATATTCATGTTTGTGGAGGCGGTCGGTAAAGACCTTCCATTCCATATTTTCGAGCCTCGTTTCGACGCCGATCGCCTTCCAGAATTGCTGAATGGCGACGGCGATCTTCTTGTGCGCCTCGGAGGTGTTGTAGCTAATCGTCAGCTTCAGCGGATGATCCGGCCCGTATCCGGCTTGTTTTAGGAGGTTCTCGGCCTTGGCCACGCGCTCGGCCTGGCTCCAATGGGAATAATCGATATCCGGCGCCTTGAAACCGGCCATCGACGGGGGAGTCCAACTATAGGCTGGGATCTGGCCGCCTTTGAGAATATTGTCGGTGATGATGCTTCGGTCGATCGCTAAAGACAGCCCCTTGCGCACCCGCACATCCTTTAAGGCTTCCGGTCCCTTCAGCGACAGGTTGAAAACATAAGCGTAGGTGCAGGCACGCGGCTTTTTATAGACTTGGTCTGGATATTTCTCCTTCAGGCGCGGATACTGTCCCGAGGGGATCGGGCTCACATCCAACTCCCCCGCCCGAAAGCGCGTCAGCGCCTGATTTTCCTCGTTGATAACATGAAAGGTCACGGACTTGACGATCGTATGGGCGTCGTCCCGGTATCGAGGGTTGCGCTTCAACACGATCTTCTGGCCTATCCGGTGCTCCACCAGACTATAGGCGCCATTGCCGATGAGGTGGCCAGGCTGCGTCCATGCGTCGCCATATGTCTCAATCACCGCTCGGGGAGCCGGAAAGGTGTTGGTGTTGGTCACCGACGCAATCATGTACCCATGGGGAATCGGCTGGTCAAGAGTCACTTCGAGGGTATGGGCGTCGATGGCCCTGACGCCAAGCTCGGCGGGGGGAAGCTTGCCGTCGATGACGGCCTTGGCGTTTTTCACCTTCAGATCCGTCAGGGCCGAGGCCTTTTCGGAGGCCGTTTCGGGATCGACCAGACGCCGCCAGGCATAGACGAAATCTTGAGCGGTGACCGGATCGCCGTTGGACCATGTCGCCTCGGGGCGAAGATGAAAGGTCCAGATCAACCCGTCGGCCGACACCTCGTGACCCGTGGCGACGCCGGGGACAAGGTCGCCGTTCGCAGCCTGACTGTAAAGCCCCTCGAACAGCTGGCGAATGGCGTCTGAATCCCCGACGCTGGCGCTCTTTTGCGGATCCAGCGTCTTGATGTCGTCGAGCAGCCACAGGTCAATGTCCTGGTTTTCCGCCAGCGTGTCGCCGGGGGCCACCGTCGCGGCCGATGCGTTAGGGACGATAAATGACAGGGCCACGGCGAGGGCAAGCAGCGGGTTCGGTTTCATAATTCGCCTTCTCCTTTAGTTTTAGGGTTTCACGGTTTGACTTAAATTTTAAATCTTGTAAGCTTATTCTATAAGTTATTACGGTTCTATTTCAATAAACTCCAGTTTTGGTCTATAGCAGTCTTTTAGCGCTTTTAAGAACAATTACTGCTCAGCGGTGATTGCGACAATCGGTAGACATCGCCTATCGATATAGGGTCCGTCCTAGCGCGCGACGCGATAGACGTCTTTGGCATACCATCTTTGCAAAACGTTCCCGACCGGCAGGCCGCGAATATCGTCCGCCACCATGACATCGGTCATGTAAAAATAAATCGGTATGAGCGGCATATCTTCAGCTAGAATCTCTTCGGCCTTCGTGTAGTAACTTTGTGGGTCCTGCGCGGTTCGAGACTCGGCCATGACCTCGTCATAGGCGGAATCGGAAAACCGCCCGTAATTCATGCCGTCGCTGCGGAAGAAACCGAGAAAGGTCGAGGCTTCGTCATAATCCCCGCACCATGCGTAACGGCCGACCTCGAATTCCTGCTTCTTCAGCCGGTCGAGATAGACTTTCCACTCCATATTATCGAGCGTTGTCTCAACGTCGATGGCTTTCCAGAATTGTTGCGCGGCAACGGCGATTTTCTTATGCCCTTCCGCTGTGTTGTAGCTCAAACGCAGTTTCAGCGGATGCTCCGGCCCGTAACCCGCTTGTTTGAGAAGCTCTCTGGCCGTCTCATTGCGTTCTTTCTGGGACCAGGTCGAATAGTCGATCGTCGGCGGCGTGAAACCGGCGGTGGCGTAATAGGTCCAGCTATAGGCCGGTTTTTGGCCGCCTCGGGTAATGTTGTTGACGATGACGTCGCGGTTCATGGCATAGGACAGCGCCTTCCTGACCCGCACATCCTTCAAGGCTTGAGGCCCTTTATCGGAGAGATTGAACAGATAGGTGTAAGTGCAGGCATGCGGCACCGCCTTGGCCTGGGTTGGATACTCTTTTTTCAAACGCGGATACTGACCGGTCGGCATTTCGATATAGTCAAGCTCACCGGCAAGGTAGCGGATCAGCGCCTGGTCTTGATTGTTGATGACGATGAATTCGACCGTGTCGATGATCGTGTGCTTGTCGTCCCAGTAGTTCCGATTGCGCTTTAAGGTGATGTGCTGGCCGAGCCGGTCATCGCTCAATATGTAAGCGCCATTGCCGACCAAATGGCCGGGCTTGGTCCATTCATCGCCATATGTCTCGATCACCGATCTGGGGGTCGGGAAGGTTCGCGCATCGGTCGTCATTTGCACAAAGTAAGGAGTCGAGCTGTTAAGCGTAACCTCGAAGGTGTATGCATCGACGGCCCTGACGCCAAGCTTAGAGGGTGGAGCCTTGCCGTCGATGATTTTTTGCGCGTTTTTCACATGCATCGTTGCTTCATACCAGGCATAGACCGAGGCGGTTTCAGGATCGACCAGACGCCGCCAGGCATAGACGAAATCTTGCGCGGTGACCGGCTCGCCGTTTGACCATCTGGCCTCGGGACGCAGGTGAAAGGTGTAAGTCAATCGGTCGTCGGAGACGTCATGGGAGGTGGCCACGCCGGGGACCAGAGCGCCTTGAGAGTCCTGATTGTAAAGCCCCTCGAACAGCTGGCGAATGACGTTCGAGCTAGTCACATCCTGGCTCTTCTGCGGGTCCTTGGCCTTGACGCTATCGAGAAGCCAATATCGCAGAGCCTGGTCATCGACCGGCCTCTCACCCGGCTGGAAACTAGCGGCGAAGGCGGAACCGGCCATCACAAGGCCGCAACTTGCGACAATAATGGTGTTCAATATTGTTCTCAATTCCGACGACCTCTCCCCGTCGATTTGCTTGCTTATGCATCGCGACCCTTGAATCAACCCATAACATCCCCAGTTTAGATCACCATAAAGATAGTTTGCAAGCCAAAAACAGCCAATTTTACCGAAGCTTTCAATTATTTTCACGGAATCCGGGGTACAGAGTCAAAATCATGGGAGGTGGAAGAACGACCTATCGTGATCGCAACAAGCAGGCGACTGGTTGTCGCGGTCAAAAACTATGTGCGGATTGGCCGGGTCGGGAGACGCCGCGGTGTGCGCATTTCCGACGGACGCTCTTGCCCTGCCCTTGTCGGCGGCCATGTTGCTGGGCGAATTTCTAAAGGGACTATTACCTTGGCGATCCTTGTGTGCTATACATAACCTGTTGATTGCCAAGAGCAACAAGGCAAATCAAGAGCTGGCTTCGATGGTTTGAACTGACTGCTCAATAGGGAGAAGCCTTAGGCTTTCTAGGTGAAAATACGCTATTACGGCTGGTGAAACGCCCCACTTGGTTTCGGGAAGGCTGCTCTTGGCCTTGTCTGTCATTCCGATGGGCCGGAGAACCATTCGGTTTTGCCGGCTGCGCCCGGGTTCCCAGCGTCGAAGCTCTCCGCCTGTTGCGCTGGAAGCGAGCCTCGTGTGAATGGCGGCTCATCGATTCATTTAAGAGGCGCCCATGAGACCCGTATCGTTTTTCTCGATTGCTCTGCAATCGCCCTCACTGCGAAGCTTCATCGCCCCTCTGCGGCTCATGAGTGGGTCGCTTACGACACGACCGCACCCGAATAGGTCCATGAACGGCTGGTTGACGCGGATATTGTCATCACCAACAAGGTGGCGTTGCGTGAGCCTGTCCTGGCAAAGTTGCCCAAGCTGAAATTCATCGCCGTGGCGGCAACCGGCTATGATGTGATCGATCTGGAAGCTTGCCGGAATCTTAGGATTACGGTGTCCAATGTCCGCGGCTACGCGGTCAATGCCGTGCCCGAACACACCATTGCCCTGATTCTGGCCCTGCGCCGCGGCTTGCTCCGAAACCGACAGGTTGTCCTGGGCGGCCGGTGGCAACGCTCCGGTCGATTTTGTTTCCCTGCCCAGCCGATTCATGATCTGGCCGGGGCAAGGATCGGTGTCATCGAGCAGGCTCGATAGGCCGCTGCGTCGCCCGTCTGGCCGATGCCTTCGGGATGCGGGTAATGTTTGCTACCCATAAGGGCGCTGACGGGCCAGGTTCCCTTTACACGCCCTTTGACGAGGTTTTGGGGACCGCCGATATCATAACGCTGCATGCACCATTGACGCCCGAAACGAACAACCTTATCGCGATGCCGGAATTCCGCAAGATGAAGCGCCGCCCCATTATCGTCGATACGGCGCGTGGCGGGTTGGTCAATGAATTGGATACCGTTACGGCCTTGCGAGAGGACTGATCAGCGGGATCGGGTTTGATGTCTTGACGCAGGAGCCGCCCGCCGGAGACAACCCGATTTTCAAGATCGCCGACCGCCCGGACGTCATTCTCACGTCACATGTGGCTTGGGCCAGTATCGAAGTCCTGCAAATCCTTTGAGACCAAGTAGTCAAGAGCATCGACGCCTTTCTTGCCGGAAAGCCGATGAGAACACTCGTAAACCCCATGCCTCAAGAGCGGCATAACGCTTGAACAAATGTACCATGAAACTTTTATCTCAAAATGGAGGGAGAAAACCATGAAGACCAAACTGCTGGCCGTTCCGGCCGCCGTAACGTTCATTGCAAATGTCGTTCAGGCCAATGAAATCAGCTTTGCCCATGGAGCAAACCCAAGCAATCCGCGCTCTATTGCCGCCGAAAAATAGGTAGACCTTTTGGCCGAATACTCCGGTGACGCCTTTACGGTCACTCTTGCGCCCTTGGCCACCATGGGCGATGAAGTGGAAATACTGACCTCGGCAATGACGGGTGTCATCCAAGTCACGGCGAATGGTCGGGGCGTCATGTCGCAGGTTGTCCCCGAGGTCGGTCTTCTGGGCCTGCCCCTTTTGTTCAAGGATATGCCGACGGCCTAGGGGGCCTCAAGGGCAATATCGGCGCCATGCTCGACAAACGCGCGCCGCGTCGCCGGTCTGAAAATTCTCCGGTTCTAGGACAATGGCATCCGCAACATCACGCATATCGGCAAAACTGTCCCCGAACTGGCCGATATCGTCGGTCTGAAAATCCGCTCCCCCGGATCGGATGACCATCGACATTTTCAAAGCACTCGGTACGGCCCCGGCTCTACTGGTCCGGTCGAAATTGCCGAGCGCGCTCCAGATCAACGTATTTGGCGGCCGGGAAAACCCGCTGACCGAATATTGATTCGGCAAAGCGACAGACCGTAACACCCTTGTGTCACCATGACCGGACACAACTATGAATCGACGCCTGTCGTCGCCGATCTTGTCTGATGGCGGGATTTGGGTGAAGCGACACGAAAATGGGCCCTTGATGCAACTGCCAAGGCAGGGAAACTTCAGCGCCGGTTGTCGCTGGAGGGCGATATGACCCTGCGCCCGAAAATGGAGGCTCAAGGGGCGATCTTCAAAAACGCCGCCAATCCTTCATGTCCGGGTTGGGGTTGGTCGCTGGCCTTTCTGAGTTTAAGCGCAAGGTTGGTCTCGTCCATTTGTCCAACGATCATGTTCCTCGCCCTTTTTGGTGAAAGTCTGCCTGCGCCGTCTCTTCGGGGCGAGCATTCCCGCCATTCCATGGGGTTGCGATTTTGGTGCCGTTGCTCATTGTCATTTGGCCCGAACTCACGCTCTACTGGGCCGGCGGCGGAGTCGGGTGAAATCTGTCATATCGGCCGGGTCGCTCTCACATACTCCGAGATTTTACGGTCATGAGCTTAGAGCCGGATTGTTGTCGGAACGCGCAACCGGCATCCCTTAGAAATGACCTTACACCTTGTTCGCGGCTCCGGCGGACTCCGCCAAGCCGGTTTGAGAATCGGTTGACGATTCACCTGTTGAAATATCTTGGCGGAGGCACAAACCAGCTACGTGGAGCAATCCATCGCCGGCGAAGCCGGGCGGAATGGGGCCAATTCGCCGCGCTCCGACTCGAGCAAGAAAAGGCAAGCGCTTTCCGGCGCGAGATCGCTCCCCTGTTTGGCAAGGTCAATAGACATGCATGAGCGTTCAAACCGGAGAGGATAACCAGAACTGGTCGGCGTAAGCTTGTTCAGGGCTGGCCACCGTTCCCGGTGGCAGATGACCTTGGCGCTGTCGATCGGCCGCGCGGGTTTCCAGCTGCCTAAGCGGATCCCCAGAGTAGCAACTCAGCTCTTCCAAATAAGCCGGGCTGCACATCGACAAGACCAGGTCATCCGTGACACAATGGACGCCAAGCCCTGCCCAACCGCCGATTCCATAGCGAACATTGAGATCGATCGCTTCGGTTCCGAATGCGGTGAAGTCAGGTGTTGCATCGATGCGGATCATCCACCGTGGGTTGGTTTGGGCGAAGAGTGCAATGCGGGGTTCCAGAAGGTTGATCCCCAAGCTCGGAGCGATCAGAATGGTCAGGCTCTGCGTCTTCCGTGTCTTTGCGACGGGTAATGGCGCTGCGGGCATTGCGAATGGCACAGAAAGGCTCAGGCTCGTCGCCTGAAACAACCGATCGCTATCCGAGGTCAGCCAAGGCGCCGTTTCTTGGCGGCGAAAGAGCCGGACTCCAAACTGGCTCTCCGGAATCGCAACGTGCCGGCTGACAGCGGAAGGGGACACTTCCAAGTTCCTTAGCGGCCCTGGTAACGCTGCCCAGCCAGGCGACGGCCTCAAAATCCCGGGTTGCTTTCAGATTGATATTCCTCATGCGCGTCCGCCCCGTCGGCCGTCATATCCTCAAAAAGGCGTCATGCCTCCATTTTGCACTGCCTTTGACCATGTTGCGTTGTTTTTGAACGCAATGTTTGAGCTTAAGGATATTGTGCCCAGTAAAATCCTTGGCGCAAACCGCGCTTTTGGCTTCTATCCGGCCATTGACCGTTATCGGCCCTGGACTATACGCCGGGGTGTTATGACCCCGCGGCCGGTTCTCTTGTTGTCGCGAGCCGTTCATGTTGATATGCAGACATGCATGACAGGAACCCATAAGGTCAAAATCGCTCCATCTATTCTCGCCGCTGATTTTTCCCGCCTCGGCGAGGAAGTGTGCGCCATCGATGCGGCGGGCGCCGACTCCATCCACCTTGACGTCATGGATGGCCACTTCGTTTCCAATATCAGTTTCGGCCCCGCCATTATCGAATCGTTAAGACCTTTGAGCGATAAACCGTTCGACGTTCATTTGATGATCGCGCCGGTCGATCCATTCATCGCGGCGTTCGCTGAAGCCGGGGCTGACATCATGACCTTTCACCCGCAGGCGGGACCGCGCCCCCATCGCACTGTTCAGGCCATCAGGGCGGCGGGGTGCAGGGCTGGGCTTGCCCTCAATCCGGGTACGCCGGTCGGATGGGTCGAGCCTCTGCTCAGCGAAATCGACCTGCTTATGGTGATGAGCGTCAATCCTGGTTTTGGCGGGCAAGTCTTTATCGAGACGAGCACCGACAGGATTGCCGAAGCGCGAAGGATAATCGACCGGCATGGGCGCAAAATTGAACTGGGAGTCGATGGTGGGATTAATTTCGATACCGCGATCAAGGCAAGGCAAACCGGCGCCGATATCCTGGTTGCGGGCAGCGCGGTGTTCACCGGCGGTCCACAATGCTATGCGGACAATATCGCCCGTCTGCGCGGAAACCACCCGGACGACGCGCCCGCGAATAAAGCCCGCCCAGATACTGGCTAAGCCGGTGACGTTAGCTGAGCGCCGCCTTTTCGCGGCATATCGGCCATACTCCGCGGGAGGGATATGAGCCGTGTTTGCTGAGGGTGAGGCCAAAGTATCCTCCATCGCCATGGCGCTTGCCGAAGCGGCCTTCCAACGCGGCACAAACGGTCTTGCCCGCCATCTCGCGCACTGGACGCCGCCGGCGCCGATACGGGCAAGACAGTTCATACAATCCATTGCGCCGCTGCTTCATGGCGACCCCGAACGCGCCGCGGAACTCTATCGCGGGCGGTTTTTTCTCGCCGATCGTCTGGTTGATGCCGGCAACCGGGTTATCTTCGATGTTCCTGTGCCGTCAGAGGCGTTCGCGGCGCGGTTGCATGGTTTCGACTGGCTGAAACATCTCGAGGCCGCGGCGAGCGAATTGCCGCGCATTCAGGCGCGCGGTCTTGTCCATGACTGGATAAGCAAAGGCGTGCGCCACCATCCGGCGACGGCGCATCGGGTCACGGTCCGCGCCCGGCGGATCATTTCATGGATTCGTCACGCCCCGTTTCTTCTTCATAATGCCGATGCCGGTTTTCATGACACCTTCATGGCCAGTCTCGGCCGTCAGGCGGCACATCTTATGAATGCCGTGCGGCTTTCCCCCTCCGGCCGCGGCCGCCTCGATGGCGCCATCGCGCTTGCCTATGCCGCCATCGCGCTCGACGCCATGGCGCCGTTGCGCGCAACCCTGCTCGATCGGTTGGGCCGTGAATTGGAGCGTCAGATTCTGCCTGATGGCGGGCATATCTCCCGCGCCCCTTCGGTTTTGGTTGATCTCTTGTTGGATCTGGTGCCGTTGCGTATCGCGCTTAAAAAAGCCAATTGCGCCCTGCCGCAAGGCGTGCTCACTTCTATCGAGCGTATGCTTCCGCTATTGCGTTTCTTCCTTCATGGCGATGGTGGGTTGACGAACTTCAATGGGGTGAGCAGTCCGCGCACCGCGCAAATACGCGCTATCGTCGAGGCCGACGAAAGCAGGGGCCATCCGGTCACGCTGGCTCCGCATACCGGCTATGCCCGCCTCAACCATGGCAGTAGCGTCGTGATCATGGATATTGGCCGCCCGCCGGCAGCCGGTCTCAATTCGGGCGCGCAGGCAAGCTCGCTGGCCTTTGAGTTCAGCGACGGCATCCACCGTATCGTAGTCAATTGTGGCACTTCAGACCGTGTCACCCAACGTTGGAAAGAGGCGGCGCGACGCAGCGCCGCCCATTCGACGGCCATTGTCGGGGAACGATCATCCTGCCTGATCATCGCCAACCGTATCAGCGACGCCCTGTTCGGCTCACCGGTGATGCTTGGGCCGCATCGTGTGGAGGGCCGACTGCGCGCTCATGCGGACGGTTCGATATTAGAAGCCCGTCATGACGGCTATGCCAGTGCCTATGGCTGCATCCACGAGCGGCGTCTATACCTGTCGAAAGACGGTCTGGACCTGCGCGGCGAGGATCGTTTCATCGCGTCGGACGCAGGCTCGACGATGCCGGAAACCGGCTTCTCCATCAGGTTCCATTTACATCCCGCCGTCAAGGCAACAACGGCCCGCGATGGCTCGAGCATCGTCTTGGTGCTGGCCAATCGCGCCGGGTGGCGCTTTTCCGTTAGGGGGGCGACACTCGGCATGGAAGACAGCGTCTACCTCCCCGAACCTCTCTCGCCAAGACGCAGCTGTCAGATCGTGCTCTCCGGTGTTACCAGCTCTCAGCCTTGCGTCAAATGGGCGTTCAAGCGCATCGAACGCTCCGGCGTCCGGTCCGGGGAAGGCACAAAAACCATTCAGCTTCCCTTGGAGCAGCTTTTATAGCGATAAATCTCCTCCACATAACGCATGTCGCGTGCTATTGACTCTTCACTCACCCAAGTCCTGCCTGAAAGATGAACTGAATTCATGCCTGATCTGGTCCCCTTGCGTCGCGCCCTGTTGTCGGTTGCCGATAAAACCGGTCTTGTCGATTTTGCCCGCGGCCTTGCCCGCCATCATATCCAAATTCTCTCAACTGGCGGCACGTCTCGCGCTTTGAGAGACGCGGGTCTTTCCGTGACCGATATAGGCGAGGTCACCAGCTTTCCGGAAATCATGGATGGTCGCGTCAAGACCCTGCACCCTAAAATCCATGGTGGCCTGCTCGCCGACCGTGATAACAGCGCTCATATCGAAGCATTGAAGGCTCATGCCATCGATCCCATAGACCTTGTGGCGGTCAATCTCTATCCGTTCGAGGCTGCGGAGGCTTCCGGAGCGGATGACGCCGTGATTGTCGAAAATATCGATATTGGCGGTCCGGCCATGATTCGTTCCGCCGCCAAAAACCATAAATTTGTCACCGTTGTCGTCGAGCCGGAGGATTACAGCCTGGTGCTTGAGGAAATCGCCGCCCAAGGCGGCGCGACGAGCCTTGCCACCCGCCGCCGGCTTGCGGCCAAGACCTATACCCGCACAGCGGCTTATGATGCCGCCATCAGCCGTTGGCTCATCAAGGACGAGGCGGTGGTCCCCACCTATCAGAGTTTTGGCGGTCGCTTGGCGCAATGTTTGCGCTACGGCGAAAATCCGCATCAGAAGGCGGCCTTTTACCATAATGGCGAGAATCGCCCGGGCGTGGCGACGACGCGCCAGCTTCAGGGCAAGGCGCTCTCCTACAACAATATCAACGATGCCGATACCGCGTTTGAATGCGTCGCGGAATTCGATCCAGCCGCAACGGCCGCCGTCGCGATCGTCAAACACGCCACCCCCTGTGGGGTCGCCCGCGACGCGACTCTATGCGATGCCTATAAAAAAGCCCTTGCCGGCGATCCGGTTAGTGCATTTGGCGGAATCGTCGCTCTCAACCGGCCGCTGGATGTGGCGACGGCGCGTGAACTCGTCAAGATTTTTACCGAGGTGATCATGGCCCCCGGCGCGCATGAAGACGCGCTGGCCATCATGGCGGGGAAGAAAAACCTGAGGCTCCTGGTCACGGATGGCCTGCCCGATCCCGCCACTTCGGGCAGCATGATCCGCAGCGTCTCCGGAGGCTTTCTGGTGCAGGAGCGCGATTGCCGGCTGATTGCCGATCAAACGCTCAAGGTGGTCACCAAACGCCCTCCCGACGCCACTGAGATGGCGGATTTGCGCTTCGCCTTCACCGTCGCCAAGCATGTGAAGTCAAATGCCATCGTCTATGTGAGAGACGGCGCGACGCTCGGCATTGGCTCGGGCCAGACGAGCCGGATCGATTCCTGTTCCCTCGCCACGCGAAAAGCCGCGCGGGGCGAAAGGCCGGAGACGCCGGCCACGCCCGGCTTGGTCGCGGCCTCCGATGCCTTTTTTCCCTTTGCCGACGGGGTCCTGGCGATTGCCGAGGCCGGCGCGACGGCTGCGATCCAGCCCGGAGGGTCCGTGCGTGATGGTGAGGTCATTGCCGCCGCCGATGAGGCCGGTATGGCGATGGTTTTCACCGGGATCCGCCATTTCCGCCATTGACCCATCACGAGCGTGCAAACCGCAACCCGACGCGTAACAAGCCAGACCCCCTTAATTAAGCAGGTGGCGCGTCAACGATTGTCGGTATGATCCTAGCGCCCGGTCAATTTCAGTTCGATGCGGCGATTGCGTTGTTTGGCGGCCTCGCTATCTCCCCGCTCGATGGGGTGGTAGCTGCTGAAGCCCGCCGCAACCAGGCGCTTGGGCGGCACACCCTGCTTGATCAGATATTTGACGACCGCTATGGCGCGTGCCGTGGATAATTCCCAGTTGGAAGGAAAAACCCCCGTATTGATGGGATCGGTGTCGGTGTGGCCATCAACGCGCAGAACCCAGTCGATATCGGGCGGGATTTTAGTTTCCAGGTCTTTCAGGGCGCCTGCGAGCATGTCGAGGTCCCGGCGGCCAGGGTCGTTGAGTTGGGCGCTGCCTTTGGGAAACAGAACCTCCGACTGGAACACGAAGCGATCGCCGACTTCATGGACGCCGGGGTATTGACCGAGAATTTTACGCAAAACGCCGAAGAATTCCGAGCGGTAACCTTCCAGTTCCTGAACACGTCGGGCAAGGGCGGCATTGAGCCTGCGGCCGAGATCGGCGATTTGTTCTTTAGATTCGCCGTTTTGCTGTTCCGATGCGGCGAGAGCTTCATCAAGGGCGGCGATTTGCCGGCGCAACGCCGCAATCTGCCGGTTGAGCAACTCGACCTGCGCCAAAGCATTGGCGGAAAGTTTACGTTCATCGGCGAGTTTGCCGCGCAAGTTCGAGAGCGCCGTTTGCATCTCCCCGCCGGAGCGTGACGCCTGATCGAGCCGAGCCTGCAGCCGCGAATTTTCCTTTTCCCTCATCTCCAGATTATTGCTGAGCTCGGCCAGGTTGGTTTCAAGTCGCGATTTGTCTGTTTTTTCCAGAGACAGCATGTCACTGAGTTCGGCGATTTCATTGCGCAGACGATTAAGAACAGTGTCACGCCCGGAAATTTCACGCTCCAATAAAAACTGCACCACCATGAAAATCGACAACAAAAAGACGAAAACCAGAAGCAGGGTGGACATCGCATCGACAAAACCCGGCCAGAAATTGGTCTGGGGCTGACGGCGCGCATAGCGTGCACTCAAGGCCATGACCCTAATCCCTGTCTGTTGCGTCGCGGTGTGCGCAAGCCTCAAGACCGGACAGAAGGCGGTTCAAAACTGGCTTTATCTCCATTTGGGTCTCGCCATGACTGTGCACCCGGCAGCGTATCATTTCATGATCATGATGCATCTAGCGAACAATCTCTTACAGCGTTTGGCCGGAATCGTCGGTTTGCGCATGGGCGCGCTCAAGCGTGGCGTTCAGCCTTTCCAGGCTGTTATGCAAGCCATCGAGGCCGGCCTGAATCCGGCTCAAATTCGCAAGACCGCCCACAGCGCCATCGGCGGCCTCAATATCGGTGGCGGAAGAGAGCCAATCTTCGACTTCGGTGTAAAACCGGTTTTGCGCCTGACCGACCTGCAGGTCCAGAAATCCCAAAACCAGCGAACCGGCAAGCCCGAACAGCGAAGAGGAAAAAGCCGTTCCCATGCCCTGCAAAGGCGCTTCCAGCCCCGATTTCAGTTGTTCGAACAACACCGCCGACTCACCTGTGGTGACATCGAGCGCGTGAATGATACGCCCGACCGAGCCAATAGTCTGCAACAGGCCCCAGAATGTGCCTATAAGTCCGAGGAAAACCAAAAGGCCGATGAGGTAGCGCGATATATCGCGGGATTCATCGAGCCTTGAAGCCAGAGAATCGAGGAGTGAGCGCAGCGATTGCGGCGTCAAGACCATGCGCCCCTGACGATCTTTTAAGAGCATGGCCACGGGGCTTAAGAGCCTTGGCCTGCGCGCCTGGCCAAGGCCCGGATCGGCGAGCCGGAAGGTATTGACCCATTGCGCCTCTGCAAACAGCCGCCAGACCAGCCGGAACGCATGACCAACCCCGATTGCTAGCACGGCGGCGATCAGCCCGTTCAAGCCCGGGTTGGTGAGAAAGGCTTCGCCGATTCGCCCGAAAAGAACAGCGACGATGAAACCGACCAGAACAACGAAGACACTCATACGGATCAGGTAAATCCGCGGCGGCGCCAACACCGCATAACCATGATCATCATTCATCAGGATTTTGACCCAATCACCCAAATTATTGCGACAACCAGCCGATAGGTTTTTAACATTGCACAATGAACCTTTCAGCCATTATCCGTCAAGATGCGTTGGAGTTCGGATCTCAAATGGCGGTTTCAGCCTGTTTCGGCGCTCCCGGCCCCGTCCACTGACGCGTTAACCCATTGCGCGCGGGCCACGTCGCGGAGATTTCGCTTAACGCCCTGCCGCATCTAGTTCCCGCCTTATTTCCCAATACAGGTGATCGGTATTCGTCGCCAGAATATTGCCAGTCTTGAGCACGTCGCCCTCACCGTCAATATCGCCGATCACGCCGCCGGCCTCGCGAATGAGGACAAGACCGGCCGCAATGTCCCAGGGTTTTAAGCCACGTTTCAGACAGGCATCGTAGCGTCCCGCCGCGACATAGGCAAGCTCCAGCGCTGCGGAGCCGGAGTGGCGGATTCCGACCGCCCGGGCCTGCAAAGGTTCAATCTCGCGGCGAAACAGCCCATGGTCGCCGTAACCGCGATAGGGAATACCGCAGCTGATAAGGGCCTCATCAAGACTGCGCTTTTGCTTTACGCGCAGTCGCCGGTCATTGAGAAACGCGCCGCATCCGCGTTCGGCGACGAATAACTCGTCCATGATCGGATTATAGACGATGCCGGCGACCAATTCGCCATCGCGTTCCAGGCCGACCGATACCGCGAACAGGGGGATACCGTTGATAAAATTGGTGGTGCCGTCAATCGGATCGATGATCCAGCGATGGGTTCGATCGGCGCCGGAAACGCTTCCCGATTCCTCCATCAGAAAACCATAGCCGGGGCGGGCGCGTTCCAACTCCTCATGCAGAATTTTTTCAACCCGCCGGTCGGCCGCGGACACAAAATCGGCCGGGCCTTTGCGCGAAACCTGCAGATGTTCGATCTCGCCGAAATCGCGGCGGATGTTGCGCGTGGCCTTGCGCGTGGCTTTCACCATGATGTTGATCAGGGCGGAACCGGCCATTATTCGCCTTTTCCATTTTGCCGTGCCGATCTTGTGCGAATCTTATTCGACGCGACGAACATAGCTGACCTCATTGGTATCGACGATGATGCGCTCTCCGACCTTGACGAAAGGAGGAACCATGATCCGTATCCCATTCTCCAGAACCGCCGGTTTGTAGGAGGATGAAGCCGTCTGCCCCTTGATGACCGGTTCCGCCTCCGCAATCGCGAGACAAACCTGACCCGGCAATGAGACCCCCAAAGGCTTGTCCTCGAAAAACTCGACGGTTACCTTCATGCCATCGCGCAGAAAGGCGGCCCGGTCGTCGCCGATGAAGCTGTGCTGCAACTCGATTTGTTCATAGGTGTCGGTGTCCATGAACACCAGCCTATCGCCTTCGCCGTAGAGATATTGATAGTCCTTCTGCTCCAGACGAACCCTCTCGACCGTTTCCGATGAGCGAAACCGTTCGTTGAGCTTGGTTCCATCAAGAACGTTTTTCAGTTCCACCTGAGCGTAAGCGCCGCCCTTGCCGGGCTTAACATGCTGAAGTTTCACCGCCAGCCACAGGCTACCCTTGTGGCGAATGACGTGCCCAGGGCGGATTTCATTGCCATCGATTTTCATCGCTAACACGTGTGTTTCACAAAATTAACCATGCCAAGATTGAGCAAACTGCCGATGACGGATTGTATCTCATCCCGAATCCTGCAAATAAACCCTAGCAAGCCTGTTACACCCACGCGGGTAAAAAAGGCACCACAGAGGGATGCTTATCCACAAGCGGCAAAGCCGGGATTATGACTCTAAGCGGGGTTCCGGAAAATTCGTGATTACAGGTTTGAACACACTGACAACATGCTCATAAACGGCGCGTTTGAAAGGAACAACCAGGCGGGCCAGCTCATCGATATCCGCCCAGCGCCAAGCGTCGAATTCGACCTCATGCCCGTTGGCCTGAAGATCGATTTCATGATCCTGCCCGGTAAAACGCATCAAAAACCATTTCTGTTTCTGGCCGCGATATTGGCCTTTCAGCGCCCGGCCGATCATATCGCGCGGCAAATCGTAATAGAGCCAACCTTTGGTCTGCGCAAGAACGCTGGCGGCTTCGATGCCAGTTTCTTCTCTAAGCTCACGCCTTGCCGCCGTGAGTGGAGATTCGCCCGCGTCGATGCCGCCTTGCGGCATTTGCCACAGCAATGCCTCTGCGTCGATCTCGTCGTCTTGTCCTTGCGCGATACGCCGCCCCAGCCAGACCTTGCCGTCGCCATTGACCACCATGACGCCGACATTGGGCCGATAGGCCATGCCGGCGATAGTTGCCTCGTCAATCGACGCCATGAGGGATATGGTCCTTCTGTTGCTGACCTCGAGTGTCCGCCAAATCGGTAAAACCGGTGTTTGGGCGAGGGGCGAATTTAAAGCATAATCCGAGCTTGCCAAGCGAGAGCGAGGACAATCAAGATTATGCGGCCAAAATTAAAGACTTAAGAGCGCCGGTTCGATTTAATCGAATCGAACGGCGCTCTATGTCGCCAAACCCTGCCCATGCCGCCGATGGGAGTTGATCCCTTTCCATTTTATCGCCGACATTCACCGGACCCGATGCAGACAATCAAATCCTCGCACCGCCAAATTTGGACGCAATTTTACGCGATTGCCCGCGCCGCGGCAACCCGCTTGCCGGCTTTGTCCCGTCGATTTTTGGAATCATTCTAAAAAGTGTTGACATGCTTCTGGTTCGCTCGTAAACAAGACGCCGACACTGATCGTAATTCCAGAAATTAAGGAGATGATGATGAAAGGCGATGAAGATGTCGTTAAATATCTCAACAAGGCATTAAGGGCGGAGCTGATGGCGGCCGATCGCTATTGGCTGCATTCCAAGCTGCTCGAGGATTGGGGGTTTGCAAGGCTTGCCGCCAAGCAGCTCGCCGAATCGGCTGAGGAAAGGCAGCATGCCGACCGGCTGCTTGACCGTGTCATTTTTCTTGGGGGCGCGTTCCTTGAGGGCGCGCCGGAACTTCAGCGCAACGTTTCCTCGAAAATTGGTCGCGGCGTGAAGGAGATTCTGAAAATCGACCTTGATGAGGAATGCGCCGCGCGCGCCCTTTATATGAAAGCGCGGGCATGCTGCAATGAAAAGTCGGATTATGGCAGCATGAGGATTTTTGAAGACCTTATTGTCGACGAAGAAGGTCATATCGATTGGCTTGAAACCCAGCTCGATTTGATCAAGACGATCGGCCTTGAGAATTACTGCCAGATCCAGGCAGTCGGCGCCGATAGCGACGAATAGACCCGAAGCGTCGGCCGGGATGGGGAAGGAGGAGCGGGGACTGCAAGCCGGATTGCCGGCCGGTCAGTTTAGCGGCAGTGGGAGAGGGGGGCGGTCCCTGGTCCTCTGCCCGCTCTTAGATGTGACGAAAGCGGGTCGGGGGAGTCCCGCGGGGCATGATTCCGTGAGCATTTCTACGTCGGTACTCGCGCCTGCCTGTCTGTGTTTCTCTCTGTCCCATGAACATAAGGGCAGGATCGGGACTTGCCGGGTGGTGACCTTTAAGGCTTTATCCGATTATCGTGTTATTATGGAGCGGTTGTGTCCGGCGCATGTAAAATCCGCACCAACGGACAGGAGGATGCTTGTGATCGATCGATTGAGGGACATGATAGCCTCGATAGTGGTGCCGGTACACTGCGAGGGGTATCGCTTCGTGACGATTTTCGCCGGGGTGAGTCTGGCCTTGTTTGTGTTCGGCTTCGGTTGGCTTGGGTGGATCGGTGTCGTGGCCACGCTGTGGTGCATCTTCTTCTTCCGCGATCCGCCGCGGGTGACGCCATTGCGCGAAGGGCTGGTGATCAGCCCCGCCGATGGGCGCATTTCATCTATCGCGGAAGTCGATTCGCCATTGGAAGCCGGGGTTGAAGGCGAAAGGCGGATGCGCGTATCCATTTTTATGAACGTCTTCGATGTCCACATAAATCGTGCCCCGGTCGCGGGCCGAATTGCGAATATGACCTATAGTCCGGGCCGATTCGTCAATGCCGCCTTCGACAAGGCGAGCGAGGACAATGAACGCCAGGGTGTTTTGATCGAGATGGCCGGAGGGGTGAAGGTCGCGATGGTGCAGATTGCCGGTTTCGTCGCTCGCCGTATCGTGCGCTTCGTCAAGCGCGGCGACAAGGTTGGCGCCGGTGAGCGCATCGGTATGATCCGTTTCGGCTCCCGGGTGGACGTTTACCTCCCCAACGGCCATAATCCGCTTATCGCTGTCGGCCAGCGTGTCATTGCCGGAGAAACGGTTCTGGCCGACCTCAATTCTGAAGAGGCCATGCGCGAGGCGCGCGCCGATTGATCGCCGAAGCCGAACTGCAAGGTTGTTGCCTTTGCGCGGTTCTTTGTCGGGAGCCTTTCGCCAGCTTCGCGGGGTAAAAATGTTTTGGCCGGATTTTAAAACCTCCGCTCCCTTAAAGCGCGGACATGACCGGCGCGGACATCGCTTCAGGCGAATACCGGCGCGCCTTCTGCTGCCCAGCCTCATTACCCTTCTGGCGTTGTGTTCAGGCGTCACCGCGATTCGCATGGCGGTGGAGGGACGCTATCAGCTGGCCACCGGCGCGATTGTTCTGGCCATTATTCTGGACGCGGTCGATGGCCGCCTGGCGCGGTTTTTGAAGAGCGCGTCGCGTTTCGGGGCCGAACTCGATTCTTTGGCCGATTTTGTTAATTTCGGGGTCGCGCCGGCGATACTGATTTACCTGTGGTCTTTGCATGCCCTCGACAATCTGGGCTGGATTGTGGCCCTGGCGCTTGCTATTTGCTGTGCGTTGAGGCTTGCCCGTTTCAATGTCGTGCTCGATGAGCCCGGCAAACCGGCCTTCGCCGAGAATTATTTTGTCGGCGTACCGGCGCCCGCCGCGGCCGGGCTGGCGTTGTTGCCGATGTATATCGGGTTTCTCGGGCTGGTGCATGATGGCGAGGCCATTGCCAGTATCGTGTTGGCCTATATCGCCGTTATCGGGCTGCTCATGGTCAGCCGGGCGCCGACTTTTTCCGGTAAGACCATCGGCAGGCGGATCCATCGCGATATGGTCATGCCGGTTCTGCTCATTGTGGTCTTGGTCACGGCGCTGCTCATAAGCTTTCCCTGGATTATGCTGAGCGGATTTGCACTTTGTTATCTGACGTCGTTGCCGATCGGTCTTCGCTCTTATGCCCGTCAGTCGCGCCGCTACAACGCGCGCCAGGCCATGATGAAAACCGAAGACGAGATCGTGCGGAGCGAAGAGGGTTCCGACACCTGAAAACAGCTTAAGCGGCGTTCCGATTGGGTTTTTTGCATAATGCATGTGTTGATGAGTCTACGTCTCACCTGGCCCGGGAAAAACAATGATGACCGTATCAAAGGAACAGATTTACCGCCAACTGGCGAAAATCGCGGGCCCCGACGGCAAAAGCGACCTTATCTCGCTTGGTCTGGTCTCGGAAATCGTCATCAGGGATGGCGTGGTGGCTTTCGCACTGAATATTGACAAGGAAAGAGCCGCTGAGCTGGAACCCATGCGCGAGGCCGCCGAGCATGCGGTCGGGCAAATGGAAGGGGTGAACCGGGTCAATGTGGTTCTCACCGCGCATAGGCCTGGCGGGTCGGCAAAGCCTCGCCGGGCGGGCCGTTCCGCCATTGATGTGCCGGGGGTTGAGAGAACCATTGCCGTGGCCTCGGGCAAGGGGGGAGTCGGCAAATCAACCGTGGCGGTCAATCTGGCCCTTGGCCTGGCAAAGCTTGGTCTCAAGGTTGGTATTCTCGATGCCGATATTTACGGGCCCTCCATGCCGCGTCTTCTCGGCCTCGGCGATACCCCCATGCCGGAAAGCCGCGAGCGCGTGTTGACCCCCCCGATGGTCTTCGGTGTCAAGGCGATGTCGATGGGATTTCTCGTCGGCGAGGAGACTCCGGTGATCTGGCGCGGGCCGATGGTGATTTCCGCTCTCGACCGAATGTTGCGAAGTGTTGCCTGGGGCCGTCTCGATGTGCTGGTCGTCGATATGCCGCCCGGCACGGGAGATGCGCAACTGACCATGGCCCAGAAGGTGAAGCTGGCAGGCGCGGTGATCGTGTCTACGCCGCAGGATCTTGCTCTCGTCGATGCGCGAAGAGGATTGAACATGTTTCGCCGCGTCGATGTGCCGGTCCTCGGTCTCGTCGAAAATATGAGCTATTTTTTGTGTCCGCACTGCGGTGCGCGCTCAGAGATTTTCGGCCATGGCGGCGCGCGTGGAGAAGCCGGCAGGCTTGGCGTCGAATTTTTGGGCGAAGTGCCGCTCGATCGCCTCTTGCGTGAACGCAGCGACCAGGGTCGGCCGATCATCGTCAGCGACCCGGACAGTCCTCACGCACGAATTTTTCGCGATATGGCCGCTCAGCTTTGGGCCGGGCTTGAAGCAGACAATCATGATAACGCGAGGCCATTTCCGGAGATTGTGGTGGAATAGAGGCCCAGGGGGTAAATGGGAGCAGCCGGGGCCTTTCTAGAGATTAATGTCAGCGCACATCCAGAACCGAGGTGCGCGCCCGGCGCACCACCTCATAGACGACCGAGCGTTTGAGAATCCGGGTCAGGCAATTGCGGCCCTCGTCACAAACAACAATGAGGCGATGGCCCGAGCCATGACGAATGATGCGCCGCGCCGGATCGCCGATGCCGATGCGGGTATCGTCAACTTTGATGCCCATGCTCTCAAGGCTGTGTTGCGCTTTTTCGATGCGTTTATGGGCGATGGCGCGACTTTCCAGCGTCGGCGAGACGGAATATAAGGTGATCGGGTTGTGGGTCTTGTGGGCCAGAACGCCAGCGCGTCTAAGCGCATCGAGTGAGCGTGCCGAACCATCGGTGCAGATGAAAAATCCGGTTTTGGCAAGACTTGCCTTGCGCGTCACCAAAACTGAGCAGGGCGCCCGCATGGTAATTTTCTGGGTTACGCCGGCGTCGAGGAACGACCTGAATTCGCCGCGCCAGCGACTCGGTTCGCCGACGATGATCAGATTATAGGGGCCGAGCTCATACTGGTCGAGAATGCCGTTTGCCGGGCTGAACGAGGTTTTGAGCTTAAGAATGACGCTTTGTCCGTTAGCCTCGTCGTGATATTCGATCTTGTTGTCGCCCAGAGGATCGCCCCAGACATCGGTATGGGTTGAGCGAACCGGCCAGTCATCGAATGCCAACCCTTCTTCGCGCAAAATGTCGCCGGCCTGTTTGAGAATGCGCACCCCTGGCGCGTCGAAACCCCAGTTGAGCATGTTCTGCCGGGCCACGCGCGGCTGTAAACCGCCTGATGTGAAGCCGTGATCGAGCGAACGGACATAAAGCACGATGACGTCACACTCTTTGTTCGTCGCGAAACGCGCGGCCAGACGAAGAGTGGCGAATGCGTCCTCGCTGCCGTCGATGCAGGTAAGAATGCGGAACCGCTTGCGCCTTTGTTTTTGCGGATCGTCCGTTGCGTTTGGCGTGGCATTCCCGGGGTGAAGCAGCCCGCCAAGGAGGCCGCCCTTGTATTTTTGCCCGGCTTTTCCGTCTCTTCTGAACAGCGAGGACATAGTATCTGGCCCTTGCGATAGCGAATAGTGTTTACAAATCGGCCCTATTGCCCGTTGCTGAAATAAGGCCATACGAAGCGCGCCAGCAGCACCAGCATGATGCAGGAGGGAATGGCCATGCGCCAGCCGACGCGAAGAAAGTCGCTAATTTTAAGATATCCTGAGGAAAAAACAATGGTTGAGGCCGGGGAACTGGCAACCGCGAGATAGGAAAACGCCGAGGCGAATGCGGTGACGAAGCCGATAATCAGCGGGTCTTCATGGCAGAGCGCCGCGATTCGCAAAATAATGGGGCCGATCACGGCGACGGCGGCGCCAGGCGCCATGGTATTGGCGATAAGAGTGGTGAGCAGCGCGGTGATGATGATGAGGCCCGCGCCATGGGTCAGCCCGTATGCTCCGAACAGATCGATGATGCTGTTGGCGGCCCATTGGGCGGCGCCGGTCGCCTGCATTTCCACGCCAAGCGATATGGCGGCGGCATAAAGCCACACCACGCCCCAATTAACCCCTGAATTGATGTCTTCCCAGCGGATCAGACCAGTGACGAGAAAGGCGGCGGCTCCCATCAGCGCTATCGTGCCCATGCCAAGATCCTGCGACAGGGCGATCCAGCCGGCCGTGGTCAGGGCGAACAGGGCTATGCTGAGCCAGCCATTGGCCCTCATTGGTCCTTCCGCCTGGATCTGCATGCGCAATCTAGCGATGGCGCGGGCCATTTCCGCGCGTTCGGGTTTAAAGGTAAAATAAAGGATAGGGGTTACAAACAGTAATTGTAGTATAAACAGAGGATAGCCATGGACCATCCAGCTGGTATAATCGACCAGATAACGCCCGGTGGCGGGAATAGTCGGGTCATAGAAAAACTGACGCCAATAGCCGATCATGATCGCATTACGCGCCCCGCCCGACGGGGTGCCGATGCCGGCGGTGGTGCAGCCGAATACTATGGAAAACAGGATAAAGGCCGTGAGGTTTTTGATCCGCGCCGGGTCGTTCGAGGTCAACCGGATTAAGGAAATGCCGACCGGCAACATCATTGCCGCGACCGTGTGCTCGCCGATGAAGGAGGCCAGAACACCGCACACCGCCGATATGCCGAAACCGACGGATAGAGTGCGTGTCCCGGTGATGCGAACGATGAACCAGGCAATACGTTTGTCGAGTTTTTGCCGGACCAAACCGACCGCGAGCATGAGCGAACCCATGATGAACAGGACCGAATCCGTCATCAGATTTTTGGCGACCCGCGTCGAATCCACCCCGACGAGGAGCACCTGAGCGATAATGATTAGCAAGGCCACCGTCGGCAACGGCACCGGCTGGGTGACGAACAAAACGGTCACCACCGCCGACATGGCCAGCATGATCATGCCGTCACGCGACAGAGCCTCCGGCTGGGGCAGAGACAAAAGCGCCGCCCCGATGGCCATGGCGATAAAAAACCAGCGTTTTTCCCAGAAATAATAGAGATTGATCTGAGCGCGCAAAACCAGCAGATTCTGATAACCATGGCGCACAAATCTCGATGACCACGCCAGAGGCGGCTTGTGAACCTGAAGGCTGTCTCTCGCAAGGATCAGGCTTTCCACGGGCAGCCCCTAAATGTCTTGCCTCTTTCGAGCATTTCCGGCATGATTGCTGTAATACCGTGATGTCGGGTCGGCGTATCCGACCTTAGTCTTTTCCCTTAAACCCTGGCGTTGGACAACACAATGGCCGAAATATCGCCTATTCTGGCATTTGCCAAGCGAAACCTCGAACACAGTCTCGATCGTTTATGCGCTTTGCTCAAGCTGCCGACGGTGTCGACCGACCAGGCCCATAGTGGCGATTGTTTGGCCGGGGCACAGTGGTTGGCGAATGAATTGACCGCGCTGGGCTTCGACGCTTCAGTGCGTCCAACCGGCGGGCACCCGGCGGTCGTTGCCCATTATAGGCCAAACGGGACATCTGTCCCAGTTTCGCATGTGTTTTTTTACGGACATTATGACGTCCAGCCGGTCGATCCGCTTGATGAATGGCTCACGCCCCCTTTCAAGCCGCGCATCGTGAGAGACAAAAATGGTGGAGGCAGAATCGTCGCACGCGGCGCGCAGGACGACAAGGGCCAGCTCATGACCTTTCTCGAGGCGGTGCGGGCCTGGATCAAGGTTAAGGGCCGATTGCCGCTCGCCGTGACCATTCTGATCGAGGGCGAGGAGGAGGTGGGCAGCCCGAATCTGCGGTCTTTCCTTGAGGCCAACACAGAGGAATTGTCGCATGATGTGGCATTGGTCTGCGATACCAATATGTGGGATCGCGAGACGCCGGCAATTTCGACCCGACTTCGCGGTTTGCTTGCCGAGGAAATTGTTGTGACCGGCCCTTCAAGGGACCTTCATTCCGGCCTCTATGGCGGCCCGGCCCGCAACCCGATTCGGGTTCTCACCCGTATTCTTGGGCAATTGCACGATGATGGCGGCCAGATCGCCATTGCGGGATTTTACGATCATGTCGCGCCGTTATCGCCAGACATCAAGGTGCGATGGGACGCGCTCGATTTCTCCGGGAGCGGTTTTCTGGGCGAGGTCGGTTTATCGCGACCCGCCGGCGAGAGCGGATTTAGCGTTTTGGAGCAACTCTGGTCCAGGCCTGCCTGCGACATCAACGGTATTGTCGGGGGCTATACCGGCGAGGGGACCAAGACCGTCATTGCCGCCAAGGCGGCGGCGAAGATTTCCTTTCGCCTTGTCCCCGATCAGAACCCCGAAGCGCTACGCGAGACATTTCACGATTTCGTCCGCCGGCGGATTCCGGATGATTGCGAGGTGGAATTCATCAATCATGCCGCCAGCCCGGCCATTGATATTCCGGTCGAAAATCGCTATCTGAAACGTGCGGTCAAGGCGCTCGACGATGAATTTTCCCGTCCGACCGTGCTGATGGGGTGCGGCGGCTCGATCCCCATCGCCGCTTCATTGCGCGAGATTCTTAAGATGGATAGTCTGATGGTCGGTTTCGGTCTGCCCGACGATCGTATCCACAGCCCGAATGAGAAATATGAGATTTCCAGTTTTTATCGCGGGATCAGAAGCTGGATCCGGATTCTGGCCGAATTGGCCGCGATAAGGCCCTCAGGCTGAGATGCCGATGACCTTACGGGTCTGATCCTAACCCCGTCCGGGCTGTAATTTGGGAGTGAAGCTTCATGGCGCTTTGGGTTGTTTTCGCTCTCCTGACCGCCGGGGTTTTAAGTGTTCTCCTGCGCCCGCTCGGGCGCGGCGAGGCTGCCACCGCCGCCCCGTCACATGCGCTAACCCATTTGACCAACCACAATGCCGTCCGATTTCGCGGCGCTGCGGTGTTTGCGGCCATGGTACTCGTTCCCGCGATTGCTCTTGGTGGCTATTTGTGGCTCGGCTCGCCCGATCTGCCCGACATGCCGCATGGCGAACGCCTGCGTCAAGCATTGGTGGACCATGATCTTGCAGCCCTTGTCCAAGAGACCGAACGCCATCTTGCCGACCATCCCGATGACGAGCGCGGCTTTCGGGTTTTGGCCCCGGCCTATGAACGTCTCGGGCGTTTTGACGAAGCCGCTGCGGCCTTTGCCCGCGCCGTGGCCCTGTCGCCGCCGGATGCAGATTTGTTGAGCTGCTATGGGCAGGCGCTGGTTTATGCCGCCGGTGGTTTCGTGACGAAAAAGGCGCGCAATGTCTTCGGCCGGGTCCTGGCGCTCGATCCGCTTGAGCCGAGAGCGCGTTATTATAAGGGAGTGGAGGCTTTCCAGAACGCGGACTATGGCCAAGCTCTCAAGGAGTGGAGCGCTCTGCTCGCGGAAAGCCCGGCCGATGCGCCGTGGCGGGAGACGGTTTCAAAACGGATAGAATCCGTGCAAAATGCCGTTTCGCCTCGACCATAGCCGTATCGGATTTGATTTTGATATTGAGCATCGATGAAAATACCCACTTAACGGCAAGGTTGCGCAAGCAAAAACGCAGGCGTGCGCTGTTTCTGGTCAACAGCCTCGTTTTCCTCGGCCTTGCCGTGGGGCTGGTGCTGTTTACCCTCAGTGACCAGATCAGGTTTTTTTACACACCAAGCGATCTCATGACGAAGGTCGTGTCGCCCAGCGACTATTTTCGCCTTGGCGGTATGGTGAAAAAAGGCTCTCTTGAACATCTTGGCGGTGGAAGACTGCGTTTTTCGCTGACAGACGCCTCCACAAAGGTGACTGTGCTTTTCACCGGTTTGCGGCCCTTGCCCGATTTGTTTGCCGAGGGCCAGGGGGTGGTTGCCGAGGGGCGGCTCGATCATGGCGTGTTCGTGGCTGATCGGCTTCTCGCCAAACATGACGAAACCTATATGCCTCGAGCAATGGCCAAGGCGCTGAAACAAAGGGGAGAACGCGAAAATGAAGGCAAGATGGCGCAGAAGACGGATCGAGGCGAGGGACTTCAATGATCGTTGAACTCGGCCATTTTGCCCTGATTCTGGCGTTCTCCGTCGCGGTTTATCAGGCGATTGTACCGCTTATCGGGGCACAATGCTGCCATGACAGGCTCATGGCTGTGGCTCCTCCTTCCGCCATGATGCAGTTGATTTTGATCGCTATTGCTTTCGCCGTGCTGCTCCATGCCTTCGTTGTTTCTGATTTTTCTGTCGCCATGGTCTGGGCGAATTCCCATTCGGCCAAACCGTTACTCTACAAAATCACTGGCCTGTGGGGCAATCATGAAGGCTCCATGATGCTGTGGGTGTTGGTTCTGGCGCTGTTTGGCGGTTTGGTGGCGGTTTTCGGCCGCAACCTTCCCCCCGGCCTCAAAGCGCGGGTGTTGAGCGTGCAGGCCATGATCGCCGCGGCTTTCCTCTTGTTTATCCTTCTCGCCTCAAACCCCTTTACAAGGCTTCAACCGGCGCCGATCGAGGGGCGCGGTCTCAATCCGGTTTTGCAAGATCCCGCTCTCGCTTTCCATCCGCCTTGCCTCTATGTCGGCTATGTCGGCTTGTCGGTTACGTTTTCCTTTGCCATCGCAGCTTTGATCGAGGGGCGTGTCGATGCGGCCTTTGCACGATATATGCGGCCTTGGATATTGACTGCCTTCATCTTTCTCACTCTTGGGTTGGCCATGGGATCGTGGTGGGCTTATTATGAATTGGGGTGGGGAGGCTTCTGGTTTTGGGATCCAGTGGAGAATGCCGCCCTCATGCCCTGGCTTGCCACAACGGCGTTATTGCATTCGGCTCTCATCCTTGAGAAACGCAACGCACTCAAAATATGGACCGTCCTTCTGGCGATCATCGCTTTCTCGCTCAGTCTTGCCGGCACTTTTCTCGTGCGCTCCGGGGTTTTGACCTCGGTTCACGCTTTCGCCGTCGATCCCGATCGTGGCCTGTTTATTCTGGCAATCATGTGTGTCTTCATCGGTGGTGGTTTTCTCCTGTTTGCCTGGCGCGCACCGTCCCTGAAGGCTAAGGCTCCGTTTGCGCCGGTCAGCTGTGAGGGGGCGTTGATCGTCAACAACCTCGTCCTTGGCTCCTCAGCGGCGAGTGTTTTTATCGGCACGCTCTATCCCCTTGCGGCGGAGGCTATCACCGGTGAGAGAATTTCGGTCGGCGCTCCCTACTTCAACTTGACCTTCATTCCCCTGATCCTGCCACTTTTATTGCTTGTTCCGATCGGGCCGATGCTGCCCTGGAAAACAGCGCGAATCTGGCCGACCATACGGTCATTATGGGTCGCCGGTCTGGTCGCGTTCACTGCCGGCATCGTCGCTTTCGCCATCGCCCATGGGCATTCGGTCATGGCCCCCTTGGGCGTGGCTCTCGGCCTGTGGCTGCTCGCGGGGACATTTCAGGGGCTTGCGTCGAAAACAGCCCTGTTTTCCGCCGGTCCACGCGGTGCTGTCGGGCGAGTGTTGCAACTGCCACGCGCGATGATCGGCATGACTCTCGCCCATGCCGGTCTTGGTGTCATTGTTTTGGGCATTGTCGCCGCCACGGCTTGGCGGCAGGAGATGAGAATCGTCATGGCTCCTGGAGAAACGGTGCGGTTCGCCGGTCTGTCGATCACCTTCAAAGAGTTGGCGCATGAGAACGCCGCCAATTATTATGACACTGCGGGGCATTTCCGTATCGTCGCCGGTCGTCGTGAATTTGACGAACTCACCGCCTCAAGGCGGCTCTACAAGCCCGGTCGCCGGATAACGTCGGAGGTTGGAATCCACGCCTTTTGGACCGGCAATCTCTATGTCGCGATGGGGCAGAGCGAGGGTGAAGACGGCCATCTGGTGCGATTTTATTTCCATCCTCTGGCGGGCTTTATCTGGGTTGGTGCTCTAATCATGGCTTTGGGCGGCATGATTTCGCTCACCGATCGGCGTTATCGTATCGGCACGTGGCCGCACGTGCGCAGAGTCGGAGCCGTGACCGGCCTTGTCGCCGTTATGGCGGTGACAATGACGGTGCTGTCGGTCCCGACCATGGCCTATGAAGCTGGTGAGAGGCTTACCGATCCAACAGTTGAAAGTCGCGCGCGTTCTATTGAAGCCCGACTTCGTTGCCCCGTCTGTCAGGCTCAGTCGATCGCCGATTCAAACGCGCCATTGGCGAAGACTCTGCGCGGAATCGTTCGCGAGAGGCTCACCGCGGGTGACAGCGACGATCAGGTGTTCGCTTTTATGAGCGCGCGCTATGGTGACTTCGTGTTGTTGCAACCGCCCTTCAAGTCACGATACTATATCTTGTGGCTGTCGCCTTTTGTGATTTTTAGCGTCGGTGGTATCGTGGTGGCGAGGTGGATGACGCGCGCCGCAAGGCCGTCGCAGGCGGATGCGCCATCGGTTTCGGGCGGACATAGGCGACCTGAGACCTTGCCCGATAACGAGAACAGTATCGGTCGCGGGAGAATAAACGGGCGGCACGGTCTTAATGCGGATTATGACGGATGACGTCAGTTTGCGAGGGCAACATGAAGAAAATTTAACATGGCTGCAAGGTGTTGGTAAAGGAAGGCTTCTATAACCTGTTGTCAAGTGAACCACTGGACTCTAACTGAATCGCAGACTGGAAAGGATCAGAGCAAATGCGGAAGAGAAGAAAAATTTGGCCGGCACTAGGCTGCAAAAGACCGATTGTCATTGGGCTAGCTATCTTAATGGTGACAACGGGCCTGACCGGATTGGTGAGAATGAGCGCCTTTGCCGAGAGTGTCGATCACATGCGTAACGTCGCGACCACCGGCCGCGTGCCGGTGGAGGGTTTCGCCGATATTGTGGCTAAGGTTGCGCCGGCCGTCGTGAGCGTGAAAACCGAGACGACACAGGAAAGCTCGTCGAATTTTCGCCAGTATAGAAAAACTACTCCCGTGCCGCCAAACAGTCCTTTCTGGCCGTTTTTCAAGAATTTTCCTTTCGGCCCCGACGAGGGCGAGCCGGAGTATGACGGGCCAAATCACAACCGACCCTACTATAACAGACCGCCGGCCAAAAGACACACCGGGTATTTGGGGTCGGGATTTATTGTTTCTGAAGATGGTTATATTGTGACCAACAATCACGTTATCGAAAATGCTGAAAAGATCACAATATCGACTTCGGATGGCAAAACTTATAAAGGGAAAATTATTGGAGCCGACCCTCGAACCGATCTTGCCGTGCTCAAGATAGACGCAAAGGACAGCCTGCCTTATCTCAAATTCTCCAAAAGTACGGTACGGGTCGGCGACTGGGTTATTGCAATCGGCAATCCGTTCGGTCTTGGCGGTACGGTGACCACGGGCATTGTCTCCGCGCGCGGCCGTGAGATTGGCGGCAATTCCTATGATGATTTTCTGCAAATCGACGCCCCGATCAATCACGGCAATTCGGGGGGACCGGCCCTCAATATCAAGGGCGAGGTGATCGGCGTGAACACCGCCATTTATACGCCATCGGGCGGCAATGTCGGCATCGGCTTTGCCATTCCAGCAAGCACGGCCAGTCGCGTCGTGGAAGATCTCATCAAAACCGGTAAAGTCACCCGCGGCTGGCTCGGAGTCAGTATCCAGAACGTCACCGAAGATATTGCCGAAAGCTTGGGGCTGGGTAAGCCTTCCGGGGCCTTGGTGCTTGGGGTGTGGGACGATTCGCCGGCTGAAAAAGCAGGCTTTGAAACCGGCGATACCATATTGGCCGTCAACGAAGATACCATCAAAAACGCGAGCGATCTTTCCCGCAAAATCGGGCAGCTCAAGCCGGGAAGCGAAATTGAAATTGAGATTTTGCGTGACGGCCAGCGCAAGACACTCAATGTCACCATTGCCGAAATGCAAGGCGGCGAGGCGACATTGGCTCACCGCAAAACCGGATCGCACGAGACTAGCCTGTCGGCGTTAGGCTTGGCCGTGGCAAGCTCACGTGATGGCAAAGGTGTCGTCATTGTCGATATCGATCCCGACGGCTCGGCCGCGAGCAAGGGGTTGAATGTTGGCGACCGCATCATGGAAGTTTCGGGCCATAAGGTCAACAGCCCGGAGGAATTGCGTGATGCGCTCGATAAGGTCGAACACAGCAAACGCAAGGCGGTGTTGTTCTTGGTGCGCAACAGCCAGGGCCAGCGCTTTGTCGCCGTGCCGCTGAGGGAGAAGTGATTGCCCCGGGCTCCATGTGTTTTGGGCCATAATAGTGAACAAACCGGCAGTGGTCGTTCGGCCTTTGCCGGTTTTTTCTCATAAAATGCCGGGCCAGTATAAGCCAATGGGTTGCTTCGGTGGCGGTTGGTATGAATTACAGGACAAAGGCCAATGCGCATTCTGGTTGTGGAAGATGACGTTCAGGCTGCACATTATCTCATAGAGGGATTAAGGCAGAGCGGTCATGTCGCTGATCATGTCGGCGATGGCGAACAGGGGATCGAGGTTGCTCGCGACGGCCTTCATGATATGCTGATCATCGATCGCTTGTTGCCCGGTCTCGATGGGTTGGCGGTGGTGGAAACCTTGCGCCGGGAGGGGATTGCGACGCCGGTTTTGATACTCAGTGCGCTTGGCGATGTTGACGACAAGGTTGATGGTCTGCGCGCCGGCGGCGATGATTATTTGCCCAAACCTTACGTATTCGCCGAGCTTTTGGCTCGTGTGGAGAGCTTGGCCCGCCGCAAGACTCCGACCGAGACGAAAACTCGTCTTGTGGTTGGACCTTTGGAAATGGACCTTTTGTCGCGCAGAGTCAGGCGTGCGCGGCGCGAGATTATCTTACAGCCCCGCGAATTCAGACTACTTGAATATCTCATGAAGAACGCTGGACGCGTGGTGACCCGCACCATGTTGCTGGAAAAGCTGTGGGACTACCATTTCGACCCGCAAACCAATGTGATCGATGTTCATATCTCAAGGTTGCGCGCGAAGATCGACAGGGGGTTCGACGAACCACTGCTTCATACCATTCGCGGCGCGGGTTACCTGCTGCGCGCTCCGGCGACAAAATGGTGATTACCAATTCTTTCGCGAACACCGTGCGACGCTGGCCTATTGAAGAAACCCATGATGCTCAGACTCGCCAAAACCTCGACTTTCCGCCTGACATCCTTTTATATGGCGGCGTTCGCCCTTTCGGTTAGCCTCATACTGCTCTACATCTATGTCAATACGGTTGTTCTGTTTGAGCGCCAAGTCGAAGCGGGCATCGACGCGGAGGTGGCCTCACTGGTCGAGAGCTATGATCAGGGAGGGCTTGCGGGCCTTGTGGAGACGATCAGACGGCGCGGCGGTTATTCCAGCGACAATTTTTACCTCCTGACCGATTTTTTTGGTCACCGGATCGCGGGCAACCTCAACGGCCTGCCGGTCAAGGCATTGGGCAGACGCGGCTGGCTGGAATTTCCCTATTTGGTTGCAACTGCGAATGGTTTCGATCGCCGTCAGATTCGTGCTTTTCGCATCCCGCTGGATCGAGGATTTAGCCTTCTGGTGGGCCGGGATGTGCAGACGCGGCGCGATTTCGGTCATTTGATCAAACGCACGCAATTCTCGGCGATTGTGCTGGTCATTGTTTTCGGCCTTGGCGGCGGCCTGTTGATGAGCCGCAATTTTCTCAAGCGGATCAATACCATATCACGAACGATACACCGAATCATGGCGGGCGATCTGTCCGGCCGCGTGCCGGTCGGCGGGAGCGGTGGCGAGCTCGACCGGCTGGCGGGGGATCTCAACCGGATGCTCGCTCGGATCGAACGGCTGATGACCGGCATGAAGGAAATTTCAAGCAATATTGCCCATGATCTCAAAACACCGCTGACGCGATTGCGTGCGCGGGTCGAGACTGCGCTTGGGAAGGGCGATAGTGCAACCTGGCGTAAGGCTCTTAAGCATACGCTTGAGGAAGCGGACCGGATTTTGCATATCTTCGATGCCCTGTTGCTCATCGACCGCGCTCAATTCGGCGGGCTGAAGGACAATGTCTGCGATATTGACGTCGGGGTGCTTGTCAATGAGTTGCGCGATCTTTTCGCGCCCCTTGTGGAGGATGCGGGAGGAGCGCTCAATTGCCGGGTTGAGCGCGGCCTTGGCTTGCGGGCCAACCGCCAGCTTCTGGCTCAGGCGCTAACGAATCTTCTCGATAACGCACTAAAATACGGCGTCGCGTCTAGCTGCCCTCCAGTGATAGAGATTGCAGCGCATCGGCATAATGATACGGTCGTTATCAGCGTCGCCGATCGGGGTCCGGGCATTGCGGCCTCCCAGCGCGAGCATGTTCTGAAACGCTTCGTTCGCCTGACGCCGGGGCGTTCCAAACCCGGCAACGGGCTCGGTCTGAGTCTTGTCAAGGCCGTGGCGGCATGTCATGGCGGTTCATTGCGGCTTATCGACAATAATCCCGGCTTGCGGGTAGAGTTGGTTCTCGCCCTGAATAAGATCGGGCGATAGGGGAGGCCCGTAGTGCCGATCTCAGGCGTCGACTCTTTGTTCCCTCTCGCTGATGCCAGAGCACGGGCAGCGGCCCGGCCTTTTATCGACGATCTGCGCATGCGTGCCGGCGGGGCCGGTGAAGAGGCCGCCGATGCTGAAAACCTGCTCGCCTGTCTGGGGCAAAGCCCGAGACATGAAACTTTGCTCAACGCGATTTTTTATGCCGCGCCTTTCCTACGTGATACGATCATGCGCGATCCGGGTTTTACCGCTGTGATTCTGGCCGCACCCGATCCGGCGGCGATTCTCGATGGGGTGATTGCCGATCTTGCGGCGCAACTGGCCGCAGCCAGCGATGAAAAGACACTTAAAGAGACCCTGCGGTGCTCCCGACTGCGCATGGCCCTAGGCGTCGGTCTTCTTGATCTTGGCAATGTCTGGACCGCGCGGGAGGTGAGCGAGGGCTTGTCGGCCTTTGCCGATGCGGCTGTGGGCGGGGCCGTGGACTGGCTGATCCGCGACTCCATGGGCAAGGGGGCGATCATTGGCCTTGACCCACGCCGCCCCGGGCGCGGCAGCCACTATATCGTGTTGGCCATGGGGAAATATGGCGCGCGCGAGTTGAATTATTCGAGCGATATAGACCTCGTCGTTTCCTACGACCCGAAAGCGGCCCCGTTAGCCGCCGACATAGAGGCGTCGCGCTTCTTCGTGCGTTTGACCCGCAAGCTGGTCCAGGCTCTCCAGGACAGAACCGCGCAAGGGTATGTGTTCAGGGTTGATCTGCGGCTGCGTCCCGATCCGCGTGCGACCAATGTGGCCATCGCCGTGGAAACGGTGGCGCGATATTATGAAAATTTCGGCCAGAACTGGGAACGTGCCGCCATGATCAAGGCGCGTCCCGTCGCTGGCGATCTGGCGGCGGGGGCAGCTTTACTCGGTAGGCTTTCCGGCTTTATCTGGCGCAAACATCTCGATTTTGCCGCCATACTCGATGTCCAGTCGCTCAAACGGCAGATGCACAGCGCGAAAGGATGTGGCAGTGTTGCGGTGCGCGGCCACAATATCAAGCTGGGCCGCGGCGGGATCAGGGAAATCGAGCTTTTTGTCCAAACCCAGCAACTCATTGCCGGCGGTCGCACACCGGCTTTACGTGGCCGCATGACGCTTGAAATGCTTGACATGTTGGCGCAAACTGGCTGGATCGCCGCCGCGACGGCCGATGAGATGAAGGCCGCCTATCGCTTTTTACGCGCCATCGAACACCGGTTGCAAATGGTGAATGATGAACAAACCCATAGCTTGCCGACAGATGAGGATGTCTTTTCCAGATTCGTCGCCTTCGCCGGCTATATCGGCGACCGGGCGTTCGAGACCGCGCTTGAAAGCGTCCTGAAAACCGTGGAACGCCATTATAGCGCGTTGTTTGAGCATTCGTCCGGGCTTGGCGCGTGCTCCAGCAACCTCGTCTTCACCGGCACCGGCGATGATCCCGGTACGCTTGAGACTTTGTCCAGGCTGGGCTTTGTGAAGGTTTTAGAAATTGCGGCCACGATTCGCAGCTGGCATTTCAGCCGCTTTCCCGCAACCCGCAGTGCGCGATCCCGTGGCCGGTTAACCGAGATCATGCCGGCCCTTTTACGGGCGCTCTCAAAGGTGGATGATCCCGATGGCGCGTTTTTTGCCTTCGACCGGTTTCTTTCCGGATTGCCCTCAGGGGTGCAGATTTTCTCACTGTTGTGGTCCAACCCGAAATTTCTCGATCTCATTGCCATGATTATGGGAACTTCCCCCCGTCTTGCCCGGGAATTGAGCCGCCGCCCGCAAATTTTCGATGCCGTGCTCGACCCCGATTTTTTCGGCCCCTTTCCAAAAGCTGAGGCCATTGCGCATCTGGTAGAAGATGCTTTTGACGGAGCAGCGATGCTTGAAGAGCGTCTCGATCGGGCTCGCATCATTGGTCATGAGCAAATGTTTCGTATCGGCGTGCGGGTGTTATCCGATACGGTTGACGCTGCGGAGGCAGGATGCGCCTATACCCGCCTTGCCGATCGTCTGGCCGCGCAGCTTTTCAAGGCCTGTCGGGATGAATTCGCGCAAGTGCACGGCCATTTGCCGGGCGGAGAAGCCGTTGTTCTGGCGCTGGGCAAATGGGGTGGCTGCGAGATGACGGCTAAGTCCGATCTCGATATGATCCTCATTTACGAGACCGCTGATGACGCCGCCATGTCCGATGGTCCTAAGCCGCTGATGGCCGGGCGATATTATGTCCGCCTGACCAAACGCCTTGTCGCGGCATTGTGCGCGCCGAGTGCCGAAGGAATCCTCTATACTGTGGATATGCGCTTGCGACCGTCGGGAAAGGCTGGGCCGCTGGCGACGCATATCGCAAGTTTCGCGACTTACCATAAGGAATCGGCCTGGGGCTGGGAACGCATGGCCCTGACCCGGGCGCGGATCGTGGCCGGCGATGCGCGGCTTAGCCAAGAGGTTGAAAAAACTATTTCCGCCATCCTGCGCCAACCTTGTAGCACCCGAAAATTGCGCCGCGATGTTGGCGCCATGCGCCGCCATTTAATCAAGGAATTTGGCGCCCGGGGCCGGTGGGACATAAAACATGCTCGTGGCGGACTCACCGATATAGAATTCATTACGCAATTTCTACAGCTTGCCCATGGCGCCCGCCATGAACCGATTTTGCACCACAACACCGCAACCGCTTTGAAGCGGTTGGCGGGGGAAGGTCTGTTGGGTGCAGCCCCTTTGAATCTTCTGCTCTCGGCCCATGAGTTTTATCAGCGCCTCACGCAAGTCATGGGGCTGTGTATGCCGGATGGGGTTGGCCCGGAAAAAATGCCACGCGAACTGGTTGGTCTTCTGCTTAAAGCCTGTTATGAGCCGGATTTAAGCGCGCTCGAATCCCGCCTGGCCGATACGAAGGAACGTGTTTTCGCGTTGTTCGAGAATATTGTCGCACCAATTACACAATAAGACGTTGCGGTCGTTTGGTCCCAAGTCGCGGAACGTGAGCTCATAAGCAACCTCGGGTGCTGAATCACTTCAGCTTGCGCCGCACGAGCTTCGGGAACTATCCGATCATCACCCAATCCGTCCCAAATCGGCGAAGCAGGGCGACCGGTTGTGGTCCTTATTTGCTGTTCCATTCCCTAATCTCTAATCAAAACGGCCTGGCCGGGATCAAGTTTAAGATACGCATCATCACCGGCGGACCGACGCGCGGTTCCGCGTATATGCCGCTCGTCAACCACAAGATCGATTCCGCTCAGCCGCACCAGATAGCGCACCATGCCACCAAGAAATTCGGCCGACACAACCCGTCCCGACAGGCAATCAACGCCATCACGGTCACAAAATTCCATGGCCTGGGGGCGAAGGACCAATCGCGCAACCCCGGGAGTCTCACTGTTCGAAAGAGGGACTGTGAAATCGGCTCCGCCTTCAAAAACCATACGCCGGCTTGCGGTTTGGATCACCCTGCCGTCAATGATGTTTGCCGTTCCCAAAAATTCGGCGACAAAGCTGTTGGCGGGATGATCATAGAGCTCCTCCGGACGACCCGTTTGTTGAACCACGCCATTCGCCATAACCGCGATACGATCGCAAATCGTATTGGCCTCTTCTTGGTCATGAGTGACGAAAATCGTCGTGATCCCCAAACGGCGCTGTAACTTCAAGAGTTCTTGACGCATTTGAACGCGCAAATTCGCGTCAAGATTCGACAAAGGTTCGTCGAGCAAGAGTACCGCGGGTTCAATCACAATCGTTCGCGCCAACGCAACACGCTGTTGTTGCCCTCCCGACAACTGTGACGGATATCTCTCACCATACGCCCCCATGCCGACCAGTTCCAGGGCGGAGCGAACACGAGATTTGGTCGCGGATGTAGAAACCTTTCGCTCCTCGAGACCAAAGGCGACATTTCTCGCAACCGTCATATGGGGCCAGAGAGCATAATTCTGAAACACCATGCCGACATTCCTGCGCCAGGGAACGTCGCCAACGATGTTGCGTCCATCAAGAAGGATTTTTCCCTTCGGCATTGGGCCGAAACCGGCGATAGCGCGCAATAGAGTCGATTTTCCCGACCCCGACGGGCCCAGAAAAGCAAACAATTCCCCAGGTTCAATGGCGAGATTCAGGCCCTTGAGCACCTTTGTCGCGCCAAAGGACAACGAAAGATCGCAAATATCGATCCGCACAGGGGTCGTAGGCGTGTCGGTCATCACTTCGAGAGCTCGTTTTGAGGGGTTTCAATGGCTGTTTTGGTTGAAGTCGTCATCCGATTGCCTCCGCGGCGGCCTGGACATGAACACGCTGTTGACGGGCCCTGCCGACAAGGCGGTGCGACAAATAGGTCGCCAGGCCGACGATGATGACGGCAAGAACGCCCAATGCCGCGCCTGGACCGCGACCGGCGGCCGATTGCATGAACAGGTAGAGACCGTAGGAAAGCGGCGCGTCATTCTGGCTCGATACAAGCATGATCGTTGCCGACAGTTCAACCGCCGCCGTCGCGAAGCTCGTTATGAAACCGGCAATCAGCCCACCGGTCATCAACGGTGCGACGATACGGCCAACGGTACGCAACCTGGAGGCCCCGAGGTTTTCCGACGCCTCTTCCAGAGCGGGCGAGACTTGCCGCAAAGCGGCGCTACAGGAGCGAAAGGCATAAGGAAGCCGGCGTATGGCCAGCGCAATGACGATAATGCCCCACCAGGTCGCCAGAGGATGGCCGGTAACGGGAAGCTCAATGTCGTAGAAAGCGCGAAGATACCCTATGCCGACAACGACGCCCGGTACGGCAAGAGCGGATACCGCCATATGCTCGATCCATTTGCGGCCAATGACATTGGTCCGCATCACAAGGTAAGCGATCACTGTCCCAAGAACGATATCGATCACGCCGGCCAAGCCGGCATAAAGAAGCATATTCTGAATAAAGACCCTCGCCGAGGTCAGTGCCGTGGCGTAATGCGCAAACGTAAAACCGCTCGGCAACACGCTGAACGACCAGACGGATCCTAAAGAGAGCAAGAGAAGGCCCAGATGTGGGGCAAGCACGATCCCTAAAATAAGGATGATCACCGCATAGCATAAAATACGCTCATGCGGGCGCAAATCCCGCTTTGCCAAACCGCCTCCGCCTTTCTGGATGGTTGAATAGTCTTTACCGCGCGTTCCCAAAAACGCCACCCACATGGCGAATACGGAAAACGCAATGAGAATACACGAGATAACATAGCCCATCGGGTCATCTGTCCCGATTGACGAAATTCGTAAATAGGCCTGCGGAGCGAGCATCGTGTTTACGTTCAAGAGAAGTGGCGTTCCAAGATCGTCGAATACCTTCACGAATACCAGGGAGGCCCCGGCGATATAGCCGGGCATGGCCAGCGGAAACACGATACGCCGAAACAGCCGCAGCCCCCTTGAGCCGAGCATCTGGCCCGCTTCTTCCATCGACCGGTCGATATTTTGCAAACTCGCCGACAGATTGACTAAAATAAAGGGGAAATAATGTATGCTTTGAACGAATATGACACCATTCAAACCGTCCATGAACGGTATAGTGATGCCAAAATAATCACGCAAAAGCAGATTTACGCTGCCATTGGCGCCGAACAGCAATTTCATTGCGACCGCGCCGATGAAGGGCGGCATGATGAGTGGCAGGAATGAAAGGGTCTGAATGATAACCGACCCCGAAAAATTAAATCGTGTCGTGAAATAAGCCAGTGGCAACGCAAAGGTCGAGGCCACTAAAACTGCCAGGAAGGCGACATGGACCGAGTTGTAAAAGGACTGACGCAACAAAGCGTTATTGAAAAAGTCCTGAAAATTCACCAAGCTCAGCCCGCCATGTCCGCTATCGTAAATAGCGAACTGAATGACCTTGAACACGGGAAAAACCAAAAATGAGAACAGAAACAGGGCAATAAGGCCAGAGACAATATAAGGACCGGGCGACGACCGCCGCGCGGGCCATTGAAGAATCGCGAACGCCATATTCGGATATCCCCATGCCGCTCAAGAAAGGGAACCGCCAGAGACAGGAGGTCTCTGGCGGGGAAGGTCATCTGTGCCCAACGGCACCTGTCGTCCTCCCGCCGGACGCCTCCGATATACGATGCCGGCGGGTCAAAGCATCATACGCGCCTTATTTGCAAGTTCAGCCGCATCCCGATAGTTTTTGACGATTTGAGCGTCCCATTTCTGCTCGATCTCAGCCTGGCGACCTTTGACCTTGACGCTTTTTTTCTTGCGCTTGGTCTTGAATATGGCGTTGAAATCCGGGTCGAGCGCTCCGGCCTCGTCAACGGGAAGTTTACGAAGCAAAGCCTTCGCCTCTTCAAGCAATTTCAAAGCCTCGGGCTTCGGGTTTTTATTTTCCGCAAGAGCGGCTTCAGCCTTCTCGATAGCCGCCGTCGCGGTTTGCAACTCATCGAGACGATAGGTGATCATCACGTCGAACAGCGAATTCACCACATTATAGCGCCGCTTGGAGATGTCGGTATCAAACTTGACCTCAGGCTTGATGCTTCCATTGAACGGATTCGGCAGCCCTTTCGGGGCGTTTTCATAAGCCGCCTTATTGACCGGAAGACGCATGATCTTCGGATTGAAAAGCAATTTCTGGCCCGTATCCGAAAGCAGAAAGTCAATGAATTCGTGGGCCGATTTCTCATGCGGCGCATTGGCGACGACGCCGATATTCGCCGGCACAAGCGCGGTTACGCTTGGGTAGCGGAACGCCACCGGGAATCCGGATGCTTTTGACGAAAATCCAAAGAAATCAATGACGAGCCCTAAACCGAAATCACCGCTGTTGACGCCATCGGGCACGCCAAAACTGCGCTCGGTAATGATTTTGGCGTTACCGCCGATATATTTGAGGGTTTCCCAGCCCCGCTTCCACCCCTGACCTTGAAGGATCGTTTCGATCGTCAGGTGAGTCGTGCCGGAACGCGACGGCGCGGAAAGGCCGATATGCCCGTGATAGACGGGCTTTTCAAGGTCTCCCCACTCTCTCGGTATGGGAAGATTATAGGCGTCCATGTAGCGGTCATTCCACATGAATCCATAGCCCGACACGGCGAAACCGGAATAATAACCGTCGGGGTCATTAATGGGATAACCATTGACGTCGGACGCGATATTCCCGATGGGCGAAATGTAGCGCGAAAGCAGATCGTTGACCTTGAGCACTTCAAACGCGTCCGGCGCCGATGCCCAGAACAGGTCCGACTGATTGTTCCGCGCCGTCTCAATCAGGTATTGGACGCCCGAAGATGTTCCCTTGTTCAACACTTCGAGCGTTATGGCAGGGTGCTTCTCGTGAAAGGCCGCCTTGAAGACATCGGTCAAATCAGGCGGATATGACGTCACGATGACCAACTTGCCCCCGGCGGCATACGCCTGCACGGCCGACAGCGCCAATAACGATGCCGCGGCGGCAACCCCTACCCCCAGACGACGAACCATTCTCTGAACTCTTTTCGACATTTTACTTTCTCCCAATTTACGTTGCCTCTATTCCAACATGACGCACAATAAACGGGCTGTCAAGACAGCTAAAATAACTTTTCGGGGCAAGACAACGAATTTTTAGCTGATCATTAATCACGTAAGCTTGCCATATGATTCTGGTCCTTCGTGAACCGAACTATAGACCCGTTCATTCCATTCTTGAGCTTTCAGATGAAAATTCCCTGTCGCACGACACAATAAATATTCGCTAAATGTTGCCACCTGGATGATATTTATGCGGATATGTCCGCCTTGGCTGTCTTTAACTGTCCAGTGCTGCCTCTGGTAGGTGAGAAAGCTCTATGCTGATTTCATCTCAATTAGGAATACCGTACTCGCCGAGCGACTGGATATGACGCTTGGAGCTGGTCTCACAGCCTTTACCGGCGAAGCCGGGGCGGGTAAATCCATCTCGACCACTCCCTTGGTCTTGTGCTCGGTGCACGCGGAGGCGCCGCGCTGGGTCGACCGGAATGTGGAAAAGGGGGCAGTGAGCACCATTTTTTAACCTGGCACCCGATCATGCGGTTTTTAGCCTTCTTAAACAACAAGATACAGAGCGCCGTTCGATCCGATTGAATCGAACCGGCGCTCTTAAGCTCTTTATTTTGGCCGCATGATCTTGTCGATCCGTGGCTATCGCTTGGCAAGCTCGCGTGACGGTCGCGGTTGGGCGACACTCAAATCCCGTCTGGCCCATACGAGGGAACGTGTTTTCACGTTATTTAAGGCTATTGTCGCGCCACCGGCGATATGAGGCCAATTGTTGGTGAAGCACATCAGCTCCGTTCCGGCTGCGGTGGTATGATTGTAAGCGGCGCCTTGGTATGAATCCGGATTGTCTTCAGCCGGCGCGGATCGCCCTTAAGCACCTCGAATTCGACGCCACTTTCATGGTGGATCAGCTCGCCGCGAACCGGGACCCGGCCTAGCATCGAGAAGATCAGGCCGCCTAGAGTATCGGTGTCTTCCTCATCGTCATCGCAGAGCAGATCGACCTTTAAAAGCGCTTCCAGCTCCTCAATCGGCGCGCGGGCTTCCGCGATATAAACGCCATTTTCCCCGCCACGGATCATTGGACCGTCTTCATCATGCTCATCGGCAATGTCGCCGACAATCTCCTCCACTAGATTCTCGATCGAGACCAGCCCGTCCGTACCACCATATTCATCGACGACAATGGCCATGTGGTTGTGTGTGGACTGCATTTTCACCAGCAAATCCGCGGCCGCCATGGAGGGCGGCACAAACAGGACCTCGCGCACCAGCCCAGCCTGTCCGATCGATGTCTTTAGTGAAGGATCGGCGGGTAGGGATGTTTGTCGAGCGCTCGTCCCACCGTCCCTGCTGACGTCATAATCGCTCTTAGGCTTTGAAGTCCTCGCGGCGAGCCAACACGTCAAATCCTTGATATGGGTCATACCGATCGGCTCATCGAGCGTCTTGCGATAAACCGGCAGGCGGGAGTGATTGGCCTGCGCGAACCGGCTTAAGAGTTCACCCAGCGAACACGCCTCGTCAATGGCGATAATATCCGCGCGCGGCACCATGACGTCATCGATGCGACAGCGGGAAAACTTCACAATGTTGAGGAGCATCAAGCGCGCCTGCGGCGTCAATTCCGCAAAAATGTCGCTCTGTTCATGCCCTTCGATCATGCCTTCTAGACTGTGCTGAAGGCCGAGCGTTCTCGAATGATTGAACAAGGCGCGAATCCGCTCCCAGACATGAAGGGGATTGGTGACCTCACCATCATGGCGTCTCGCACCGCCCGCAAGCAGGGGGTGAGCGAAGGGGATTTTTCGACTAGATTGAGGGTCGTCGTCCATAACCGGTCAGTTTCGGGCCAAGCTGCCCGTTTCGATCACCTTATGCAGGGAACCTTTCATAAGGGTTCGGCAATCCGATAGTCGCAAGGGCCGCAATTTCAAGCGCTTCCATAATATCGGCCGAGCGGCGATTTTCGTGATCGTGGCCCAGAAGATGCAATGTTGCGTGTATAATGAGGTGGCATGTGTGCGCAACCAGGGATTTGCCTTGGCTTTGAGCCTCGCCGGCGACGACGCGAAAGGCCAGTATGACATCGCCCAAAAGCCATGGCGCATCCGCGACAAGCGGGCCGTCCGTGGCCGGAAAGGCCAAAACATTGGTCGCGCCGTCCTTGTTGCGCCAGGTCCGGTTCAGCGCAGCCATTTCGTCATTGCCGGTCAGGCGTACGCATAATTCCGTCAGGTAATTATTGCCTATCCCTGCGACCTCCAACGCCGCCATCACCGCTCGTCGCGCCATGCTGTCGAATGCGCGAACCGGTGCCCAGCCGTCATTCTCGAAAAGAATCTCAAGATTCACCATTTGCGGTATTTGTCCTGACAGAGGGGGCGACGCTTTCGGCATGATCGACTTCAGTGTCGGAATTCAGCTTTTGCAATCCGAACTCTGCCTGATCATAGGCCTCCACAATACTGGCCACGAGGGGATGGCGTATGATATCGGCCTTGCCGAAAACAATGTGGGATGTGCCCTTGACGCCGTCAAGCAGGCGGGTTGCTTGCCTTAGCCCGCAGACCTCGCCTGCGGGGAGATCAATCTGGCTTGGATCGCCGTTTACCACCATGCGGCTTCCCTCGCCAAAACGGGTCAAAAACATTTTCATCTGTCGCGATGTGGTGTTTTGCGCTTCATCCAAAATGACGAAAGCTGACGACAAGGTGCGCCCGCGCATGAAAGCGAGCGGAGCGATTTCAATGGTCCCCTCCGCCAGACCGCGCGCCACAAGATTGCCGGGCATGGTGTCGTAAAGCGCATCATAAAGCGGCCGTAAATAGGGATCGACTTTTTCTTTCATGTCACCCGGCAGGAACCCCAGAGTCTCGCCGGCCTCCACTGCTGGGCGCGACAGAATGATCCGGTCTATTTCCCCATTCGCCAGCGCCGCTGCGGCGCTGGCGACGGCGAGGTAGGTTTTCCCTGTTCCCGCGGGTCCGATACCGAATATGAGTTGGCTGGTTTTGAGCGCCTGAATATAGAGGGCTTGGGTGTGGGTGCGCGCTGTGACGAGCCTGCGTTTCGTGCGGATATGGACATCGGGCTCGGTTTTGCCGTTGGCGCGGGCATGAGCCAGTTTGATCTGCCCTTCGATCTCGCTATAATCGACCCCAAGACCACGTTCTAGACGATCATAGAGGGTTCCCAGAATCTCTCGCGCCATTTCGCAATCCTGCCTCATTCCCCGCAAGGCGACTCTGTTGCCGCGTGGCGTGGCCTTTATGGCCAGGCGGTCTTCGATCAGGCGCAATTGCTCGTCATGATGGCCAAACAGGGCCGATAAAAGCCGATTGTCCTCAAAGGTTACAATCAACACATCCTGTTTCGCCGGTTTCGATGGCATAGCCTTGCTACAGCTCTGCGCCGGGCTCAATGTCCCTTTTAACCTCCTCAATGACACAATACCGGACCCGCCGACGGTTGCATCGACCCGTGCGACCTCTGAGCCGAAAGACTGTTGGTGCCGACACCGTCGATTTTAACCCGTATCATATCTCCGATGAAAAGGCCATGCCCGGTGAGATGAACCGATTGCAGATAGGGCGAGCGCCCTATGAGTTGGTCCTTGTGGCGGCCGGGCTTTTCGAGCAGAACAGTCATTTTGCGCCCGAGGCACGCTTCGTTGAATGCCTGTTTGTGCTGCGAAAGAATGGCCTGAAGACGGCTTAACCGTTCACTCTTCACGGGTTCGGGGATTTGTCGATCATGTTCCGCAGCCGGCGTGCCGGGGCGGGGGCTGTATTTGAACGAATAGGCTTGGGCAAAGCCAACCTCATTGACAAGCGCAAGGGTCTGTTGGAAGTCTTCCTCGGTTTCGCCGGGAAAGCCGACGATAAAATCCGATGAAAGCGCAATATCCGGACGTGCGGAACGAATACGCTCGACAATGTCGAGATAGGTCCGAACGGTATGTTTGCGATTCATCGCCCGCAAAATTCGGTCTGATCCCGACTGAACGGGCAGGTGGATGTAAGGCATGACCTTGTGATTGCGAGCGTGGGCCATAATCAGCTCGTCATTCATATCGCGAGGATGGCTGGTCGTGTAGCGCAAACGCTCGATGCCGTCGATCGCCGAGAGATGTTCGAGCAGACGCCCAAGCGACCACTCGTGACCATCCGGCCCGTCGCCATGATAGGCATTGACATTCTGACCAAGCAGCGTCACCTCGCGAACGCCCGCCTCGGCAAGGTGACGAATATCGCGCTCAATACGGGTGACGGGCCTTGAAACTTCGACGCCTCGCGTATAGGGTACCACGCAAAAGGTACAGAATTTGTCGCAGCCTTCCTGAATGGTCACGAAGGCGGTGACACCGCGCGCAATGGTGCGTTCGCGCGCGGCCGGAGCAAGAGAGTCAAATTTGTTTTCCGCCGGAAACTGCGTTTCGACCACCGGCTTTCCAGTCTGAAGGGTTCGGGTCATGATTCTGGGCAGATGGTGGTAGGTTTGCGGCCCGAACACCAGATCGATGTCGGGTGCTCTGCGAATCATCTCTTCGCCCTCTGCTTGGGCGACACAGCCGGCAACGGCGATCAGCATGCGTTCGCCATGCGCCGCGCGCGCCTGTTTGTGGAGGCGAAGCCGACCGATTTCCGAATAAACCTTTTCCGCCGCCCGCTCGCGGATATGGCAGGTGTTCAGGATCACCAGCCCGGCTTCTTCGGGACGATCCGTCTCTTCAAACCCCATGGCGAGCAGAATGTCGCTCATTCGTTCCGAATCATAGACGTTCATCTGACAACCATAGGTCTTGATGACCATCTTTTTCACCATGCGCCCGATTGCCGAGGAATCCAAGCCGATTTTATCGACGCAACCGATCATATTCCATTCTCCAACACCGCCGGGGGCAGAGCCACATGTTCATATTCACGCCGCCATATGGCGGTGATCAGGGTTTTGCCGTCCACTTTGGTTCAAATTCGCGTCAGGGGCCGGATATAGCGCGTCGTCCGGCGCATGCCCGCCAAGCGCACGCACCAAACCGTGTCTCACCGCCTTCTCACAATGGGTTGCGAGCGCCTTGCGGTCTAAGCCGCGATCAAGAGCGATCGGCTCGTGCAACACGACCCTGACATCGACAGGGCCAAGGCTGAGAGCCTGCCACAGATGGGGTACAAGTTCCATATCTCCATACCAGGCAAATGACGGGCGCCGCATGCGGCCCATGGGGAGCCCGTGCAGATTGGTGTAAGCGATCGTGACCGGTTGAACCAGGATGTCGTCAACCTCGTGGCCCTGACGGGGTTCGGCGGCCCCCATGAGAGCGCTCTTGAATGGCAAAACCCGGTTGCCGTCGCTCGATGTCCCTTCCGCGAACAACACCAGAGTATCGCCCTCAGCGAGGCGCGCGCGTATTCGTTCACTAAACCGACCGGTTGCCGCGCGGTTGCCGCGATCGATGAAAACGGTGCGTTGCAGCCGCGCCAGGCTCCCGAAGACCGGCCATGACCCAACCTCGCCTTTCGCTATGAAAGAAAGCGGTTTAACGGCGCTCAGCACGACAATATCAAGCCAGGAGGCATGGTTGGCCACCATCAGACAGGAGCCGCGAACGGGCCTGCCCGTCACCACGATTTTCAACCCCATCAAACAAGCAACACCACGATGATAGAGATAGGGAAGCCTGAACGCAAGGTCGGAGCCGGTTTTGCGCAACACCCATTGCACGACCATCAAGGGCAGAGTCACCACCGTCAATACGGCGCCGATCACCAGGGCACGCAAGGTTCCCATCATTGCCAATTCCGCTGTCGCCGTGGCGGAAGATCAGGTCTTTTCCCCATTATTTCCCGTCGCAAGCGGCACGCCATATAATTCCAGACGATGATCGACCAGTCGGTATCCATGATCATGTGCAATCGCTTTCTGAAGTTTTTCAATGGCTTCGTTGTAGAATTCGATCACATCACCATTTTTAATATCGACGAGGTGATCATGGTGTTCATCGCGCACCGGCTCGTAGCGCGATCGGCCATTGCCGAAATCATGGCGCTCAATAATCCCCGCTTCTTCAAACAGTTTAACGGTGCGGTAAACAGTGGCGACCGAGATGTGCGCGTCAATGGCGGAGGCCCGGTTGTAAAGTTCTTCAACATCGGGGTGGTCGGTCGAATCGGTAATGACCCGCGCGATAACCCGGCGTTGTCCGGTCATCCGCATGCCCCTTTTCAGACAAACGTCCTCGATTCCATCAGCCATTTTAACGCCTTATCATCAGTGCTTCGGCCCCCCTACATCCGTAAGGTGCTGCCCTTGCCGGTATGTGCGCGTTCCGCTTGAGGTTTCAAAACCAATGCATGACACATTATATGGTCTTTTGAAGATTAGGCAATGCGGCTTGCGGCTTGGCGTCAGGCGCGCGCAGATAGAGCGGTGTAGGGGGGGTATCGGACAAGGGCTTTGACGCGACCCGTCCGGCAAAGACACTAGCGCGCGGCAGAATTTGCAAGCCGGCTGGCGCTTCATCATCGCAAAGATACCGTGCTCCGGTGCCGATAATCAGCGCATTCGTCATCGCTGGCATGCCTCGTGCCTGAGCGATCGACATGACAGCCGGTTCGCTCAAAGGGACGAGGGTTTTCGAGAATCTCTGAACGTAAATTTCCTCGCGGCGCGCATCGATGGCGACTGTGACCGGTTTGGCTTTAGGGTTAGCCTCTGGTGCGAGCGTATTGGTGGCGATGGCCTCAAAGGTGGTGAGGCCGACAACCGGACATTTGGTGGCGACAGACAGGCCCAAGGCGGAGGCAAGCCCGGTGCGCACACCGGTAAATGTTCCAGGCCCCGTCGTAACGGCGATCCTGTCAAGTGTCGTGAAAATCAGCCCGGATTCGCCCATGACTTCGTCAATCAGCGCCATAAGGGCCTCGGCGTGACCGCTCGCCATGGGGACATGGCGTTCGGCCAGAAGATGGATGTCGCTCCTATCGGCTTTCACGGCCGCGACGGAACAAGCGTTAATTGTCGTGTCGATGGCCAGAATTTTCATATCGAGTAAAATGAGACCGCGCGGATTCGCCCGGCCCATTGAAAACCGCCCGAAGCGGACCTAAACCCGTAAGCACACTGTAAAGTCATAGGGGGCGCACCTCGCTCACTTCGGGAATGAAATGGCGCAACAGAGTCTCGATACCGTGCTTAAGCGTGGCGGTCGAACTCGGGCAACCGGCGCACGCCCCTTGCATATCGAGAAACACCACGCCGTCGCGAAAGCCCCTGAAACTGATATGGCCACCATCTCGCGCCACGGCGGGTTGCACCCGGGTCTCCAGAAGCTCTTTGATCGTTTTGACAATATTCTCATCGCCCTTGTCATAAGATTCACCCTTGTCTTGCCCAAAGGGGGCGTCAGAGCCGAGCACCGGCGCGCCGGAGAGAAAATGCTCCATGATCGTGCCAAGAACGGCGGGTTTGAGATGCGGCCACTCTCTATCACCCTTGGTGACGGCGATAAAATCATCGCCAAGAAAGACACCAACGACGCCCGGCACACCGAAAAGCCTCCGGGCCAACGGCGAGTCCCTGGCATCCTCGTATTTGCGATAGTCGCGCACATCGCCGGGCGATATGGCGCGACCAGGCATGAATTTCAACGTTGACGGGTTGGGGGTCTCTTCGGTCTGGATAAACACGCGATAAAACTCTTTTGAGAATCACAAACGGCGCGCCGAAAGGCGGGGGCACATCCGGGCGTTGCGTTTTACCGGAGCTGCCGGAGGCATCAAAGCTCCGCGAATTGCGTTGGTCTTCTCGAATAACCGCGCCAGGGGGGCGGCCGAGATTTCAGCCTCTTAAAGCACCTAAACCATAGGCACTCAAAATGTCAAGACTCTCAAAGCCGGTATTTTCGTGTCTGGAGAATTACTAATCGCCGACGGTCATTTTACGAGGAACACCATGGACAAAATTCGAAAGTTCGACGAAGAGAGGGCCGGACACTCTGTTTCGGAGGCGATTTACACAAGTCAACCGCTACTGGGGAGAGAGATAGAAACAAAGCCCCCGGCCCATCACCTGTCCCCTCGGAACAGGTAAACGGAACTGTATCAGGAAAAAAACGTCCTTCGTGCTTTTCAAATGTGTCAATGCAAAGCATGCGCATCAGGTCAAGACGCGGCCAGAAAGCGAATCGACTTTCGCCTGCGCCCGACCCTTGCAGCCGCCACGCTTACCGTTGAAAGTTATATCCTATATTTTTTGGTGTCAAGTGAAAAATACAACTTTAAGGAGTCATCTCCAGACGGCATATGCCGCTTTGCCCCGATCCCTATGATCATAAGCTTATTAAGCATGAAAATCAAAGAGTTAATAAAGAACGCCTTGCGGCGTAGGCTTTATATCGATCCCTAATTCAACCTATCTCCGGCGCGAAAAATTCAAACACGCCTTTGCTGCCCTTGGCGCTTTTATCCGTCATTGGCGGGAATTGTCCTTACCTGATTCTCACTGCTCCACATCCTGGCGGCGCTCCACAAATGATGACAGCACACGCTTCATCCCAGCTCGTTCAAAATCGATGCTCAGTTTTTTGCCGTCAATGGTGCTGATCGTGCCGCGACCGAATTTCGCGTGCAAAACCTGGTCTCCAGGGGCGAAGGCCGTGTCGTCAGCATCATCGCGGCAAGCTGATTTCGGCGCGTTCGTATTGCGCCGCACGGGGAAGGGATCGGTCCGTAAACTCTGAGATCGTACGAACCGGTCATGTCCCCAGCCAAATGCGCCACGGTTTAAGGACAGGTTTTGAACATCGATATGAGCCTCGGGCAACTCGTCGATGAAACGCGATGGCAAAGCCGATTGCCACAGGGCGTGGATACGTCGGTTCCGGGCGAAGGATATTCTGCAGATCCGACGCGATCGGGTCAGGCCGACATAGGCGAGGCGGCGTTCCTCCTCAAGACCAGCAAGACCGTTTTCATCCAGCGCGCGTTGATGCGGGAACAGGCCATCTTCCCAGCCCGGCAGAAAGACGGTGTCGAATTCCAGCCCCTTGGCGGCATGCAGCGTCATCAACGAGACTTTTTCGCCGTCCTGCGCGGTTTCATTGTCCATGACAAGGCTCACATGATCGAGGAACCCCTCCATGGTGGCGAAGTCCTCCATGGAACGGATGAGTTCCTTTAAGTTTTCAAGCCGCCCCGGCGCGTCTGGGGATTTGGTATTCCGCCACATTTCGCTGTAGCCGGATTCATCGAGAATGAGTCCGGCCAGTGCGGTATGGGCCGAATTGTCAAGCATTGCGCGCCAGCGGGATAAATCGGCCAGTACTCTTTTTAAGGAGTTGCGCGCCCTGACCGGCAGCTCATCGCTTTCGACGATCGCCATGGCCGCGCGGTGAAGCGAGGTTTGGCCATTGCGGGCCAGAGCGCGTATGCGTTGCACACTGGCCTCGCCTATGCCGCGTTTGGGAACATTGACGATACGCTCAAAGGCAAGGTCATTGTCGGGCTGGCTCGTGAGCTTAAGATAGGCGAGGGCATCGCGAATTTCCGCGCGCTCATAAAAGCGCGGGCCCCCAATCACGCGGTAGGGCAGGCTCAGTGCGATAAGGCGGTCTTCGAATTCGCGCATTTGGAACGAAGCGCGCACCAGAATGGCCATCTCATCGAGCGTCATGCCATTGCGCTGGAATCGCTCAATGTCCCCACCGATGGCGTGGGCTTCTTCCTCACCGTCCCAATGGCTGCGCACCGTAACTTTCTCGCCTTCTTCGACATGTGTGCGCAGCCGTTTACCGAGCCTGCCCTCATTATGGGCAATCAGGCTCGAGGCCGCGGCCAGAATATGCGGTGTCGAGCGATAATTGCGTTCAAGACGGAGGACTTTGGCCCCCGGAAAATCCGTCTCGAAACGAAGAATATTGTCAACATCGGCGCCGCGCCAGCCATAGATCGACTGATCGTCATCGCCCACGCAGCAGATATTGCCATGTCCGCGGGCGATCAGCCGCAGCCAGAGATATTGGACAACATTGGTGTCTTGATATTCGTCGACCAGCATGTATCTGAAACGGCGATGGTACTCGGCCAACACATCGGGATTTTCCTGAAACAGACGTAAGGATTCAAGCAAAAGATCGCCGAAATCGACGGCATTTAAGGTTTTCAGCCTTTCCTGATATTCGCCATAAAGCAGCCCGCCCTTGCCATGGGCGAAGTTTCGGGCTTCGTTGGCCGGCACCAGCGAAGGCGTCATAGCGCGGTTCTTCCAGCCGTCGATAGAGCTTGCCAACTGCCGCGCCGGCCAACGTTTTTCATCGAGATTGCGCGCCCTGATAAGCTGCTTCAGCAGGCGGGTTTGGTCGTCGGCGCCAAGGATGGCAAAATCGCGTTTCAGGCCGACCAACGCGCCATGGCGGCGCAGGATCTTCATGCCGATGGAATGGAACGTGCCGAGCCATGGCATGCCTTCGACGTCGCCGCCGATCAACAAGGCGATGCGTTCCTTCATCTCGCGCGCCGCCTTGTTGGTGAAGGTTACGGCGAGAATCTGGCTAGGATAGGCGCATCCGGCGGACAATAAATGGGCAAGCCTGGTGGTCAGCACGCGGGTTTTACCGGTTCCCGCGCCAGCAAGCACCAGAACCGGCCCCTCGGTCGTCTCCACCGCCATGCGCTGCTCGTCATTGAGCGCATCCATATAGACCGCTCCGCCCTGTTCCACAACTGGCGCCGGTGCCCCTGCAGTATTCGGGGAATCTGCGGAGATGTCCGCGTGATCATTGCTGGGGTCGATAGCTTTCTGGCTCATGGCCACTCGCGATTGTCATTCTCATACCGTCTTGTTCCTCGAATGCCTCGATCGTGCCACCCGGTAACTCGATTCAGCAGCCTCCGGCAGATGTTACCGAAAACACGGGGCACAGTGGCAGCTCTTGTCATGGTTATCACCCTTTTTGCCTCCAGGACGGTGACGACATCGCCATGGCGATGTCGTCACCTGTCAGAAGGTGACGTCGGGGAGCGCCTTCAGCCCCTTCACATGGCGCCGCCAATTGGCGACATAATGCTGCGCCGACCAGCTGTTGTGCGCGATTTCCTCGGCGCTGACCTCGCGTCGAATACGCCCAGGTGCGCCGATCACCAGACTATTATCGGGAATTTCCTTGCCTTGTGCGATGAGCGCATGGGCGGCAATGACACAATTTTTGCCGATCCGGGCTCTGTTGAGAATACACGCCCCCATCCCGATCAACGTATTTTCGCCTATTGTGCAACCATGCACAACAGCCTTGTGACCGACGGTCACATTCGCCGCGATCGTTAACGGGCATTCCTCGTCGGTGTGAAGGATGCACCCATCCTGGATATTGGTATTTTCACCGATATGGATGGCGTCGAAATCGCCGCGCAACACCGCGGCGAACCACACGCTGGCCTGAGGCTCCAGCGTGACCTGTCCCATCACATCGGCCGATGGGGCGATCCAGTATTGCCCAGCTTCCGGCAAGCTTGGCCGGAGGCCGTCGAGTTCGTAAATGGCCATATCATCCCCTTTCCGTCATTGAATAGCAAGATTGCCGCAAGTTGATGGCGGCCTTTGGGACAGTCTGAGCGTAATCCGGCTTGTCGCTTGACGCAAGCGGCTGCGTTATGTGTTATCCGGGAGGGCTTTCCGTGTTGACTGCAGGTTCAGAAAATCATATCGGGAAACCAACCGGCGCCATAAATGCTGATTTTACCTCTCACTGCCCAATGGCCTTGCATGTCAAGTCCCGTCTATGAAATTGCCATGCGCAAATCTTTGCACATGGCCGCTGGGTATAGCGCATCAAGAAACGATCCGGCCAGCTTGTCGTAGCGGGTCGCGGTAGTTAAGGTAAAACCGGTATCGTGAGCCGGGAGGCTTGATCAGGCTTGACAGTTTGACCAATATGAAGTGAACATGGCTGCCAATATACCAATATGGGTAATCAACCAAAATTGTTTCTGAATATAACTCTGTTCTCTGCAATCAAAGGAGTGTACAATTGATTCTAAAACATCACCTTATGCCGTATTTGGAATGGTTTGTAAAGCGTGTTAAAATGTGTGATGTTTCTTGCCTTCGCCTCACCGAAAAGCCGCGTATTTTGCTATATTCCGGCGGAAAGAGCGCCAGTCATATGATGCAAATGTGGATAGGGAGCCTAGAGGACAGTGGTGTTTCTCTCGTGGTGGTGGTTCGCTCCCTCCGAAGTTACAAATATATTAAAAGAAACTGGCCATATGTTCCGGTTGCCCTTGCCAGGAGACGTTGTGACTTGGTGGATGTTATTGCTGCGTTGCCGTCCTTAAGAGCAGCGCTGTATCCTGGCAACTCAGTCAAAAATAATCATCTGCTGAGATTAAATTACCTGAATCACATCTTCATCGGGCATGGTGATAGCGACAAGGAGTCGAGCGCAAATAAGTGTTTGCGTGCCTATGATGAGATATGGGTAGCCGGACAAGCTCATATAGATCGCTTCAAAAACACAGGCGTCGATTTTGGGCATCTTCGGTATGTAAAGGTTGGAAGGCCAAGTCTCTTACCCGTTATCCGTGAGGTTGAACGCCGCTTGGCTGAAAGGCAACGGGCACTGCCAAAATGTCTAACAGTTCTTTACCTTCCGACTTGGGAAGGAGGAGATGAGGGAAGTAACTATAGTTCCTTAGAGGATGCACGAAAATTTCTTTCTACCTTAACATGCCTCGGAAAAAACGCGAGTATTTTAATCAAAGTACACCCACGTACCGGTGAACGCAATTTCGCCTTGGCGAACGCTGATTCGCGCCTCCTTTCAGTTTTAAGAAAGGATGGTTTTTGTGGCAAGCTTATCGAAAGAACGGAGCCCCTACACGAACATCTTATACGGGCCAATGTATTTATATGCGACTGCTCGTCAATCATAACGGATTGTCTGGCTGTTGATGCGCCGATATTTGTCTATCGTTCACAAGGGGAACACCTGAGGTTCACACAAAGTGATATGCCTCCGGAGCACTTCGCTTACGTATTCTCTGACGCAAGGGAATTCGAGGAAAAATTCGAAGCCTTCATGAAAGAAGGTGACACTCTGGCAACACAACGTGCCGAGGCACGACAATACCTTCTGGGGATCGACGAAACACGCGCCAATCGCTTTTCCATGGAACTTCGGCGTGTCGCAAATCTGAATTCGGAGCCAGACTTTAACTAAAAGTGCTGTGGAGAAAAATGCGTATGAAAAAAATTGGAGTTATTCTTGCCGGTGGAGATGGAAAGCGTTTTGGTGATATCCTCCCAAAGCAATTTTTCAAACTCGCCGGACGGGAAATCATAGAATACACTGTTGATGTGTTCCAAAAAAGTGAAAATATAGATGAAATTTTTATTGTTTCTAAGTTGCAATATGAAAATCACATCTGGGAATTGTCTCGGCAAAATAACTGGACGAAACTTTCAAAAGTTGTTGTCGCTGGTCCCGACCGAATGGGGTCAACGGAATCGGCCGTTGCTGCATTTTCAGGCCATGACGAAAATACCAACCTCTTGTTCCACGATGCAGTGCGGCCGCTGCTTGATGATGACCTTATACATCGCTGTGTAAGGGCACTCGAAGAGTTCGCAGCTGTAGACGTTGTCATGTCATCTGCCGACACCCTTGTGACTATCCGGGACGATGGCTGTATCGCCGATATTCCGGCGCGATCTCTCATGCGCAGAGGTCAGACGCCGCAGGCGTTCCGGCTCCATGTCATTCGCGAGGCATTGGAAAGAGCAAACCGGTTGAAACGACGGGATTTTACATGCGATTGCAGTGTCGTGCGTTTCATGCTGCCTAACGTCCCGATCACGACGGTTGAAGGTTCTGAAGCTAATATCAAGATTACCAGCAAACTTGACCTGTTCCTGGCAGAGAAGTTGATACAGTCGCGTACGCTCAAGATTAAGAGTAAAGAGATCAAAACGATTTTGGGTAAGACCGTCGTTGTGTTCGGCGGCAATAGCGGGATCGGTGAATCCATCCGAAAGCTGGCCTTGCTCAATGGTGCACAAGTGTTTTCGGCAAGCCGGTCCACCAATGGCGTCGATGTCACCGATGCTGACGCTGTGGAAAAGTTTCTCGCCGACATTGCCGGGCGTGTGGAACAGATAGATGCTATCGTCAACTCTGCCGGCACCCTCATCCGTCGCCCATTTATGCAGATGGGATATGATGAGATTAATTTACTGATCAAAACAAATTATCTCGGGGCGGTAAACGTAGCACGAGCAGCACATTTCCATCTTGCCCATTCACGGGGGACGTTGGTTAATTTCGCCTCCAGTTCCTATACGCGTGGCCGAGCACAATATGCAATCTATTCTTCCTCGAAATGTGCGGTCGTGAACCTCACCCAAGCCTTGGCGGAAGAGTGGCACGGCGAAGGCATCAACGTCATTTGCATCAGTCCGGAACGCACCAATACACCGATGCGTAAACTGAATTTTGGCAAGGAAGACCCCGCCAGCTTGCTTTCTCCCGAGCTCGTTGCGCGATATACCCTTGCTGCTATTACAATGGGCCATACAGGTGTAGTTTTGGATGTAAAACGTTAATGGTATGGGCCCGAATCGGGCACACGCAACGAGAGCAACCACGCGCAGAGTTAACAGCAAGAACGTTACGATTTCTCGGTTCCAAGTGCGATCTTCCGTGATTTCTCCAGCCTACCGATAGCCGCTCGACGTCGCTTGCGACCTTTATATGGATTTGCCTTGGATCCGAGATAAACCGCTTGCGATTGGGCCTGGCGGGAGTGACCGCCTTGATCGCTTTGGCCGTGCACGCATGCCGTAACGCAAAACATGAACGCTTCCACTAGCTGTGAGCTTTCAATATGTTGTCGATTCGGGCCTGACCGGGGAGACTGGAGTTACCGAGCTTCAGACCTCCTTGGAGGCAAGCCCGAATGAACATCCACAACAATGCCCGACTGACGCCGCTGGGTCGAGAGCGGTTGGTG
>JBAJNN010000007.1:0-81747 GCA_036881905.1 Hyphomicrobiales bacterium | reverse complement strand
GTCTTGATGTGAATGTTGTTGCGCTGGAGCACCCCGCCGAGCTCCGAATGGTTGGTTCCCCCCTTGCGCAGGCGCTTGATGGTGGTTTCCTTGTTGCCGAAGGCTTTGAGAAAGGCGAAGGGAAACTCGCCCGCCTCGAAGGATTGGGCGAAAAACGCCGAAACCGCCTGTTCAATCTCAACCGCGTTCATGATGTCGCGTTCCCATCGTTCAGGGAAGCCGTGAACGGCACGCTTGCCAGAAATTGATGTAGGGCGTTTCCGAACATGGTTTTCGGCATCCAATTTTTCCCCCTCTTATGCCGGTCCCGGCAACGCCATGAACGGCCATGCCGCCAGGGCGGACGCCCATGCCGACGGCCAAAAGCATGTTTCCCGGCCGGAGGACAAGGCAGAAGGCTCATTTCATCACTCCAGAACACCGATCAGGGCGCTTTTCCTGGGCCAGTGCGTCGCTTGCGTCATGCCCTACAATTAAATAGGACCATTTTCGATTCATATTCTTTCTGTCGGAGGTAAAAATCACGCCCCGCGACAGGCCATCGAGGTCATGGTTGGAGGGCAGATGGAGCTTATCGACAGGCTCGCGGGGCGCGAGGTGACGCAATTTTTCTCCTGGCCGCACAGGATCGCGAAAAACCGCGTTTGACAGGTCTTTCCATGCCGGAATATGGCGCCGGTAGCATGCGTCGGCCGTGTTTCTTGCCATAATACCCTCCCAAATAAAAGGAGTAAAATAAGTTTAGACTATATTGTAAGCATGTCAATGGCGACCCTTGTCCCATCTCCCGAAGCGGTAAATAAGGCACTGACTGTTCTGCGCATGCAACAGGCCATGGAGTCGGTCTTCAATAAGCGGTATACTGACAGCGTTGTTCGTGAAATGGGAAAGAGGAATGAAAAGCAAATCTTTGACAAGAATTTTTCCGTGCCTTCTGGCGGGTATGCTGATCCTAACGGGAACAGCCGGCGCCGAAGAGGCCGAAATCACTTTGAAAATCAGCCACTATCTCCCGCCCAGCCATGGTTTTCAGAAAGATTTCCTTAAGCCTTGGGCCAGGCGGCTTGAAGAGAAAACCCATGGCAAGGTTCACGTCAAAATTTACGATGCGACCTCGGTCTTTGGTAAAATCGGCCGTCAGGCCGATCAGGTGCGCGCCGGCGTCATGGACATGGCGCTTGGATTGAACGGCATCCCGCGTGACCGTTATCCGGCCAGCTCAATCATTGAAATGCCGTTTTTGGTCAAATACGCCGATTCCGGTTCGTGGACCCTGTGGACTCTATATAAGGAAGGTCTGCTTGGCCATGATTATGACGGTTTCAAGGTGCTGGCCCTGTTTACCCACGAGGGCGGGTTGTTTCACACGCTGAAAACGCCGGTTCGCTCGCTCGACGACCTTAAGGGGTTACGCCTTAGAACGCCGAGCCCGCCGGTTTCGGCCATGCTTGAAGCTTTTGGCGCCTCGCCTGTTGGTTTGCCGCCGGCGGCGATTTATGAAAATCTGCAAAAAGGCGCCATCGATGGCGTCGTGACCACCTGGGATCTGGTCAATGCGGTCAAGGCCAATGAATTGCTGCAATACCATACCGCTGCCGCCGCCTATGTCGCCGGGTTTCATTTTCTGATGAATGCCAGGAAATATGAGTCTCTGCCCGAAGATGTTCGCAAGGCTATTGACGACATTTCCGGCGACCGGCTGGTGGGGAAATTCGGGGATTGGTGGAACAAATGGGAGTTGGCGGGCAAAACCGACGCCATCAGGCGGGGAGACACGATTATCGCTATCGACGAAAAAACCCACGACAAATGGCAAAAGGCGGTTCAACCGATGATCGCGCGCTATCTGGCGCGGTTGAAGGCATCGGGCGTGAAGGACCCCGATGCGATCTACCGTCGCGCCCGCGAGTTGGTCGCGCACTATGACGCGCTCTACCATGCCGGCGATCGATGACCCGTCCTATCAATAATCAGAATACATCCCGGCTCAAACGCGCGGTTTGCGCCCTTGATCGTTTCATGAACGCATTCACCAATTGCCTGGCGGCTTTCGGCATGATGACACTGATCGCGGCGATTATGGTCGTCGTGGTCGATATTGTCTGGCGGCGCATCTTCCATCACGCCTTCATCGGGACGGTCGATGTGACGCAATTCTGCGTGATGGCGGCCGCCTCATGGTCGATTCCTCATGCCTTCAGCACCGGCGCGCATGTCAGCGTCGATCTTTTGGGTAAAATCGCCAAGAACGGCTTTGCCCTGGCGATGGAAGGCGCGGCCCGGCTGATCGCGACGCTATTGATGGCTTTCCTTTTTTCTTTGTCCTGGCAACGGGCGATGGAGCAATGGAGCTATGGCGATGTGTCGCAGAATCTTTCTATCCCCATGATTGCGTTCTGGCTGTTTTTGCTCAGCGGTATGGTGCTCTCGGCCGTGGTTTGTTTTGTAAAATTTCTGAAGCTGGTTTTTACCAAGGAAACCACTTGATGGCGATGGAATGGGCGGGCTTGATCGGGTTTGTCGCGGTCTTGATCCTGTGCGCCTTGCGCATTCCGGTCGCCGTCGCCATGGCCGTCGTCGGGATTGGCGGCACCTTATCGCTCATGGACTGGACATCGGCAAGCTATATCATGGCCAGCCTGCCTTTCGAGGCGATTTTTCCCTATAGTCTTGCGGTGGCGCCCCTGTTTGTGTTCATGGGCGTGTTGGCCGCGCAGTGCGGATTATCAAGCAGTCTTTTCCAAGGTATGGTTGCCTTTTTCGGCCATCGTCGCGCCAGCCTGGCCATATCCAATATTGCCGCCAGCGCGGTTTTCGGCGCGATTTGCGGGTCCTCTCTCGCCACCTGCGCGACCATGGGGCGGGCCTGCCTGCCTGAAATGCGGCGTCATGGCTATGCCGAAAGCCTTACCGGGGCCTCGATAGCGGCCGGGGGAACCCTTGGCGTTCTCATTCCGCCCTCGATTCTTCTGGTGATCTATGCGCTGATGACCGAGCAGTCGATCGGCGCCTTGTTTGCCGGTGCGATGTTGCCCGGTCTTCTGGCAACCGTGCTCTATATGATCTCTATCCGTCTACAGGCGCGAAGAAATCCGGCCCTTGCGCCGGTTGCGGACCCTGCGCCGTGGCCTGAACGCTTAAAGGCGCTTTTGCGCATGGCAGATGCGGTCCTTCTGGTCATGTTGGTGATCGGCGGGATTTACACCGGCTTGTTCTCCCCGTCCGAGGCCGCCGCCGTCGGGGCGGGCGGAGCATTGGTGTTCGCCTTGATCCGCAGGCCTCTGGACTGGCCGATGCTGCGCAACGCCATTCGCGAGGCGGCAGAGACGATCGGGATGATTTTCTTCATTCTCGTCGGGGCCGCGCTGTTCAACTTTTTTGTCGAAACCAGTGGCCTGACCCAAACTCTGGTGGCCTGGATCGCGGATCGCGGCTTCCCGCCCTTGGCGGTGCTGGTGACACTGATTATGTTTTATCTGGCTCTAGGATGCGTTATGGACAGCCTGTCGATGATCCTGTTGACGGCGATTCCCGCCGCTCAGGTAATGACGGGGCTTGGCTATGATCCGGTGTGGTTCGGCGTGGTTGTGGTTTCGGTGGTCGAAATCGGGCTGATCACCCCGCCTGTCGGCATGAATTTATTCATCATTCGTGGCGTGTCGCCGGAGATGACGATGGCCACGCTCGCGCGCGGCATTGCGCCCTTTCTGGCCACCGATGCCGTCCGCATCATATTGCTCATTGCAATGCCGCAGTTGGTAGTTTGGCTGCCGCGTCTGTTGGGGTTGGGGCGTTATTGAGGCTTCCGCCTTATGTAAAACCGGTAATAACCGACGACATCGGTTGTCAAAAACAGCAATTCCATGATCACGGCGCCGGGCGATCCGAGCAAAAAATTATGAACGAGCCATATAGAGGTACCGACAAACATCATTTCACGAAGGTTTTTATCGGTTTTGCAAAAGGCGGCTATCGTGTTAAAGGTGAAACCGGAGAAACTCATGAGGCTCAGAAACCCTGAATAGGTAAAAAGACATATAAGGGCCGAAATTGCAACCAAAAACAAACAGTAAATTTTATACGGCCTCATAATGCCAAAAATATAACGCAAAATAGATACCAATACAAGAAGACCAGCCGTATTATTGTGCATAAAGAAAAAATGTAAGGATATAAAAATCGCAGATATTATTAGTAATATTAGTATATTTTTCTTCTTTTTAAATTGGAAAGAAATTATGTCGGATATGATCGCCACCGCAACAAAGCATTGCGCCATGAAAAAATCCGACATTTCAGGATTGCCTTAGTGGAAGAGAGAATTTTTCAAACACGGGTTTCAGCGCCGAACGGAGTTTGGCAATCCGCGCCGGGGCGGGATGTACGGTTGCGTGGCTCTGGCGACCATCCGGCCGCAAGCATTGCAATTTTATAATATCCATTCGTCGGAATTTTGCAAATCTCTTGAATATGCCGCCGGAAAGGCCATAATATCAATATGGCTGTCTCAGCACAGGCTGGACAATTTCGGCTGTAAGACGGGGCAGGCCTTAAATCAAGGAGTCCGGATGATGCTGGATGGCGGTATTGCAATTCAAGATGGCCGGGCTGGCGCATGCACTCCGCCGTCGCAACACCGGGCCGCGCCCTTGAGGATGCCCGACACCGACTATACGCCCGAAGTGGCGAAAGAAATGGCGCCGCTTTATGAAAAAGTAAAGCACGTCATCCCGTCGGTCGAATGGCCTGTCTTCGCCCCCTATATCAAGGCGATCAACACGCTGAAAAAGCAGCGTAACGCCGTCATTCTAGCGCATAATTACCAAACGCCGGAAATTTTTCACTGTGTGAGCGATATCACCGGAGACAGTCTGAAACTCGCCAGGGACGCCACTAAGGTGGAGGCCGATGTGATTGTTCAGTGCGGCGTGCATTTCATGGCCGAGACCTCGAAATTGCTCAACCCGGACAGAACCGTGCTCATTCCCGACAACCGGGCGGGATGCTCGCTGGCGCAAAGCATAACGGGCGCGGATGTGCGCGGCTTGCGCGAGAAATTTCCCGGCGTTCCGGTGGTGACTTATGTCAACACCTCCGCCGAGGTGAAGGCCGAAAGCGACATATGCTGCACCTCGTCGAACGCGGTGCGGGTGGTGGAGAGTTTCGCCAGCGACAAGGTGCTGTGTATCCCCGACGAATTTCTCGCTCTCAACATTGCCAAACAAACACGCAAGAAAATCCTGACCTGGAAGGGCCATTGCGAAGTCCATGAGCGCTTCAGCGCCGAGGAATTGCGGCGCTATCGCGAGGATGATCCCGGTATCGTGATTGTTGCCCATCCCGAATGCCCGCCCGCTGTCGTCGAGGAAGCCGATTTTTCCGGGTCCACCAGCGCCATGATCGAATGGGTCAGAGACAACCGCCCAAAACAGGTGCTGATGGTGACGGAATGCTCGATGAGCGACAATGTGGCGGTTGAAAATCCTGATGTAAACTTCGTCAGGCCCTGCAACCTCTGCCCGCATATGAAACGCATTACACTGAAAAATATTCTTGACTCCCTCATCTATATGAAAGACGAGATCACCATCGACCCGGCCATTATGGCTCCGGCCCGTCGCGCTGTCGAACGCATGCTCAATCTGCAACATTGAGCCTTGTTTGTTCCCGTGTATCCATGCCATCTGGTCGCAATGAGTGTCGTTGCGGTTTGTGGCCTTGGGGACCGGTTCCGTGTAGAGCCGTCATGTCAGGGCGACGCCGATGATGCCCTGCGTCGTTTCGGAAAGCCGGCCGATGAATCATGACAACGTTATTGACACAAGCGATGTGCTGATTATCGGCGCGGGTCTTGCCGGACTTTTCACCGCGCTGAAACTGGCGCCGCGGCTATGCTGCGTCGTTGATGGCGCGCCCATCGGCGCGGGCGGATCGAGCGGCTGGGCCCAAGGCGGTATTGCCGCCGCGGTGATGCCCGGCGATACGCCGCAAGCGCATGCCGAAGATACGATCATGGCCGGGGCCGGGCTTGTGGATAGCGATGTCGCTCTCGCCATGGCGCGCGAGGCCCCGGGGCGCATCGAGGATCTTTTGCGGCTCGGCGTTCCCTTCGACCGTGATCTTGAGGGCAAACTCGCAGCCGGGCGCGAGGGTGCGCACGGTCACAACCGCATTATCCATGTGCGCGGCGACCAGGCGGGCAAGGCGATTATGCAAGCGCTGATCCGCGCGGTTCGCGCCACCCCCTCCATTCGGATCATCGGCGGTCATTCGGCCTATGAATTCGCCATGGAACAAGGTCGTATCGTCGGTGTTTTCGCGCGGCCCGCCGAAGCGGGCGCAAGCGCCGCCGCGCCCTTGCTGATCAAGGCCCGCGCCGTGGTGCTGGCCACCGGCGGGGCGGGACAGCTTTTCGCGGTTACGACCAATCCGCTTAGAGCGCGCGGCGAGGGGCTGGGCATGGCGGCGCGGGCCGGAGCGATGATCGCGGACCCGGAATTCGTGCAATTTCACCCGACGGCCATTCTTTGCGACCGCGACCCCGCGCCGCTCGCTACCGAGGCATTGCGCGGTCGCGGCGCCGTTCTGGTGGATGAGCGCGGACGGCGTTTCATGTCCGCTGTCCACGAAGATGGCGAATTGGCGCCGCGCGATGTCGTGGCCCGGGCGATTTTTCGCCTGTACCATTCGGGCCATAAGGTATTTCTCGATGCGACAAAGGCTGTTGGCAAGACTTTCCCCGATGATTTTGCAACCGTTTACGAGAATTGCCGTTCACTCGGGATCGATCCGATTAACGAGTCTATACCGGTGATCCCGGCGGCGCATTACCATATGGGGGGCGTCATGGTCGATATGGCGGGCCGGTCCAGCCTGTCGGGCCTGTGGGCGTGCGGCGAAGTGGCCTCGACCGGCGTGCATGGCGCCAATCGGCTGGCCAGCAATTCCCTTCTTGAAGCCGTGGTTTATGGCGCACGGATTGCGCTTGATGTCGATGCGGCCCTGTCACAAATACCCGCTTGCAAGCCACGGAATATGTTACCGCCGGTCCTGAATGGCGGTGAGGCGCCCGGGGCGGAGAGGCTCGAACATTTACGCCGGTTGATGACGCGGTATGTCGGTGTGGAGCGTGACGACCAAGGCATGACGCGCGCTCTGGCCGCTATCGAACATCTTGAACATGCGGCAGGGGTTCAAAGCCTGTTTTGCAATATTGCCACCGCGGCGAAGCTAATGACCGCTTGCGCCTATGCGCGCGAGGAAAGCCGCGGCGGGCATTGGCGGCGCGATTTTCCCGAACCGCGCCCTCCCTTCCACCATCGCAGTTTCATCACATTGAAAGAGGCCGAACGCATCGCCTCTTGCGCGGTTGAAGCAATGGGTGAAGATATGACCGATGACAAACGATGATCGATGAGGGCCTAATGGAGGACAGAGCGTCATGACGGTCGCAATCGCGCCGCTGCCGGCGCTCATGGTCGAACCGACAGTGCGCGCCGCTTTGGCCGAGGATTTGGGCCGCGCCGGCGACATCACCACACAGGCCGTCATTCCGGCCGGTACTCGCGTCCGCGCCTGTCTCAAGGTCCGCAAGGACGGTCGCATCTGCGGCCTTGATTATGCGCGGATGGCCTTTCGGCTTATCGATCCCGCGATCAAAGTCGCGACGGTCGGGAATGATGGCCGCGATATGGCCGGCGGCGACACGATCGCGACGGTCGAAGGCTCGGCGCGGGCGATTTTGACGGCGGAGCGCGTGGCGCTCAATTTCATGGGCCGCATGTCGGGCATTGCGACGGCAACCCGTGATATTGTTCAGGCGATTTCCGGCGCGAAAGCGCGGATTTGTTGTACGCGCAAAACGACCCCCGGCCTGCGGATCGCGGAAAAATACGCGGTGCGATGCGGCGGCGGTCTCAATCATCGCTTCGGCCTCGACGATGCGGTTCTCATCAAGGACAATCATATCGCCATCGCCGGCGGGGTGGAAAAGGCGATAAGGGCGGCGCGGAGCCATATCGGCCACCTGGTTAAGGTCGAATGCGAGGTCGATACTCTGGCCCAACTGCGCGAGGCCATTGACACCGGAGTCGACGCGGTTCTGCTCGATAATATGACTCCCGAAAGGCTCATCAAAGCAGTGCGTTTGGTTAACGGCAGGGCCATCACCGAGGCATCGGGCGGGGTGAGGCCGGCAACGGCGGCGGTTATTGCCGCGACCGGCGTCGATCTCATTTCCTGCGGCTGGATTACCCATTCCGCGCCCAGCCTCGATATCGGCCTGGACTTTGAGGAATGAGAACGAGGCGAATGGCTGAGGGCTCTCCCCTCCCCCAAGGCTCAAGACGGGTGTTTATTGCAGAATAACCATTTTTGCGGGCTTTAGCGTTTTAAGGAAACCGAGCCGACAATTTGGGTGAGACGATTGACAAGAAACCGGCTTTCACGGTATGGTAATTCTCAACACTGTTGAAACCTTGGAGATGGAGGATAATTATGGGTAAAAAACGAACTGAAATCCACAGGGAACCGGATCATGGGCTTGGCCTGTTGGCGCTGACGCCTGCGGAAATCGAGTTCTTTTCGCTGTAAGCATAACTTAAGGGCGGGCTTTATGCCCGCCTTTTTATTAAATCGACATAAGGGGGAGTGCTGCGGTGACGGTTTCCTGTGGCGCAAACGCAATTGCCCGTCGAGCGTGAGGTTTGGCCCGAGGTCGCGCTTGAGCGTGTCAAAGCCATAATTGCCGAGCTTGGCCTCACGGCCTGTCTTGCCGTCGATCGCCCCACAGTGTCGCATGTGATTTTATCCGACCGCGACGGCGATGGTGTCGGCGCGGGTTCGGGAAAGGAAGTCCATAGCGTTCTGGGCGCTCATGCCGAGGCTCTCGAACATCTGGCCCTTGATTATTCCGCTCCGGAGGGTGAAAAACGGCTTTCGTGTCAGGAGATCGCGCGGCAACCGAATGTCGTATCGGACGGAATTTTAAGACCCTTAGGCCGCTATGCCGGAAAAGTTCCCTGTGTTCGCCTGCGAGACTTGAAGGGGGGACAGTGTATATGGGTTCCTTGCGCCCTACTCGCGCCGAATATGGCGTCGTCAGATGCCGATCCGCAGGCTTCGGTCTTTCTGGGGCGTTATGCGACAAATTCGGGCGCGGCGTTCGGGTGTACGAAAACCGAGGCTCTCTTGCACGCCGTCAATGAAATTCTGGAACGGCATTTTTTGTCGAATGTTTATCTTGGCCTTGTCAAAAGGGGAAAGGGCATAAATTTCGCATGTGCCGGAAAGGATGAAACTCATGCAGTTTATTCAGCCGATGCCGAGGAAGTCAGAAAGTCTGGAGTCCGGTTTTCTCTCGCCATTGCCTGCCGGAAACACGCCATGCCATTGATGCCCATCGGCGGCGGCTGTTCGTATTATGCCGAGGAGGCTGAAAAACGTGCATGTAACGAGTTGCAACAGATATTAGAGCTTCATGATGAAGAGACAGAATACGAAGATGAACGCTCGCTTGCTTTTTTGAGGGCGAACGGAATGGAGCCACTGATTTCTCTTTCCATACAGGCTTCAAAACGGGCTGTCGTTGACGATTGTAAGCCTGTGTCCGCGAAACAGCAACTCAGCCATATTTTGGCTTGCCTCCATAAAATGGGCAATCGCGTTTATTACCGGGAAATTCGGAGGTTTCATGATTTTGGCATGGTGTTGCAGCTTTATATACCGGGTTTGGACAGGTTCCATCTCATACGACAGGGTCATTATGTCGTGCCGAACGCCGTTCTTTTGAAGAATGCATCATGCTGAATTTTCTGCTGCGGTCGGTCAAACACAATCCTTACACTTTTGCCGGTGTTCTCATCGCCTTGACCATCAGCAAAATCGCGCTGATCATTCCCCCCATCGTCATCGGCAAAATTGTCGATGCGATCACCCGTGCGGACGGTTTCTCACTCTCGGATCAATGGATGTGGATCTGGGGTTTCCTCGGCGCGGGCATTGTCCAATCATTGACCTATCCGGTTCAGGCCTTGTTGCTCAATACCTTCATCAATAACACGATACAAAAGGCTTCCCTTGAGTGGTCGCAAAAAATACTATCCAAAGACTTCTTTTTGTTTGACGGCTTGCGGCTCGGACAGCTGATCAAGGCTGTCGAACGGGGCATCGAGGCCCATGAAACCCTGTTGCATCAAGCAACCTTGACGGTTTTGCCGCTGGCTATTCAGCTCATCGTTTATCTGCTCCTTGTCTGGTCCAAGGGCGGGGTGTGGATCACGTCGCTTCTGCTGTGCGCGGGCACCGTTTATCTTACCGTCACCCATTTCATCATCCGCTGGCGCCGGCCGCATATCGATCACGTCAATGAGTGTGAGGACGCGATCACCGGCGAATTCGCAACCTTGTTCACAGCCGCCAAATCGGTCAAGCTGGAACGGGCCGGCGATACCGCGATCATTGCACTGTGGAAGGCTTACAAGACCTATGCGCGCGCCGCGATACGGGTTGGCGTATCCGGGGCTTTTCTGGAATCGTCGCAGAATTTCATCATCCTCCTGGCGACGACATCGATTCTTCTGTGGGGCCTGTTCGATCAGACGGCAAGCCGGCCGTTTTTATCGGCTGGCGACCTTGTGGTGCTGTTCACCGTCTCCGGCTCGTTGTTCGCCACACTGTCGGGGCTGGGCCAAGCCTACCGCATGAGCGATCAGTTCAAAGCCGATATAGGCCGGTTTTGCGAGTATCTCGCAATGCCGGACTTCAGCCGGAATTCCCGTGCGAGCGGAGCCATCGGCAGCGATTCCGCACTAAAACTGGAGGCGAGCCCGGTCTCAACAGATCATCCGGACGATGGCGGCGAAGTCATCATATTGTCCCAGCCATTGCACATTGCCCCCACACAGAGCGTGGCCCTGATCGGCGCGAGCGGTTCCGGCAAAACCACCCTTCTTGAGAGGCTCTCGGGTCTTAAGAGACAGTATCGCGACCGGCTTAAGATAGGGAACGCAAGAATCGACGACTTAAGCGATGAAGAGCATTTGTCCCGCATCAGATATTGCCCGCAAACGGCGCAATTTCTCGAAGGCGACATCACACAAGCGGTGTTTTTCGGGCAAGCGCGCGATTATGAGAATGCGGCACGCGATTTGCATCTCAACTCTCTTGTCGATGGCGGGAATCGTATCATCAATGAAGGAGCGACCGACATTTCAGGCGGCGAGGCGCGTCGCCTGTCGCTGTTGAGGATTTTGAGCAATGCGGGCCGGTTCAATCTTTTCGACGAACCGACCGCCGGTTTGAACGCCGCCTTGGTGACGCCGGTATGGGACGCCATATTCGCGCATCTTGAGGGCGCCTCGATCATCGCGGCAACGCATGACATAACGAATTTGCATCGCTTCGACCGGGTCATCGCCCTCGATCGAGGCCGTATCATCGCCGATGGCCCCTATAGCGCCATCTCGTCATTGCCGGAGATACACGCCATTGTGATGGTCATCGAAAAAGAGGCCGCCTCCGTTAAGGCTGTATAATGGACCGGCTAAGCGCAAAAAACGGCAAAATACCCGCTCAAGACGCAAACCATGGATCACTGGAAGTTCTTTAGCCGACTTTGGTTAGGCTGAGCGAAAATGATTGGGATCGTTTTTCTTAAGGTTTTTTCTTCGTGCCCTTTTTCTCACCACAGGCAGGATCGGTCTTCGCCGCCTCGGCTACGCCCATGTCAGTTGGAACTCCCCCATCCAACAGAATTGAACGCAAACTCAGCCGCTGTGACGACTACAAAAAACCATCCCGCCCCAGAAACTTAATTTCCACTCACGGGCCTTATAATATTGAAACAGAGTATCGATTAAAAGAAAAAAACTGTTGCTCCCGCCGATACTATGAGTGCATGTTTTAAAATCTCGATATCCATCTTCTACCTCCAGGTACCTTCGTCCCCGACAGACCCAATCTCCATTAAAACGAGCGAGAATGGTCGGGGTCTTTTTTATCGGGATCTTTTTCCTTGGACTCTTTTTTCTCAGAGTCCGTCTTTTCGGCATGGGCCGGATCGGTCTTCGCCACGTCAACTGCCTAGTTTACCCATAAAGATATTCAAAATCTATAGTATCCATATGCTGAAAGAACTATGAAAACAGAAAATATTTCTAAAAAGTATCTTTTTACCGATTTTATATAATAACCATCTGTTAATTTATTCAAGATAGGTAAGATAATAAAAGTGATGGCTGTTAGTGTCGCCGAGTCTGCAATTGCGCTCGTCAAGCGTTCCATATCCATTTTTAACCTCCACTCTGAAACCGCCAATTCGTCCTTCCCCGCAATATGTCGCAGGAGGGAAATGTCCCTCCCCTGACAGGCTTTATTCTTGTCAAGCCGAATGAGAATGATCGGGATCTTTTTTGTCAGGGTCCTTTTTCTCAACACAGGCAGGATCGGTCTTCACCGTGTCAACTGCCGCCTCCACAGCTTCACCAACGATAACAACGACAGCAGCCTTAGGGCTTTTAGTCACAACAGCCGTAGCGACCGCCTTTGGAACACTTTCCCACGCCCCCTTTCCCGCAGCCTTGACGACGACCTCGCAGCAAGACGGGCTTTTGCTTTTGGCCGGGGCTGCCTGTGCGACATGGTGGGACCGGCGAGCCTCGGCGTGAACGAAGTCACGCTCCCCGCGGCCGGCATCGAACCCGTCATCCCCGCGGACATACGTCTCGCGAGGAACGAAGCTGCGCTCGCCGCCTCAGGCCAGGGCCGGAGCGGCCAGAACGCCGATCAGACCGATTGCGGTCAAAAACGTTTTCACAAGTTTCATCGGGTCAATTCTCCTCTCTGTTTCACACTGGTTCACGCCGCGGCTTCCCGAATTTTCGTCTGTTTTCATCATTTCCGGCGCGCCGTTCAATCGCGGAGACCGAAACGGATACTTCCCGAAAATCATGCGCTTTAACCTCGGGAACCTTGACGCTTATTAGAACGATTCGCATATAACGATATTCCTGTCAAGACTTATCATGAGCGATCGCGCGGGCTTCCCCGGTTCGGCATCATGACTCCATGGCCGAACTGTTTTCCTTATGGACAAAAGCGAAAACTCATCGCTTTCACCAACCGAGCCCCCTTTGCCGGCGCTGCAAAATTGTGTTTGACAACAGAAATCGTGAATGGCATATTTTCGATTCGTTACTTGGGGAGAGATTCCGTTCAAGAAGAGAATGAAATGTCTTACGAGACCCTTCGTCAGGAAATTCTGAACTTTTACTTCGAGGCGCTGCTGTCCTACGGACAGTCCTGTTGTGCAGAGAATCAACCCGACGAGCTTTAACCAAACCGTGGCCGGGCCGGGCGCATTCTTCGCCCGGCTCGGCCGCTTGAAAGCCGGATGGTTACAATGTTGGCGGAGCAATATGTCACGCCCAGGATGTGGGGTATTCTCAAGCAGAGCCTTCCCGAGCGCAGTGATGAAGAGTTCAGGCTCCAAGTAGAGGAATTCCTGAAATTCATGGTGATCGTCTCGACCGAGGGCGCATCTTTCATCCCGCTCGGCAAAGAGGTGGACGAGGTTTGGCATGAATTCATCTGGACACCTCCGAACACTTCAAGTTTGGATGTGAGCAACGAGAAGATGGGGTTTCGAGAAACGAAGTTAACTTAAATCGTGTTAATGAGCATCTCAGACGACCCCATCGACGAAGCAATGCGCCAAAATCGAGGTTTTCGGAGGCGTCCATCTTGCAGACGGCGTCCTATGCCAGGCTTTGCAACCGGCTCCCGGGCAAGCGCTTCATCCACCACGAGACCGTCAGCATGGCAGACTATGGCAGGCGCAAGGGCAAGGAGGCTGTTGTCGATCGAATGCTTAGATGGCTTCCCCACTATATCGGGCGCTATGGCGACTTTACCGACGAGACTTGTCGATATTGGACAATGTGTCGTTTCCTGCAAAATGAACTCGGGCTTAGTCTTGCCGACATCAACCGGATCGGTCGCGAACAAGCGGAAAGACTTAAAATCGCTGTCCAAAATGTGGCATGACCATGACAGTGTTTCGGCGGGAAAGCATTCGCGCATTTCTCAGGCGCGGCAGTCATTTGGCGGTGGCTATGTCGGCTGGGCGGTTGAACGGCCTGATCTTTCTGACCGCGCTTGCCAGCGTCAGCGCCGAGGCCGTAGCCGCCTATGGTATCGGCTCGTTTCTGTTTTCCGCATTATCGACGCCATTGACGGGTTTGCGTATCTTTGTCGTCGGACAACGGGGGCAAGGGTCTGAAATTGAAAAAATAGCCGGATTTCCTGAAGGGTTTCTGCTCGCCACTCTGCTTTCTCTGTCCTTGTTCATCATGCTCCCGGTCGCGTTGACGATTTGGGGACACGGGCTTTTTGGCGACCTTCCGCTCTATCTGGTATTCCGCGGGCTGGGCATGCCCTTGATTGGCGTGAATTCGGTGCTCGGCGGCTATCTTGTCCGCGCCGGGCGCGAGAACGTATTGCTCAGGATAACGACGCAGGCGATCTGCATTTGGGCGATGGCGGCGGTCGCGTTGACGATCATACCCTTCGCAAAACAGCTTTATCTGCTCGGTTTCGTTGGTTTTGTGAGTTTTTCCGTTCAGATTTACAGATTTTGCCGATATGCGAGAGCGCTCGGCCTGTCCAGGCGCACCTTTACTGTGTTCCTCCCCGACAATTCCTGGGGGGCGGGCTGTGCGATCGCCAGAAAATCCCTGGCCGCGGGCGCCGATATCATCGTTCTGTTGTTGACATTGTGGATCATCCTGACGTCTCTCGGAGCCATTGATCCGGCGGCGGCGGCCTATACCTCCATCGGGTTTTCAATCACGAAGCTGTTTTTGTTGCCGCTCAAATCATTCGGGCTGGTTGCCGGACGTATGTTGAACGCGCCCAAAGAGAGCGAGGAACCGAGAACGACCGAGCGGGCGTTGTTCCGGGCAATGCTGTAATATGCTCGGGAGTGGCGCTTGTCTTCCTGGCATCTTACCTGGGCAAAGACATGATCGCCCGGTTTTTCGCTTCCGGTTTTTGGCGGTCCGGCGCCACCTTTATTCTTCCGGCGATCGCCATACAGTTCCTGATCGAACCCTGGGCCAGTTTCAGAGCGGCGGCGCTGAAGGTGACCCTGTCCCCGGTTGCGGTGTTGCTCGCATTGACGGTTGCCTTGTGGGCGGCGGTTCTCCCGGCGATCGGAGTTCTCTGGGCGGTTGGTCATCTGACCTTGAAGACTGCGTGGATAACGTGGATTCTGGGAAGAGTTCTTTTCGCCGGTCTGCTCCACCTCCAAGCCAAAAATGGCTTTATAGTGCAATCTTGACCCTCCCGACATGCGCACTGAACCACCGCAAGGGATCTATGAAAACCCTCCGAAGGGTGTGGATCTGACCTTGGCCGACTGGTCGTTCCCTGACGTATTTAAGGACGAGGTCATCGAGCGTTTGCGTCGGCTGGATTGGCGACGCTACCCTTCAGCGGATGCGATGGTCGCCAGACAGGCTATCGCCAGTCGTTTCGGCGTGGCTGTGGACACTGTGCTGGCGACCAACGGCTGTATGGAAGCCCTTGATCTTGTGGCCCGTTGGGCGGGGCAGACAAACTCGGGGCTGTTATTGCCGTCTCCGGGATATTTCGCCTATGGCCGGATCATGAACAACAGCGGCGTCGGTGTCCAAACCTACGATCCCGCCGGGGTTGAGCGTGTCGCGCTACGGGAAAACGCTCATTTTCTCATTTGCAACCCGAACAATCCGACCGGCGATTGGTATGAGCTTGAAACGCTGAAAAGGCTAAAGCTCCCCGATGGCAACCGCCTGATCGTAGACAGCACTTATGCGTTCTTTCGCGAGGATGACCGAACCGAGCTCTTCGGCGAATCCCTTCATTACGGTTTTATCAATCTCCTGTCCTTTTCCAAGGCGTTTGGCCTCGCCGGTCTGCGTCTGGGGGCGATTACCGCCCCGGTTCCGGTTCTGGAGCGGTTGGCGGCAATCCGACCCCGCTATGCGCTCGATCTCGCCCAGATTGTGTCGATCGAAGTTCTACTGGCTGAGCGTTGGTACCGTCACGCGCAAAAGCAATGGAATTCGGTTCGTCGCGAAACGTTGACGCTGAAATCCTGACCTGAAACGATCCCCGGCCTGACCGTGTTGCCCCAAACCGCGAATTTTGTCGGTTTTTCTAAATCGAACGCCGGACGGGAAAGACGTTGTTCCGCGCGCTCTATTGGAGGAATTGCCTTGTAAGATATGGAATTCCGGTCTGGTGCGTTTGACGGTCAGGCGCGAGCTGAGCGACCGGATATGCTCCAGGCTGGCGGAATGGCTCAACGGACCGGCTGCAAAGAAAGGGCGGTCCGGCAGAATAAGCAATTAGGCACGCTCTACCCGAGCTTATTTAAAAATATACAAGCTCCACCGAATTTGTGTTGTAGGCTTTCAATAGCCAAGAGCATCTGGCGAGATTACACGCCTCGTCTTGCCCTTGAGAAAGGCAAGGGCACTCCAAAGTCTATTGGTGGAGGAGGACAAGCAGGCCGTCTGTGTCCCGCTCGATGACCCGCAATGGAAGGATATGTCCCTCGTTGAATAATGAACCTCGGGCTTCATGCTCTGCCCATTATCCTACTCTAAGGCCAAACGCTTGGTAATGACTGTTTGCAAGCCGTTGGGTTGATAGAGCTGTTGGGGCATGTTTTTTGTGCGCAATGTTATTTGTAACCGATGCAATGTCGGAGTCCGAAACTGGCGAGTTTTTGTTTCATGGACTGCTATGATGACCACCATGGAACAGTTGGATGACGATCTTTGCTATCGGGCGCTGAAAACGCGCGATCGCCGTTTCGACGGGCGTTTTTATACGGCTGTTTTGACAACGGGAATTTTTTGTCGTCCGATTTGTCCGGCGGCAACGCCCAAACGAACCAATGTCAAGTTCTATCCAACAGTCGAGGCGGCCATGACCCATGGGTTCCGGCCCTGTTTGCGCTGCCGCCCGGAGGCGGCCCCGAAAAGCCCGGCAAGTTTGGGCGTGCGTGCGACAGTCGCGCGTGCCGTTCGCCTGATCGAGCAAGGAGCGCTGGAGACCGGATCGGTTCTGGACCTGGCCGCGCGCTTGGGTATGGGGGATCGTCACTTGCGCCGGCTTTTCAGGCAACAAACCGGCGTTACCATCCGACAGCATGCCAGGGCGCGTCGGCTTTTGCGGGCACGCCAGTTGATTGCCGAGAGCAGCCTACCCATGACCGGGATTGCCGACGCCGCGGGCTTCGCCAGCCTGCGGCGTTTCAACGACGCCATGAAACAGGCTTACGGTCATGCACCGACAGTCTTTCGGCGAGGTATGCTCCCAATCGATAAAACAGGTCGTAATAATATGCCTTGTGCGGCGCGAGATGACGATTTGATTTTACGTTTGAACGCACACCCACCCTTCGATGCCCAATATTTGCAGGGATTTTTTCGGGCACGCGCCGTTCCGGGGTTGGAATTCGCCGGAGACGGCGTTTATGCGCGCGGGTTTTGTTCCAAGGGCGCAACCGGACTCGTAATATGCCGGTTCATGCAGGATCGGCCGGGGGTGGAAGTGATTTTGCGCGGACCCGGCCGCAAGGCATCTTTGGAAATTGGCGAGCGTGTGCGCAATCTGTTCGATCTCGATACCAATATATCGACCATTAACGCACAACTTGCCGATGACATTCTGTTGCGGCCAATGGTGAGCGCGCGTCCGGGGCTGCGGATGCCGGGATGTTGGGAGCGCTTTGAACTGGCCGTTCGGGCGGTTTTGGGGCAGCGGATTTCACTCGCGGCCGCGCGTACATTGGCCGGGCGGCTTGTAGCGCGCTATGGCGCGGTATTGTCTCGAAGCCTGACGGAGGATTTGGGGGTGACGCATCTGTTTCCGACACCGGATCGGCTTGTGGGCGAAAATCTGACATCGATCGGCCTGACGCGACGACAGGCGCAGACAGTTGCGGATATGGCGGAGCTGTTTGCCGGCCTTGCGGAGGGGAAAGCCGATGGACAAAACATGCTCGACATGGTGGCGCGGATCAAAGGGATAGGGCCTTGGACCCTAAACTATTTCGCCTTGCGCGGACTTAGCGATCCAGACGCGTTTCCTGCCACGGATTTGGGGATAGCGAAGGCATTGGCAATCATCGGCGGCCCCGATACGTCGAAAGCGCTTGAGAAACATGCGCAACGCTGGCGCCCGTGGCGGGCCTATGCGGCGCAATATCTATGGTCGGTATTGGGCGGATGAATGACATGACGACAGCAATTCACATTACACGCTATCCTAGCCCGTTGGGCGATCTCTTGCTGGCGTCGCTCGGGGACAAGCTGGTGCATCTTGATTTTGAGGACAATGACGCTCGTATGCGAACGATACAAGGTCGTCGCTTCGGGGACATCGACTGGCGGTATGGCGACGGGCCATCCCAAGCGGTGATCGGCTGGCTCGATGCTTATTTTTCGGGGCTTGTGACAACATCGCCGATGACGGAAGTCGAGTTGAACGGGACTGATTTTCAAAAATCGGTGTGGCTTGGGCTAGTCGATATTCCCTGTGGGAAAACAATTTCCTATCGGCAACTGGCGATAGAATTAGGCATGCCGAAAGCCGTGAGGGCCGTGGCCCACTCCACCGCCCTCAATCCGATTTCAATTTTGCTGCCGTGCCACCGTGTCATTGCTTCCAACGGAGCCTTGACCGGCTATGCCGGCGGGCTTTCACGTAAAAGGTTGCTGCTCGATCACGAAGCCCGGATGGCCGCCGCAACGGCGGATCACGGATAGCCTGCGCTAATCTTAGGAATGGGATAAGACAACTTTTGACGGTTGATTTCGTGCATATAAAGCAAACCAGCCATGCACGGCGTTCCTGAACGGGGACACCTGATGCGGGTGTTTTGGTTTTTTTAGAAAAAATGGTAGCGGAGGAGGGACTTGAACCCCCGACACGCGGATTATGATTCCGCTGCTCTAACCAGCTGAGCTACTCCGCCGTTACCTAGGACCTGTTAACACTTAGGTTTTGCACACGGCGCGAGACGAATTTCGCTCCTGAATAGGAGAAGACCTCGCCGTGGAGTGTACTCCACAAGAGGACTTCGACGCATTCAGGGGCGAAATCCACCGCGTTCGACACGGATATGGCAAAAATCGCCCATTTTGGCGTCATGAAAGCTTGCAGGGGGATAAACCCTTGCGGCGCTTCCGCTTCTGAAACTGTACGATTTTTGCTCATACCGTGTTCCAAATCCTAAGTGTTAACAGGTCCTGGACCAAAGGAAACTCATGCGCAATTGGCAAAGCCGGTATAGATAGGCCAACACAACACGTCAAGCAGACACTGCCTGCCGGAATTCGGCGCAAGACACCGTCAAGCCGGTCCTTTTCGGTTCATTTCGACGCCTTGTTCGCCTCCCGGTTTTTTCGGGCTGTACGGGCATTTTCACAGACCCTCATTCAAGGCATTCAACAGTGCGCTTTGTCCGCTGACCTTGGCGAGCTCGCCGATCAACTCCCCGCTGATCTCCCCCGTTATCGGCATTGCGCGCTCGCGCTGGAATTCGCAAATGGCGCGGTGTGTCTTCCGACCAAGCAACCCATCCACCGGTCCTGGATCATAGCCAAGTTCCGCAAGCCCGATCTGAACCATTCGAATGTTCCAACCCTTTCCCCCGTAACCGACATCGCCCTCAGACCGCATGGCTGCTTCAATGTGTTGGCCAATCAGCCGATCACTCTTGCCGTTTTTGTCACCCAACAGCCGGTTTTGCTGCAAAGTGTCCAGCTTGTCCGGCATGATCGACAAAATCCTGCTCTCAAGACCCGCGGCATCCAGCTTAAGGCTTTGCCGCCCTGGAACGGCTCTTGTGGCCGATATCCGTCGCCCGCCGAGCGAAACGGCGGGGCGCAAATCCTGTTGCGTCATAACCGCATTGCAGGTGATGGCGAGCGCGAAGACACCGACAAGGATGAGTATGAACAAACCCCGTGACGAGATCACAGGACCTTCATCATCCAACACGTCTTTCATCATTCGTTTCACTTGCATCGACCTCTTCTTCGCCGCGCAACACACCAGCTCTCGGGCATTATAGAGACCCTTTGGATTAGTCCAACGAAAGGACGGGCGCAAACGAGCTGGCCGGCTCCCCTCTCCCGCCGACATATCCCCAATGACGGGTCAATCTTGGAAGATCACATAAATATCGTTAAAAAATTTTGAACCCCATGCGTCATACCGACTTCGCGGCACACTGAAAATAACGCCGCATAGCCGGCAGACAGAGGCGCCAACCGCAAAAAACAAGGGCTTTCTGCTCGCGAAGGATGAATAAGGCAGGCTTGCCGCGCTTGCCATGTTCCTCACAAGGTCGTATCTGTGATTTCGTGGAAATTTCTCCCGCAAGACCAAAAGCGCATCATGATGCCTACAGACCAGACAGACGATATTAACGAGATCACCGAGAATTTTAAAATGCTCGATGATTGGGAGGACCGCTATCGCTATCTCATCGAGCTTGGATCCAAGTTGACGCGGTTTGGCAGGGTGGAACGAACGCCAGAAAACAAAGTGCATGGCTGTGTGAGCCAGGTGTGGATTGCCGGCAGGCTGGAAGAGCGTGACGGCGCCTCGGTCATGGTTTTCAGCGGAGACAGCGACGCCCATATCGTACGCGGCCTGATGACCATCCTGTTTACGGCCTGTTCGCAACGCCGGGCCGAAGAAATCCTCAAAACCGATATTCACTCCATATTCGCAAAAATCGGCCTCGACGAGCATCTCACCCCACAGCGGGGGAATGGCCTGACCAGCATGGTCGAACGCATCAGACAGGATGCGCGTTTGGTTATGCGGCGAGACCGCGCCGATTAAGCGCCCCCGTTCCGGTTGGTCCGGCCTTCCCTTTCAATTATCCGTCTTGATCGTTGGTTTCGATCATGCCTCCCGATCGCTTTTTCAGATCACATAGGCCAAGCCCCTCTAGCTGATCGGTCCAAATGATCGGCAATTCCGATCAAGGAGCGTGATTGTTGTTATCGATCGGTTCTGTCCTTGCACATTAGTCCCTGCCCCCATCATGATCTGGAAGGCTTGGCCGATAGCCTTCCATACCCCAGTGGCGGATAGAGGTGGCGCGCGAAGGGGTTCCTTGCGGCGGTTTCAGCAAACCGTAGTGACGCGCAAGGCTTGTCAGAGCCAGTTTTAGGACGATCTTTCCCGATCTTTGGGGCCATCCCAACGTTCTTTCGGCCGCCTCCAGCCCGTTGGCGAGACAACAAACTTCCACCAGGATGCCGGTCAGTTCCGGCCCCACGGCTTCAAATGCGGCAAATAAACGCTCACGGGCCATCAGTACCCGATCATGAACGTCAAGCGCCATATTGCTCCGCGAGGCGGCCCGGCGACGTGATCCAATGACTTTATCCCAATTGGAAGTCACATGCGCGGACATGCCGGCGATTGTAAAATCCACTCGCAGTCGCTCCCCGGCATCATATTGAGCCTCATTGATGAAGGGGGCTCCATCGGGGCCCTTTCGGCGTCGCAACCACCCAAGCGGGGTTTCGGTTTCGTTGGTTTTGACGTGGGTCTTTCTTGTCTGTCCGTCATCAATCAAACGGGTCGCTTCAATCCGGTGTTGGCTTGCGAAAATATTCGGAGCGCCGTCGCGTTGGGCAAGCGCGCGCCTGTACCACGCAAGTCCGGTCGATGACAGGCGCAGGCGACCGGTCTTTTCGATTTCCTCCAGCCAATCCATGGCCAACCACCTTTGTACCATGACTTCCTTGATATTTAGCATCGTTGTACATTGACCAGCACCGGCTTTAAAAAGCCCCCAGCAAGCTGTCTTAGCCAAGCTCCCAATTTTATGACGAGATAAGTAAAATTCACCCCGTTCAAGATGGTAAAAAATTTTTAATGTGTTCTTTAAAAATGGATTATTAAATTTCATGAACATTTCCTGCTGTTTAATTAAAATTATTTAAAAAATTATGAATAATACTCTGTCGTTTCATCCAGATTTGTATGACTGATTCCAAAGCATAGAGAGACATGTCAAACAGGGGGTCATCCCGTCGATCTTCCACGCACCGGCAGGCATGGGCGGCTGTCGTGCGATCACGCCCGTAACACCGTCCAACCTCTGTCATGGAGAACTGACAGGTAATATGCGTCAGATACATGGCAACCTGGCGGGCACAGGCGACATGCGCGCGGCAGCGTCGCGCCGCCAGCAAATCAGATACGCTGATGCAAAAGGCGCGAACGACAATCAATTGCACAAAACGGCACGTCGCCAGCCGGGTCAGAGGCAAAATATGGCAGGTAAAGCCGCAAGACCACGGACCATGCGGGTATAAACTTTCGCGCTTCTCAGGCGTCGCGTAACCAACACGTACAGACAACAGGCCGTTTCTTCGGCGGCGGGTGCTGCGGTTCATGGTTTCATCCTTGTTTTCACCAGTTTTCTGTTGCGGCTCGCAGTGCAAAAGAGTACAAAATTAGGAATAAATACCTCTACCATTGATCATAATAGCCCTTAGACGGGCGGGGATAAGTCACCGCCACCAATTTAAGGATAATATCCCTGTTTACCGTGGCTGTTACTGGCCCAGATCACGGAACCGACAGCGCGAGATTCTCTCGTTTCTCACGGTTTTGTCCTCTACCTGACTTTTGACGTGCTTACCTCCGGATACGCTTAAATTTTGGTTTGAGAGGGTTTTCGTTCGTTAAATTCTCGCTGCTTTTGTCGGTTTGGTTTTTGTCGTTTGGCGGTTGCCGCCCTCTTGGCGCGCGTTTTGTCACGCGGCGGCGCGTTTTGACCCCGGGGAGCACCAGCGCTTCATATTGCAGGCCATGTCAACATGCGTGATGTAGGCCTCGGCACGCATCTTTCCGATCTGGTCTTTTCCTCGGCAAAGACATGCACGACATGACGGCGCACTTTTGATTTTGCCGCATTCAACCGGGTTGCGGCCTCTGGCCATTGGTTCACGCGCCCCGTGACGGCTTGCGATGAATGCGGCTGACATTATGACAGATCACGGTCCAACGCGCATCCAATTTGAGCCGGTTACGTAGCAGGATAGTCTGTGTGCCGAAACGATAGGCCGTGCAGGGCCTGAAGCACGAGCGTCTCGAATTTCAGCACGGGGATCACAAGCTTAAAACCGGCCGCCCTTGCAAGAGATCGCGCCGGCCAAACGCTTTAACGAGAATGGGCTGGAACATCCCGAAGTCGATATTCACGGCTAATTTCTCAAACAGGTCGCTCTTTGCCGAAAGATCCTTTCAGCCTGTACTCGAAGTCGAAAAAGCTGATTTTCCCCTCTATCGAAGTCTCTCCGCCAATCATACGAACACCGAATCATGTTTGTGCAATCAATGCCGGTTCCCGGAGGAGTCCACTTCGTAAGCGGGTCCTGGTGGGAACACCCCCTAGGACAGGATCGTCTTGTTATTGATCGCCACTCAAAATCTGGGGGACGGTGGAGCTGGTCGGCTCTGAATCTGCTCTTGTCGAAACAAAAACAAGACGGAGGAAAAATTTTGGCAGGGCTTTACATTGCGGCAAAAACCTCCTATGCGAGTTGTCTCGTTGGCAACGAGAGGTTATCGCGGGGTGGAGCAGTCTGGTAGCTCGTCAGGCTCATAACCTGAAGGTCGCAGGTTCAAATCCTGCCCCCGCAACCAAATAAGCCCGTAACTTCAAATAGTTACGGGCTTTTTTATTCTGCCAAAACATAAACTAAATCGCCATGGACTCCTCATGGACTCAAGAGGGAGCGAAACTCCGCGTGGTCCTGGGTAGGAACGAGTCCGTTACTTGGGCTTGGCGAAAATAACGATGTCGTTACCACGTGGACTTTGGACCGGGCTTCCAGCCGCTGAACTGGGGTGGCAAATCAGCAAGTTTACAAAATCGTTTCGTTTTTATAGTATGTAAACCGAAAGGAGGCCGCCATGTTCAGTGAACGTCTGAAGCTCGCCAGAAAGCGCGAAAGATTGTCGCTTCGCGACCTGGCATCCCGTATCGACGGCGTCGTCTCCGCGCAAGCCATCGGCAAGTACGAGCGCGGCGAGATGATGCCGAGTTCGACCGTGTCCATTGCCCTGTCGAAGGCCCTCGGGGTCTCGATGAGCTACCTCCTGAGCCCGACCAATGTTTCCCTGGAGGGTGTGGAGTTCAGAAAGCTCGCCTCGACCAAGGCGCGGAAACGGGCCATGGTCGAAGGGGCCGTCCTCGATCACGTGGACCGCTATCTCCAGGTCGAGGAACTGCTCGATATTTCCAGCGCTGGGTGGGAGGAGCCTGAGGGGGCGCCCTTCCCGGTCCATGTCATCGAAGACGCCGAGGATGCCGCAGAGTCCGTTCGCGCGGCCTGGAAGCTCGGCGGCAATCCCATTCCCGATATGACCGAACTTCTTGAAGAGCGGGGAATCAAGGTTCTCAAGCTGGACTTCCCATTGTCGGTCGATGGAGTGACCTGCAATGTGCGCCGGCCCGGTACCGAGGGGGTTCCCGTCGTGGTTTGCTCCACCGGCAAGTCGATCGAGCGCCAGCGGTTTACCCTTGCCCACGAACTCGGGCACATGCTCCTCGACGTCAGGGGTGATCTCAACGAGGAGAAGGCATGCCATCGGTTCGCCAGTGCCTTTCTTGCGCCCAAGGAAGAACTGTTTGATGAGGTCGGGCGGCGGAGACATGCGTTCGGCTATGCCGAGCTCATCGAAATCAAGCAGATGTTCGGCGTCAGCGCGGCCGCCCTGGTCGTTCGCCTTCGGGACCTTGGAATCATCAGCGAGGCGACGCTGCGTGGAGTCTTCTCGGGCATCGGGCGGGGATGGAGAAGAGCGGAGCCGGCCCCCCTGGACCGCGACGAGCCGACCCGCCGGTTCCGCCGCCTGTGTTTCCGGGCCCTGGCGGAGGAGGCGATTTCCGAGTCGAAGGCCGCCGAGTTGCTGGGCCTGCCGGTGAGCGAGATCGAGCGCATCATGTCCGGTCCGGCGGGGTGATGGATGGTGCGGATCCTCGTCAGCGACAGCTCGGTACTGATCGAATTTTCCAAGCGGGGCCTCCTGGAGGAGGTGTTCCGTTTGCCTTTCGAGTTCGTCGTGCCGGACCTGCTGTTCGAGGAGGAACTGATCGACCTCGGGCAATACAGCCGCGAAGACCTGGTTCGCTTCGGCCTCGGTGTCGAGGCGCTCGATCCGATCGGGGTTACGACCGCGCTGTCCTATCAGTCCCGCCGCCGTCGCCTGAGCTTGGTGGACTGCTTTGCCCTCGCGCTGGCGTCGGGCAGGAAATACGCGCTTCTGACCGGCGACAAGGCGATGCGAACATTCGCCGAAGCCGAGGACATAGAGGTCCACGGCGTGTTGTGGCTGGTGGACCACATGCTTGCCGAGGGCGTTGTGCCGGCGCGGGCCATCCTGGCGGCGCTCCAAGCAATGCGGGACGACCCGAGATGCCATGTGCCGGGTCCGGAGTTGGCGCGACGTATTCGACAGCTGTCCGAGTGAAATTCAGACCGATGCCAAGGGCGGTGCAAACCGGGCATAGGGAAAGGTTAAGATGGTAGGCAACGAAGAAAACGAAACCCCGGAGATCGCGATGACCGGCGGCGGAGCAAAAGCACATCACAAGATCCAGGCCGTGGAAGTGTCCGGCGGCTTTCTCGACGGCGCGAGGCTTGAGTTCGTGGATGGCCTGAACTGCATCATCGGCGGTCGCGGCACCGGCAAGACCACGGTCCTGGAATTCATCCGCTACATTCTGGGATTGATGCCCGACCCGGCCGAGGGGAAGCCGCGAGCGAAAGCCGTCGAGGGGATCGTCCGAGGCAACCTTGGCAGCGGCACCATCCGCCTGGACGTGGAGACCAAGCACGGAACCCGTTACCGGGCCGAGCGGCCATGGGACGACAGTGCCCAGATTCTCGATGCGGACGGAGACCCGGTTGCCGTTTCCCTGGACCGGGACCTGGTTTTCAAGGCGGACATCTACAGCCAGAACGAGATCGAGGAGATCGCCACCAATCCGCGCTTTCAGCTTTCTCTGATCGACAAGTTCGAGGAGGAAGCGGTTCGCGAAGCCAGCACGGAGATCCAAAAACTCAAGCGGGCCATCGAACAGAGCGCGGTCGACTTGAGACTTCTCGACCGCAACATCCGCGAAATCGAAGACGTCGTCCCCGAGATCGACATCGTCGGCAAGCGCCTGAAGGAAATGCAGGTGGTCGAGGGGCCGGAAGCCGACCTGATCAATACCGCCCACACCCACAAGGCGTTGCGGACGAGTGAATCCGAGGCCGTTCGGGAGCTTCAAGCCGTGGTTGGCGAGGTCGCCGACGATTTCGAGCGGTTTGCCGCCCGGATTGCCGAGGAATGCCAGAATGCCCTGGGGGATGGATTCGCCGAGAGCCCGAACGCCGCCATTTTTAGGGAAGTTTCCACCCTTGTCTCGGAATTCGTCGGCGTCTTCCGCGATGCCGTGCCGAAAATCCAAAGTCGGTGCAACAAGGCATCGGAGGGCTTGGCAAACCTGTCCAGACGGTTGCAGGACGAGCATGCGCGCCAGGAGCAGCAGTATCGCGAAATCGTTGCCCGTTCGGCCCAGGAGCAGGAGCGGGCGACCGAAAGGGTAAGGCTCCAGCAGAGGCATTTCGAACTGTCCAAGGCGCGGAGCGAACTCGAAGCGTTGAAGCAGAAACGAAAAGCGCTTGAGGGGGAACATCGCAGGATGACCTCCGAACTGTCCGATCTTCGTGACCGGCGGTTCGCCCTTCGCAAGGCCGTGGCGGAACGTCTGACGGCGGCGCTCGCGCCGACTATCCGGGTCAGCATCACGCAGGCCGGAGACCGGTCAAGCTACGAAGACCTTCTCAAGGAAGCCCTCAAGGGGTCCGGGACCCGGTACAATCATCTCGTCTCACGGATCGTCGAAAGCCTGTCGCCCGAGGAATTGTCGCCGATCATCCGGAAAGGGAATGCGGAGCGCCTGTCGGAACGGGCGGGGATCGGCGAGGACCAGGCGGGTCGCATCGTCAGCCATATCCAGGACAGCGACTACGCGTTCAAACTGGAAACCGTGGATCTGGGGGATGAGCCGTTCATCGAATTGAAGGACGGCGCGGATTACAAGAACTCGGCCGACCTCTCCACCGGGCAGCGTTGCACGGTCATCCTTCCCATCCTGCTTCTCGAAAGCGAACGGCCTCTGTTGATCGACCAGCCGGAAGACAACCTCGACAACGCCTTCGTCTACGACACGATCGTCAAGAGCCTGCGCGATGCGAAGGGCGGGCGCCAGCTGATCTTCGTGACCCACAACCCGAATATCCCGGTCCTCGGGGAAGCCGAGAGGGTCTTCGTGTTCAGTTCGGACGGTCGTCGAGGGACGGTGACCCATGTGGGAACGGTCGATGACGTCAAGGGCGAGGTCGAACACCTTCTTGAGGGTGGCGCGGAAGCTTTCATGCTGCGCATGCAGAAGTACGGTCACTGAACTGGGCGATCGTGGTGACGGACGAGACACAGACACTGCTGGATGATCTCGATTCCCGGGACTGGGTCACGGTCCAGGACGCCGTCGACATGGCTGGCGATCTGCTACGTCACCGCAATATCGACCCTAACTTTACCGAGGATGTCGCTACGAGGTTTGTCCGGCTTGCGGCGCATCCAAAGTGGGAGGTCCGAAAATCCGTCGCGCACGCCCTTCTTTTCCTCCGCCATGAGCAGTTCCATGCCGCGCTCGCCAAAATCATCGAGGACGAGAACGCCTGGGTCCGCGAGGCGGCGCGAAAGACGCTGCAACGGCGAACCGAACTCACGCGGGCGGACATCAACAGCGACGATCACGGTGACAAGATCCTGGGGCTTCTGAAGGACCTGGAATCCCGTCATGGCAGCCAGGCAAGGCGGGCGGCGCTCAAGATCGCCGACAACCTCCATACCCGGTTCGTTCGACTGGCCTATCACGAGATTGTCCGGATCATTTCCCCCCTGGACGCATCGCTGATGAACCTCGAACGCGAACTCCAGGAGATTCCCGGCGTTCCGACGAGGAGCCGGTCGCATATCGAGCGCGCCCGTGGGCGAGTTCGGCTGCTGGCCGACATCCTCGATAACCTGCGCGAATTCACATCGGAGCCGGTCGGAAACTACACATCGGAAAATCTGCTCCCGCTCATTAAGGAGGCGGAGGAACTGGCGCTCAGCAACATCGATCACCCGGCTGCGGGCCTGGTCGTTCACTCCGATGTGGATACGGCGTTGCGGGTCGAGGCTAACCGCTCGCGCCTTCTCCAGGCCGTCATCAACGTCATCGTGAATGCGATCGAGGCCTGCCAGGGGCTGGACCGGAAGGCGGAAATCAACATCGCGGCACGGATGCAGGCCGAATCCCACATCGCCATTTCCATCTCGGACAACGGCTGCGGCATGGGCGAAGAAGCGGTCAGGGACTGTGTCCAGCTTTACACCACCGGGAAACGCAACGGCATGGGGTTCGGGCTGCCTCTCGCGAAACGGATCGTCGAGATCGACCACCAAGGCACCCTGTCCATCGACAGTGCCGAGGGGGAAGGAACCACTGTCGTGGTCGTCCTCCCCGTCGAGCAGATGCGCGTGGAGGACTGAGCCGTTGTCCGGGCAGCATGTCGCATTAATCGTCGAGGACGAGCCGGAAATGGCGGCGGAGATCGCGGATCTGCTGCGCTCGTTCGGGCACGACCATATTCATGTGGAAACCAAGGCCGCCGCGATCGAGGCTCTGGATGCGGGCGGCTTCTGCTACGTTCTGCTGGACCTGAAGATCAAGCCGGACGAGAAATCCATCAAGCCGCGCATCGACTCCGGCATGACGCTCCTCGAAGAAATTCGCGCACGATATCCGAACCGCAACTCTCACGATATCCATCTGATGCCGGTCCTCATCGTCAGCGGACAGGCGAAGGAGCACGAGGACGTCGTGAAGGCCTTCCAGAAGGGCACGGACGATTTCATCCGCAAGCCCCTGGGGCTGGACAACCAGGACATCGGCTCCAAGATCCGGCGGTGCCTGGAGCGGAGTGGCCGTCGCGACCACGTGGCCTGCCCGGCCATGTCAGCGCAGGCTGCCAGCCGAGCAAATGCCGACGATACGGGCAAGCCAGGGTTCAACCACACTGCGGACTACTCGGAGGTGACCTCGAACGGAATGCTGTATCTGTTCGACGGCACCATCCAGCAAAACGTGATCCGAATTCTCCATGAGGCGGAACAGCGGGGAGAGCCCTGGCAGTCGGGCAAGGCCGTGCTCGCGGACGCCGGGTCGCGGGACACGAAGATGGCCAACCTGTTTGGCCGTCATCCCTGCTGGGGCACCCTGCTGATGTCGAACAAGCACGGCAAGTACCGTCTAAGAACCGCGTAGTTCTTCGAAAAACCATCCGCCACTCATCCGCCGCTCTCCCCCCGATCACCCCCTTTCCATCCTCCGCCGGTCCCGACGACAGGCCCGGTGAACCCCGCCATGCTTTGTCCAGGCTTTCAATAGCGCCTGGAGCAACGAGGCATGGTGATAAAACATTTGAATCAGGTCGAACTGGCCGACCGCTGGAATATCAGCGAGCGCACGCTTGAGCGCTGGCGCTGGCTGGGCGAGGGCCCCGCCTACCTGAAGATCGGCGGTCGGGTCGTTTATCGCCTCGAAGACGTCGAGGCCTACGAGGCCGAGAACCTCCGCGCCAGCACCTCGGCAGCAGCCGGGTCCCGGTGATGGCCGCGATGACTGCCGAGATCTCCACCGTGTCGGCTGTGCCGCCGCTCCGCTCCCTGACGATCCGGGAAGGCGACTTCCTCAAGTGGATCGAACACGCGGAGCCCGGGGATCGTCTCGAATACCACCGGGGTCACCTCGGCGCCGACCGTGAGGCAGGGAGCTCGCTTCCCGACACCATGCGCCGGGAGCTGGGCCGGATCGTCGACCGGGCCATGGACCTCGCCCTCGAAGGGCGCTTGCACCTTGTCCAGGAGCGCCGTGGCAAGGACGTCACCGCCTACTTGGTGGTGATGGGGGGTGCCGGCTGATGGTTGCCCTAAACCCGTTCGAGGCCTTCGCCGACACCTATACGCCGCGCCCGGTCAAGGCCAGGCGGAAGCAACCGGCAGGCCGCTACACCAAATCGGCCAAGGACAAGCGCCTCGAGGAATGGGGCCGGCTCGCCGCCCACTACCGGCGCGAGGAAGCGCGGAGGACTGCCGAGGCGCTGGCTTCCCCTCAGGGCAAGCGCCTGGCCTCTCTCCTCGCCGAGTTCGATCGGCTCACCATCGACGACGCCGACGTCATGATCGCCCGCATCGAGGGCCAGGACTGGCTTCTGGAGGCGGACGAAGACTTCCGTCGCTTGGCGCTTCGTCTGATCGACAACCGCATCGGGCGCATCCGCCGCGACGCTGGGCTCGTCGAACTGGACGATCCGCTGCCCGGCGAGCGGATGAGCGCCTTCTTCATCATCAAACGCTTGCTGCAGGTGACCTGATGCCCGCGATTTCCATCAAATCCTTGCTCGACGCCCACGTGGCCGCCAACGGCAAGACCTGGGAGCACGACCGCGATCTGACCGTCGGCGCCAGCGAGGTCGGCCAGTGCCTGCGCAAGACCTGGTTCACCAAGAACGGCATCGCGCCCGACCCCGATTATGTCGACCGCTACGGCGCCAAACTGCGCGGCGATTTCATCGAGAATCATCACTGGGAGCCGGGCATCCGCGCCCAGCTGCCCGACGGCGTCGCACTCCTGTTCGCGGGCGCGGACCAGAAAACCCTGGTCGACGGCTATCTCTCGGCCACCAGCGACGGCCTGCTGGTCGGCGTCTCTCCGGACGCGCTGTCCCACCATGGCGTCGACGACATCGACGGCGACAGCCTGGTGGTCGAGTGCAAGAGCATCGATCCCCGGGTCAGCCTCAAGGACGCCAAGGCCGAGCACGCATTCCAGGTCCACTGCCAGATGGACCTGATCCGGCATTGCACCGCGTACAGGCCGAACTTCGCGCTGATCTCCTACACCGACGCATCCTTCCTCGACGACGTCACCGAGTTCGCGATCCCGTTCGATGCGGAAATCTATGCGGCGGCCAAGACCCGCGCCACCCGGGTCATGACGGCGGCCGCATCCCTGGACTTGCCGCCCGAAGGAAAACTCGCCGGCGGCGGAGAGTGCCGGTACTGCCCGCACCGGAGCCGCTGCGCCGGCGACACCGTCGGCGCCATCCCCGAAGACAGGGAGCCGCTCGGCGGCAATGCGCTCGCCGCCCTCAAGGACATGGTCGACGAGGAACAGGCGGCGCGGGCCCAAAAGGACGCCACGGCCCGGCGCCATGCCGAGGCCCAGGAACGGATCAAGGAGTTCTTGCGGGAACACCGTACCCGCAAGGTCGAAGGCGACAACTGGTCGGTCACCTACTTCCCGGTCAAGGGACGCCTGTCCCTGAACAGGAAGGCCGCCCTGGCGGCCGGCATCGATCTCTCGCCGTTCGAGACGCCGGGAGATCCCGGCGAACGTCTGACCATCAAGGTCAAATAACCGCAACCTGACATAAGGAAACCCAAAAATGTCAAACGTACCCACGACCCAGACCAGCGGCGGCGCCGTCGCCAACCCGGACGACTACAACCCCTATGCCGCCTACGGCGAACAAGCCACCGGCGGCGCCCGCAATATCATCAAGTTCCGCAAGGGCCGCTACTTCTACAGCCAGGACGACATCGAGATCCCGGTCGGCGCCCGGCTGATCGCCAACATGGCGGGAGCCAAGGTCGGCTGGGTCCGGTGGTGGGACGGCCGCCCCACCGACGAGGTCATGGTGCTGATCGCCGACGGCGTGACGCCGCCGCGGCGGAGCGAACTCGGCGACGATGACCGGTCGCAGTGGGAGACCGATGACCGCGGCGATCCCAAGGACCCCTGGCAGTTCACCAACCACCTGCCGCTGAAGGGGCCGGAAACCGGCGATGAGTTTCTGTTCGCCACCAGCACGCGCGGCGGCATCGGGGCCATCGGCGCCTTCGCCAAGACCTACGGCACCGTCTACCGGCAGAAGCCCGGCAAGCTGCCCGTGGTCGAGCTCCAGGCTTCCGATTACGCCCACCCCAACAAGGCCTATGGCCGCGTCGACGTACCGGTCTTTGAACTGGTCGACTGGGTGGACGAGGTGGACCTGCTGAGTGGCGAGGCCGGTGACCAGACCGGGGAAGAGCCGCCTTCCGAACCCGAAGGAACGACCGGCGCCGCCGACAGCGCGAACCGTCCCGGCGCCGGCCGTCGTACCAGGTTCTAGACCCTCGGGGTTCCGGACCCGACACGTTGGGCGGAGGCGTTGCAACGCCTCCGTCCAACTCCACACCAACCCGCAATAGCAGGCCAGCCAGAACATCATGATGCGTGAACGATCGTATCAGGAGTCCGCTGATTTTCTCGCCGAATTCTTCGGCGCGACCACCGAGCACGCCGTCGAGCTACGCTCGTTCACCAACCGCAGCGGCGACGGTCCGGCGCGGCCCCTGTTCACCCGCGATATGGAGATGATCACGGCGCACTGCGCCAGGTGGGACGGCGACGGGCGCGGCATGTTCTTCGGCGTCTGCACCCGTATCACCGGCTCGCACACCGGGCGGCGGGTCGATCTCGTGGAATGCCCGGCGCTCTGGGGCGACATCGACACCGGCAAGATGGGCCTGGACAAGGACACGGTCGTCTCAGAACTCCGCCCGCTGCCGTTTCCGCCGTCGGTGATCGTCGATAGCGGCGGCGGTCTGCATGCTTATTGGCTCCTCAATGAAGCCATCGACGTCAGCGCCGACGTGCCGGATGCCGAAACCACCGAGGAGGCGATCACCAGCGCCTTGAAACAGCTGGCCGGGATCTGCGCCGGCGATCTCAATGTCTGCGACCTGGCCCGGGTGATGCGCCTGCCCGGCACCCTGAACACCAAGCCCGACGTCCGTGGCGGCCAACGACGGTGCTCCCACTAAAACCCGCGTCCTCGAGGCGACCTGGGCGCACCATGAGTTCGATGACCTGGTCGAATGGCTCGATTGGCAACGGCCCGTCGTCGAGCGCCCATCAACGGGCGAGGGCAAGCCGGCGAGTCAAGACGACAATCCCTACCTTGCCGCCGCCAAACGCCTGGGTTTCAAGCTGCCGATCGACGTCGAGCATGACCTACCTGGGCGACGGCGAGACCAGCATTCACCAGACGCAGCTGCGCGTTTCCGCTTCGCTCGCCTCCCAGGACGTCGACGAGGACGAGATCGTGGCTTTGTTGCTGGACGCCACCCGTGCCGCCGCCGGGCGCCATGGCGCAACCTGGAACTGGAAGCGCGAAGAGGGCGCCATCCGCCGGATGATCGCCTCGGCGCGGGAGAAATTCGGGGACAAGGCTCAGGAGCGCGTCGTCAGCTTGGCCAAGGCCCGCGAGAAACGCGCCGCCGGGAAAGCTGCCGCCGGCGACGGCGCCGCCAAACCCGAGACCGCCAAGAAAGCCAAGGCTGCAAAAGAACATCTGATTGCCCAGGTCGGCGAAGCCGCCATCGCCCATTGGGTCGATCATCGTGGCCAACTGATGCTGACCCAGGGGCAGGCCTGGACCTACGCCGATGGCTTCTGGCGGCCGTTCGACGACGAGCTCGATCACATCATGCGGGTCACCATCCAGGGCGTGGTCCGCGCCATGGGTCAGAAGACCTCCCAGAACCTGCTCAACGCCGCCTGGCGTTACGTCATGGAGCACCCGGGCCTGCTGCGCGAGGGGATCGAGTGGGACGCCGCCGGCATCATCGTCTGCCGCAACGGCGTCATCGATCCCAGGACCCGGCAGATCCGGGGCCACGCGGAGACGGATTACGCCACCTGTCGGGTCGAGGCGGACATCGATGCGGCGGCGACCTGCCCGATCTGGATCGCCTTTCTGGAAACCGCCTTCGGCAACATCGAGGAGGACGAACGCCGGGCCGTTACCGGCACCCTCGCCGAGTGGTTCGGCTCCGCCCTGGTGCGCGGCAAGAACCGCGAGATGACCAAGGGGTTGATCGTCTATGGCCCGTCGCGGACCGGCAAGACCCAGCTGGCGCAGGTGCTGCGCGCCCTGATCGGCGGGCGCGCCACCGGCATGCGGGCCCGGGATCTGGAGGAGCATTTCGGGATGCAGCCGCTGATCCGGGCTTCGGCCTGGATCGCCGACGACGCGGTCTCCAGCGGCGAGTTCCTCGACGCCGAGCGCTACAAGGTCATCGTCACCGGCGAGCCCGTCAGCATTCCGCGCAAGAACAAGGACAACTGGGAGGGCAGCCTCGATATCGCGGTCTGCCTCACCGCCAACCATCTGCCCCGGGTCAAGGACCAGTCCCACGCGGTCTACAACCGCTCCATCGTGCTGCCCATGACCGTCGAGCACGACGAGACGTCGGCCGAGGAGAAATCGATCTCCGAGCGGGTGATCGAGGCCGAACTGGGCGGTGTCCTCAACTGGGCGCTGGAAGGGTTCGCCCGGCTAGCCGAGCGGCGGTATTTCGATCCGCCGAAGGTCATGCGCGATGCCATCGGCATGTTCGAGCACGACAACAACCCCATCGGCGCCTGGCTGGCCACGGCGGTTACACCGTCGGACGGCATGATGGTCGATCGCCGCGACCTGCTGGCCTCGCTCAATGGTTGGATGATCTCGGAGTTTGGGCAGGACGCCAAGCCGTTCGGTGGGCGCACCGTGTTTCCGGCCATCCGCCGCGCCATGCCGGGAACCGGCGATCACAAGATCGGCAATCGCCGTTACGTCACCGGGCTGAAGCTGACCGACGAAGGCATCGGCCACATCCACGACTACGCCGACAACAACTACGGCAAGCAGGCCGGTTCCGGCGAGGTCGACAACTTTATCAACAAGTCCTTTCAGGACCCCACGGCAGGCCGGCGTCAAGGCAAGGAGCCGAGGTTCTGATGGACCCGTTTACGACCGAAATCGGCCTCCAAAGTGCCGCAAGACCTGCCGCAAACCCGCTGCACATTGCGGCACGTCGCGATTTCCGTGCGGCACATCGAAGTGCCGCAAATTTTCAAAGTGCCGCAGAAAGTGCCGCACGCTCAAACCCAGGGAAACCAAGGAGTTTGGAGGCGCAGCGGCAGGTTGCGGCACTTCTTTTCCAGTTAGTCCAGGACATCAAAAAAGGAGGCGAAAGATGAAAAGTAAGGGGAAGGAAATACGCGCGAGAGAGAAGTGCCGCATTTTGGTGGTGGGGTCGTGGTGAGCGCGGCGCCGCCGGGCGGGGTCGCACGCAGGGTCGGCGAGCCGCTGATCCCCCGCGTCATGGGCCAGGTCGCCGAGGCCTTCGAGAGCCGCTGGACGCTCGCCGCCCTCAAGCGCGTCGATGCCGACCTGCACCGACGTTTCAACGAACAGCAGGGCCTCTATCACGAGGCCCTGATCACCGGCAGCGACCACGAGGTCGAGGAGCAAGCCGCCGCCATGTGCCGCGGTTGGGCGGCGATCGCCCGGGCTATGGAGGCGGCGGGGACCGAGGACGACGCCTATCTGCTCGGTTTCCACGGGACGACGGGAGCCAAGGTCGCCATCGGCGAGCAGAAGCACGCCATCGCCCGGGTGCGGGAGCTGCACGGCGACAAGGTCATCTGGATCACGCCCGACGAGGTGGCGGCTCTGGTCGGCGGCATGGAGCTGCTTAAGGTCGCGAAGGGCGTCTTCCCCGACGCCGAGGTCATCAATCTCTATCCGAACGAACCGGCGCAAGGCGATGGATGAGCCCCACTACCAAGGCTGAAGGAGGCCAGCGACATGAACAGCGAACAGAACAAAATCCTCGGCGTCGATCCGGGACTGGGCGGTGCGCTGGCGTTCCTGGATGCCGGCGGCGCACTGGAAATCTTCGACATGCCGGTGCACCGGCTGAAGCGAGGCGGAAAAGCCAAGCGCGAGATCGACCGCTACGAACTGGCGCGCCTCGTCGACGCCCACGGCCCCGTCGCCCATGCCTTCGTCGAGCAGGTCGGCGCCATGCCAGGGCAGGGCGTGACCAGCATGTTCCAGTTCGGCCGATCGCTAGGGATCGTCGAGGGCGTGCTGTCCGCCGGGTTCATTCCGACCGATTGCGTAGCGCCGCGCAAATGGCGTTCCGGCCTCGGCGTGCGCGCCGGCAAAGACGGCAGCCGGGCGCGGGCCTCGGCGTTGATGCCTGGTCATGCCGGACTGTGGACGCGGGTGAAAGACGACGGCCGTGCCGAGGCGGCGCTGATCGCGCTTTATGGCCAGCGGCACCTGGCAAGGGAGGCAGGCCAATGAACTCGGAAATGATGCTCAAGCACGCCGCCGGGGTGGTCGAGAACCGGCGCCGCCAATACGGCGACGCCTCAGCGCTGTTCGATCACGTCGCCACGCGCTGGTCCCTGGTGCTGGGCGCCAAGGTCACGGCGGCCCAGGTGGCGCTGTGCCTGATCGATCTCAAGATGGCTCGCCTGGTCCACGACCCGAAGCACCTGGACAGCATCGTCGACGTTGCCGGCTACGCCGCGTGTCTCAGGGAAGTGCAGCGATGAGATGGCATCCGAAAGGGTATGGCGGCGAGCGGCGTTCCGTCGATGACGTGAAACGGGAAGGCTGGCGGGAACAGGGCTTGCTCGCCGTGTCGGTCGAAGACGATCGGCTGACTTGGCCGGAGCGGGAACTCATCCGGCAGCTCGGCGAAAAGCTCTATGGCGAGCGGGAAGCCGAAGGTACGCCCCATGGCTGAGGAGCGGTGGACGGCGAGCATGGTCGAGGAGCGCATGGCGGAGGCCGCCCAAGTGATGCGAAGCCTGCCGGAACAGCGGGTCCAGGGTTACTACTCGACTTGGCCCGAGGTGGTGCGGGATTTCTGGGACGCGTTTGGCTGGCATGACGCGGTCCTTCGTCCGGCCCGGCCGTCGCCGGCGGCCATCAGCCGGATGGACGAGGCCATGACGCGGCTGCGTTGGCTCGATCCCGTCGACGCGAAGATCGTCTGGGAACGGGCTGCAAATACCCGGTGGAAGCCGATCTGCTATCGGTTCGGCATGGCCCGCTCGACGGCATGGCGGCACTGGGTGGCGGGCCTCGCTCTCATCGCGGCGCGGCTCAACGGCAAGCGGCGGCTTTACACGGGAAGCCACGTGCGCCGATATGCCGAGCGGGTTCGCGCCGACGCCGAGAGGAAGTATTGAGCGTCAATCGGACATGAAACACTTTTCTCCCGGACGAAACCGGCGGAAATCGCTATGTTCGGCGCTATCCTCGGGAGAGGCGCGCGCGGAGCGATCACGAGCGCAAGGATCCTTTCGTTGGCATCGCAGCGAGCAAAGGATAACGATCTATCCTTTTGTAAGATCGGTGGCCGTGACCCCTCAGGGCAGGGTGTACCAAGTTGTTCGGCCACCCCCATGCATGACCAAGCGCCCTTTGTCGACGAGTTGTCGGAATTGCTGCTTCAGCGTGTTGCGGCTTGCGCCCGTCAGTTTGATGATCTCGCCCATGCTCACCCGGCCATGCTCGCGGGCGTGATCCAGAATACGGAGCGACAGGTCCGGCAGACTTGAAAGAACGATCTTCTCGCGTTCGATCTTCTTCGCCAACCGCTTCATCTGCTGCTGCATGGCGCGCAGGAAGAAGACCAGCCACGGCTGCCAGTCGGGGGTGTCGCTGCGGATCGTCCACTGTGTTTGTCGAAGGGCGAGGTAATACCCTTCCTTGCTTTGCTCGATGACGCTTTCAAGCGAGCTGTAGGGCACATACGCATAGCCTGCTTGCAGCAGAAGCAGCGTCGTCAGGATCCGGCTCAGGCGCCCGTTGCCGTCCTGGAAGGGATGGATTTCGAGGAACACGGCGGTGAACACCGCGATCACGAGAAGCGGATGCAGCTGTCGTTGCTCCCTCTCGGAGGCAAGCCAGTCGACGAGCTCGGCCATCAGGCGGGGCGTGTCGAACGGGGTCGCGGTCTCGAAGACGATGCCGAGCTGTTTGCCGTCCTCATCGAACGCGGCGACGCTGTTCGACGAAGTCTTGTAGTTGCCGCGATGCCGTGCGTCCTTCTCGCTGTGAATGAGCAGATCGCGATGCAGTTGATTGATGTGGTTTTCGGTGATCGGGATGTCTTCCCAGGACCGGAAGACGAGTTCCATCACCTCGGCGTAGCCCGCAACCTCCTGCTCGTCGCGGGTGGCGAACGATTTGACGTCCAGATTGGCGAGCAATCGCTCGACGTCGCGGTCGGAGAGCCGGCTGCCCTCGATGCGGGTCGACGATCCGATGCTTTCGATGGTGGCGACCCGGCGCAGTGCGGAAAGCCGCTCGGGCGCCAAGGTGCCCAACGCGCGCCAAGCGCCCTTGAACTCGTCGATCTCGGCGATCAACGAGAGCAGCTCAGGGGTGATCAGGATCGTCTCGGTGTTGAGCGGGTTCTCAGTCATGCCCAATTATACACCCATTTACGCCCATTTATGCAACCCAATTCGACGCCCAATTACGCCCAAATCGCCTAAGCTCTTGATATCACGGGTCCTTCCGGGCGCCAATCGTATGCTGGCAGGCGTGGCGCGGAAGTTCGCTAGTGACAGACCAAAATTCTGAGTTACCACCCATGGCCGGTTACCGGCCCCAACAGGCGCGTGAAGCCAAGGCTTCCGCGCCTTTCGCGTTTTCGGGGCTGGTAACCGCAAGCCGGTAACCCGCCAACCCGGTTACCACCGACCAAGGTTACCACCATCGATGACCATGAACCTGCCCGACGCGGTCGAGCGCTGGCCGATCGACCGACTGGAGCCCTATGCGCGCAACGCGCGGACGCATGGGGACGACCAGGTGGCACGAATCGCCGCCAGCATGGTCGAGTTCGGTTGGACCGTGCCGGTGCTGGTCGACGGCGACGGCGGTGTCATTGCCGGTCACGGGCGGTTGCTGGCTGCCCACAGGCTCGGCCTCGATAGCGTGCCGGTGATCTGCCTGGAACATCTGACTCCGGCGCAGGTCCGCGCCTACCGCATCGCCGACAACCGGCTGACGGACCTTGGCGTCTGGGACGACGACCTTCTGGCGAGCGAACTCCATACCCTCAGCGGCGAGGGCTTCGATCTCACGCTGACCGGATTCGAGGACGCTGATCTCGATCGGCTGATGGCGCCGCTGGACGATGCCGAGCCAGACGGGACGGACGAAGACAATGACGCCGAAGACGAAACACCCGAGCCGCCACGGAATCCCGTGACGCGATCGGGCGACCTTTGGTTGTTGGGTGATCATCGCCTGCTTTGCGGCGACAGCACGGACGCCGAGGCCGTCGCCAAGGTGATGGCCGGCGAGCGGGCCGATTTGCTGTTCACGTCGCCGCCCTATGGAAATCAGCGGGACTACACGACGGGAGGTGTCGGCGACTGGGACGTGCTCATGCGCGGCGTGTTCGCCGATCCGCCGATGGCCGACGACGGTCAGCTGCTGGTCAATCTGGGCCTGATCCACCGCGCGAACGAGTGGCAGCCCTATTGGCAAGGCTGGTTCGAGTGGATGCGCGAGCGAGGGTGGAGGCGGTTCGGCTTGTACGTCTGGGACCAGGGTCCCGGTCTGCCGGGCGACTGGAACGGACGGTTGGCGCCGGCCTTCGAGTTTGTCTTCCACTTCAACCGTGAGTCCCGCCGCGCCAACAAGATCGTGCCCTGCAAGTGGGCCGGCCACGTCCTGCACGAGGACGAGGGCGGACTGCGTGAAAAGGATGGAACGGTCGGCAAGTGGACCCATGCCGAGCAGCCGGTGCAGGAGATGCGGATTCCCGACAGCGTGATCCGCATCACCCGGCACAAGGCGCGCGGCCTGGAGATCGAGCACCCAGCGGTGTTTCCGGTCAAGCTCCCGGCCTTCGTCATGGAAACCTACAGCGGCGATGGCGCCGTGGTTTATGAGCCTTTCTGTGGTTCCGGCACCACCGTCGTCGCGGGCCAGAAGACGGCTCGCCAGGTGCGCGCCATCGAGCTCGCGCCCGAGTATGTGGATGTCACCATTCTGCGATGGCGGCAGCTGTTCCCGGACCAGCCGGTGACGCTGGAAGACGGCCGTTCCTTCGATGACGTCGCGGCCGAACGCGGCAAGGAGATTTCCGATGCCGCATGATCCGCTTCAGGTGGAACAGTGGCCGGCCGATCGTCTGCTGCCCTACGCCGCCAACGCCCGGACCCATTCGGATGATCAGGTCGCTCAGATCGCCGGCTCCATTGCCGAGTTCGGCTTCAACGTGCCGTGTCTCGTCGACGAGAAGGGCGTGCTGATCGCCGGCCATGGGCGGTTGCTTGCCGCCAGAAACCTGGGCCTCGACACGGTGCCGGTGATCCGGCTCGAACATCTGACCGAGGCACAGGCGCGGGCGTTCCGTATCGCCGACAACCAATTGGCGCTCAACGCCGGATGGGACGAGGATCTGCTGCGGACGGAATTGCAGGAACTGAATGAGGACGGTGTCGATCTGGAGCTTCTCGGCTTCGCCGAACGCGAACTGGCGGAACTCCTCGGCGGTCTTGGCGCCGGGGCTGGCGGCGCGGAAAGCGACGTCGGGGACGACGCGGCGCCCGAACCGCCGGAGAGGCCCGTTTCCCGGTTGGGCGATCTATGGCTGCTCGGCGAGCATCGCCTTCTTTGCGGCGACAGCACCAAAGCGGACGATGTGAGCCGGCTGATGATGGGTGGCGAGACGGCGGCGCTGTTCGCGACCGATCCGCCCTACCTGGTCGACTACACCGGCGCGGATCGCCTCAACGGCGGGCATGACTGGAGCGACCTCTATCGCGAAGTCGACATCAAGGACGCCGAAGGGTTCCTGCGAGCCGTGTTCGCCCAGGGGCTCGCGGTATGCCGGAACGACGCGGCCTGGTACTGCTGGCAAGCCCACAAGCGCGCCGCGTTGATCGAACAAATCTGGTCGGCGTTGGGTGTCCTCAATCACCAGCAGATCATCTGGGTGAAGCCGGCGGCCATCCCGACCCACAGCTACTATCCATGGCGGCACGAGCCCTGCCTGATGGGCTGGAAGCAGGGTCACAAGCCGTCGCACAGCGGCGATAACAGCCATGCGGTGACCAGCGTCTGGGAACTGGATTGGGAGGGCAACGCCCGCTTGGCAGGCGCCGAGCACCCGACCCAGAAACCGATCGAGGTATTCGCCATCCCAATGCGCCGGCACACCCGGTCGGGCGAGGTCTGTTACGAGCCCTTCAGCGGCTCGGGCTCGCAGATCATCGCCGGCGAGCGCCTCGGGCGCCGCGTCCAGGCCATGGAGCTGCAACCGGCCTTCGTCGATGTCGCGCTACGGCGCTGGCAGGAGGCAACGGGGCAGGCCGCGACCCTCGATGGCGACGGGCGCGCGTTCGAAGAGATTGCGAAGGATCGTGGCACGTGAGGCAGTCCCGCCGCATGTCGCTTGTTGAGGCGATCGCCAATGTCGCCATCGGCTACGGAGTCGCCGTGACGACGCAGGTGCTGGTGTTTCCGGTGTTCGGGCTGCAAGCGAGCCTTGGCGACAACCTGCTGATCGGGGCCGTCTTCACCGTCGTCTCGATCGGAAGAAGCTACGTACTGCGGCGCCTGTTCGAGGCGATCCGGACACAAGGCTTGATCGGTGAGTCCGGGGATGCAATGAATGCAGACCTGCGGAATCGTTAATATTTTGTTCAATCAGAGATTTTAAGGTTTTCTACGGAAAAATGGGGGCAAAGATTTGTGAGTACACTGCTGACGATTGGCTATGAAGGGGCGTCGATTGATGATTTCATCGCGACGTTGAAGCTCGCCAATGTCGAGGTGCTCATCGACATCCGTGACGTTCCCGTCTCCCGCAAGCGCGGCTTTTCCAAAAAGCTCCTCACGGAGGCGCTCGAATGTGCCGGACTCGAATATGTTCACCTCCGTGACCTCGGTGACCCTAAACCTGGGCGAGAAGCGGCTAGGCGTGGGGATATAGAGGGTTTTGAGCGCATCTTTCGGGCTCATCTTGCACGCGACGTTTCACAGGAGGCCCTGACAATAGCGGTCGATATCGCATCACGGGCCCGTGCGACCTTGCTTTGCTTCGAGAGAGATCACGCTTGTTGCCACCGGACCATCGTTGCGGAGGCCATGGCTGATCGCGAGCCATTTAAGGTCCGTCACCTTGGAGTGCGACGGGGCCTCGCTACCGAAAGGAACCACGTCGATGACGGCGTCGGTCGCGCCTACGCGTTCGGGTGAGACAGAGGCTATTGTAATCATTAAAGCCGCGCCTCAGGTCGGTCAGCGGCACGGCGAAACCGTCTGCTGCGCAGGCATAGACCTTGAAGGCAACTGGCTACGGCTGTACCCGATTTCGTTTCGCACGCTCGACGACGGTCAGAAATTCGGGCGTTGGGATCGCATCCAGTTCCGTTGGCGGCTCCCGAATGACGATTCCCGTTCGGAAAGCCGCAGGGTTGATCAGGACACGCTGCAGATCGTTGGCGAGCTAAAGAAATCCGAGCGCGAGCGTTTTCTCTCGAGCTCGATCGTAACGAGCCTGGATGCCGAACGAAATGCAGGTCGAAGCCTCGCGATTCTCAAGGCGGAAATCTTGGAATTCAAGATTGAGGACCAAGATTGAGGACAAGGCGGCCGCCGATCTAGAGGCCGAGGCTCAGAAGTTTGAGGCGCTCCGAGCGCAACCGGACCTCTTCAATACAAAGCCGATCATACCCTACGAGCCGTGTCCTTAATCGGTTTAAGTACCGATATTGCACTGATGACGGAGTGCGTGAGGGAACCTGTCAGGATTGGGAAATCGAAGCAACATTCTTCAAGTGGGCAAAGCTCTATGGCGAAGATCGCGCTCTCGCAGAGATCCGGCGTGTCTTTGGCGAGGAGTACCCATCGAAGGGTATGCTCCTCGCCATGGGTACGCACTCTCTGTACCCGGACACTTGGTTGATCAACGGCGTTGTGCGCTTGGATGAGGTTCAGCAGCGCGCGCTATTCTGACCCATAGCGTCTCCAGTGATCTGATAGACTCGGCCCCGCCCGTCGATCTTCTCGGAAACGACGGTGAGCCCGAGCTTCTTGCGGAGTGCGCCACTGATGGCGCCCCGCACGGTATGCGCCAGCCAGCCGGTGGCCTCGACCATCTGCTCCATGGTTGCGCCGCCTTCGCGCTTGAGCATGTCGATCAGGACCTGTTGTTTGGTTTGGCGCGGCTCGCGGGCTGGTTTTGGCGGCGTTGAGGGCTCGGCGATGCCGAGGCCGGAAACCGCCGCGCCATCGGGCGCCAGCGCCTCGATACCGGCCGCCCGCAGCACGTCGTGAACCTTGAGGTCGCGCTCCTTCATCAGCGCGGCCAACCGGTCGAGCGCCTTGGTCTTGCAGTTGAAGGATTTGACGCCGACCGCTTCGCCCGTGATCGTGCCGATGGCGGCGGCGATCTGGGCGACGGTGAGCTTCTCGAGGGTAGCGGGCAGAGTTTGCGTGCCATCGTCGGGATCGGCGTTGATCGCTTCGAGGCCCTGACGGGTGATGGCGAATGGCGTTTGCCCGATGGGGGCGCCTTCCTTCGGCGCCGCCTCGGCGATCAGGCCCGCCTTGAGGAGCGCGTGGACCACCTTGGTGACGGCGCCGCCCCTGAGGTTGTCGGGCAGCGGGTGGATGGAACCGTCGTCGCGCGCGGCGGCGGCGGAAAGCACGATGAGCTGGGTATCGGTGAGTTTGGTCATGGGACCCTCTTTTGGTGAGCGAGGCGCGGCGATCGCGCCTCTTCCACCACCCCAAGCCCCGCCGGGAACCCGGTCGGGGCCGGAGAGGGCCGGAGGCCGTCTACTCGGCGAATTCGCCTTCCTGGAAGGCGGCGTCGGTGATGCGCTTCAGGAGCTCGGCGTAATGGGTCAGGGTTCCGACGTGGCCCCAGTTGATCTCGTCGGGGCTCCAGTTGAAGTGCTCGTCACTGAGGGCTTTCAGTCGATCGAGCATGGTGTCGATCTCGGCCTTGCGGGCGATGAACTCGTCCAGGGGCTTCCTGGTGTCGCGGGGTTTGGGCATCGCTTTCTCCATGGTTTGTGGACACATGAAGGCGTTGAACCGCGTCCCGATCAACTGATTAATCGTATGATTTCATTGCTTTTTTCGAGGCGTTTCGATCATGGGCGTATCCGTTCGCGAATACGCGCGCCGGCGCGGGGTAAGCCACGTCGCCGTGCTCAAGGCGATCAAGGCCGGGAGGATCTCCAGGGAGCCGGACGGAACCATCGAACCCGAGACGGCCGATGCCCAGTGGGATGCCGGAACTGATCCGGCGAAGCGTCGGCCCCCGAAACGAACCACCGCTGAAGCGCCTAAGGATAGTTCCGGCGCCGTGAGCGGCCCGGTAACGGCCGAACCCGTCGCTCAGACAGGGGGCGCCACCTTCACCCAGGCGCGCACCGCGCACGAGATCGCCAAGGCACAACGGGCGCGTATCCAGGTTCAACGGCTGAAAGAGGAGGTGGTCGACAAGGCGCGGGCGACGGCGGTGGTGTTCCGGCTGGCGCGTCAGGAGCGCGACGCCTGGGTCAACTGGCCCAGCCGCGTGGCGGCGTTGATGGCCTCTGAACTGGGTGTCGAGGCGCATGCCATGCAGAAAGTCCTGGAGACCCATGTCCGAGCCCATCTCTCCGAACTCGCCGACGTCCGGCCCGAGTTCCGCTGATCCCTTCGCTTTCGAGGGCGTCGACGATCTGGTCGGCGCCTGGCGGGACGGGCTCGAGCTGGACCCGTTGTTGACCGTGTCCGAATGGGCCGACCGGCATCGCATGCTGGCGGCCCGGGCGTCGGCCGAGCCGGGGCGCTACCGGACGGCGCGCACGCCCTACATGCGCGCCATCATGGACGCGCTGTCGCCGGCCCATGCCTGCCGGCGGGTGGTGTTCATGAAGGCGGCGCAGGTCGGCGCCACCGAGGCCGGCAACAACTGGATCGGGTTCGCCATCCATCAGGCGCCGGGCCCGATGCTCGCGGTCCAGCCGACGGTCGAGCTCGCAAAAAGGAATTCACGCCAGCGTATCGATCCGCTGATCGAGGAGAGCCCGGTTCTTCGGAAACGAGTCAAGCCGGCCCGCTCGCGGGATTCCGGCAACACCATGCTGTCGAAGGAGTTCGCCGGCGGCCTGCTGATCATGACCGGTGCGAACTCGGCCGTGGGCCTGCGCTCGACGCCGGCCCGCTACATCTTCCTCGACGAGGTCGACGCCTATCCGGCGTCGGCCGACGACGAGGGCGACCCAGTAACCTTGGCCGAGGCCCGATCGCTCACCTTCGCCCATCGCCGCAAGGTGTTTTTGGTTTCGACGCCGACGATCCGTGGGCTTTCCCGCATCGAGCGGGAGTACGAGGCGTCCGACCAGCGCCGGTACTTCGTGCCCTGTCCCCATTGCGGGCATAGGCAGTGGCTCGAGTTCGAGCGCCTGCGCTGGGAGAAGGGCCAACCGGAGACGGCGCATTATCATTGCGCGGCCTGCGAAAAGCCGATCGCCGAACACCACAAGACGGCGATGCTCGAAGCCGGCGAATGGCGGACGACAGCGGAATCCGATGACCCGGCGACCATCGGGTTTCATCTGTCGGCGCTCTACTCGCCGATCGGCTGGTTGTCCTGGGAGCGCATCGCGCGGGCCTGGGAAGCCGCTCAGGGCTCGGACGAATCGATCAAGGCCTTCCGCAACACGGTGCTCGGCGAGACCTGGGTCGAGACCGGTGAGGCGCCCGACTGGCAGCGGCTCTACGACCGCCGCGAGACCTGCAAACCGGGCATCGTGCCGCCGGGTGGACTGTTTCTCACGGCCGGCGCCGACGTGCAGAAGGACCGGATCGAGGCCGACATCTGGGCCTGGGGCCGGAGTCTCGAAAGCTGGTTGGTCGACCATGTCGTCATCGAAGGCGGCCCCGAACACGCGGAGACCTGGGATGCGCTCGACCAATTGCTGATAAGGACCTGGCCCCAGGCCGGCGGCGCGGCGCTGAGGCTGGCGAAGCTTGCCATCGATAGCGGCTATGACGCGCCGGCGGTCTACGCCTGGGCGCGCAGGGCCGGTGTGGCGCAGGTGGCGCCGGTCAAGGGCGTCGAGGGGTTCAACCGATCGAGCCCGGTATCTGGCCCGACCTTCGTGGATGCGACCGATGGCGGTAAGCGGCTGCGGCGGGGCGCGCGGCTGTGGACCGTCGCCGTCTCGACCTTCAAAGCCGAGACCTACCGGTTTCTGAGACTGAACCGGCCGACCGACGAGGAGCTCGCCGAAGGGGCGCGATATCCGTCGGGCGCCGTGCATCTGCCGCACTGGATCGAAACCGAGTGGGTCAAGCAGTTCGTCGCCGAACAGCTGGTCACGGTGCGCACCAAGCGCGGCTTCGCCCGGCTCGAATGGCAAAAGCTCAGGGAACGGAACGAGGCGCTGGATTGCCGGGTCTACGCCCGCGCCGCCGCCTGGATCGCCGGCGCCGACCGCTGGTCGGACGCCAAGTGGCAGGACCTGGAGGAACAGCTTGGCGTTCCTTCCGAGGACGAGGCGATGGCCGGCGTCGTGAACCGGATGTCGCCCGAGCCCAGGGGCAAGCGGCGCTCCGAATGGTTCGGCCGCAAGGAAGGATGGTTTTGAGAAGAGGCGCGGAGGGCCGAAGGCTCGACAGGAACATCAAGAATGAGTGACTGGACGGAAACCGAACTGGCGGCCCTGAGGCGCGCCTATGCGAGCGGAACGTTGCGGGTCAGCTACGACGGCAAGACCGTCGACTACGGCTCGGCCGAGGACCTGCTGGGCCGCATCCGCACCATCGAGCGCGCCATGACCGGCGCCGACAAGCCGTTGCCCTTAGGCGGATACGCCGGGTTCGAACGAGGAGATCGTTGATGCGCCCGCCTATGGCACCGGCGGCTACGCCGTGGCGCACGCAGGCGGGGTGATCGGCGCGACGCCGCTGCCACGACGTTCCGTGGACCCTCGAGTGTTCGACGGGGCGCCGCGCTTCCATTCCGGCGGCCTGGTGAGCGGCGATGTCCCGGTCATCGCCAAGCAGGGCGAGGTGATCGGCTGGCCCGAGCAGATGCGCGAGGCCTTCGGGTCCGAGGTCGTGGTCCAGGTGATCGATCAGCGCAGTAATGGCGCCCGGCCGGAGGTGTCCAGTGAACGGGGCCCCGACGGCCGGCGCATCGTCCGCGTGCTGATCCGCGACGAGGTCAATCGCGGCATCGCCCAGGGAGCCTTCGACCAGACCTTGGGTAGCGCGTTCGGCATCAACCGGCGGGGCGTTCCCCGATGACAACAAGAGGCGAGGAAGGCCGAAGGCCTGATAGGGACGCATGACAAACGCGGTCTGGCCGGCGTCTTTGCCGCAGGAGCCGCTGGCGCAGGGGTTCAGCGAGCAGGCGCCTGCCACGGTGATCCGCTCAGCCATGGAAGCGGGACCGCCCAAGGTGCGCCGGCGGGTCACGGCGGGCGTTCGGAACATCGAGTGCCAGGTGCGCCTGACGCCGGCCCAGGTCGACCTGCTGGATACGTTTTTCGATGCGACCGTCGCCGGCGGCGCGCTGCCCTTCGACTGGAAGCATCCGCGCGGCGGTACGGCCGTGACCTTCCGGTTTGTCGAGCCGCCCAGCTACACGCCCGTCGCAAGAGGCACGCTGTGGCAAGCGTCCCTGCGCCTGGAGATCTTACCGTGAGCCGAAGTTTGTCTCTCGCTGCCCGCCAGGCGGTGAACGCGCAGGAAACCGAAGAGGTCTTTCTTCTGCTGCTGACCCTCGATCACGAGGACCTCGCCGAGCCCATCCGCGTGGTCAACAACACGGAAAACGTGATCAGTCGCGGCGATACCTACATCGCCTATCCCTTCGAGATCGCGCTGCCCGACGAGGACCCGGAGAGCGTCGCCCGGGTCACGCTCCGCATCGACAACGTCGACCGCGAGATCGTGAAGAACCTGCGGGCGATCTCCTCGCCGCTCTCGGTCGGCCTCGAGGTGGTGATGGCCGCTTCGCCCGACACGGTCGAGGCGGGGCCGTTCAATATGACCCTGGTGTCGGCTGAGTACGACGCGCTCACCGTCACCGGCGAGCTCGCCTTCGAGGATGTGCTCAACGAGCCGTTTCCGGGGCACAGCTACGTGCCGAGCGAGTATCCGGGGCTCTTCTGATGCTGCCCGATTGGGTGAACGCCTATGTCGGCCTGCCGTTCAAGGCGCATGGCCGCGACAGGGAGGGCGTCGATTGCTGGGGCCTCGTGCGGCTCGTGCTCGCCGATCAATTCGGAAGGCGGCTGCCGTCCTACGCCGACGGTTATGCCTCCGTCGAGGACGCCAAGGATATCGGCCGCCTGATCCGGGGCGAGATGGGCCCGTGGCATCCGGTGCCGCCCGGTAAGGAGCAGGTCGGCGACGTGGTTCTCATGCGCCTCATGAACCAGCCCATGCATGTGGGCGTGGTCGTTGCCACCGGATGGATGTTGCACATCGAGGACGGCATCGACGCCTGTCTTGAACCTTATGACGGCGCCAAGTGGCGCCGCCGTGTCCTGGGACTCTATCGCCATGACGGTTGACGGAATGAATGGCGCCGGCCGCCCTGGGCCAACCCCGGCGCTGCGGCTGATCGCCTGCCCGCGCCCGTTTTCCGCCGAGTGCATCGATCGCGCCGTGCCGGTGGGCGGCTCCGTCACCGACATCATGGACTCGCTCGGTCTCGATCCCATCCTCGTGGCCCATGCCCATGTCTGGATCACGGATGGGGCGATGACTGCCGATCCGGTCATGGCGCCGCGGGATCGATGGGCGCGCGTAAGGCCGAAAGCCGGCGCCGTGGTCACGGTGCGGGTGGCCCCGGGTAAGGGTGGCGGAGGCGGCAAGAACCCGCTTCGCACCATCCTGACCATCGCCGTGGTGGCCGCCGCCTTCGTGCTGGGGCCGGCCGTCGGCGCGGCCATGGGGCTGCCGGCCGAGGCGGTGATCTTCGGCCAGACCATCAACCTGGCCTCCGCCATCGGTGGCGCCGCGATCACGCTGGTCGGCAACCTGATCGTCAACGCCATCGCGCCGCCGCCGAGACCGAAGCTCGCCGAGCTTTCGATCGGCGGGCCGCAGAGCCGCACCAGCCCGACGCTCGCGATCACCGGCACGCAGAACCGCGCCAACCGGTATGGGTCCGTGCCGCGCGTCTATGGCCGCCACCGGGTGTTCCCCACCCTGGCGGCCCATCCGCACACCGAAGTCGAGGGCGAGGCGCAGTATCTGCGCATGCTGTTCGACTTCGGCTACGGGCCCCTGGAACTGTCGGATCTCCGCATCGGCGCCATCCCGCTGGGCCAGTTCGAGGGCGTGGAGACCGAGATCCGGCAGGGTTATGCGTCCGACGCGCCGATCACGCTCTACACCGACACCATCCGCGAGGATCAGTACTCGCTGAAGATCACCAGCGATGGCGGTCCGGAGATCCTGGAAACCCGCGACGGGGCCGACGAGATCATCGCCGATATCACCTTCCGCGGGCTGGTGCGTTTCGATGACAGCGGCAACCGGCAGGACCGCTCCGTCGACATCAATGTCGAGTACCGGCTCGCCGGATCTTCCGACCCCTGGACCGAGCATGCCACCGCGACCTACACGGCGGCAACGGAACAGGTCGTGCGCAGGGGCGTGCGCATCGTGACGCCTGCGAGCGGCCGCTATGAGGTTCGCTTCACCAGGCTGACCGCCGACAACACCTCGACCCGTATCCGCGATGACAGCTTCGTCTCGGCGATCCGAACCGTCCAGCACACCGCGCCCGTTAAGGCGGCTGGCCGCTGCCTCGTCGCCATGCGCATCAAGGCGACCGACCAGTTGAACGGCATCGTCAATCAGTTCTCCGCGGTGACGCAGGCCCTTCTGCCGGTGTGGGATGGCGCGCAGTGGATCGAACAGGCGACACGCCATCCGGCCTGGGCCTATCTCGATGTGCTGCGCGGCGCGGCCAACAGGCGGCCGGTGGCCGACGAGCGGCTCGATCTCGGCGCTTTCAAGGCCTGGGCCGATGCGACGCCCGCGTTCACCTTCGATGCTGTGATCGACTACCCGACCACCGTGTTCGAGTTGCTGCGGGATGTCGCCGCCGCCGGCCGGGCCGGGTTCGGGATGCGCGACGGCAGGTTCTCGATCGTTCGTGACGTGGCGCAGACGGTGCCCATCCAGCACTTCACGCCACGCAACACCATGGGATTCCGGGGCATCAAGGCCTTCACCCAGGTCCCCCACGGTCTCAAGTGCCGCTTCGTCAATCCGGATCGCGACTGGCAACAGGACGAAGTGATCGTCTACGCCGACGGTTACAGCGAAACCAATGCGAGCCGGTTCGAGACTCTGGAACTCTTCGGTTGCACCAGCGCCGATCTCGCGTGGAAACACGGGCGCTATCACCTGGCGGTCGGCAAGCTGCGCCCCGAGACCTACGAGATTTCCGTCGACATCGACCACCTGGTCTGCACGGCGGGCGACCTGGTCAAGGTCAGTCACGACGCGCCGCTCTGGGGCGGCGGCTGGGGGCGGGTCAAGGACGTCGCGTTCGACGCCAATGGCGACGCGATTTCGGTCACGCTCGATGACGTGGTCGCCATGGAAGCGGGCAAGACCTATGCCGTTCGCTTCCGCCACGCCGATGGCGTCAGTTCCGTCGCCGGTGTGGTGACTGAGCCTGGCGAGACCGGTGCCCTCGCGTTCCTCCAACCCGTGCCCGCCGTGGCGGCGCCGGAGGCGGGTGATCTGGCGCTCTTCGGCGAGGCGGAGCGCGAGAGCGCGGACCTGATCGTCAAGGCGATCCGCCATTCGGGGGATTTCCGGGCCACGCTGACCCTGGGCGACGCGGCGCCGGCGGTGCACCAGGCGGACACGGGTGTCATCCCGGACTTCGATTCCCTGATGACGCTGCCGCCGATGGTCGAGCGCCAGACGCCGGCAGCCCCCGTCGTGGACGAGGTGGTGTCCGATGAAAGCGTCCTCGTCGTTGGTGCGGACGGTCGCGCGCAGTCGCGGATCCTGGTCCGGGTGGTCCAAACTTCGGGATTGAACGATCCAGCCGAGTACATTCACGCCCACTATCGGCTCGCGGGGAGTGGCGAGCGCTGGCGGGTCCTGCCTCCGGCGCCGGCCGCTTCGGGTGAGATCGGGGTGCAGCCGGTCGAGGACGGTGTCGCCTACGACATCCGCTTACGGGCCGTGAACCTGGAAGGTCTGGTTTCCGAGTGGGCCGAGGTCCTCGCCCACGTGGTGGTCGGCAAGACGACGCCGCCATCCGACGTGGCCAACTTCCAGGCGGCGCGCCGGGCCGACGGCGTGCAGCTTTCCTGGGACCCCGTCAGCGAGCTCGACGTGGTCGGCTACGAGGTCCGCGACGGCGAAGCCTGGGATGTGGGCGCCGTGGTGACCACCCGGCATCGCGGCACCTCCCTGTTCATGGGGTTGGCCGATGCCGAAGATCATCGGTTCCACATTCGCGCCGTCGACGAGCTCGGACTCCGAAGCGTCAGCGCCGTCAGCGTTGTCGCTTCCGTGGTGCCGCCCGCCGATGTCACCGGCTTCGATGCCGTCCCTCAGGGCGAGCATGTGCGCTTCTCCTGGACCTCGCTGCCCATCGCCGGCGTCGAATACGAGATCCGCGCCGGCGAGAGCTGGGGGCAAGGCCGGTTCGTCGGGCGGTCCGCCGGGGACCATCTGGTGGCGCTCTGGCCGGTTCAGACGCCCGCCGACGAGACCTTCTGGTGCAAGGCGGTCTCGGCCGCCGGGCTCTACAGCCAGACCGCCGCCTTCGCCACGACGCGGCTTGCGCCGCTGTCAGACCGTAACGTGATTTTGCTGACCGACCACAAGGCCCTCGGCTGGCCCGGCGTCAGCCACGACCTGGAGGTCGTGACCGACGGGCTGCTCGCCTTGGCGCGAACGGGCGGCGTCAATGCGCCCAAAGGCACGCACTACTTCAAGGCCGATCTCGGCAAGACCTTTCGGGCGCGCAACTGGCTGGCATCCGGCATCGTCGCCATTCCGGCCGACCCACCGGCCTGGGCCGACGCGGCGTTCAATTGGGAATCGCCCGAATCTGGCGCGCCCTGGTTACCCGTAGGCGACGCCGATGGGGCCGAACTCCGGACCGTGATCGCTGTTGAGGCGCCGCCCGCGAACGACCTTGTCGAGGGGTTCACGCTCGACGGCGACACGCTTGGCCTAAAGGGGACCGCCGCCTCGGAGGCGCTCGGGCTTGGTTTTGCCGACGCCCGCTTCGCCCAGGGGCTTCAGGTTTTGGACACCACCCAGGTCGCCTGGCCTCTGAGCGTGCCGGCGGTGTTCTCGGCGATGTTCGATCTTCGCTTCGATGAACTGCTGGAGGAGCCGCAAATCTACCTGGTCTGGTCCGGGGGGGCGGGCGTCCTGAGCCTCGGCTACGACCCGAATGTCGGCCTCTATTACCTCGAGGACCATCTCGGCAACCGGGTCGGGCTGACCCTCGCCCGCCTCAAAGGCGACATCGTCACCTTCGGGGTCTCCCAGTCGGCCACGGATCGGTCCCTTCACGCCGCGTCCTGGAAGACGGGTGATGTGGCGAGCGCCAGTCAATCTCTCGCACCACTCGGCGCCTTCGACGAGCTACGGCTCTACCCTTAACGGAGAACATCATGAACGAGAGAGATTTGCCCTCGGGCCTGCGCCTGAGGGGAGCGATGGAGCTCGTCCTGCGTCGCGCCAATGGCGAGGTGATCGTCCGGCGCAAGGACAACCTGATCGTCGATGTCGGCTTCGACTTCATCGCCGACGTTATCGGCAAGTCCACGGGTCGTCCGGGCGCCATGAGCCACATTGTCGTCGGCGCCGGGACCATCGCAGCCGCCGCCGGGGATACCGCGCTCGGCGCCGAGCTCGCCCGCAAGGCCGCAGCCTATGCCCATACCGCCGGCGCCAAGGTCTTCACTTTCGAGACCACCTTCGATCCGGGCGAGGCCACCGGCGCCATCACCGAGGCCGGTGTGTTCAACGCCGCCACCGCCGGCGCCATGCTCGACCGGGTGGTGTTCGCCGTCATCAACAAGGGCGCCGACGACACACTGACCCAGAAGTTCACCTTCACGATGTCGTAGATCATGTCGGTTCACATCACCGAGACGCCGGGAGCTGCCTATACCTGGGCGACCTCGGCCTTCGACTGGCAGGACGCGGAGGCCGGCAAGGGGTGGTCGGGCGCACACGTGGCTGCCTACGCCGCCGACGCCGGCGAGGCTTTGCCGGTCGCTGGGCTGGGCGCCCGGATCGCGGGGCCGAAGGCCATATCGACTCTCGACCTGGCGGATGTGCGGATCGGGGAGGTCCTGGCCCATGGACGCCAGACCCTCGCCCTTGCCGAGACCTACGTCGATTACATCAACTTCATCCTGTCGGTCGCCGAAAACCTGGCGCTCGGCGAGGTCGCGGCGAAAAACACCCGCCATCCCGAAGGCGAAGGCTTCAACCTCGTGGATACGGGAGCCAGTCTTCCGGCCAAGAACTTTATGGAGCCCTTGGCGCTGGCGGATGCGCTCGAGCGGCTTGCCGCCTTCCGACGCGATCTCGCGGAAGCGGTTGCACTGACGGATGCGGAGGCGAAGACGTCCGCTCGCCTTTCCATCGAGGCTTTTGCGCTTGTGGATGCGCTGCTGCGGCACGCCAACGCCGTACTTGCCGATCTGGCGGTGCGTTCGACGTCCCTGGACGAGACGGGCTTCCGGGACCTGGTGGCGGAGAAGGGCCCGCTCGGCTATGGGCCGTTCCGCGATCTCGTTCCCGGAGACTATGAGTACGCGAAGGCGCTGATTGGCCTCTTGCTTTCGGCGCCCGTGACCGGGGAGAGGGTCGCGATCGCGGATGCGGTTTTCAATGTCGATGTCCCCGACGTGCGTGACCGGGGCACGGCAAGCATTCCAGTGACGGGGGGCACGGTCGCCTTCAACCGGGGATTCACCGAACCGCCCGAAGTGCAGGTGACGCTGAAGGCCGGCGCCACCCCGGCATTGCCCGAGATCACCGCGATCACGACCACGGGCTTCGACGTCCGGCTGTTCGATGCGGCGGATGGCGTGACCCTCGTCGCCGGCGCCATCAGCTGGTCGGCCCTCGGATACTAGGAGCTATCGATGGCGCAGAATTATCCCGATATTCCCTCGACGGACTCCCTGCAGAACAGCCGTCAGAAGATCCTCGATCGCGATGACGCGGTGGCGTCGTGCTTTTCCGGCGCCACCTTCCCCACGGCGGGCGTGCAAGCGGGCATGCTCTGCCTCAGAACCGACGAGCAGAAGCTCTACCAGCTCAAGAGCATGGCCCCGGACGTGTGGGTGATCATCGCCGATCTTTCCAAAAACTATCTCTCCAGGGAAGAGGCGCAGGCGCTGTTCGCCGCCATCGGCCACAACCACGATACGGCCTACCAGGCGAAAGACGCGGATCTCACCGCCGTCGCCGGGCTAACGGCGACCGGGCTCGTCGAACGCACCGGCGACGGCCAGGCGCAGGCCGTTCCGGTCACGCCCGCCGGCAAGGCGTTGCTCGACGACGCCGATGCGGCGGCCCAGCGGACCACGCTCGGGCTCTCCGATGCCTCCACCACGCCGGTGGCGGATATCCAGGCGGGCGTCGATCAATCGGGCCGGGTCGCCAAGACCGGCGACACCATGTCCGGCGAATTGGTCGCGCCCAGCCTGAAGTCCCAGGGAACCGCGGGCGCCACCGGCTTCAAGATCGCCGACGCCACCGACCTCGCCGCGCTGTTCAACAAGGGCTATGCCTCGGTCGGCGCGGCAAGGGACGCGGGCGTCGCCGGCGCCGGCAGTTTCTACTACTACAGCTACACCATGGAGCAAGTCTCGGCGACCCAGGTCCGGCTCGCCTTCCAGAAGGTCAACTACAACTGCATGTCCTACTGCTCGTACTGCTCCTATTGCAGCTACTGCACCTACTGCAATTGCAACTGCGATTGCGGCGATAGATGAGGAGTCCCTTCGATGATTACGCCTTTCACGGCCCATATGTGGGGCCTGCCGGTCCGGCTCCTGGTCGAGGTCATCCGTTCCGAGCGAACGGTGAGCCTTCGCACCTACGAGGAAATCCTAGACGGTCGCGGCGCGTTTACTGGCCAGGAGGCTTCCGGCGAAAGCGGGCAGATCCCGGTGGGTAAACATGGCAAGGTAATTCCTGCGGCCGACGGTGAACGAACGATTACGCCCGGCATGTTGCTCGCTGATCGCTTCGAGGACCGCGTCTTCTGCGAACTTGGCGCCGTCGCCCTCGACATCGATGCGCTCCAGGACAGGGCCGAATGGTCTGACCATGGGAACTGGCTGTTCCCGCTATCGACGCCCTATTCGGCGGGAACCGCCGGGTTGCCGCTCGCCCCCTTCAACCGATTTCCGGTGAGCTTTGCATCCAAAATGCCGGCGCCCAGACACCTCGCCGTCGCCGGTGTCAACCTGCCGCTCCAGGTTTATGTGCCATTCAAGACCTGCGACTTCACGCAATGCAGTTTCCGCCTGACTCTGCACCCCGAATACGGCCTCGTCGGTAATCTCGACCCCGGACCGGAACATACGGCCGCAGAGATCCCGGCCATCGGTCGTAAGGCGCTGCCGAGCCTGCGCCTGGACGCGCCATCGGTTCTTGAGCCGGATGCGAACGCGACAGTCGATGTGCGGGTCGTCAACAACCGTGGCCGGCTGGTCAGCGATGTCGCGCCCGAGGTCTATCTGGAAGCAACCGGCGGATACCTGCCGCACCAGCGTGTGCGCGCCGACGCGGGCACGGCATCGTTTCGCTTCATGGCGCTCGGCCTTGAGGCGGGCGACACCGTCCGGCTGAAGGCCGGGTTCCGTCACTTCAGCGGCGTGGCGGAGGCCGAGATCCGGGTGGCGGATTCCGTGGCGGCCTGAACCCGTGCTCAACATCTTTCTCGGTTACGCCTGCAACTTTCGCTGCGCCTATTGTCTCCAGGACCCCAAGGGCGGCGACGCGGAGAGGCGTCGGCACCCGGTCGAGGACTTCGTCGACCGGGTCGTTCCCTACGTGACGGCGAAGGGCATCACCGAGGTCGCCTATTGGGGCGGGGAGCCGTTACTTTATTGGGAGACCATCGAGGCGATCCACGTGGCGCTCATCGCGGCCGGCGTTCCGCTCGCCTTCGTCAAGCTGGTCACCAACGGCAGCCTGCTCGAAGATCGGCACGTCGAAGCCCTCAATCGCTGGGGCGCCTATGTGGTGGTGAGCCGGCACCAGCCGTTCGGCGAGCCCAGATGGGACCAGGTGGCGAGGTTACAGAACTCGGCGATTTCGTTCCTGTTCTCTCAGAAGAACCTGTTCGCCTGGCCGTGGTTCGGGGAACTCGACCGGCTGGAGCAACGTTTCGGGCGGCCGTTCTTTCCCTATGTCCACTGGGTGCGGGCAACGGAGGGATGCGAACCCGCCTACTACCTGACCCACGCCGATCTCGATCGCCACCTGCCGCATCTTCGCGAACTGGCGCGACTTCGTCTCGATGGCCACCGCCACGCCCACGGCATGTTCGAAGGCCATCTCGAGAAATGGCGGAAAGCCCTCGGCGCGCCCTCCCGGCCGCCGGCGCCCCTCTGCCACGCCGGTGACCATGTCTCTGTCGATCTCGCCGGCAATCGTTATGGCTGCCACCACTCGGTCCGCCGAAGCCTGCGTACTGGCCACCTGTTCGAGCCGGAGCCCAGCTCGGCCGAAACCGTGGCGGCGCTTCGCCACGTGCATCGCTTCATCGACACCGCCGAATGCCAAGCCTGCCCCATCAACCGCTGGTGCCGGGGCAACTGTCACCTGTCCCAGACTCACGATGTCGATTGCCGCCTGGCCAAGGCCAAGCACGAGCTATTCGCCTGGATTGCCGAACAGGAGGGAGCATCCATTGCCGATCTACACCGTCACGCTGCAAGGACCCGATGGTTCGACCGAGCGGCTGCTTTATGACCCGTACGCGTCTCTCCTGACCCACGAAGACGGCCGGCCGGTGGATCTCTCCCCGGCCGGTTTCGTTTATGCGGACGAGGAAAGGGCGTGGGACACGGCGACAGCGGTGAGTCCCGAGAACCCGGACCGGAAGGCGCACACCGTTCGCAAGCTCAAGGTCTCGCTGGGGTTTCGCTGCAACTATTCCTGTGCCTACTGCGGTCAGGCGAGCCAGGTCGGGCAAGAGAAGGCGACCGACCTCGCCGATGTCGGCCGATTCCTCGCCAACCTGGATTCCTGGTGGGATGGCGGGAGGGACGGCAAGGGCGCCGGCACCAACATCCAGTTCTGGGGCGGAGAGCCCTTCGTCTACTGGAAGAAGCTGAAACCCTTGGCCGAGGGCATCAAGGACCGGTGGCCCAGCGCCGATCTCTCCGTCATCACCAACGGTTCGGTCCTGAACGAAGAAAAGATCGAGTGGCTCGATCGCCTGGACTTCGCTGTCGCGGTCTCTCATGACGGGCCCGGGCAGGCCCTGCGCGGGCCCGACCCGTTCGAGGACCCGGAGAAGGCAGCGGCGATCCGGGCGCTGTTCGCCCGTCTTCATCCCAAGGGCAAGGTCTCGTTCAACGTCGTGCTGACCCGAGACCACCACAGCCTCAAGGCGGCGCGCGAGTGGTTCGTCGAAACGATGGGTGACCAATCCGTGGTGGTCGGCACCGAGGAATTGCTGCTGCCCTACGATCCGGGCGGGCTCATGCTCTCGCCGGCTACGGATGAGGAACATAAATAAATCCGGCTGGCGCTCCGGGGCGAAGTCATGGACGACAGCGCACTTGCCGTTGCGACCGTCTGGATGAAGCTCCAGGACTGGTTCAACTCTCTCGCCGAGGCCCGGCCCGCTTCAACCCTCGGCCAAAAGTGCGGCATGGACCGCGAAGACAACATCGCGGTCGACCTCAAGGGCAACGTCTACACCTGCCAGAACACGGGCGACACTGCCCATCGGATTGGCCACGTCGACGCCCTCGACGATGTGCGGCTCACCACCGCCAAGCACTGGTCGCTCCGAGACGAATGCCGGCGTTGCCCTGTGGTTCAGCTTTGCAAGGGCGCTTGCATGTACCTGGATGGCGAATACTGGCGCCACGCCTGCGACAACAGCTTCACCTACAACGTCGCCATGCTAACCGGCGCGCTGTGGATGCTGACCGGCAAGGTCGCCGTCGCCATCGATGGTCCGATGCGGCGGGATCCTGAATAAGCGCCAGCCGGTCGCCACGCGCCTCTGAATATCGAAAGGAGAAATCAATGAACCGTCCCTCGGTAGAGGACGGGCATGTCGTCATGCCCGAAGAGGAGTTCGAGCAGCTCCTCGAACTGGCCGCGGAGCGAGGCGCCAAACGGGCGCTGGCGGACGTCGGTTTGGTCGACGAAGACGCCGCCATCGTCATCCGCGATCTGCGCTCTCTTTTGGGCGCCGTTCGCATCGCCAAGCGCACAGCCTGGCAGACCGTCGTTCGCCTCATCACCACCGGTCTCATCCTCGCGCTGATCGCCGGCGTCGCCATCAAGCTCAAGCTGTTCGGAGGCCACTGATGCCGAGTTTTTCCGACAAATCGCTTTCCAGGCTCGGCACCTGTGACCCCCGCCTGCAGCGGGTGTTCAACGAGGTGATCAGGCACTTCGATTGCACCATCCTCGAGGGTCATCGGGACAAGGAACGACAGGACCGCATGGTCGAGGAGGGCAAGAGCAAGGTCCGCTGGCCAAACGGCAAGCACAACACCGTGCCGTCCATGGCCGTGGACGTGACGCCCTATCCGGTCGTCTGGGACGACCGCGAGCGTCAAACCCTGTTTGCCGGATACGTCCTGGCGACCGCCAAGGCGATGGGTGTCGATTTCCGCTGGGGTGGCGATTGGGATAGCGACACCGAGGTCCGGGACAACACTTTCGACGACCTGGTGCATTTCGAGATTGCGGAGTAGAACATGCTGGACAAGATTTTGGGATCAATCGTCGGTGGCGGGGTCGTCTCGGCCGCCGAGGGCGTCGCCAACATCATTGACCAGTTCGTCGAAACCGACGACGAAAAACGCGCCGCCGAGGTCATCAAGGCCAAGCTGATGTTGAAACCCAGCCTGGCTCAGATCGAGCTCAACAAGATCGAGGCAGGGCATCGCTCCATCTTCGTCGCTGGCTGGCGGCCCTTCATCGGCTGGGTCTGCGGTTTTGCGCTGCTCTGGCACTTCATCCTGTTCGACCTGCTGACCTGGGTTACCGTCAATTACTTCCCCCATGTCACGGCGCTGCCGGAACTGACCGGCACAGAGACCTTGGTCACGGTGCTACTCTCCTTGCTCGGCCTGGGCACCATGCGGACGGTGGAGAAGTTTGGGGGGCGGGCTCGCTAATGCCTGTTCAAATGTAATCAAGCAGCTGATGAAACGATATCCATCAGCTTGGCATAGTCGGTGACAACGTCGTATTTGACACGGTCTACGGTCGCCCGCTTGCTAATTTCATTGAAGAACTTTCGAGCGCATTCAATTTTGGTCCGCTCGATCTCGCGCAGTTTCATCGTGGACATCGAGCCCTTGGTTTCGGCGACGAAGTAGATGTGCTTCACGCTGCCCTGCTTGAAGGAAATCGCCCAGTCAGGGTTATAGTCCCCGACCGGCGTCGGAATCAGGAAGCCACGCGGCAGCTTCGCGTAGACCACGACTTCACTGCTGGTATCGAGTTCTTCGACGAAACGTTTCTCGACATCGGAATCAGTGACGACGTAGTCATGGACGTGGTTCTTCATTTTCATAGCGCGGGAGAAGTCCTGGCCTGTCTGATTGGCCGTGAAGATATCCACCCCGTACCGGTCGGCCACGGCGTCATAATCCAGGCGCTCGATGATCATCGTCGCCTTCTGTTCGGCAATGATGCGGGACGCTTCGGCGATAAAGTGCTCGGGGTTCTGCTTGAACTGCGCAAAGACATTGGGCTCGATCCCGGTCAGGATCGCCGCCGCCGTCGCCCGCGTAAGACGGGCATTCTCCGCGACCTTTCCGACCAAGTCATATCTGACCAAGGAATGCACGGAACCGCCTTGCTCCGTTGAAGTGCCGGTAACCTGAAAACCGTCGCCGGTCTTGAGCTGGTCGTCGGTCAGACCGTCCTGCTGAACGCCGACCTGCACGGTGTACTGCAAGGGGGTAACGCGAAGCTGGCTATCGAGGGCGCTGATACATTTCCGAACAAGCTCTGATGAATCGAACTCCACCCGATAGACGGCTTTCTGATTGATCCGAGACCATAGCTCCTGAAACTCCTTCTTCTCGAAGTTAGCGTTCAGCGGATTGGTTTTGTGCTTTCGGCCATCCTCGACCTTCGGCAGCTGCGCATCGCTGAAGACGCTGTCGATAAGCTGGAATACCTGCGCCGCATGAGGTTTCAGATCCTCGGGCAGATCAGCAAGTGTTCCGGCTTCCTTCGCCTCGTGATACGTCCCGGCAATCTGGTCCGCATCGTCCGTATAGTCGTTTTTGACAAGATACCGATAAATCTGCTTCGCAAGGGCGGGCGTGATTTCGACCGGACCTGAATCGGTGAGAATGGTCTTTCCTGTGAAATAGGCTTCGGTCGCCTGACGCGGGCGCGCCGAAAGCGTGTCCGAAATTTCCTTCTGCAAGCCGCTGACGAAGTCGCGATAACTCTCGCTAGCGACAACGGTCAGGACGTTTACGTCGTGGACAACAGCGGGGTGGTCCATCCGGTCACCGTGCCGATCAACGGATAAACGAAGGCCGCGCCCCACTTCCTGACGGCGAGAGATGGTGTTGTCGCTGTGCTTGAGCATGCACATGACGAAGACATTGGGATTGTCCCAGCCTTCTCGAAGGGCGGAGTGAGAGAAGATAAACCGGGTCGGCTCCTCAAAAGAGAGTAGCCTTTCCTTGTCTTTCAGAATCAGGTCATAGGCATCTACGTCATCGGAATCGACGGCCCGCGCTCCAACAACGGGGTCTTTCAGGCGGCTGGTCTTCTTGTCGATGGAGAAATACCCGTTATGGGTCTTGCTCACGTCGATGCTGGCAAGATGCTTGCGGTACGCTTCGTTGTCGATCGCCAGCTCCGAGAGATACTCGGCCTTCAGCAGGTCATATTCTTCCTCGAAAACCCGCGCATACTCGCCCTTCTCGTCGGCCTGATCGTAGTCGCGATACTTGACCACCTCGTCGATGAAGAACAGGGACAGCACCTTGATCCCCTGCGCGAAGAGCTGCTTTTCCTTGTCCAGGTGCGCCTTGGTCGCCTCGCGTATCTGGATGCGCCGGATGTCCCGTTCAGACACATCACCGGTCGCTTCGCCCGCCTTCAGCACAATGCCGTTGGTGAATTCGACGGTATCGTGGTTGTAGTCGATCTGCGAGATGGTAAAGCCGTCGCGGTACTGGTCCAGCTGGCCGGATTCCACGAACAGGTCGTCGCGAAATTCCAGCCTGCGGAGCTGGCGTTTGATCTCACCGGACTTTAGCTTCACCTCCAGCTCGATCCGAGCCACAGGCGCCTTCTTCGAGATGTCGATGCCTTCGAGATAGAGATAGGCGTTTGTCCCGGCCAGACCGCGCGTATGGATGCCGCGCACGGCAATCTTCTTCACCAGCTTCTGGTTATAGGCGTCCAAAGCATCCAGCCGGTGGATGCGGTTGTGCTGGGTCTTGTGGGTCGCCGAATAGCGCAGGATCATCAGAGGCTTGAATTTCGGCAGGGCCTCCATGGTGGCCCTGCCTTCCATTTTCTGCGGCTCATCCAGAATGAGGATCGCACGGTTACTGGCGATCACGTCGATGGGACGGCGGGACTGAAAATCGTCCAGCTCGTCATAGATACGGCGATTGTCCGCTCCGCGCGAGGCAAATGCCTGGATGTTGATCACCATGACGTTGATGCCGGCGTCCGACGAAAAGCTCTCCAATTCGTGCAGGCGCTTGGAATTGTAGATGAAGAACCGCGCCTTCTTGCCGTAGGTCTCGGCGAAGTGGTCGGCGGTGATCTGAAGGGACTTATAGACCCCCTCGCGGATGGCGATGCTGGGCACCATGACGATGAACTTCGACCAACCGTACTGCTTGTTCATCTCGAACATGGTCTTGATGTAACAATAGGTCTTGCCGGTGCCCGTCTCCATCTCTGTATCGAGGTTGAACTTGCATCCGGCGCTGGATACAAGCGTATCCGACAGAGGCAGGTTCTGACGGCGTTGCACGTCCTTGATGTTAGCCAGCACCTGATGGTCGGAAAGCGCGATATCGGCGTTCTTGAACCCCTCTTCGAAACTGCTCATCTGCGCCTTGCGGCCGGGATCGATCCGGTAGGTGATGCCCGCCACGTTCGGCTGGTCGGCGAAGCAATCCACAACGGATTTGACGGCGTTGGTTTGATAGGGCTGGACCTTAAATTTCAGTTTCATGTGCTCCCGCCCCCTTAGATTGATTTGACGTCGGTGGTTGGCGAAAGTTGGCGGAAAATCTGCTCGACGTTGATTTTCACCGCATCGGAAATGAAGCCGTTATCGCGGAAAACGGCCTTGACCGGCTCATGCTTCGCCAGCTCTTTGACAAGGTCTTCGGTGACGCCTGTGTCAAAACAGGCGATCAGGTCTGGCCCCGCATAGGGCGACTTGTTGACGAAGAAAACGGTCTTACCCAGCACCGTCTCGCGGCTGATCGGCGCGGCAAGGTCGCTGCCCCAATCGACCATAACCTGGAATAGCAAGTCTTCGGGCGTGCGGTCGGGCTTGATGTTATCAACGGCGTCCAGCAGATCCTTCTGCTCGACCTGGTCCGGCCGATAATACACGTCTTGCATGTTCGACGTGTCAATTTTCAGGACGCGGAAGCCGACGTCCTTGTTCCAGTCTGGGTGGCAATCGCCTTCGAGAATTTTCTTGCCCGCGCGGCGGATACGTTCCTTCGAGAGATCTGCGATAGTCTTGTATCCAGACTTATATGCTTCGCTATTTGATGATAGCGCTTCTGGAAGTTGAACCAAGATAAAGGAACGACAGCCACCATCTTTCGCGTTTGCCGCCATGACGGCGTGTGCTGTGGTGCCGGATCCTGCAAAGAAGTCCATTACCAATTCGTCACCATTTGGTGCTCCTTGCTGAAGCAGAATGTCCAAAAGGGATACTGGCTTTGGAAAATCAAAGAATTTAGCCCCAAACAGGTCGCGTACCTCGCGCGAACCGTTAAGTGTGTAGCCAGCTTCTTGAGAGAGAATTGAAGAGAATCCTGTGAACTCACTCGTAAGTTCAGACCTAAATTTCTTTTCTCGCGGCCGACCATCATCGCTTCTGGGGAAGATTATTCGCGCGTCTGCGATCTTCTCCGCCATAGTCTCTTTGGAATAACGCCAGCCAGTATCAGGTGGGCACGCAAACTCTCGGCTAGTATCAGGGTCAACAATCGAATAATGCAAGTTGGGGCGCTGGGTTGCGTTTGCGAGCCCCAGAATGCTGTTGCTCATCCATGGTCCGCGCGGATCGTTATCCGGATTACTGTATTTGGAATCTTCAATCTCCTTTCCACGCAGCGCGAACGATTCCTTTGATTTGGTATACACGAGAATATACTCGTGGTCGGTCGAAGTTTTCGTTTTGTTACGGCTGTCAATTATCTGGCGCGATTTCCAGATTAAGTTCGCAACAAAATTCTCACCGCCGAAAATCTCATCACACATAATTTTTAGTGAGGAATATTCTCCGTCATCAATGCTGATAAAGATGGCGCCGTCTTCAGACAGAAAATCACGGGCAAGCTTTAGCCTGGGATACAAGAAGGATTGCCAGTCGGAATGAAAGCGTCCATTGGCAGTTGTGTTGGCGACAAGGCGGTCGCCAGAATCACTCATCTCGTTTGACTTCAAAAGAAAATCAGCGCTGCTATCCACAAAATCATCTTCGTAAACGAAGTCGTTTCCCGTGTTGTAGGGTGGGTCGATATAGATGAATTTCACTTGACCGAGATAAGCCTTCTGAAGCAATTTCAAGGCTTCAAGATTGTCTCCTTCAACGAAGAGATTTCTTGTCGTTTCTGGGTCCGCACTCTCCTCGCGGCTCGGGTGTAAGGTCTTAGCTATCGGCGCATTCGCGAGCGCCAGCGCCTCCCGCTTCCCCGGCCAATTTAGGTGATAGCGTTCTTGTGGACCATCCACGACGTGGTCGCTCAGCTCTTGACGCAACTGATCGAAATCCACTGCCAACCGCGCTTTCCCGTTCTCGTCGGTCGCTTCGGTCACGCAGCCGGGGAACAAGTCTCGGATTTTTGCGACGTTGTCCTGTGACAGGTCTGGGCTGTGCAGTTTCAGTTTGTCCATGGTCGTTTGTCCCTACTTATTGGCTGCGGACGGTTGGGCGTCCGCCCGCACAGTATCGGTTGATTTCAGTTCGGCCAATTCCTGATTGGCCAAGCGCAGCTCTGCATTGATCGCCACGCGCTTGTTGTATTGTCTCTCGCGCGCGAGCCGTGCCTTGATCCGTTCGATCTCGCGCGCCTTGGCACGGATCGCCTCCACCCGCTCCACCCTGGTCTGGATGTCTTCGCCGTCCTGACGGGGAGTGCCTGACTCAACCGGCATGAGCGCCGTCAGCATCCGGTCATAGAGTGCCCCAAGGTTAAGGGCGACCGGCAGCGGTGCGCGCGCTGCGTCCTCTGGCACCCAATCGGTGGAGAAATACTCGCTGATCACCCATTTGGTGTTGTCCGCCTCGCTCGGCCTCTTAAAGGCTGCCATGGCCTTGCGCTTGCCGCGCCAGGTCACCTCGAACATCAAGGGAAGCGGAATGGCCTTGTCGATTGCCCGAAGGATGGCCTCGTCCAGCTTTCCAGTCTTGAGTGAGACGGTGAAGACCTGAATTTCTGGCACCGATCCCGTGGCACTCAGGTTGATCGTCTCGGGCGCTAGTTTGAAGCGCCAGACAATCTGATCGACCTCCCGCACGAACAGGTCCTTCAATGCGGTGTTAGCGCCCGCGTGCTCGTAAATCTTGTTCTTGGGCACAACGCGGCCGAAAGCGGCGCTTTTGGGGTAATTGAAGAAGGCCGTCATGGATTCCTCTCCTTCCCTGTCGCGCCAAAAGCGCTCCCCGCCTCTTGGCCCCCCTCAACCACCACGAAGGTGATCAGCTCAAAATCATTCAGTCCCGCGATGGTATGCACAAGCGCCGTGGTGCGGCACCCGCTGAACAGGCTGTCGATGTCCTTCTCCTCCTTCACCTCGATCATGGATCGGATGGCGCTGGAGAGCAGCTCGGAATAGCGGTCCATCTGCCGCCCGTCCCGCGTGCGCTCGTTGAAGGTGCGGCAGACCTCGGGGATGGGCTCCGCCCGGCCCTTGCAGCTGGTGCGAATCAGGTCGAGCAGACGCTTCACCTCCGTATGGTCGGCGATGATCTCTCCATCGTCGCTGATATAGACTAGGTAGAACGGGTGCAGCCGGTTCTGCTGGTTGATGTTGACGCTGTCATGGATGTTTTTCAGGGCGAAGATCGCACCGGGCTGAAGACCAAGCTCGGGCTGTGCCGGAACCACGGCGTGCATGCCGTTCGGCAGGTTATGCAGCTCGCCATGTTCCTTGACGTAGTTGAGTAGGTCCATGCGGAAATCGTTGAGGCCAAGGTCGGTGATGGAAATGCCTGTCTTTACGTCCTCCAACTCGATGACCTCATCCTGAAGGCGCTTGAGCTGGTCCTTGCGATAGGCGATGTCGCTGCTTTTGGCAGTCAGGATGTTGTCGTCCCCGGTGGCCGTCACATCGGCGATCACCATGCGGTTTTCGACCGATGCAGCGATTTCCTCCAGGGCAAGCGGCCTGCCGGCGTCTTCAAGGACGCCGGAAACCGCATGAGCGATGATTTCGCGCCTCGGGCTTTCCCATTCGGCGAGATACACATAGCGGCCCTGTGCGATCTTCAGCCGTTTGTCTTGAGTGGCAATGGAGAGTAATGCCTCCGGCGAACAGTCTTGCAAGGGCAGAATGTCGGGCAATTCGCTTGCATGAATGCCGTACTGCTTTTCGTCGAGTATATGCACCAGCTGCTCGACAAGCTCACGCTGTCTTTCTCGTGAAAACTGAACATCCCTGTCATTGATGCCCCACAGGCCGGGCTGCACGCGAATAAGCGGGTCAATCGGAGAAATCTGGAAGAACTCGTTGACGCCCCGTACAGCCGTCAGGCGTTCCTTAATCTCGCTGGTGCTCAGTGGATGCCCTGCCGCCTGAACGATCGCGACCACGGCCTGGTGAACGTCAATGCGCGATTGATCGTCGGTGTCCCCTCCGGCCGCAATCCACGTCATCTTCCCAAGAGGTCTGAGCATCCTCGATCCCACAAGCGCGATATCGAGCACATACTTGTCGAGGCCGTCACAGCCGCCGTCCATCCGCTCCGATATCTCCGAGAGAATTTCGGAAGTGTGCCATTGTCTGCCGGGCGCTTCCGCGCACACGATATCCTCGGCTTCAGTACGAACTTGTGACATTTGTTCGTCGGACAGCGGCACATGGCGCGTAAGCCCGTATGTGCCGCGCGCGAACAGGAAACCTACGTTTGCGGCGGCGCTGTGCGCCCGCCTCGCATCCAGGCTTCTTCCGTCTCTGATTCTCGCGCGCTCGGCGATCTCCGTGTAGTGCAACGGTGCGTCGGACTCGGCGAGTATCGCTTCAACGAGCCGGTCCGCTCCGCGGCCGTAACTCGTGAGAACGCATGACCCGCCCTGGGCGACGCTGAAATGGCACAGGCGAGACGACTTGTCCCACAGCAAGGTGCCGAACTCTTTTGCGGTGTCCGGGAGCAATCCGTGCACAAGCGAGCGGGCGTAGTCTTCACTCCACTCCCGTCCCGCTCCGGAGGACAACAGCGCCGACGCTTCGGAAACCGTCCGCTCCCAGGTCTCCTGCGTCATGAGACTGAAGTAGTAAAGGCCGTCAATAGGGACCATGTGGATGCGGTCGCCACATATGGTCTGAACGAGATTTCTGAAGAACACCCTGTGTGACGACATACCCTCGAACCACGCGTCTATGGCTTCCACACCGGCGACCGGAAGGGGGAAGCTTCTACCGATCAGAAGCCGGGAGATTTTCTGTTCGAGAATGTCGTCCCAGGATGATTCGCGTATCCATTTCTTGGTCGCGTGCGCTTCGATCTGCCGGATGCGCTCGCGCGTTATGCCGTAGTCGTCCGCAACCTCCTGTAAAGTCGCCGGCTGAGTTTCGAATCCGAGGCGGCGGAGCAACACGTCGCGCTCGCGGTCGGAGAATGTCAGCAGAGACCTCCGCACCTCGGTCAGCAGACGACCGGATTCCGGAACGGCTTCCGCCGTCGCCGCCCGAAGCGGTCCGTCGTTGAGGGCGGCCGTGAGCGCCTGCAAGGTATCCCTCAAGGATTTTCGCCCGAAATTCTGTTGGTCCAGCAGCGCTTCGGGCGACCAGTCGGCGAGATCGCGTACCGCCGTGATGCCGCTGACCCGAAAGACATTGTGGGCCCGCACCGGCAGATCCAGAGAGGCCATCTCCCGCCCGGCCAGCCACGGCGGCGCGGCGCGGGCAAGTTTGCACGGGTCATCGCAATTGGCGCCTACGATATGATGAAGGCGAAACAGCCCGGCGCGGTGCCGGGCGCTTCGTTCCAGTTCCGCTTCCCGGTCGAGATAAGTGGCTTCATCGAATATTCCGTGAGCCGATAACGTCTCGGCATCCGAAGGATGCTCGTTCAGGAACGAAGCGACCCAACCCTGCGGCTCATGGGCCACCGTATCCGGCCGCTGCGGCTCTACGTGATCTGTTCCCGCTGTCGAATCTTCAAGCGTGTATCCCCAGCCTTGCAACCCGATGAATACGTCGGTGCTTTCCGTGGCACCGACCGGGGCGGCGGACGAAATGAACGAGGTCGGCACAACGTGCTTCGCCGCCGCCGTCAGAAGCATGCGGCCCGGATGCGCTTGTGCAACTTCATCGAAATCATGCGACGGCGGGCGGTCGAAGCCGACATGCAGCACGGCCACGTCCCGGTCCGGCTCCTTCCGCGCTTTCCATGCGCGCATAACGGCACCGAGGTCGCGGCAAACCGTGACCGTCCATGTACCGTCACTTGATCGCACCATGAGAAACGCGCGAAGGGGGGCCTCCATCATGTGTCGGCAACCTCCTTCTCGCCGGCCTGATCGAGCAATCCGGCAAAGTCGATGCTGCCGTCCTTTGCTTGTGAGGCGAGTTCGTTGACGCCCCATTCCGCAAGGCGTTCGGCCATTTTGTATATTGACGTGTCCCGGACGCGATCTCCCATCAGCGCCTCGATGGACCGCTTAAGCGACTGATCGGGATCAACGGTCCCCACATTGAAGATCGTCGTTCGCTTCTGGACTTCGGGCGGCTCCACCCCCTGCGCAAGCGCGAGCCCTATGGCGAACCGGTATCCATCGAGAAGTTCGCGGAAGTGCCGTTCCTCCTGAAGCCATTTCAGCTTTTCGTGAGCGCCTTCCGAAAGTCCGATTGTGGTAGGTTCCGCGATGCTCATAGCGTGGCCCTTTCCAGTCGCGATTGTGTGGAGCTGATCTCCTTGATTTCGTAAACAGCGCCGACCCTCTCGGCGATAACGGCAAGATCGGTTTCCTTCCTGATCTCGCCGCTATGCACCAGCAGAACGAACTGGCTCGTCACCGAAGGCAGATAACTCAGAATATTGTCGCGGTGATTCAGGTCTAGGCGGCCGAACGGCGTATCCATGATAACGGGTCCGGCGGCGCGCCCGGTCCGGTTCAACCCGTCAATGAGGGACAGTGCCACGATCTGCTCCGCGCCCGCGCTTCGCACGGCGACGTGACGCCCGGACGCATCGACGATTTGCAGACCGTAGTTGTCGTTGATCTCCAGCCCGCGATAACTCTTCTGCGTGGTCATGTGTTTGAAGGCGTTGTTCGCAAGCTCTTCAACCCGTTTTCGCAACTTGTCCCGCAGCTGCTCGATGCTCTGCGAAAATACCCTTTCAAGATCGGAGCAAAGCGAAACCTTGATCGTGCTGCGCTGCGTGCGATCCTTGGTCAGGCCCTCGATTGCCTTTTGCGAAACGGCAAGCTCGTCGACCAGCTTCTTGCGCTCGACGTTCTGATCCTGAATATCGCCCTGCAAGCGGCCTTCTTCCCTGATTTTCTCACTCTGCAACACGCGCTTGCGCGCGATCTCCGCGGTATCGTATCCCGTGATCTCGTCCCGCAGCTTCTCGATGTCGTTTTCGATCTGCGTCAGGCGCACATGGTAGCCTTGCAGGTCCTTATCGGCCTGCCGGAGCCGGTCCTTCGCATTTATGCCCCGGATGTTCGAGAGCGCGTCGAGCTGCCCGGAAATGTCCTGTAGCGCGGCGCTGCTGTCGTCGATGGACTGCAATTCGGTTTCGGCCTTCCCCAGGGCTTCGCCGATCTGGGAACGCCGTTCGTCGCTCAGAACCTGTTTGCAGGTGGGGCACTCGCGCGTATCCAGCAGTTGTTGCAGGTCGGAAATTTTTTGCGCGAGACCGCTTCGTTTTCTGATGGAATCCATCAACTCCTTGCGTCGGCTTTCGAGTTGGTCGCGCCTGATCTGGAGCTGCGCGTCGATCAGGTCTTTCCAGGCCCCGGATAACAGGTCGAGTCGTTCAGCCTCCTTCCGGTCGCAATCCTCGATCAGAGCCTTCTGCTCTCCGAGCTTCGCATCCAGTGTCGCTTTCGCGCCGATCACCGACTGCGCCGCTTCAACTTCGTCGTCGAGCGCGGTTCGTTCTTCGCGGACATTTTTCAGTCTCGCGTTCAAATCCTCCAGGTCACGGTCGATTGCGTCCATTTTTCCTGTCAACTCTGCCTGCCGTTCCGCCTGCTTTTCGAGGCCAGCGATCTGCTTGAGGTCGGTGGTCTGGCGTTTTTGCGCCTGTTTGAGAATTGTCTGAATATCGACCCGGCCGTTCGTGAGCGCTGGCACTCCGAGCACCTGTTCGATGGCCTCCTTGATTTGCTGACCCTGCTGGCTGTCCTCGATCAGCAGAGTCTCGTATTCCTGAAGCAATTCGCCGTCGAACAGAAAGAAACGCGAGATTTGCTTCGGCGCGATCAAACCGATCTCGGCTTCGACCTGGTCCCCGGATACCGCGGAGCCGTCTCGCGTCAGGTGAATCGACCGGGTAAAATCTTCGGGTTTCGAAGGCGTGGCGACCATCTGCCTGCGCTCGGCGACCCGGCGCAGATCGTAGGCATGGCCGTTGGCGTCGAACTTGACGTGAACCTCCACCTTCCAGTCGTCTGCCAGGGCCGCCTCCTTGTTGACGATCTCCTGTAGCGGGATCGGCCGCGAATGACGGCCCACTGCTTCGCCGTAGAAGGCCCAGCGGATCGCGTTCAGGATGCTTGTCTTGCCGCGCATGTTGTCGCCGAAGACAATCATGATGTTTCGCTGCTCGTCCTGCGGAAACGTCAGTTCCATCTCGCCCTTGTAGGGCATGAAATTACGGGCTGTGAGACTGTGAAGCTTCATTCTGTCAGGCCCCGTCCTCGGTTTGCTTGCCGCCAGTCTTCTCGACACGGTCCTCTATGAGGCGGTCCATCGCCTGTGTGGACAGCGTTCTGTCATGGTTGAACTGGTACTTCTTTTGAATCGCGAAGCACGCTTCGAGAAGTTCGTCGTCCAGATCGACGCCTAGTTCCGTTTTGACCGCAAGAAGCGTTTCCAGGCCGAGTTCACTATCATCTGACATCAGATTTCCTCCTCGCCCTCCTCAACCCCGCTGTCGAGCAGGCCGTCGGGGTCAACTTCCATACTGATCGCAATGTCGCGAAGCTCTGCGCCCGCGCCCTTGTTTATCGCATGGTCGGCAAACTCTATCGCCCGCACCAGTTCCGATTTCAGCAAGCTGATTTGTTCGGGCTCGTCGTCGGCGCTGACCGGCGCGACGATGGCATCGTGAAGGATTGCGATCTGCTTGTCGGGAGCGCGCCGCAGGACACGACCTCGGCGCTGGATGAACTGGCGCGGATTCTGCGATGACGCGAGAATGAGAGCGTGGAATACGTCCGGTATGTCAACGCCTTCATCGAGGCAACGGATGGACACCAGAATGCCGCCGAAGGACCGGAACCATGACATCGTGGCGGCGCGGTCGCCTTGCATCTTCGAATGGTATTCAACAGGGTCCATTCCCTCTTGTCGAAGCGCGGCGAGAACCTGCGCCAGCTGGTCGGCATCTTCGCAATAGACAAGCCAGCTTTGTCCCTTCTCGAATTGCGCGATGAGCACGTCGCATGCGAGCCGCACTTTGGTCGCCCCCTTCTTGGCGATTCTGGACCTTTGTATGAGCAGCATCTTCGCCTTGTCGGAAAGCGGCCGCACACCGGCGTCGTCCGGCTTTTGCCGGACGATCTCGCGACGTATCTTGTCGGTGTAGTCTCGCCATTCGTCCGCTTCTTCCGCGGTCAGATTGAGCACATGCGGAAAATACTCGTACGGAACGAGACGGCCTGCCTCGATAGCGTCCGCAAGCGTGATCGGCGGGGGCACGACGCCGCCGAAATAGTCGAATATCCGCCGCGTACCGTCCGGGTCGCCGTAGCGAACGGGCGTGGCGCTCAGGCCGAGCCTGCAACCGGCGTCGAGCGTCATAATGCGCGCGTGCTGCGGACTGCCGATCTGGTGTACCTCGTCCGCGACCAGCAGGAGATGGTCGCCGTCGATGACCGCGTCCCGGAAGTTATCCATGGAAGCGGTTTGCATCGTGGCAAGCACGATCCGCCCGCCATGAGCGGTGTCGGCTCCCGTCATGCCTTGCAGACGGTGGGGAGCCCGCCAGGCGTTGTTGCCGCCGCCGGCGAGCAACAGCGCGGCTTCCGGGATTTCCTCCTTTATCTCGGACGCCCACTGGTCAAGCAGCAGCCTGCTCGGGACAACCACGAGGGCGGGTTTCCCGCGCTCGATGTGCTGGCGTATTGCCATCAACGCCGTGAAGGTCTTGCCGCTGCCCGTGGCGTGTTCGAAGATTCCCCGACTGCCACGGGACAACCACGCGCTCACGGCTGCGTCTTGGTGGGGTAGCGGCGTTCGTCGCTTTTCGGGGGACGGTATGTCTTTCGGGTCCACGGCGTCCAGGTCCTTGAATGCTGCTTTCTTGAGATGAGTCACCGCTTCGGCGGGGAACGAGAACACCTCGATATCCGGATCGTGCTCGGCCCACAGCGCATCGAAGTGGGCCGTGTGCTTCTTGACCCGCTCCGCTTCCAGCCCACCTCGCCAACTGCAAAACACTTCTATCGATTCAAAATTGCCCTGCAGGTGCCATCCGCTCCAGGTTTCGTTGGCCGAGCCCTTGAAACTGACGGCGTTGCCCACGCCATCAGAAAAGACGCCTATCTTCTCGTGATACAGTCCTTTCCGGTCGGCTCGAACGGCGACTTTGATTTCGAGCGCGCCGACCGAAACAAGCGTCGCCAGCACGCGCGTATTGAATGCGGTTTCCTCGGCAGCCAGTAATTCTTCAATCTGTTGAAACAGCCTGTCCCCGACAACTTCGCTTTTGCGGGCATATCCGAGTGCAATGCTGTCGATGTCTTCTTCCGATAATTCCGGGGAGCAAATAAGTTCGGCACGGCCGCCGCGACGGGCAAATTCAACAATTGACGTGCCTATCACATTGTAAACCGTGGACCGGAAATAGCCGACCGCCCGCTTGTAGCTGATCGCGTTCAGCAGGCAGGGTCTGTAAAACTCTCTGACAGGGTCTTCCTTTAACGAGCGGTACTCGGTCATAAGGTCGAGAACCGAAAGGTCGCCGAGAAAGGGGCGCGCGTCGCGGTTGGCAACTTGACTTGTCATTTGCGCCCGTCCTTCGTGTTCTTGCTGCGGCGCTTTCCGCCGCTCTTTGCCAGCTTCCCTTCGGTCGCGCCGTTCCATAGAACCCCGGCTCTGGGAAGCTTGTAAAAGTCACTGTCTTTAAGCGGTTTTGGATCGGCGTGATCGCCGTTCGCGCCGTTGCCGTTGGCCGAAGCGTAGTCCGGATCGAAGCGCCCCAATGCGCTTTCGAGATAATCCCTCCTGAGTTCCACACAGGTCCACTTGCGCTTCAATCGCTCGCAAATCTCTCCGGTGGCGCAACTTCCGGCGAACGGGTCGAGCACGCTGTCGCCCTCGTCGGTAAGCATGCGTATGAAAAACTCCGGCAGTTCCAGCGGAAAGCGCGCGGGGTGCGGCTTCAAGCCCTTGTCCCGGCAGTAGCGGAGATAGGGGCTGTTGCTTTCCGTGTTGGCGATTGCAAGCAGGTTCGGCGGAATTGCAGCGCCGTTATCCGTACCGAACCGGTCGCTTATGTCGTGTCCCGAAGGTCTCAGATTGGGCTTGTACCCGTTCTTCAGAAGGTCGCGCATGCTGTCGCTGTAGGGCTGGAGCACCCTTTTGTTGCATGCCTTCGGCCAGGGGGATTTTGAGAGCCACCAGACCTTGTTGACAGCATCTTTCACCCGTATGCGCCGGACCGTGACCCACTCGGCGGGCGTTGGTAGTTTGGCCGGGTTCCACCAGTAAAAATCCTGCGCGAGATGGAATCCATATTCCTTGCAGAGCATTATCAGCAGTTCGAAATGGTAGAGATGCCGCGTCGGTTCTCCCTTGTTCCATACGCCGCCGATATCTATGACCAGACTGCCGGATTTCTTGAGAATGCGGTGAAACTGCGTGGCGTAGGGACGGAACCAGTCCAGGTACTCGTCGGCGGGAACGTTCCCATACTCTTTTTCCCGTACAAGCCCGAAGGGCGGACTCGTTACAACCAGGTCGGTCGAGTTTTCGCGCAAACCAGAAACAAAATGATAGGAATCGCCGTTAAAAATCTTGCCGTGCTCAGTGGTGCGGAACCACTTCTTTCTCGCTGATTTTTGTTCTGTCTTGGCTCTCATTGAAAACGGCCCCCGCCCGAATTCCTGTCACGGGCTTTATTGAATATGTTTCTTGTCAAGCCCTCGGTGGCCCTGTGGAACTGTTCCGACTGCAACCCGGCAAGGCCCGCGAGCCAGGTGTTAGGGCCATTGGCGCGAACGGTTTCCACCCGCATTGGCTCGCTGAAGAGCAGGGCGGTAACGATTTGTCCTTCGCTCAGGGGGGCGTCACCACTCAACGGCCAGGCTCCTTCATGTACATTCCGTCATGCCCAAGCCACTCAAACGTGAGTTGGACAGGTTCACCATGGATAGCGCGTCCCGAGTATCGTTGGGACAATCATTCATCCTGATCCGCTTTTTCCCCTGTGTCATTCGGCCCGATGGCATTCGATTCGGTCCATTGGTCGATCTCACCCTTTCTAAAACGCCATGAGCCCCCAACCTTGAACGCGGGAATGTCTCCCCGAGCGACCAACCGATAAATGGTGCGCTCCTTGACCTTCAAATATTCGGCCACCTCGCGCACGGTCATAACGTCGGTGTCGGCCATCGGCCGTCTTTCCTCTTAGTCGAGACCGCTGAACTCAGGATGGAAAATAATACAAAATTGGCAAGCTGACGAGAGCTTATCTCGACTGTCGTTGCTGTCAGCCCCGGGAGGGTCAGCGTGCAGATCGTTGGAGAGTAATGATTGTGCTGGATTGCCCGTCCATAGAGGCAGCGATATCGGACGACACCGTGTTGGCAGCGGCCTTGACAGGCTCGGCCGCAAGGTGAGCGTAGCGGGCGGTCGTTTGAACCTGGGTGTGGCCGAGCAGTTTGCCAATCATCGGGAGCCCTTGGCCGGATGCGACGGCGGTCGAGGCGAACGTGTGACGCAGGTCGTGGATTCGGACGTCGTCAATGCCGGCGCGCTTGCGGATACGCCGCCAGGGCGGTTGCAGGTCGGTCAGGTGCGCACCGGGGTTTTTCCCGGTGATGACCCAAGGGTTTTCATCCAGCCGCTCGATCTTGGAAAGGACCTCGATCGCCGGGGCGCCGATGTGGACGGTCTTGGCCCCGGTTTTGGAATCGGGAAGGTGAAGCGCCATCCCCTCGAAATCCACGTGATCCCATTTGAGGGTCATGATCTCGGAGAGCCGGCAGCCGGTGAAGATCAGCAGCCGCAAGGCGTTGATCGCAGACTGGCTCTCGATGCCTTCCTGCTCGCATTGCCGTAGGGTTTCACCGAGCCGGGCCAGCTCTTCCTTCGAGAGGTAGCGCTCCCGTTTCTGCTCAGGGTACTTCTTGACGTGCCGGCAGGGGTTGGTGCCATCAGGGCGCAGCCCCCAGACCTCGGCGAGGTTGAAGGCCTTCGACAGGAACTGGAGGCATCGATTGGCCTGAATGGGCGCGAAGCGGAGGTCATGATGAAGTTTGGCGATATCGGCGCGTTTGATCTCGCTGATCCGCAGGTGGCCAATCCGATCGCGGATGTAGGCCTTCAGGTAATAGCGATAGCCGTCGACCGTGCGTGGCTTGCAGTGATGGGCCGCGTGTTCGTCGATGACGCGGCGTCCCAGATCGTCGACGGTCAACTCGGTGCGGGCCTTCTCGCGGGCTCCGGCCGGGTCTTCGCCGTCCTTGACGCGGCCAAGAACCTTGATCGCTTTACCTCGGGCCTTCTCAGTGGTGAGGATGCCGTGGAGGCCGAGGCTCATGCGCCGGAACTTCCGGCCGATCCGGTATTGAACCAGGTAGGAGCGCTTGCCGCTCGGCAAGATGCGGGCCCCGAAGCCGGGGATCTCGCTGTCGAAGATGATGTAGTCCTTGTCCCGGATCTCGGCCGCCTCGACGAGGCGTTTGGTGATCTTGGGCATGGAGCAGAGGCCTCCGTCCGATGTTGGTTCCGATTAACCCGCTACGGTCCGCCGATAATCCATGGACTCACCATGGACACATGAGGGCGAAAGTCGCCGCGCGCTGCTTCGAAACCAATAGAAGGCTGTTGACCAAAAATATCAAGTAAAATCAACGACTTATCGTAGTTCTGCGCAATCATTCGAAGCGCAGAGAACTTTTCATGAACGGTCTCATAACCTGAAGGTCGCAGGCTCAAATCCTGCCCCCGCAACCAAATAAGCCCGTAACTTCAAATAGTTACGGGCTTTTTGATTCTCGCCATGTGATGTGATTTTGGAAAAGTCAGCACCGAGTCAACACCGTTGCTTTTTTACGACAAGACCCAGCCCGTGTTGATTCGTGATATTCTGACTCGAAGTTACTGAAGATAACATGAGGCAATTCTAAATTATCTGGCGCTTCAAGCTGTGACGTTCCATCACCCAATGCTAGAAGTGGGGGCGGAAAACGCCGAAAGGCGGTTGCAGGCAGGGGAAGGCTTTCCCCACCACCATTTTGGGATGATACTCGCAGTCGGTGTGGTTAGAATCGATGTAGAGCAAATCAACCAAAAGATTGGAAGAAAATTAAAATATGTCTTGGATCAGAAAAATAGAAATTGAAAACTTCCGAGGCATTAGGAGTCTGTCTTGGCCGCCGAAAAACGGTATTAATTGTCTCATTGGTCCAGGCGACAGCGGAAAATCGACAATCCTCGACGCGATTGATTTCTGCTTTGGTGCCCGTCGAAACTTTCAGATGACTGATGCTGATTTCCACCAGCTTGATGTTGAAAAGCCTATCCAGATCACCCTCACCATTGGGGCACTTGATGACGCGCTGAGGAGCATGAATAGCTACGGCATGTTTCTGCAGGGCTTTAATGCTGATACCATCGAGGTGGAAGACGAACCCGAAAAAGATGCTGAGACGGTCCTGACGCTGCGCCTGAAAGTCGAGGGCGACCTGGAGCCGTCTTGGTCGCTCGTTTCTGTTCGTGCGGAAGCTCAAGGCCTAAGCCGTAACCTGTCCTGGGCAGACCGGGCACGGCTAGCCCCGACCCGCATTGGTGCCTTTGCTGATCTTAATCTTGGTTGGCGGCGGGGATCTGTTCTCAATCGCCTGACTGAAGAGCGCGTGGACGCCTCGGCGGCAATCGTCAAAGCAGCCCGCGAAGCGAGAGCGGCTTTTGGCGACGATGCCAAGGAGCAGCTAGGTTATGCACTCAAGATTGTGGCGGACACGGCCAAGTACCTGGGTATTCCTGTTGGCGATGAAGTCAAAGCCATGCTGGATGCCCATTCCGTATCTGTGAGCGGCGGCACGATATCGCTACATGATGAGGCCGGCATACCGCTGAAAGGACTTGGGATTGGATCAACCCGCCTGCTGATCGCGGGCCTGCAAAGAATGGCCGCTCAAACAACGTCGATTATCCTGATCGACGAGTTGGAGCATGGACTTGAGCCCCACCGCATTATGCGCCTGCTCAGCTCTCTTGGCGCGAAGGAAGCGGAAGAACCACTGCAAGCGTTCCTGACGACCCACTCACCCGTGGCGCTGCGCGAGTTGGCAGGGAGCCAGCTCTATGTCGTGCGAAGCCGGGGCGACCAACATGAAGTCATCAACGTCGGCAATGAAAACGCCGTTCAGGGAACGATACGCCTCTACCCGGATGCGTTTCTGGCAACGTCGGTGATTGTCTGTGAGGGCGCGACCGAAGTGGGCTTCGTGCGAGGGTTGGACCAGTATTATGAGGGACAGGGACAGGTACCAATAGCGGCACAAGGCGTTGCCCTCGTCGATGCCGGCGGCGGCGGGCCTGACGATTCTTACAAGCGTGGAACCCTGCTTCGATCTCTCGGCTATCGGACCGCTATTCTTAGGGACGACGATCAGAAACCGACGGCAGAAACCCATCAGGCCTTTATCGATGGTAGGGCAGTCTTCACATGGCGGGATGATCGTTGCCTTGAAGCAGAGCTATTCCTGAGCCTGTCCGACGACGCTGTCGGTAAGCTGATCGACTTTGCTATCAAGCTGCATGGCGAAGATGTGGTTGGCGGGCATATCCAATCACGGGCGACGAATGGCGAAACGCTTCAAGGCATACAGACCCAAGCGCTGATCGACGGATACAACGCTCAAACTCGGGACGTTCTGGCGGGGGCCTCCAGCATCCGCAAGAAAGGCTGGTTCAAGCAACTGAGCTGGATGGAACAGGCGGCGCGGGAGATTATCGGTCCGGACCTGCCGAACGCGGACGCGAATTTCAGAGGTGCCGTCGAAACTGTCTGCAGGTGGGCTGGCAATGCCGGAGCCTGAAATTGACTTGCTGGCGATAGACAGGGGAACCGTTACCGCTCCGGCAGGCTGCGGGAAAACTTACCTTATCGCGGAATCGCTGGCCAGACACTCAGACCCGAAACCGATCCTCGTTCTTACCCACACCAATGCAGGCGTGGTTGCCCTTCGTGAGAGATTAGACCGTGCCTGTGTGCCGCCAAAGGCCTATCGACTTTCGACGATTGATGGGTGGGCCATGCGGCTCATTTCGATGTTCCCGCAGCGAGGCGCTTATGACCCTAACATCCTGAAGTTGGCGAACGCAGGAACCGACTACCCGAACATTCGTGTCGCGGCAAGGAACCTACTCAAGGCAGGGCATATCAGCGACGTGCTGGCGGCAAGCTACGCTCGCTTGATCGTGGATGAGTATCAGGACTGCTCCATCCGCCAGCACGCCGTCGTGGCCTATGCGGCCCAGACTTTACCGACCTGCGTTCTTGGCGACCCCATGCAGGCAATCTTCGGCTTCGGCAGTGACCCGCTTGCCAAATGGGATGAAAACGTCTGCACATACTTTCCCGTTGTCGGGGGAGCTTGAAACGCCATGGCGTTGGATCAATGCGGGCAAGGAAGGCTTCGGGCGCTGGCTCTTGGACGTCCGCAGGAGGCTTCTAAACAGCGAAGCCATTGACCTGACAGTCACACCGGATGAAGTGAGCTGGGTTTATCTGGACGGCACCGAAGACATGGTCAGGCAAATGCGCGCCGCACGCACTGCTGCACTGCCCACAGCAGACGGTCGCGTGCTGATCATCGGGCGCAGTACAAGCCCCCAAAGCCAGCGTGATATGGCAAGCCGAACGCCCGGTGCCGTCACGGTTGAGAATGTCGACCTTCGTGACTTCGTCGATTTTGCACAGCGTTTCGATTTCCCCTCGGCTGATGCCTTTCCCAAGCTGGCCACATTTGCAGGCGATGTCATGACCAATGTCGGCGCCCCCGACCTGATCAATCGTGTTGGCTCGCTGCAAGGGGGCACTGCCCGCAAAGCGCCTTCAAACACAGAAAAAGCTGCATTCGCCTTTTGCTCTGACCCCTCACCAAAATCAGCAGCAAATCTGCTCGTTGAAATCAACAAGGAAGGGGGTGTTCGCCAGCACCGTCCTGCCGTCCTTCGTGCCTGCATGAAAGCGCTGAAGCAGTGCGACGGCACCGAAGGCAACACGTTTTACGATGCCGCCGTCCGCATCCGCGAACAAAACCGCCTCATCGGTCACCCCCTCGCCAAACGCTCCGTCGGCAGCACGCTGCTTCTCAAGGGCCTTGAAGCCGACGTCTGCGTCATCCTCGAAGCCCATGACCTCGATGCAAACAACCTTTATGTCGCGATGACACGGGGATCAGCAATGCTTGTCTTGTGCTCTACGTCGGATCAGATGCTCAACGGATAGGGATTGACGACAGGGGTGGGGCTGATAACCCTTTGGTTGTTCTTGGGTTAAGGGTAAGGGAGGGACGTCTGCCGTATGGCTATTTGGACCCGACCAGTAGAGAGTTTCGGCCAGGTGGCGCTAATCGGACGACGCAAGGGGATGATTGGCAAAGTCGCCAAACCTGAAGGACCTTCTCCTACCGGTCGGGGTGCCGTTTGGCGTTCCTGGGTGCGTCTGTGGGGCGTTTCCAAGAGTCAGAGGCCGACAGAGGTTCGGGTGGACTTGCCCGGATTTAGTGGAGAGGCTTTCACTCTGTGATGGCCATTTCGGCCTCGAATGATACCGGCGATTTGTATCCCAGAGCGGAATGTCGCCGACGTGGATTGTAGAAGCCGTCGATATATCGGCCAAGGGCGATTTCGGCAGCGGTGCGGGTCTGGAAGATCGTCCTCCAGACCCGCTCGTTCTTGATCGTCTTGAACACCGTTTCCACCATTGCGTTATCGTAGCAATTGCCCTTGCCGCTCATCGACGCGATGATACCGTGCGCCTTCAACAGCCGCTGATAGTCATGCGAACAATATTGGCTGCCGCGGTCGGTGTGCTGGATCAGGCCGGGAGACGGTTGTCGCAGGGCAATTGCGCGCCGCAGCGCATTGAGGGCCAGATCCTTCTTCAAACGATCGCTCGTCGCCCAGCCGATAATGCGCCGGGAATAAAGGTCGAGCACGATCGCCAGATAGAGCCAGCCCTCGGTCGTCCAGATGTAACTGATGTCGGCGCCCCACTTCTGATCGGGGCCGTCGCAATTGAAGTCCTGGTCGAGGAGATTGGCGGTCACCGGACCGCCATGACTGCTGTCGGTCGTCTTCTTGTAGCGACGTTTCTGCAGAGCCTTCAGGCCATTGTCGCGCATCAGCCGGGCAACGCGATGCCGCCCGACATCAAGACCGTCTTCCTTGAGCTCGACATGCATGCGCGGCGCACCATAGGTCTCATTGGACGTGGCGAATTGCGAACGGATATGCGCCAGCAGGACCATATCCTCATTCTGCCGGCGACTGGCCGGTCGGCCCTTCCAGGCAAAATATCCGCTCTCGCTGACGCCAAGAACGGTGCACAGGCGATGCACGGGGAATTCCTTCTTCGCCTCATCGATGAGCTTAAATCTCATCGACTTCCCTCCCTGGCGAAAAAAGTTGCGGCCCGTTTGAGGATCTCGCGCTCCTGACGGAGAATGTCTTTTTCCTTGCGCAACCGTGCCAGCTCCTTGGCTGTATCCTCGTGTGGGCCTGCCAGCAGGTCCGCTTCCCGGGATTGCCGCTTCCAGCGGGTCAACGTCGACAGGCCAAGTCCCAAATCCTGCGCTACCTGGCCGATCGTGCGCCCACTGGTTTTCCGTCAGCCGGACGGCTTCCTTCTTGAAATCTTCGCTGAATGTCTTGCGCTCTCTCTTGCCCATCCGGTCCTCCTGTTGCGTCAAACGCTATCAGAAAGTCCCTCCACTTTTTCCGGGAAAGTCCAGGGTAAGCGGTCGATAGGGGAAGGAGAGGCCTTCGCCAACGCTCTCTTCGATCGGCGCCTCCGGGTCGACCCGATGCAAATAATAGAGGTCGATCATATCCATCCCGAGCCGTTTAAGTGAAGCCTCCGCGACCACTTTCGCCTGCTCGCGACAACCATCCGTGCCGGTAATGGCGGCGTCATCCCCGACAATCGCATCGAAGGTGAACCCGAACTTCGTGGCGATCACCAGCCGGTCGCGCATTCCGGCAAAGGCGCGGCCCAACAATTCCTCGTTGCGATAGGGGCCATAAACCTCAGCCGTATCGAAAAAAGTCACCCCAAGATCCACCGCCCGATGAAGGGTCTTTATTGACTCTGCTTCATCATAGGGGCCGTAAGCCTGGTTCATGCCCATGCATCCCAGACCAAGCGCCGAAACCTCGATCCCTTGGTCAAGTGTCCTCATCTTCATGATATCGTCTCCTTTGACGCGTCACGGCAAGGCGTCTCTTATGATCATTACGGACAAGCACCATGGCAATGCGAGTATTTTCAATGGCCACAGACGCGAATCGGTCGTCAAAAATCCGGATCAGCTGGTGCTTTTCCGATGTTTTGGCCGCATTTTTTCGTGGGTTTGGAAAAAAG
>JBAJNN010000006.1:0-82892 GCA_036881905.1 Hyphomicrobiales bacterium | reverse complement strand
TCAGATCAGCGCGCCGCAGACCTGCCCGTGTGGATCCCCCTCTACAATTGGCATCGACCACACGGTGCAATAAAAGATCAAACCCCAATCAGTCGCCTCGGCCTAAACAAGGACAACCTATTGAGGCTCCACAGCTAGAGCGCCAGGATCGATCGGTCGCGCAGAAAACCCAGCAATGCCAGGAGGGGAAGGCCCAATATGGTGAAATAATCCCCTTCCACCGTCTCAAACAGTTGCAGCCCAAGCCCCTCCAGCCTGTAACCGCCGACACTCTCGCAGACGCCCGGCCCATTAAGTTCGAGATAAGACTCAAGAAATTCTTCGGTAAAATGACGCATCGTCAACCGCGCCTGTTCACAATGAGTCCAAACGATTTCGCCAAGACAGGCGCAGGCGACGGCGCTCATCAGCCGATGCGAACGCCCGCGCAGGCTCAAGAGTTGCTTACGTGCGGTTTCCACCGAATCAGGCTTGTCAAGAATTCGCCCATCATGCAACAGAATTTGATCGGCGCCGATAATCACAGAGTCACGATGACGACGCGAAACGTCGAGGACCTTGGCATGGGCAAGGGCACACACAAAATCGGCCGGGTTATCGTCAATACCATGTTCGCGCAACCGCGATTTTATGTGCTCCTCATCAACGGACACAGGAATGACACGAAAATCCAAACCGGCTCTCTCCAGGAGCTGGCGGCGGGTCTTACTGGCTGAAGCCAATATCACGGCGTTTTGACACAGAGCCTGCATTTTCAAGGACCGACTCTCTTCTCGTTTCGGCGTGCGGAGAGCAGATTGAGAATGGCGGCGGCGGTCTCCTCTATGGACCGGCGGGTGACATCGATCACCGGCCAGTCTTTTTCCAAACACAAGGATTTGGTCGCCAGAAGCTCCTTACGAATGGTCCGATGATCCAGATACGGCGTTTCATCGCCCTGATTGAGCGAAATCAGACGATTGCGGCGGATTTGAGCGATCCGCAAGGGGGCGGCGACAAGCCCGACAACAAGCGGCGCGTTGGTCTCATCCGGTATTTGCGGCAGGGGTAGCCCGGCGATAACGGGAATATTGGCGACTTTGAGTCCACGATTGGCCAGATACATGCTTGTCGGGGTTTTCGACGTCCGGCTGACGCCAATGAGAATGACATCGGCGATATCGAGCGTTTCGGAATGGCGGCCATCATCATGCAGCATGGCATAGTCCAGAGCCTCAATGCGGTTGAAATATTCGGTATTGAGCGTGTGTTGAGCGCCCGCGGCAGGCTTCGGCGAGGTGTTGAGATAAGCGGCAAGAGCCGCGACCACCGGATCGAGAACCGAGATGCAGGGAACCCCAACTTCAAGACAGCGCGCCTCAAGCCGGTCGCGCAATTCCCCATCGACCAGGGTGAAAAGCACAATTCCCGGGTTGGATTCCACCTTGCGAAGAACGCTCCTCAGCTGCTCCGGCCCACGCACCAGAGCATAGGTTCGTTCAATCAGACGAAAATGCTGATAATAGGCCGCCGCCGCGCGGGCGACGACATTGAGCGTCTCCCCGGTCGAGTCCGAGATCAAATGCATGTGACAGGCTGGTCTGACCGGCGCTCCCATGGAAAGGATATCTCACAGTCGGAGGACAAAATATGGAAAACCGGATTGCCACGGACATAACGGGGCTGTTCATTCATGGGGCCCGGATTATTTGTTCACCACATTACCGATTGTGGATGGGCAAACCATGATCGTCAACAGGGTTAACAAAGAGTTAATAAGCTTGTGGGTTTCATTGTGGATGAGTTGTGGGATAACTGTCCGCCGCTGACGATCAAGACCTTAACCTATCATTAAGATTCGTCAATCGACTGTTAAACTGGTTGGATCGGGCTCTACATATCGAAGACCGTTTCATGATATGTGGACCACATGTTAATAGCCGACAATCCCCATAACTCACAGGTCCAACAGAGACATTAAGCTGATAAAGCTTCTGTTCAAGCTGGAGGCATCCTTACATACCTCGATAGCAGAAACACCCAGGAGCAATGAGCAACAAAAGCGAGAAAAAAGCCCTTTTAGCGGTATTAAGAGGGGAGGTTCCGTGGAGACGCCCAGTCTGGATGATGCGTCAAGCCGGCCGCTATCTTCCCGAATATCGAGAATTGCGTGAAAAGGCTGGATCTTTCCTTGATCTGTGTTACACGCCGGAACTGGCTTGCGAAGCGACGTTGCAACCGCTGAAACGCTTCGATCTCGATGCGGCGATCGTTTTCTCCGATATTCTGGTTGTTGCTCAAGCCCTGGGCGCCGAGCTTTCCTTCCAGCATGGCGAAGGTCCGGTGCTGTCGGCCATATGCGATGCATCCTCCCTCGACACTCTTGACGTTACGAAGGCCGAAGAGCATTTATCGCCGATCATGGAAACCATTCGCCAGGTGGCCGCGCAGATTCCTCAGCATGTTGCTCTAATCGGCTTTTGCGGTGCGCCTTGGACGGTTGCGAGCTATATGATCGAAGGCGGTTCGTCTCCCGACCGTCTGAAATCGCGTCTCGCCGCCTGTCGAGGCGAAGAATGGTTCATCTCCCTCATCAATATGCTGGTTGAGGTCTCTGTCGATTACCTGTCGGCGCAGCTTGCGGCAGGCGTACAAGTGGTGCAGATTTTCGATAGTTGGGCCGGCGATTTGCCGGCAACCCAATTCACACGCTGGTGCGTGGAACCGGTTGCGCGAATGGCAACCATGCTGCGCGCGCGTCACCGTGATGTTCCGATCATCGGCTTTCCCCGCAGAGTCGGGATCGCATATGAGCATTTTGCCGAAAGAACCGCGGTGAGTGCGCTTAGCGTCGATGCCGGCGTGGCGCCAGAGTGGCTGTGTGATCACCTGTTGGCGAATACCGTGATTCAGGGTAATATCGACCCGGTGATTCTGCTGGCGGGCGGTGCAACTCTTGATCATTCCGTTGACAGGCTGACAGCGGCCTTACCGGCGGAGCGTCATATTTTTAATCTTGGCCACGGTGTTTTGCCGTCAACGCCGATTGAGCATGTTAATCGTATGATCGCGCGTGTGCGGCGCAATGACGGGTTGTGACCCAATATTTCAACTCTTGCAGATGCTTGCCATATCGGCCTATTACCTCTGGTTCAAGGCGTTTCATGTTATCTCGGTCATTGCCTGGATGGCCGGGCTGTTTTATCTGCCGCGGCTTATGGTCTATCATTGCGCGGCGCTCGAGGGGAGTGATCAGTCGGAAACCTTTAAGGTGATGGAATACCGGCTTCTGTATGTTATCACTACGCCGGCGATGGCGGCGAGCTGGCTTTTCGGATTGCTCATTCTCTTTGTGACCGGGGGGACTTTATTCTCAAGCGGTTTGTGGCTACCGATAAAATTGTTTCTTGCGCTTGTCTTGAGCCTCTATCATGGCTATATAGCCCGTCAGGTTCATCTGTTTCGCAAAGGCCGTAATACGCACAGCGCAAAATTTTTCAGAATCATTAATGAGATACCGACCCTGGTCGTCATTGCCATCGTCATTCTAGCGGTCGTCAGGCCGATTTGACCGTCTTGGTGGGATCGGCATAGGGTTGAGAACCCTTGCGTTTCAGCTTGCCCAACGTAAACCTTCCCTTTCCCCTTCCCATCAGCTCCACAAGGGTTTAGAGGCCCGGATATCATACCATGATTGATCTTAACGACACCAAGGAAATCGAGTTACAACTTCTCAAGAAGCAAACACCCAGCGAGCTTCTTGAGCTCGCGGAAAAGCTCGACATAGAGAATGCGAGCATATTGCGCAAGCAAGAGCTTATGTTTGCTATTTTGAAAAATCTCGCGCGGCAGGATGTGGAGATCACCGGATCCGGTGTTGTCGAGGTGCTTCAGGATGGATTCGGCTTTTTACGTTCGCCAGACGCCAATTATCTGCCCGGCCCCGATGATATTTATGTCAGCCCCAGCCAGGTCCGCCGCTTCAGTTTCAAGACCGGCGATACCGTTGAGGGACAGATCCGCAGCCCCAGGGAGGGCGAGCGCTATTTTGCCCTCCTCAAGGTCAACAAAATCAATTTCGACGCGCCGGACAAAACCAGACATAAAATTCATTTCGATAATCTGACGCCACTTTATCCCGAAGAACGGCTGGAGATGGAAGTTACGGGCGCGACCAAAAAAGATATGAGCGGACGTGTCATCGATCTGGTTGTTCCTCTCGGCAAGGGACAACGCGCATTGATCGTCGCTCCGCCGCGGACTGGAAAAACCATTCTTCTGCAGAATATCGCTCACTCCATCACCACCAACCATCCGGAGTGTTACGTCATTGTCGTTATGGTTGGCGAACGCCCGGAGGAGGTCACCGATATGGAACGCTCGGTTAAGGGCGAAGTGATCTCCTCGACTTTTGATGAAGCGGCCACGCGTCACGTCCAGGTTGCCGAGATGGTCATAGAAAAGGCCAAGCGCCTGGTCGAACATGGTCGCGACGTGGTCATTCTGCTTGACTCGATCACCCGGCTGGGGCGGGCTTATAATACGGTCGTTCCATCTTCCGGCAAGGTTTTGACGGGGGGGGTCGACGCCAATGCCCTGCAACGACCAAAACGCTTCTTCGGCGCGGCGCGCAATATCGAGCATGGCGGCTCGTTGACGATTATCGCAACGGCTCTTATCGAGACCGGCAGCCGCATGGACGAGGTGATTTTCGAGGAATTCAAGGGCACCGGCAATTGTGAAATTGTTCTCGATCGCAAGGTTGCCGACAAGCGTGTCTTCCCGGCGATGGATATTTTGCGTTCGGGGACCCGCAAGGAAGAAATTCTGGTGCCCCCGCAACTCCTGAAAAAGGTTTATGTGTTGCGGCGTATCCTTGCTCCTATGGGGACAATCGACACCATAGAATTTCTGCTCGATAAGCTGCGGCAAACAAAGGACAATAAGGCTTTCTTTGCGTCAATGAATACCTGATTTCGCCCCCCGAGCTTTTATTGCTATAGCGATCTTTCAGCGACGGGGTGAAATGGTTCGGATGCAATGGATGAAGAGTCTGCCAAACATGGCGTAACCGCTGGTGGTGATACGATTTTCGCTCTATCTTCCGGCCAGGGGCGTGCGGGCGTGGCGGTCATCAGGGTCTCCGGACCGGCAAGCGGCGAAGTCCTTGATCGCATGGTTCGCTCTAAGCTCCGGCCCCGCCGCGCCACGCTGCGCAGGATCATGCATTCCGAAAGTGGCGAAGTTCTGGACCATGGGCTTGTGCTCCGGCTGCCGGGACCGGCGACATTCACCGGCGAGGATATGGTTGAGTTTCAGGTCCATGGCGGTTTGGCCGTCATAACCGCGATTCTCGATTCGATAGGCCAGGTCGCCGGTACCCGCCCCGCGGAAAGGGGGGAATTTACCCGTCGCGCCTTTGAAAATGGCCGCCTTGATCTGACGTCGGTTGAGGGCGTTGCCGATCTGACAAATGCGCGCACCGAGATGCAAAGACGGCAGGCTCTGCGTCAGATGTGCGGTGTTTTGGGCACGCTCTATGAAGGCTGGCGCCGACAACTGATCGCGATGATGGCCGAAATCGAGGCTGAAATCGACTTTCCCGATGAAGGGGATATCCCCGCCGACCTGTCGGCGGGCATTGCCTTGCATGCGGAGCGTATGAGCGCGGCGATTCGTGCCCATATGGACGATGAACGTTGCGGCGAACGCCTGCGCCAGGGTCTTTATGTCGTTCTTGCCGGGCGAGCGAATGTCGGCAAATCGAGTCTGCTCAATCGACTTTCCCGCCGTGATGTTGCCATCGTCACCGAACAAGCGGGTACGACACGTGACGTGCTTGAGGTTCATCTCGATCTGGAGGGTTATCCGCTGATTTTGGCCGATACGGCCGGTTTGCGCGAGGCAACGCGCGATATTGTCGAGCGTGAGGGCATGATGCGTACCGAATCCTGTCTGCGCAAGGCCGATATCACGATGTGGGTTACCAGCCCCGACGACCGGACTATCCCCGAAAACGCTCCCCACCCGTTGGTTGACAGTTCCGCCTTATGGGTTTTGAATAAGGTCGATCTGATAAAGGACGATAATTTCGCGATCGCAGGTGCTCCCCTTGGGGCGGAAACCATAGGAGTATCGGCCCTGACCGGAGAGGGACTCGATCGATTGACCGCCAGTCTTACCGATCGCGCCAAGGCCTTTCTCGGTAAGGGGGAAGACGTGATTATGACACAGTCGAGGCATCGTGCTGCCTTGCGGGAGTGTCTGAACCATCTTGATCGCGTTCGTCCGGCGCTTGCTCTGGGGCCGGAAATGGCGGCAGAGGATTTGCGCCGGGCGGCCCGTGCTCTCGGCCGTATTGTGGGCCGGGTGGATGTTGACGATCTTCTCGACGTTATCTTCCGCGATTTTTGTGTGGGAAAATAGGGGATGGATTCGCAAGACCACTCAGGCAATTGTTTCACGTGAAACAGCGGTTGACCAGTCAGACAGGCTTTAACGTTGTGGGATTCCGGAGCTACGGGGGCTGCCGTCGGTATTCGCAGGTTTCGGGTCTCTCACGGCTTCAGAAGATTCTCCAAAGGGTTTTGGCGCCGGAGGGCAAGGGATGGATAACATGCTAAACCCGAAAGCCGATGTTATTGTTGTTGGCGGTGGACATGCGGGCTGTGAGGCGGCGGCGGCGGCGGCGAGGCTGGGGGCGCGAACCGTGCTGATAACCCAGCGCAGAGAGACCATCGGGACCATGTCATGCAACCCGGCCATTGGTGGGCTTGGCAAGGGCCATCTTGTCCGCGAGATCGACAGTCTTGACGGTCTTATGGGCCGGGTCGGCGACGCCGCGGGAATCCAGTTTCGTCTGCTCAATCGCGGCAAGGGCCCTGCGGTCAGGGGGCCAAGGGCGCAAGCCGACCGCGGATTGTATAAGGACGCCATGCAGGCCGAGCTTGCACGGACGTCGGGGCTCGAGATTGCCGAAGGCGAGGTCGTCGATCTGGTTGTCGATGCAACGGGCCGGGTTGAAGGGGTGGTTCTGCAAGACGGAAGTCGGGTCCGTGGCGGTGGCGTTGTGCTAACCACCGGCACATTTTTGGGGGGACTCATCCATATCGGCGAGCTATGCCGCCCGGCCGGGCGCATGGGACAGGGCCCGTGCCTCGCCCTGTCGAAGCGCCTTCGCAGCATGGGGCTTGCCATGGGCCGCCTCAAGACCGGAACCCCGCCGCGTCTTGACGGCCGAACCATCGATTGGTCCATTCTGGAGGAGCAGAGAGGCGATAACCCCCCAGTCGCATTTTCTTTTCTAACCGGGGAGATTACGACATCACAGGTGAGTTGTTTTCTGACCGCGACCAATAGGCGAACGCATTCCGTTATTGAGGACAACCTCTCGCGCTCGCCGATTTACTCGGGCCGGATCGAGAGTGCGGGTCCGCGCTATTGCCCCTCGATCGAAGACAAGGTCGTGCGGTTTCGCGACCGCAATTCGCACCAGATTTTCCTCGAACCGGAGGGGTTGCAGGATCATACGATCTATCCCAACGGCGTTTCGACCTCGCTGCCGCGCGGGATTCAACGGGATTTGGTGAGAACCATTCGCGGACTTGAAAGAGCTGCGATCCTCCAGCCCGGTTATGCCGTGGAATATGATTACATCGACCCGCGGCAGTTGACGGCGGGTCTTGAGTGCAAGTTTTTGCCGGGATTGTTTCTGGCCGGTCAGATCAACGGGACCACCGGCTACGAAGAGGCCGCGGCTCAAGGATTGATGGCCGGGCTGAACGCAGCCCGCCATGCGGCCGGGATGGAGGCGGCGATCCTCGACCGCTCCAGGGCCTATATAGGGGTCATGATCGATGATCTGATCATGCGCGGCGTCACCGAGCCTTACCGGATGTTTACCTCGCGCGCGGAATATCGTCTGAGCCTGCGAGCCGACAATGCCGATCAGCGCTTGACGCCGATCGGCATAAAATGGGGCCTGGTGAAATCGCCTCGCGCCGGAGCCTTTGCCGATAAAATACGGGATCTGGACAAAGCGCGGAAAATGGCCGCCCGCCTGATTCTGACGCCAGATGAAGCTAGCCGATACGCGATTAAAGTCAATCGCGACGGGATTCGCCGCTCCGTGATGGAGCTTTTGGCCATTCCCGATGTCACGTTCAAGCAACTTGGCGCAATTTGGCCCGAGCTTCACACATTGCCGGCCTTTGCCGTGGAACAGCTCGAAATCGACGCGCTCTATGCCGGTTATATGGATCGTCAAGAAGCGGATATTGCCGCCTTCCGCCGTGATGAACAGCGGGCTATTCCGGCGGGGACCGATTATGGTGCCATTTGCGGGTTGTCAACTGAGATGGGCCAGAAATTTGCCGCCTTTCAGCCGGCGACCCTCGGCCAGGCGGCGCGCATTGACGGGGTAACCCCGGCGGCTTTGAGTGTTTTGTCGGCCCATCTGCGCCGACATGGCGCAGATGGGCGCGAGGCATGATGACGAAAGCGCGGAACTCATCTTTTCCGCCTCTGACCACTGCGGAAGCAATGGCCGATGCTTTTGGTGTTTCACGTGAAACAACCGAAACTCTGGATCGCTTTGTCCGCCTGCTGAAACAATGGAATCAAGCGGCCTGTCTGGTCGGCTCGGCCACAGTGCCTGCCATATGGTCGCGCCATGTCGCGGATAGTCTACAGCTTCTGCGTTATATCCCTCGGACAACCCGAATCCTCCTTGATGTTGGCAGTGGAGGGGGCATCCCAGGCCTCATTCTGGCAATTGCCTTGGCGGGCCGCCTGCGGGTGAAAGTTCATCTGGTAGAGAGCAATCAAAGGAAATGCGCCTTTTTGCGTGAGGCGGTGCGTCTTTTGAACGTCCCGGCAGAACTTCATGCCGCGCGAGTGGAGAATATAACAATCGACGATCTCGGTGGTCAACCCGATATTGTCTGTGCACGAGCCTTGGCGCCATTGCCGCGATTGTTTGAGCTGACCGCGCGGTTTATCGGGGGAGGAGCTGTCGGAGTGTTTCCGAAGGGTCGGCATCTCGGTAGGGAATTAAGGCAAGCTGCCCAGTTCTGGACTATCGATGCGCAATCCTGTGCCAGCGCGGTCGAGCCTTCAGGCTTTGTCCTGATCGTAAGGGGGCTGGCGCGTGTCCGATTGTGCCGGTGACAGACGATATGACGGTATGGCATCGCTGGATTCTCCGCGGGTGCTGGCGATTTCAAACCAGAAAGGCGGTGTTGGGAAGACGACGACCGCCATCAATCTCGGTACCGCCTTTGCCGCAACGGGCGAGCGGGTTCTTATCATCGACCTCGATCCGCAAGGCAATGCCGGCAGTGGGCTTGGCATGGACCGTGCGACTGGCAGGGCTTCAATCCATCACACTTTTATGGGAGAAGCGCTGCTGGAAGACAATATCCTCGAGTCGGACATCCCCTTGCTCGATTGTGCGCCGTCAACGATGGATCTTCTCGGTTTGGAGTCTGAACTGGCTTCGGCCGACGGGCGAACCCATCGTCTAGCCGGAGCTATTGACGCCATGGCGACGCGTTCAGCGCGGGCAAGGAATCCACGGCGGGACTACTCCTACATACTGATCGATTGTCCACCGTCGTTAAATCTGCTGACGATCAACGCCCTGTGCGCCGCCGATGCGGTTATCGTTCCCTTGCAATGTGAATTTTTCGCATTGGAGGGGCTTGCTCAGCTCGTCGAAATGATCGAGCATGTGCGTGGCAGTCTCAATCCCCGGCTCAATGTACAAGGCATTGTCCTGACGATGTTCGATCGCCGCAACAGCCTGTCGCAACAGGTTGAACGAGATGTTCGGGCGTTTTTCGGCGGGCGCGTTTATGAGACCGCGATTCCGCGCAATATCCGTGTATGCGAAGCGCCCTCCCATGGCCGGCCGGTTTTGTTGTATGACGACAAATGTGCAGGCTCAAAGGCCTATATTCGCCTTACGGCGGAGATTATTCAGCGCGAACGCGGCCTGCGCATGGCGTCCGGAAGCCGGGGTCGCTGACATCGACGATATTTATATATGGGGACGCAGATGACGCAATATGGCAAAAAACGGTTGGGTCGTGGACTGACGGCCCTTATCGGCAAGGAGGTCGAAGGGCGTAAACCGCTTCCAGCCGATCGCGAGCCTGTCCGCGATTTGCAACAGTTGCCGGTAGAGGCCTTGCAACCCAGTCCGAATAATCCACGCAGCGATTTCCCTGAAGAACAACTCGAAGAATTGACCCAATCCTTGCGCGGCAAAGGGGTGTTGCAGCCCCTTCTTGTGCGTCACCTGGCCGGTCATGACACCCGTTGCGAGATTATCGCTGGACACCGGCGCTGGTACGCCGCTCGCAGGGCCGGGCTTTCAATGGTTCCGGTTATCATTCGCGAATTATCTAATGCCGAGGCTCTGGAAGTTGCGCTCATGGAAAATATCCAACGTACCGACCTCGATCCGTTGGAGGAAGCCCAGGGCTATCGTCGTCTCATGAATGAATATCATTATACCCAGCAGCAACTGTCCGATACGCTCGGCAAAAGTCGCAGCCACATAGCCAATACCGTCCGACTTCTCGGGCTTTCCGATAAAATACGCGGCATGCTGAAAAACCAGGTGTTGACAACCGGGCATGCTCGCGCACTGGCCGCGGCACAAAATCCCGATGCTCTTGCCGATCAAGTGACTACCCTGAATCTGTCTGTGAGACAGACCGAAACCTTGGTTCGTAACAACAGGAAAAGGGGCGATACCATGTTGACTGGGGATTTGGCCCTGAAACCGGACATGCCGGCATATCCCGACGCCTCGAATCTCGAAAGTGGTTTGTCGCAAGCGCTGGGCCTTAGAGTTTCAATTCGTCGCAAGAGCGACCATGGCGGAGAATTGCGCATCGCTTACCGTAATCGCGAACAGCTCCTTGATTTGTGCCATCGCCTCAGTCGTCGGGGCTAGAGCATAACCCGAGCTTGCCAGGCGAGAGCCGAGGCGAATAAGATTATACGGACGAAATAAAGAGCTTAAGAGCGCCGGTTCGATTCAATCGAATCAAACGGTGCTCTAAGAAACCGCGTCGCTGGAAAGGCAAGTATCTCCCCGCAGGAGACATCGCAAACCGGAAGATGACGAAAGTGCTCGGTTGCTTTTATGCGGAGGATGGAACTGGCCGTTCCATACCTTAACCGGACAACGGAACAGTATCTTCCCGGTTATTATCGCGGGGGATCGTACCGATCTCGCTATCCGCATCCAGGCTTTTTTTCGGCGCGGAATTTTCAGCCTTGCCTTTAGCCCTGTTTCTGATGGCTACCGGAGCAGCCGGGCGACGCCTAGTGGTTCGCGTGCGCATGATTCTACGCCGTATCGTGCGAACCGGTTTTGCATCAGCTCTACCCTCATCGGCGAGAACCATCTGCTGGTGCGACTCATCCTTACCCTCGGCCGGTTGTTTTTGAACCACTGCCACGTTATCGTCCGGAGTCGCTATCTCGGGGGACTGGTTCCAGTCACTGTCGCCTACTGTGTTCACTTCACCATTACCGACACTGACCGCCGCATTATCGGGCCCGGCATGATCTGCCGTTTCATCATCATTGGTGTATTGATAGTGCGGCGCGATTTCCACGCGGGGAGGGTATAGAGATTTACGTTGCGTGCAGGGGAGCTGTGCAGTGGCGATGATGCGGGAATAGTGCTCGGCATGCTGGAAGAAATTTTCCGCAGCGACGCTATCTCCACAAGACTGAGCGTCCCGACCGAGATTAAGGTATTTTTCGGAAATATGCGACGCTGTGCCCCGGATTTTCACATTCGGACCGCTTGATTCAAACACCTGACCGGACGGGTTTGGCTGGCGCCGGCCCCTGCTGCGCGAACGCTTGTTTTGTTGAACGTGTCTCATGGATTTGAAAGGCTCATTCATGATAATAATTTCGGGTTAACACTGTAACTCTCAAGGTCAAGACCCCGTATGCGGCTCTTTGCCTCAATTCGTGACTTCCGGCACGGCCAGTTACGCCATTATATCTTACCGCAGCGCAAAGGACAGAATTTGTCTCTGGTCGGCTCCATGCCGACCATCACGTTCCGTCGGGGGGTTGAGGCCAACACTGGACTCGAATATTCCCGAAAAAGCCCTGCGGCACCTCAAAGACACTACGATGACAGTATAAGCTCTGCTTGGCCTTCTCCCGAGACCACACCAAAACAGCGGTCTGAGGGCCGGCTTCCGTTTTCACACGGAAACGCCGCGAAATCTGTCGCCAAAGGGATGATCAGGGGAGATCAAAACAACCGCATCAAGGCTGAAAGAGTGAGGCCTCAAACTCTGCAAACGACAGCCCCTACAGCTGCGCATGGCTCGGAATCGACCTTCCGGAGACTGACTCGGTTACTCTGATCTCCAACTCTCTCGCTGCCAATGTAGTGATTTATGGACGGTTTTCAAGTTTCATTTTCATTAAACCAAGAATTTTATGCAGGTCGTTGCATTGTTACCACACGGATATGGCCTGCTAAATCGCGCCTGTGAGGCGAAATAGCGGGGTCCGGCCGGAACCCCGTCTGGCTGAACAAGGCCGAAACCTGTTTTGCCTGGCCCGCACCAATTTCCATGACGAACCACCCGCCGGGGCGGAGCTTTTGCCATGCCATCGGGATGATTTGATGGGCGGCGGCAAGACCATCTGTCCCGCCATCAAGCGCCATGATCGGGTCGAATTTCAAAACCTCCGGCATCAGCCTGGCAATATCACCCGTTGGAATGTAAGGCGGATTGGCAACAATGACATCGAAAGGGCCGTTTACCGCGCCATCCCAGTCGCAGCAGACAAAAGACGCACGTGCCTTGAGACCGAGCCTTACACTGTTGTCATGCGCGGTGGCAATTGCTTGGTGTGAGCGATCGGTGCCGACGCCCCAGGCATCGGACAGGCTGTGCAACAGCGCCAGCAGGATGCACCCGCTTCCCGTCCCGAGATCGAGGATACGGGGTTTCGGTCGTCGTGGCGATTGACGGGACAGGAGTTCAAGCGTCTCGGCGACAATGGTTTCGGTATCGGGGCGCGGATCGAGCGTTGCCGGACTCAATGCAAATGGCAGGCCCCAGAATTCGCGTTTATTGAGAATGCGTGAGACCGGCTCTCCCGAAAGACGCCGCGCGATCAGGCCGGCGCAATGGTCGCATTCCTCGCGGCTGACCGGGCGGTCGGGATAACGTAGAATACTCATCCGGTCCTCGCCAAGAGCGGCGCAAACAAGAAGACGCGCGTCGAGGTCGGCCGTTGTCAAGGCAGCCTGCCTCAGCTGCGTTCGCGCCAGACGGTAAAGCCCGTTTAAATCCGACGGCGCCTGCTCTGTTGTCACGCGCACACCCATCCCTCTGACTTGCTCAACGGTCACACCCATCATTCACCCTTCCCGTGAGCGATCGGGGAATCATCGCGCAAGCCCGTGGAAATGATCGATAATCCTTGCGCGGCCAGGATCTGAGCGCGATAGTGCGTCACTAGGGATTCGATGATTTCATCGAGCGCCTCGCCCGACAAAACCTGCTGAAGTTTGTAGAGCGTCAGATTAATTCTGTGATCGCTGACGCGGCCTTGCGGAAAATTATAGGTGCGGATCCGCTCCGATCGGTCGCCGGACCCGACCTGCCCGCGACGCGCGGCGGAGCGTTCGGCATCCAGGCGCTCGCGCTCGCGCTCGTAAAGACGCGCCCGCAGCACTTTCATGGCTCTGGCGCGGTTTTTATGTTGCGATTTCTCGTCTTGCTGGCTAACGACAATGCCGGTCGGAAGATGCGTTATCCTCACCGCGCTGTCGGTGGTGTTGACGGACTGGCCTCCCGGGCCGCTTGAGCGAAAAACGTCAATACGCAGATCCTTGTCCGCAATCTCGATGTCGAATTCTTCCGGCTCGGGCAATATGGCAACCGTTGCGGCGGAGGTGTGGATACGACCCTGGGATTCGGTCGCAGGCACGCGCTGCACGCGATGGACGCCCGATTCATATTTCAGCCGCGAGAACACATCTTCCCCGCTGACGGCCGCGCAAATCTCCCTGTACCCACCGATTTCGGCCTCGCTTGCCGACAAGACCTCCACCGTCCAGCCCTTGAGGTCGGCATAGCGTTGATACATGCGAAACAGGTCGCCCGCAAACAAGGCCGCCTCGTTGCCGCCGGTTCCGGCGCGGATTTCCAGAATAATATTCCTGTTGTCGGCCTTGTCCTTCGGCAGGAGCAAGAGTTTAAGTTCATCCGCCAGCGCGTTCATGCGCTTGTCCACGGTCTCTATCTCCTGGCGCGCAAGTTCGGCAAATGCGGCATCATCGGTCTGCGTCGCCATATCCCGCAAAGCCGCCCGTTCGCGGTTTGCCTCGCACAGCGCCTCGAAGGCGTTGGCGATGGGCTCGATTTCGGCATATTCCTTGGAAAGCCGAATGAATTCTTCCCTGTCGGAGCTTGTTGAAAGCTTAGCTTCAATATCGCGGAATCGCGACATCATCCGCTTAAGCTTGTCATTCTCCAGCATACTGCAATCCATAACCGGTCAAGGGTCCATGATCCGTTGCGGGCAAACCCCTTCACTGCGGCGCGCTTGTCCTTTGAGCAAGGACCTTACATTGTCGCAGGATAGCACAAAAGGCGGATTATTCACCCGCGCCCGTGAGATGCGGACGCTCCGCCGGTATTTCAAGGTTTGCCAATATGGGCGATTCTGGCCTGTCGGAAACCGGCACAGTGCGAAGAATCGACGCCACAAATTCGTCACGGTGGCTCAGCTGCGCGGGGTGACTGGGATCAAGGCCATTGTCCAAGGCGCGGTCGGCGGAGGTGAGGGAATCGCTACCTTGGGGAACAAAACCGTCTTGCGTTTGTCGCCATGGCGGCGTTGCACCGCCTGTAGTGGGTTGTGTGATGGCGTTGAGCGCACCGATAAAGACGGCCAGAACGACAATTCCCCAGCTCAGAAAACCTTCCCATCCGGAATGGGTTTCAGAGAATAACCCGATTTTTGCCGAACCATGAGGGAGTCTGGATGCCCGCCCATAACCCTCGCCTTTTTGCGCACATCCCAATATGGAAAGATAATGGCGTGCAAGAGGTTCAGGCTCGAAACCGAGATAGCGCGCATAAATGCAGACATAGCGCACGACCTCGTTGTTCTCGGGCAGGCGTGCAATCTTTCCATTTTCGATGGCAGTAAGGTAACGGGGATGAATGCCCACCGCCTGTGCAGCGGCTTTGAGCGAGCACCCATATCGCTTACGCTCGCGCTTGAGGAACCAACCGACCTCTCCGGCCGGATTGGCCGTGAAGCCAGGACTTTTGCAACGAGTGGCGGCCGAGATTGGTTGCCTTCCATGCGTGGAATTCTGATCGACGGGATTCATGGGCTTGTTTACGTCTTCTCACGGAATATGCGGTATGGATTCCCAATTCTCGGTCATTATGCGGCCCGAAACAGCCTTGGCGCCCCACAGTGGCGCGTAAAGGTAAGCGAGAGGTGAACGCGCCTTAAGCCTCACACCGCAAGGTTGAATTTATCGGCAAACGCCGCAAGCCGCGGGCGCAGGCTGGGCTCGTCGGCGTCGAGAAGCGGCAGAAGAAAGTTGTGCAACCGCCCGGAGTCAAGGCCAAGAATCAGGGCTTTAACCGGTCCGATCGCGGACGCCGCCATTGAGATTGAGGTGAGGCCAAGCCCGATGAGCGCCATCGCCTCCAAAGGATGCCCAGCCATCTCGCCACATAGATGGACTGGAGTATCGAACCGCCGTGCTGTCACTATTATGTGGCGAATCACTCGCAGCATCGTCGGGCTCAACGAATCATAGCGATTGACCAACCGTGGATTGCCACGATCACTAGCGAACAGAAACTGCATTAGATCATTGGAGCCGATGGAAATAAAATCGGTGAGCGCCAGAAGATGGTCAAGTTGCCACAGGATTGAGGGGACCTCGATCATTGCGCCGAGGCGAATGGTCTTCGGGGTTCGATGTCCGTGCCGGTCAAGAAAGCGCCGCGTTTTTTCAACCATCGTCCGTGCCTGGCGAAATTCATCAACCTGTGCCACCATGGGGAACATAAGGTTGAGTTCTTGCCCACCCGCGGCTTTGAGCAAGGCGCGCAATTGCAACGCCATCAACGCCGGCCGGTCGAGGGCCATGCGCAGGGCGCGCCAGCCGAGAGCCGGGTTCTCCTCATGCGGTTTCCGCAAATACGGCAGGACCTTGTCGGCGCCGATGTCAAGCGAGCGAAACACCACGGGGCGTCCCTTCGCGGCGTCGAATACGGCGCGATAATGTCTGACCTGTTCACCCATGCGCGGAAATCTGGATGAGATCATAAATTGGAGTTCGGTCCGGAACAGACCGATTCCATCCGCCTTGGAATCAAGAAGATGCGGCAAATCGACTAAAAGCCCGGCATTGATCGACAAATGAATGTGCTTGCCGTCGCGGGTGAGGGCCGGTCGGTCGCGCAGCTTCAAATATTGCCGGTGACGTTTGGCGTAGAAACGAACCTTCTCTGTGTAGACTCGTTCAATATCCCGCGACGGGCGCAGGTGAATTGTCCCATCGCCACCGTCGATAATGATGGGGTTGCCTGTGTCGGCGATATCCGAAAGACCGCTGGCCTGACCGACAAGAGGAATGTTGAGAGCATCGGCCACAATGGCGACATGGCTGGTTTCGCCGGCTTCTTCCAGCGCGACGCCACGCAGTTTGGCGCGATCATAGTCAAGTAGCTCCGCCGGTCCCATGGTCCGCGCCACGACAATGGCGTCCTTCGGCAACAGGCCCGTAGCGGCAGTGCGGGTCTGGCCGGTCAGCGTCCGCAGCAGACGATTGGCCACATCGTCGAGATCGTGCATCCGCTCACGCAGATAAGGGTCTTTCAGGCGCATCATCCGAGCGCGGGTATCGCTCTGGACGCGCTCGACGGCCGCCTCCGCCGTGAGACCGGTCCGCACCGTCTCGCGCATGCGGCTCACCCAACCGCGGTCATGGGCAAACATACGATAGGCCTCGAGCACCTCGCGGTGTTCGCCACCATGGGGCATATCGAGGTGTGACAGCATAATATCCACCGCGCGCCGCAACGCCCTGATCGCCCGGTCAAGCCGTGTGAGTTCCGTTGCAACATCGTCCGCAATGAGTCTGGTCACCACCACGCGCGGCTGATGCAGAACGGCGTGGCCGAGGGCGATCCCGCCGACCAGGGGTTTTCCTTTGAGATGGTGGGGGCGTAAATGGGCGACATCGGCTTGGACGGCGGCAGCCACGTCCTCGAGTTCTCCCGAGGCGATAATTTCGGCCAGCACCATGGCCGTGATATGAAGGGCCTCGACTTCCTCCTCGTCATATTGGCGGTAGGTGCGATTTTGAACGACCAGAACGCCAAGGGTCAGACCGGCGCGCAAAATCGGGACGCCGAGAAAGGAGTGATAAGCTTCTTCGCCGGTTCCGGGCAGATATTTGAAGGCCGGATGGCCTTGAGCGTTCGGCAGATTAAGGAGTTCCGCCTCGGCCGCGATCAGGCCGACGAGACCTTTGCCCACCGCGAGTTTCGCATGATGTACCGATGAGGGGTTAAGGCCCCTGGTGGCATAGAGTTCTAAAAGATTGCCCGAGCGCATGACATAGATCGAACACACCTCGGCAACCATGTTGGAGGCGATGAGCGCGGCGATTCTGTCCAGACGCTTTTGCGCGATCCCAGGCTCCGCCATAGCCTCGCGCAAGCGCCGAAGCAGAACCCGCGGGCCGGTAGCGAGCACGGCCATCACCCCGGAGGCTCCACGGCCGAACGTATGAGCGATTCTCGTCTACGCCTTTGCCTTGCCATGGAACCGGTTCTCTTCCCCGACATTTTAGACCCGTTCTTCCCGGTCCAGCCCGTATGCGCTGTGCAGTGTCCGCACGGCAAGTTCGGTATAGGCGGCATCAATCAGGACCGATATTTTAATTTCCGATGTTGTAATGGCCAGGATATTGATGTTTTTCCCGGCGAGAATTGCGAACATGCGGGCCGCCACCCCGGCGTGAGAGTGCATGCCGAGGCCGACCACCGATATTTTGGCGACATCACCGGCGCCGATCGCGCGCTCAAAGCCGATTTGAGTTTTTCGACGTTCAATGACCCGCAAGGCTTGGGCAAGGGCGGATTCACGCAAGGTGAAGGTCACATTGGCCCGCTCGCCATCCTCCGATATGTTCTGCACGATCATGTCAACATCGATACCGGCTTCGGCAAGCGGGCTGAAGATGCTGCTTGAGACCCCCGGCCGGTCCGGAACGCTAAAGAGGGTAACCTTGGCCTCATCCCTGGAATGGGTTATACCCGTGACGAGCTGTTTTTCCACGATTTTATCCTCGTTGCATAAGAGCGTTCCCAGCCGTTCGCCGCCTGTCGCGTGCTGATCGGGGGCATCGAAAGGCTCAAAGCTCGACCTGACCCGAAGCCGAACCCGGTAAGCCATCGCCAGGACGACCGAGCGAGTTTGCAGAACCCTGGCGCCAAGCGATGCGAATTCAAGCATCTCTTCATAGCTGATTCTATCAATCTTACGAGCCTTTGCAACGATGCGTGGGTCGGAGGTATAAATCCCGTCAACATCGGTATAAATATCACAGTGTGCATCAAGAGCCGCCGCTAGGGCCACAGCGCTGGTATCGGAGCCGCCCCGGCCCAAGGTGGTGATGCGGTTGTCGGGACCGATCCCCTGAAATCCGGTCACAATGGCAACCTGTCTTCGGCTGAGCCTTTCGGCAATAGCGCCGGCCGCAATATTTTCGATGCGCGCGGCGCCATGCGCGCCATCGGTAAGGAGTGGAATCTGCCAACCCTGCCAGGAGCGCGCGTTAACGCCCATGTCTTGGAGAACAATGGCGAGAAGCCCGGCGCTGATCTGCTCGCCGGAGGCGACCACGACATCGTATTCGCGGGCGTCATGCAACGGGGACGCCTCGCGCGTCTTTGCGACCAGGGCGTCGGTCTCTCCGGCCATTGCCGAGACCACAACCGCGACCTCCTCGCCGGATTCGACCTCGCGGACAATGTGACGCGCCACCTGACGGATGCGCTCGATATCGCTCAAAGACGTTCCACCGAATTTCATGACCAGACGGCCCATGACCCAAATCTCTTGCCTTATGTGTTGATCGCGGTTAATTCCCGATAATCCACCCCGATTGCGGATCGGGAGAAGATCGCATCGCTGAGAACAGGACTCCCAGGGTTATTGCGGCCTGACAGTGATATTTTCCCCTGAACGCTTATGGTCGGGATTGGTTATGACGACCAGATCATATAAACTCAGCGGCATGAGCGAAAGTCAATTTACAAGGAGCTGGACCGATCATTGTAACCAACTGTCGGTCGGCAAGCCCGAGAGGGTAAAATCCGCCCATGGTTTTCACGACAACGGTTGATCCCGGAGAAATTGAAAAATTCTCCGCACTTGCCGCGCAATGGTGGGACCCGAAAGGGCAATTCGCCGTATTGCACAAATTCAATCCGGTTCGCTTAGAGTATATTCGTAAACGAATTTGCGCCTGGTTTAAGCGTGATTGTTCGGCGCTCAAACCATTTGAGGGTTTGCGCATTCTCGACATTGGGTGCGGCGGCGGGCTGGTCTCGGAACCGCTTGCCAGGCTGGGGGCACGGGTGGTCGGAGTCGATCCGGCCGAGGAAACGATCAAAACTGCAATGTTCCATGCTCGCGAAGCGGGCGTCGAGGTCGATTATCGGGTCGCCACGGCGCGGGAGTTGGCCGACGCCGGAGAATTTTTCGATGTGGTTCTGGGCCTTGAGGTTGTCGAGCATGTCGCGCAACCGGCGGCGTTCATTCGCCAATGCGCCCTTCTGGTTCGTCCGGGCGGGGCCATGATCCTTTCCACTCTCAACCGGACGCTGAAATCCTTTGCTTTGGCCATTATCGGCGCCGAATATGTCCTGGGCTGGTTGCCGCGCGGGACGCATCGATGGGAGAAGTTCATCACCCCTGAAGAGCTTGGCGACTTGGTGTCGCAAGGGGGGCTGGTCCGCCATGACATGATGGGCGTCGTCTACAAGCCTTTATCCGATGAATGGGCCCTTTCCAAGGATTTGGGCGTCAACTACATGATTTTTGCCGTCCGGGCTGGATAATGCTGCGCCAACTTAGGACGTTCAATATCCGAGAAGTCTCCGCCCCTGTTGTCGGAACGCGGTCTTTTTGCGTTTTTGAACCTGTTCATATATCGTGAGCCGGTTTGCCATGTCCCCCGTGACGTCCACGTAACAAGGATCAACGCGTCTCGCGGAAGCCCTGAAAGGACGAAATTTCCATGCCGGACGCCGCCTTCGACCTGCATATGTGGGTGACTTTCGCGCTCATCGGCGTTGCGATTGTCGCCTATATCACCGAACGCTGGCCATTGGAGATGGTCTCGACGAGTGTGATCACCGCCTTGATGGTATTCTTCCATTTTCTGCCGTTTAAGAACGCGCAAGGCGAGGTCCTTTTGCGTCCAGATGAATTTTTATCCGGTTTCGCCAATCCGGCGGTGATCACCATCATGGCCCTGCTGGTCATCGGGCAGGGGCTTTATCAGACCAGCGCTTTTGAGGTCCCGACCCGGCGACTGACCGGTTTCGGCGCCCGCTATCCATGGCTGACTTTCATCATCATTGTGCTGACGGCCGCCGCCATCTCCGCCTTCATGAACAATACGCCGGTTGTCGTAATCTTCATTCCGATCATCGCCACACTGACCCTGCGGCTGCGCTTCAGCCCCTCCAAGATCCTCATTCCCTTAAGTTTCCTGACCATATTGGGCGGCATGACCACGGTTATCGGGTCTTCGACCAACCTTCTGGTCGCGGACAGCGCCGCGCGCTCCGGTCTCGGTTCGATCGGCTTTTTCGATTTCTTTATCCCCGGCATCGTGCTGTTTGCGGTGGGAGGGCTTTATGTCTTGCTCATTGCGCCGCGCCTGTTGCGGGCGCGACAAAGCATGATTTCATCTATCGCCGAGGGCGGGGACGGCAGGCAGTTTATCGTCCAGATCGAAATCGCGCCGGATCATCCTCTCAACGGGAAGGCAGCCATTTCCGGACTGTTCCCATCACTCAAGGAGATGACGATTCGCCTGATCCAGCGTGGCGAACACGCCTATCTGCCGCCATTTGAAGACGTGACCTTGCAAACCGGCGATGTGATCGTTCTTGCCGCCACGCGCAGCGTATTGGCCGAGGCGCTCAAGGCCAAAAACAGCATTCTCGCCTCGGACCTGACCGCTGCTCGAACCGGTCATGACGGAGACGCGGAACCGTCCGCCCGGGAACGGGGCAGCGGTGAAATTGTGCTGGTTGAAGCCGTGGTGGCGCCCGGATCGCGCCTTATCGGGCGCGCCATCGAACAGACCGGGTTTCGCGCCCAGACCGGCTGCATCGTTCTTGGAATCCAAAGGCGCAGCAGAATGTTGCGCTCACGCCTCGATAAGATCCTGGTCGAGGCCGGCGATGTTCTGCTGATCATGGGGTCGCGCGACCGGCTGCATCGCTCCAGGCGCGATCACGATATTCTGGTGCTTGAAGCTTCGGTGACGGAATTGCCGGATGCCAGACTGGCGAATCGCGCGCTCGCCATCTTTGTGGCAACCGTGAGCGCCGCAGCGAGTGGGGTTTTGCCCATTGTTGTCGCCGCGCTCACCGGTTCGGTTCTCATGGTGGGGGCCGGCTGCATGAATGTCCGTCAGGCCTGTCGGGCCTTCGATTTCCGCATCTATATGTTGATCGCGGCCGGAGCGGCCATGGCGCTGGCGCTGGAAAAAACATCGGGCGCGTATTTCCTTGCCCATCACGTCGTTACCACGTTCGACGGCGCGGGGGTGAGCGTTGTCCTGTCCGCCCTGTTTCTGCTCATTGCCATCCTGACCAATCTGTTGTCGAATCAGGCAACCGCACTGCTGTTCACGCCAATCGCCATCGGCGTGGCCAGAACAGCCAATGTCGATCCCCATCCTTTCGTTTACGCCGTCATTTTTGCCGCTAATTGCTGTTTCGCCACGCCGATAGGGTATCAGACGAATCTTCTGGTCATGGGACCCGGCCATTATCGATTCTCCGATTTTCTGCGCGCCGGCGTTCCGCTGGTCCTGCTGATATGGTTGACCTTCTCGGTGTTCGCTCCATGGTATTATGGGTTGGCGTAACCGGGGCGTTGATGGTCGCAAAGAGGTCCGATCATGTATGAAGACAGGGCATTGCGAAAACTTTACATCACGGCGCCGTCACCATGCCCGTATCTGCCCGGCCGTTTCGAACGCAAGCTCTTCGCGCCATTGCATGAGAATGATGCGCGCCACCTCAATGAGATGCTCACCCATGCCGGGTTCCGGCGCAGCCAGAATGTCGTTTACCGTCCCGCCTGTAAGCGGTGCAAGGCCTGCGTGTCGGTCAGAGTGCCGGTCGATCGCTTTCGCCTGACCCGCGGCTTTCGGCGCGTATGGAAGACCAACGGGGATATTGCCGCCCGTCTATGTCCACCGCGCGCGACGAGCGAGCAATATTCGCTGTTCCGGCGCTATGTCGAGACTCGTCACAATAACGGCGGCATGGCCGATATGAGCATGGGCGATTATGCTTCCATGGTCGAGGATTCTCATGTCGAGACCGCGTTGGTCGAATATCGCTACGCGCCGGATATTTCGCTTGCCCAGTCGGGACCACCGGGACCGGCCAAGGACGGGCTGGCCGCGGTGGCCCTGACGGATCGTCTCACGGACGGGTTGTCCATGATCTATTCCTTTTTCGACCCCGATCGGACGCATCGCAGCCTCGGCACCTATGTCATTCTCGAACACATCACGCGCGCGAAAAAAATGGGACTGGCCTATTTGTATCTGGGATATTGGGTGTCTGGCTCGGGCAAAATGGATTACAAGCGCCGTTTTCTGCCGCAGGAACATCTTACCGAAGCCGGCTGGACGCTGATGGAGTGACGGGAAAGCGGCGGTCATATCGCCTGTCTTGCGCTACGAATTGTCCCCGAAACGGTTGGTGCGCGGGAATCCCTTAGGGCATGCGCGGCCGGTCCCGGCGCGTTTGCCAAGCCAGTCATGCGGTTCGTTGACTCTACGGGTTCGGCCCGAAGAGTCGGCCCAGCTCAGACCGTCCTCCAGCCGGAAGGCTTTGATGTCGCGGATGCCGCCCTGCCGGTAACTTTGCAGCCGGGTCCCCCGCCCTCTGGCCATTTGCGCCATTTGCGCCAGTGGAAAGATCAAAAGGTTACGATTTTCCCCGACCACGGCCACATGATCCGCCTGTTGGGGCACGGCGACGCATAGCCGGACCCGCGCCGGTTCCTTCACCTTCAGCACCAGCCGGCCTTTGCGGGTATTGGCCAGCAGATCCTCTTCCGCAACCATAAAGCCGCGTCCGTCGGAGGACGCGACCAGACGCCTGGTTCCCGGATAATGGACGAACAGCGCAATCGCATGGGCGCCGGGGTCAATATCGGCCATCAGACGCAGCGGTTCGCCATGGCCGCGCCCGCTGGGCAGGCGATCGGCGCCGAGAGTGAAGGCGCGGCCGGAGGATGTGAAAATAACAAGAGTATCGGTCGTTGTGGCATGAAACATGAAGCAGGGCCCGTCGCCCGACTTGAATGAGACAGAGTGTACATCGTCCAGATGGCCCTTGAGCGCGCGAATCCAGCCCTTTTGCGAACACACGACGGTGATCGACTCTTTTTCGATCATCGCCTTTTGCAGATCGGTATCGATTGCCGGCATTGGCGCGAAGGCAGTGCGGCGGCGACCAAGGCGGGTATTCTTGCCGAAGCGCGTTCTGACAATGCGAATCTCCTCGGCGATGCGTTGCCATTGCCGGTCCTCGCTCGCCAACAGCGCCTGCAACTCGCCTTGTTGTTCGCGTAATGCGCCATGCTCGTTTTTTATCTCCATTTCTTCCAGCTTGCGTAAGCCGCGCAGACGCATATTGAGAATCGCTTCGGCCTGAACCGCGCTGAGCGCAAAAGCGGCAATCAATCGCCCCTTCGGTTCATCCTCCTCGCGGATAATGCGGATAACGGCATCGAGATTGAGATAGGCGGCAAGATAGCCCTCCAGCACCTCGAGGCGATGGGCGATCCGGTCGAGGCGAAACCGCGACCGGCGCGCCAAAACCTCGCGGCGATGGGCAAGCCAGTGTTTGAGGGCCTCCGAGAGCGACAAGACCCGCGGTATGCGCCCTCCCGTCAGCACATTCATGTTGAGCGATATGCGCGTTTCCAGATCGGTGGCCTTGAACATCTGCTCCATCAGCAGGACCGGATCGACCGTCCGGCTGCGCGGCTCCAGGACCAGACGGGTATCTTCCGCCGATTCATCGTAGACATTGCCTAAAAGCGGCAATTTCCGCTGTTGCAGCAATTGCGCGATTCTTTCCACCAACCGCCCCTTTTGCAGCTGATAGGGAATCTCGGTCACGATAATCCGCCAGGCGCCGTGCTTGAGCTCTTCGCCTCGCCAATGCGCGCGAAGGCGAAATCCGCCGCGCCCGGTCCTGTAGGCTTCGAGGATGTTCTCGCGCCCATCGACAATCACCCCCCCGGTCGGGAAATCGGGGCCGGGCACGAACTCGACGAGTTTGTCCGATCCCGCATCGGGGTGTTTTATGAGATGGAGCGCGGCGCTGCACAACTCATGGGCGTTATGAGGCGGTATCGAGGTCGCCATGCCGACGGCGATGCCGGATGACCCGTTGGCGAGCAAATTGGGAAATGCGCCCGGCAAAGCCACCGGCTCGCGATCCTCGCCATCGTAAGTGTCGCGAAAATCGACCGTATTTTCATCGATGCTGTCAAGCAGCAGTTGGGCGACCTCGGTCAGCCGCGATTCGGTGTAGCGCATGGCCGCGGCGTTATCGCCGTCGATATTGCCGAAATTGCCCTGCCCCTCAATCAGCGGGTAACGCACGGCGAAATCCTGGGCAAGGCGCACCAGAGCGTCGTAGACCGCCTGATCGCCATGTGGATGATAGCGACCAATGACGTCGCCGACCACGCGAGCGCATTTCTTGAACCTCGAATCCGGGTCGAGTTTGAGTTGGCGCATGGCATGGATCAGGCGGCGGTGAACCGGCTTGAGACCGTCGCGCACATCGGGCAACGCCCTTGCCGTGATGGTGGATAATGCATAGGCGAGATAGCGCTCTTCCAGCGCTTGGCGCAATGTGACGGATTCAATGCCCTTGCCGTCTCGGGAGATTACGGATTGGCCCATGGTCGATACCGCTCGTTGCCGATCGGAAACCTATAGCAGATCCGGCCGAAAAGCGCATCCACAAAGGGAATCTCTGGCGTTTCGGTTGCCATGGGCAATGCAATGCGCAGGCCATTTCGGGCCGTCAGTTACGATGAATGATCACCCGACAGAGCGGTTTTTTGCCCCAGTGGATGAGCATTGCGCGGCGGATGGAGCGGCGCAGCGCTTCACCCATGTGACCGGTGTCGCAACGCTGTGTTGGTGCCAACTTGGTGAACGTGTCTTCGATAAGATCATGTATGATCGCCTCTGTCGGCGTAGCGGTGGCCGTTTCATGCGCAATGCCCGCCATGATGATTTGCGGCGCGCCGACACGCTCGCCATGAGCGTCGATGACGAGAGACACCACAATCATGCCGGCCCATGACAGTTTGCGCCGTGTCCGCATCGCCGCACCCTCTTGCCGAGTGATCACCTGGCCATCGACCATGAGGCGGCCATGTGGCACTTCGTCGATAATTTCAGGCTTTCCCGGGGCGAGACGCAGCATCCGGCCATTGCCGGCAAGCGGCAGGGCGGCAAGCCCCGCATCGCGGGCAAGACCGGCATGGGCCATAATGTGGCGGGCCTCGCCGTGGATTGGCACCACATATCGAGGCCTTACCCAGCGATAGAATTGCTTCAGATCTTCGCGGCGCGGATGGCCGGTGACATGGACAAGCGCGTCATGTTCCGTGACGACATCAATACCGCGCCGGGCCAGCCGATTTTCAATGGCAATGACGGCTCGTTCATTGCCGGGGATCGTTTTGGACGAAAAAATGACCAGATCGCCCTCGTCGAGAGCAATCAGCGGGTGGCTGTTATCGGCAATGCGCGCCATGGCGGCACGGGGTTCGCCCTGACTGCCGGTGCACAGGCACACCACCTGTTCTGGCGGTAGATCCGCGAAAGCCTCTTCCGGCAGGAAAGCGGCCATATCCTTCAGATAACCGCAGCGATGGGCGGCCTCGATGACCCGGCGCATGGAGCGTCCGGCCGTGACGATGCGGCGACCGGAGGTCCTTGCCGCCCGTTCGACCGCGTTCAGCCTCGCGACATTGGAAGCAAACGAGGTGATGACCACCCGTCTTTCGGCGTCATGGATAAGCTTCGCCAACGTCTCGGCGACATCGCGCTCGCCCGGCGAGTCGCCCTCCGACATGGCATTGGTGGAATCGCAGACCAGGGCAAGGCAGCCCTCGCGCCCGATGCAGCGCAGGCGGGTTTCATCGGTGGCGGCCGCAAGCATGGGCCTACGATCAATCCTCCAATCGCCGCTATGCACAACGGTGCCGAGGGGCGTGCGAATGATCACGGCATTGGATTCAGGCGTCGAGTGGTTGACGCCGACCAGTTCAATATCGAAGCACTCCAGCGTAAAGCGATGGCCCCCGGGGATGACGCGAAGCGGAACCTCGCCCTCGATTCCGGCTTCGTCCAGCTTATGCGCGAGCAGGCTCGCGGCAAATTTCGTGGCGTAGATCGGCGCCCGCAGCCGCGGCCATAAATGGGCAATGGCCCCGATATGATCCTCATGAGCATGGGTCGCGACCAGCCCCAAGAGCCGGTAACGCTCGCCCTCGATGAAGGATATATCGGGCAGAATGACATCGATTCCCGGTTCATGCTCTCCGGCGAAGGTCATGCCGAGATCGACCATCAGCCAGCGCCGGTCTCCGGCGGGACCGAGCCCATAGAGCGAGCAATTCATGCCGATCTCACCGATCCCGCCAAGCGAGAGAAACACCAGCTCGCCGGTCTTGTTTTGCAAGTCTTGGCTCGTCATTGGCCCGTCATGTCGCCCCGCCTGCGTCCAACGTCTCATATTACGGCCCGTTATTGCGATCCGGTATGGCTATATCTCCGGCCAAAATGCGTTTTAGCCGACCGTTGCCCAGACGTAAGAGCAACGCCCCGTCAGGGGCCAGATCCTCGAATACGCCTTCCTGTCGCCGTTGCCCGGTTCTAACCGTCATCGGCCGGCCCAGACCATGGGCGCGGGCCAGCCAGCTTTGCCGGATTGCGGCAAAGCCGCGGCCATTATCCCACCGCGTCAGCCAGGTTTCGACCGAAGCGGCGAGATAGTCGAGAGCATCGGCCACACCGGCCTTCGCGCCGAAATCGGCGAGACAGGCCAGGCGACAACCGGCGATGGCCGGCTTTCGTGTGACGTTAAGACCAAAGCCTGCCGCCACGAGCACTACCCCGTCATTTTCGCGCCTGCCGACAGTCTCAAGCAATATCCCGGCTGTTTTGGTGCCATCGACAAGAAGGTCGTTCGGCCATTTGAGCGCCAAGGGGGCATTTGCGCGATCCGGCAGGCATCGCGCCGCGGCATCATAAAGCGCCAGCGCCATGGCGAAGCCCAGCTCCGTCGGTCTTGCTCGCGAAAAGCCGGTCATGAGCGTCGCATAGAGATTGCCCCGTTCGGAAACCCATGAATGATCCGCCCGTCCCTGGCCCTTGGTCTGCGCGTTGGCCCACACCCACACTGGCCCGGTCTCCCCGGCTTGGGCGAGACGGGCCGCCTCTCTATTGGTGGAATCGATCTCGTCGAAAACAATAAGCCGATAGCCTGCCGGCAGGGTTGGCGCCGTGGCGTTCATAGAGCGATTCCAGCAAGAGTGTGACACGGGTTTGCGTTCGGAATGGCGTAAAAACAAAGCCTTGGAGCGTTTCCGTGACTCGGTTTTGACTGGACGCTCCAGCATGATCGCGGCTCAGTACCGATAATGGTCCGGCTTGAACGGACCGTTCTGTTCCACGCCGAGGTAAGAGGCCTGTTCGGCCGACAAGGTCGTCAGTTCGACCCCCAGCTTGTCGAGATGAAGGCAGGCGACCTTCTCATCGAGCCTCTTGGGCAGCACATGAACCCCGTTGGCGTAATTCGCGCCATGAGTCCACAATTCCATCTGCGCCAGAACCTGATTGGTAAAGGAGGCCGACATGACGAAACTCGGATGACCGGTGGCATTGCCGAGATTGACCAAACGACCCTCCGACAGCAAAATGATGCGCTTGCCATCCGGCTTCTCGATCAGATCGACCTGCGGCTTGACATTGGTCCATTTATAATTGCGTAGGCCCTCTACCCCGATTTCATTGTCGAAATGCCCGATATTGCAGACAATCGCCATGTCTTTCATCGCGCGCACATGCTCAAGCGTGACCACGTCCTTGTTGCCGGTCGCGGTGACGATAATATCGGCCTCGGGGACAACATCTTCGAGAATGCGTACTTCGTGGCCGTCCATCGCCGCCTGAAGCGCGCAGATCGGATCGATCTCGGTCACCGCCACCCGCGCGCCGGCGCTTTTGAGAGACTGCGCGGAGCCTTTGCCGACATCGCCATAACCACGAACCACGGCGAGTTTGCCCGCCATCATGACGTCGGTGGCGCGGCGAATCCCATCCACCAGAGATTCGCGGCAGCCATAGCGATTGTCGAATTTGGATTTGGTGACGCTGTCATTGACGTTGATGGCCGGGAAAGGAAGCTCGCCTTTCTTCTGCAACTCATAGAGACGGTGAACGCCGGTGGTGGTCTCTTCCGACAGCCCCCTCAAGCTGTCACGCACCCGACCATACCACCCCGGCGTGTCGGAGAGCCTGGCGCGAATGGTGGCGAACATGGCGTCTTGTTCCTCGCCGGCGGGGTTTTCGAGCCATGACGGGTCCCGCTCGGCCCTGGCGCCTTCAAGCACCAGCAAGGTCGCGTCGCCGCCATCGTCTAAAATCAGATTGGCGGGCTCACCATCGGGCCATTCGAGGATGCGATCGACATAATCCCAATATTCGGCATATGATTCGCCCTTATGGGCAAAGACCGGAATATTTCGCGCGGCGATCGCCGCGGCGGCATGATCCTGGGTCGAGAAAATATTGCAACTGGCCCAGCGCACTTCGGCGCCCAGCTCAATCAGCGTCTCGATCAGAACCGCGGTCTGGATCGTCATATGCAAACAACCGGCGATGCGCGCGCCTTTGAGCGGCTTTGCCGCGCCAAATTCCCCGCGCAAGGCCATCAGCCCGGGCATTTCCACCTCGGCCATTGCGATTTCCTTGCGGCCCCAATCGGCCAGGGCGATGTCTTTGACCAGATAAGCAGCGGGTTTGTTCATGAAGAGTCTCGGCGCAAGCTGAGGTTTTAAGGACAACACGGTGTCGATTATGTCGGCAAAACCGGCAACACGTACCAGCTCTCTATAACATGGTCGGCGCGTTCAGGCAATTCAGGCGTGATGGCCGGACCAGGCTGGCTGGGGCCGCGGAAACGCAACCTGTCGAGGAGGAAATAAATCCTTGAAAATGGCGTTGTTTTATGATACCTAAAACCGACGAAGTTTTGAATGAAATAAGGGCGAATCGGCCCACGATAAAAATTAGTCGACGCCCTTTGGCAAGGATTCTTTACATGGGTGCGGCAGTTTGGCAAAGGCTTAAAGGCATGGTCGTCCTGACCATCGCGATTATCATTGTATTCGCTATTCTGGTTTATGGTGGCCTGTTGCCTTTTTGGGCCGGATTCGGCTCGGTCGTGACGCTTCTTGTCGTTGGCATTGTTTTTCCGCCACGTTTCGGGAACAAGCCTGCCGTTTCCGAAAGTGATGGTGGTGGAGCGCGCGCCGGTCAGGATATTATGCGGCGTGCTTTCCCGAAACTTGCCGCCGCGCGCGATTCTCACGAGGCCGCCCAGCTTTTAGGCTCGGTTGCCGCGGCCCTGCCTGACCCATTTATGGTTCTCGATGCTCGCGGCATGGTGCTCATATGCAACCGGCATGCCACTTCTGCGTTCGAAGTCGAGCCGACCGGACACCATATTTCCACGATCATCAGGGCTCCGGCCGTTCTGGGGGCTATAGAGCGTGTTGGCGCGACCAGAGAGGCCAGACGCGTCGATTACGACATTCATGTGCCGGTCGAGCGTCGTTTCGAAGCCTTTGTCGCCGCTATTGCCGAGGATGCCGGGCCCGGCGACAAGGAGCAATCGGCTCGGCCGATGCTTTTTCTGCTGTTGCGCGACGTAACGCGCCAGTATCGGGTCGAGCGCATGCGCACCGATTTCATCGCCAATGCAAGCCATGAGCTGCGCACGCCGCTGGCCTCGGTTTTAGGTTTCATCGAGACATTGAGCGGTCCGGCGAAGGATGATGAAAAAGCACGCGCGCAATTCCTTGGTTTAATGTGTGCTCAAGCCCGGCGCATGTCGCGTCTGGTCAATAATCTGCTATCACTCAGCCGCATCGAACTCAGTGCTCACATGCGGCCTGCCGACACGCTCGATCTCGGTCAAATCCTGCATCATGTCGTTGAGTCTCTGGGACCAGTCGCGCGCAAAGGCGGCGCGACCGTCAAGGTCGATTTGCCCGATAAGCCCCCTTTCGTCAGAGGGGACCGTGATGAGCTGGTGGAAGTTTTTCAAAATCTTGTCGAGAATGCCATCAAATATGCCGATACCGACAAGCCCATCGAGATTTCCATGACGACGGACTCGACCGGCAGTGTCGACGGGTCTGTCGTGCTTGTGTCGGTGCGCGATCGCGGGCCCGGCATTGCGCCGGAGCATCTGCCGCGTCTGACCGAACGCTTCTACCGCATTGACGACCAAGCCAGCCGCGCCAGAGGCGGAACCGGTCTCGGTCTAGCGATCGTCAAGCATATTCTCAACCGGCACCGTGGCAAACTGACCGTCAAAAGCAAGCTTAGCACTGGCAGCGTGTTTACTGTTATGCTGCCATCGATCCTTGAGGAGGGGGCGCACAGCCCCGCCCAAGCCGGGCGGAACGGCGAACGAGAAAACGGATTTCCTGTCGATGCCGAGGGGTAAGCTGACACTGAGATATCATTATTTTGCAATGAAATTGTCATAAAACTGCTGTTAAGCAGAGCGTGAAGCGTGGGTGTGTAATCCACATTTGCGAGAGAAACGAGAGGCCGCGCCAAGGCGCGGACATTCAAGGAGATCATTGATGAAAGTGAGACATTCCGTTCTGGGGGCCGCAATGGGCGCTGCCGCTTTGTCGTTTGCCGGCACCGCCATGGCGCGCGACACCATACAGATCGCCGGTTCATCGACGGTGTTGCCATTTGCCTCGATCGTCGCCGAAGAATTCGGCGCCGCTTTCCCCGAATATCCTACACCGGTCGTTGGTTCGGGTGGTTCATCGGGCGGCTTGCGCCAATTCTGTAAAGGGGCCGGACTCGACACCATCGACATCGCCGATGCTTCACGCCCCATCAAAGCTTCGGAGATCAAGGCGTGCAATGCCGCCGGCGTGAAGAAGATTTACGAGATCCGAATTGGCTATGACGGCATTGTTTTCGCCTCAAACGCCAGCCAGGGCCAATTCGCGCTTAAACCGGTTTTCGTCTACAAGGCCATCGCCGCGAAAATCCCCCGCGACGGCGAAATGATTGACAACCCCTATACCAACTGGCGCCAGGTCGATGCTTCCCTTCCCGGCCAGGAGATCAATCTGGTGATTCCTGCCTCAAACCATGGCACCCGAGAAGTCTTTGAGGACAAAGTCGTCATCGACGGCTGCAAGGAGGCCATGGAGCAAGCGGGCATGCCGAAGTTGAGCAAGGAAGAGACCAAGGCAGTCTGCCTTGCCTTCCGCCGCAATCATGTGGTGGAAATATCGGGCGACTATACCGAGACTCTCGCCCGTCTGCAATCGAGCCCGTCCTCGGTCGGTGTTTTCGGTTTGAGCTTCTATGAGAAAAACCGCGACAGTTTGAATGTCGCCAGCGTCAATGGCATCACGCCGAGCTTAAAAACGGTTGCCTCCGGCGCCTATCCGGTCTCGCGGCCGCTGTTCTTTTATGTCAAGGGCGAACATATCGGGCTGGTTCCGGGCATTGAGGATTATGTCGCTTTTTTCCTAAGCGATCGGATGGCCGGTCCCGGAGGTCGTCTCGAAGAGGCCGGTCTGATCCCCGAACCCGATGCCGAACGTGCAAAAGTTCTGAGCGACTTCGAAAATCGCGTACCCATCGGTGGCTAAAACTTAGAACGTCCTGTCGAGAGTCTTGCCTGTCGCTCACGACAGGTGGGGCCTTCGCGGGTTTGCCGCGCTCACGAGACCCGCCGCAAATGTCCGGCGCGTTTTTGAGCCTGCGAGACAGCTTGCTTGGCTGTGTCGCTCTTCCTGGTCAAATAGGTGAAGTACTAAGACGTGTTCCTGTGCATACGCTGACCATAATCATTGTTCTTCTGGCGCTTGTGGCCGTCGGCTACCGTGTCGGCCTAACACGCGCTCGCCGTGTTGCCGTTGATGGCGCTCATCCTCTCCATTCGCGCCCGGTCTATTATGGCGTACTGATGGCTCTGTGGTGTGCGATTCCGGCACTCATTGTTTTTGTTCTTTGGATGGTGTTCGGCGAAACATTAAGCCGCCTTTACATCATCGCCGGTCTTCCGTCCGATATTGCGCGCTTGCCAGGAGATCGGATCGCGACCGTCATCGCGCGTATCCGTCAGATTGCATCGGGCTTTGGCGTGGCCGGGAACACCGCCCCTTACGAAAATGCCATCGCCTCGGGACTGGCGACATTCAAGACCGTAACCTGGCTTGCGGTGATCGCGCTTGCCGCCGTCGTCGGCGTCATAGCGGCGCGCTTGAGGTTGGCGCGCATTTCGCCCGCGCTTCGCGCACGTAACATGATTGAGGGCGTGGTCGCCGGCGTTTTGCTCATTTGTTCCGCCGTCGCCATATTGACGACGATTGGTATTGTCTTTTCCCTGTTGGGCGAAGCCATTCGCTTTTTTACCTTCATCCATCCGGTCGATTTCTTCCCCGGCACCATTTGGAACCCTCGATTCTCGACGGTCGGCGCGGGAGGACAAGGCGGTTTCGGACTATTGCCGCTCCTGTGGGGCACGGTTCTGGTCAGTTTGATCGCCATTGTGGTCGCGGGACCCATCGGGCTTATGGCGGCGATCTATATGGCCGAATATGCTTCGCCCAGCTTGCGGACTGTCGCCAAGCCCGTTGTTGAAATCCTCGCCGGTATCCCGACCATCGTTTATGGTTTTTTTGCCCTGACCGCGGCTGGCCCGTTTCTGTCGAGAGTGGGCGCCTCGATCGATCTCGATATTCGCGCAACCAGCGCCCTTACCGCCGGTGTGGTTATGGGGGTCATGATCATTCCCTTTATCTCTTCACTGTCCGACGACATCATCTCTCAGGTGCCGAAAGCCATGCGTGACGGCTCGCTTGGATTAGGCGCCACGTCATCGGAAACCATCAAGCGCGTTGTCCTGCCCGCCGCTTTGCCCGGGCTGGTGGGAGCCTTCCTTCTGGCGATCAGCCGCGCTGTCGGCGAGACCATGATTGTGGTTCTTGCCGCCGGTAACCGGCCGGTGTTGCAGCCAAATCCGCTTGAACCGGTTTCCACGATAACCGCAACCATCGTTGCCCAATTAACCGGCGATAGCGACTTTGCCAGCCCGCAATCCCTGGTTGCCTTCGCTCTGGGGCTGACATTGTTTATCATGACGCTTGGCCTGAATGTCGTAGCGCTTTACATCGTGCGCAAATACAAAGAGCAATACGAATAGACATGGGGAAGGTTGATATGGTAAGGACAGGGTTGATGTCCGCCAGTGCACACAATGCCGGCTCGGCTGCGTCGCTCAAGCGCTCGCTTGCATCCAGGCATGCAAGGGAACGACGGTTTCGCCGCCTTGGGATGCTGGCCGTTATCTCCGCGATCGTTTTTGTCGCCGTCTTGTTTTCCAGTATACTCATCAAGGGTGCTCCCGCCTTTGAACAGGCGACACTATCGTTGCACGTCACCTTCGATCCGGCGGTTATTCGTATCAAACCGCGGCCACAGCGTATCGCCGGTCAGTCGCCGGCCGATTTTGCAAGGCGAAAGCGCAGCTGGCAACGCTCCCTCGCGCTCGTCGACTGGAACAGGGTCATCGAGACGGCATTGCGCAAAACCGTCGGCGACGCTGATATATCCTCGCGCGATCTAGTCCGGCTCATTGCCAGCGCGGAACGCTTCCGCCTGCGTGATATGGTTGCAAAAGACCCGGCGATCATCGGCGCGACGCTGCCGGTGAACCTGCTGGCCAGTGCCGATGTGGATGTGTGGTTGAAAGGCAATATCGATCATTCATTGCCGGATAATCGACAACAACTGTCTGTTGCGCAGCGCCGGATCGTCGAGGATTTATCTAAGCGCGGCATCCTCCACATGGCTTTCGCCAAAGCCCTTTTCCTCAATGTGGATTCACGCAGTTCACCGGCATCGGCCGGTCTTGCGGGCGCTTTTGTCGGCTCGCTTTACATGATGCTTGTCGTCATCGCTCTGGCGGTGCCGATCGGGGTGGCAAGCGCCGTCTATCTTGAGGAATTTGCGCCTAAAAACCGGGTTACCGATTTTGTGGAAGTCAATATCAACAATCTTGCCGCCGTGCCCTCGATCGTTTTCGGTCTGCTTGGGGCCGCCGTTTTTATCGGCTGGTTTCATCTGCCGCTTTCCGCGCCGCTTGTCGGCGGGCTGATCCTAAGCCTGATGACCCTACCTGTCGTCATTATCGCCACGCGCGTCACATTGCGGGCCATCCCGGCGTCAATCCGTCACGCCGCGCTCGGTCTTGGCGCGTCACCTACGCAAATGGTGTTCCATCATGTCCTGCCTCTGGCTGTCCCGGGCATCCTGACGGCAACCATTATCGGCGTCGCCCAGGCGCTCGGTGAAACTGCGCCCCTGCTTCTGATCGGCATGAATGCTTTCGTTGCCCATATTCCGCAAACCCCTCTGGAGCAATCGACGGCGTTGCCGGTGCAGATTTTTCTCTGGCAGGGGAACGAAAACCGTAATTTTTTCGAGTCCCGCACCTCCGCGGCCATCATTGTGCTCATAGTCTTGATGATTGGCCTCAACGGGTTGGCGGTCTTCATGCGCCAAAAATTCGAACGGCGATGGTAAGGCAGCAAAAGGATCAAAACACATGAACGTGATGACAGCCGAAAGGCCTGTCACCGACGATAAAACCCCGCGGCGGATGGTGGATCGCGAAGTTGCGGACGACTCCTGTCATATCAAGATGACGGCGCGCGATGTCAATGTGTTTTATGGTGACGCCCAAGCCCTTTTCAATGTCGATATCGATATTGCCGATAATGAAGTCACGGCGTTGATCGGTCCTTCGGGCTGCGGCAAGTCAACGTTCTTACGGTGTCTCAACCGCATGAACGACCCCATCAGGGGCTGTCGCGTGCAAGGGAGACTCACGCTTGATGGCGATGATATTTACGATCCTGACCTTGATCCGGTCTTGCTGCGGGCGCGGATCGGCATGGTGTTCCAGAAGCCCAATCCGTTTCCGAAGTCGATTTTCGATAATGTCGCCTATGGGCCGCGGATCCACGGGCTGGCCTCCGACAAGGCCGAGCTTGGGGAGATCGTGACGATGAGTCTTGAAAAGGCCGGCCTTCTCAATGAAGTCAAGGATCGTCTCGATCAGCCGGGAACCAGCCTGTCGGGCGGCCAGCAACAGCGTCTGTGCATCGCCCGCGCCATTGCCATACGCCCCGAGGTGATTTTAATGGATGAGCCGTGTTCGTCGCTCGACCCGGTTGCAACTGCCAGGATCGAACGTCTGATGGATGAATTGAGCGAGGATTACACCATTGTTATCGTCACCCATTCCATGCAGCAGGCTGCACGGGTCTCCAAGCGCACAGCTTTTTTTCATCTCGGAAAACTGGTTGAATTCGGCGGGACGGACCAGATTTTTACCAATCCGAAGGATCAGCGTACTCAGGATTACATTACCGGCCGATTCGGCTAAACTGTACCTGCTGTATCTCCAAGAGGCACGCTCATGGGCGAACATATCGTAAAGACCTATGATGAAGAATTGTCCGGTTTGCGCACCCGCCTTGCCCATATGGGCGGGCTTGCCGAAGAACAACTCGCCGCGGCCATGAATGGGCTCAACGGGCGCGATACGGCACTGGCGCGAAACATTATCGACAGTGACGAGAAAATTGATGAGCTGGAACGCGAGATTGAGGAAAAAGCCATTCTCGTGCTCGCCAAACGCCAGCCGGTCGCCGGGGATCTGCGTGAGATTGTGGTGGCGTTGCGTCTCGCCATGGACCTTGAACGCATTGGCGATTTCGCCAAGAACATCGCCAAACGAACCTTTGCGATCGCCGAAGAACGCCCGTTTCGTGAATTCGGCAGCTTGAACCGTATCGGACGCCTGGCGCTGGAGCAGCTCAAGAATGTCCTTGACGCCTATGCCCGGAAGGATGCCGAAAAGGCTCTTTCAGTGTGGCATGCCGATGAGGAACTCGACTCCCTTTACAATTCGCTCTTCCGTGAATTGCTGACCTACATGATGGGGGATCCACGCACGATCGGGACCTGCACGCATTTGTTGTTTGGCGCCAAGAATATTGAGCGTATCGGGGATCATACGACCAATATTGCCGAAAATATATATTTTCTGGTGCATGGTGAGGCGCTGGACGTCAAGCGCCCGAAAGGCGACACGACAAGTGTGGCCCATATTGATTATGTTGAGAAATGACTTTAGAAAATTTTCAACCATGGCAAGCAGTGATTCCCGGACATCACGAAATGGACAGGGCATTTTGACCATGACGGCAGCGTCTGTTCTTGTCATTGAAGACGATGAATCCTTGCGGATTCTCCTGGACTATAATTTAAAGGCAGTGGGATTTTCCGTTTGCACCGCCGCATCGCACGAGCCTATGCGGGTGATGATAAAGGAGGCATGTCCCGACCTGATTATTCTCGACTGGATGTTGCCGGGCCTGCCGGGGATAGAGATTTGTCGCATGCTGCGCGCCGACGCGTTCACCCGCAATATACCAATTATCATGCTGACCGCGCGTGGAGAGGAACATGAACGGATCCGCGGGCTGTCCACCGGCGCCGATGATTATGTGGTCAAACCCTTCTCCCTGCCGGAGTTGACGGCGCGGGTTCATTCCCTTTTACGGCGGACCAACCCTGCTCTTGTGGCGCAATCTCTGTCTCTCGGCGATATTACACTCGACCGGACCACCATGCGTGTCACCCGTTGCGGGCGTCACCTTGACCTCTCACCCACCGAATTCAAACTGCTTGAGTATCTGATGAAAAAACCGGGTCGGGTCTACAGCCGCGAGCAGCTTCTCAATGCAGTCTGGGGCCGTGATATTTATGTTGATGAACGAACGGTGGATGTGCATATAGGCCGGCTGCGCAAGGTGCTCAATCGTGGCCGGAAACGCGACCCCATCCGTACCGTTCGCGGCGCCGGCTACGCTTTCGACGAACAGTTTGCAACCTGATCGTGGCCACAGGATATGAATGACGGTTCGCTCCGGTCTGTTATGGGTGACGATACGTCGCCGCGCCCCGTCTTTTACTGAGCGTGGGTCTCGGCCCCCTGACGTCCCGGGCCTTTGTCGAGAGCCTGTCTGATTTCATCGATGGCCGTCGTTTGATCGGTCTTGCGGATGGCTGCGATCTCGCGGGCCATGCGCTCAAGGGCGTTCTCGTAGATTTGGCGCTCGCTGTAGGATTGCTCGGGCTGACCGTCCGAGCGATAGAGGTCGCGTACGACTTCGGCCAAGGCGACGAGGCTGCCGGAATTGATCTTCGTTTCGTATTCCTGAGCGCGCTTGCTCCACATGGTCCGCCGGATACGGGCGCGTCCGCTCAGGCTCTTAAGCGCCCGGTCCATCGTGTCCTTGTCGGCAAGTTTGCGCATGCCTGCCATTTTCCATCGGCTTGTGGGTACTGACAGACGCAGTTTGTTTTTTTCAAAATAGATTACATAAAATTCTATGGTGGCCCCGGCAATTTCACACCTTTCAACATCTATGATATTGCCGACACCATGAACCGGATAGACGATGAACTCATTCTTTTTGAACTTTGCCGGAAGTTCGTTCTGGTTTCGAGCAACCATAATTTCAAGACCTCGTTATGGATCGAATCCAAACGGCATCACGCCTGAAACATGATAGGACAGAATGCCACGTAACCGCAAAGACCACGCCGTCACGCATTCCTTTCGCGGGCCGATAGACGGATCGGTTTCGCCATTCGCTCATGGCGCAATTTGACAAGGCAATCTAGCGCACAAACAAAAACAACTTATCGTAGCATGAAAAGGTTATTCCTTAAAGGGGCCGCCCGAAGAGCGAAAATCAAGTCAAAGGCCGGACGGATCAAGGAGCGGGGAGCGCAGCTTAAGCCGCCCGTCAATAACGTCGTAAATCGCGCCATTCGTGTTCACATCTGGTTCGGCCAAAGCGATAAAGGCAGCGGCGACGGTCGCTGGTGTGGGCAATGTCTCAGGGTCTTCGCCGGGCATTGCGCTGGCGCGCATGGCGGTGCGGGTGGCTCCGGGATTGACGATATTTGCGCGCACGGCCGTAGTTGCGACTTCGGCGGCATAGCTGCGCGCTAAGGCTTCAAGCGCGGCCTTGGATACCGAATAGGTCCCCCAATAGGCCCGGCAGCTGCGTGTAATCCCCGAAGTGACAAAGATCGCCCGTCCGGCGTCGGCTGCCCGCAACAGCGGATCGAGCGAGCGGATCAGCCGCCAATTGGCCGTAACGTTAACATCGATGACTTCGTCCCATTCCTCCGCCTTGATATGACCAAGCGGTGTCAGCCGGCCCAGAACAGCGGCATTGGCGGCGAAAATATCGAGCCTGCCCCAACGTTCGTAAATCTCAGCCCCCAACCGGTCGAGGGCTTCGTGGTCCTTAAGATCGATCGGCACAAGGGTCGCCCGGCCGCCCATGGCCTGAATGTCATCGTCAAGGGATTCGAGCCCATCAAGACCGCGCGCCAGCGCAATCACATGGGCGCCTTCGCGCGCAAACGCCCTGGCGATGGCAAAACCAATGCCGCGTGATGCTCCGGTGACAAGCGCAAGTTTGTTTTCAAGACGTTTGCCCGAAGGTCTCAGGCGGCTTTGCGTTTTGTGTTCCGCCCGGCTCTCATTCCCCGTCATGAGGTCTCATCCAACAAGGACAGCTGATGCGGCATGGCCTCTTCCTGCTCGTCGGTCAGTGCGGTGGGATAATCACCGGTAAAACAATGGTCGGTAAATTGCGGGTTCACGGGATCGCGTCTCTCATAGCCCATGGCCCGATACATGCCATCCACGGACAAAAACGCAAGTGTTTCGACCCCAATATGATCGCGCATTTCCTCCAAGGAGTGGTTTGCCGCCAGAAGAATGTGTTTTTCAGGCGTATCGATGCCGTAGAAATCGGGGTGACGGATCGGTGGACAGGAAATGCGCATATGGACCTCGCGCGCACCGGCCTCATGCATCATTTGCACGATCTTCACCGAGGTTGTCCCGCGCACGATCGAGTCATCGACCAGAACCACCTTCTTGCCGGCAATGACCGGGCGGTTGGCATTATGCTTGAGTTTGACGCCGAGCGCGCGAATGTGCTGGGTCGGCTCAATGAAAGTTCGCCCCACATAATGATTGCGAATGATGCCGAGCTCGAAGGCAATGCCGGTCTGCTTAGCGTAACCGAGCGCGGCCGGCACGCCGGAATCGGGTACCGGAACGACCACATCGGCTTGGCACGGCGCCTCAAGACCGAGTTCGTGGCCCATGGCCTTGCGCAGCTGATAAACACTGCGACCATTCACGATGCTGTCGGGCCGGGAAAAATAAACATATTCGAAAATACAGGGGCGCGGAGCGACTTCGGGCGAGGGATGAAAGCTCTCAATGCCGTTTTCGGCGATCACGACCACCTCGCCGTTTTTCACCTCGCGGATGAATCTTGCGCCGATAATGTCGAGAGCGCAGCTTTCGGAAGCCAGGATCGGCGATCCATCGATCTCGCCGAGCACGAGTGGTCGGATGCCTAAGGGGTCGCGTGCGCCGATGAGCTTTTTGTTGGTTATCGCCACCAGAGAGTAGGCGCCCTCGACCTGGCGCAGCGCATCGATAAAGCGCTCGGTAAAACGAGCTTTGCGTGAGCGCGCGACAAGGTGGAGCAGAGTCTCGCTATCCGACGTCGATTGATATATCGCTCCTTGGCTAACCAAATTCCGACGCAAGGTGAGAGCATTGGTGATATGGCCATTATGGCACACGGCGAAGCCGCCCGCATCGAGATCGGCATAGAGCGGTTGCACATTGCGCAGCATGGCGCCACCGCAGGTGGAATAGCGGACATGTCCGATCGCCGATCGTCCTTGGAGGCGTTCGATAACGTCTTGCGAGGAAAAATGGTCTCCGACCAGCCCAAGACGGCGTTCCGAGTGGAAGCGCTTGCCGTCGAAAACCACTATACCGGCCGCCTCCTGTCCGCGGTGCTGCAAGGCATGCAGCCCGAGTGTCGTCAGGGACCCCGCATCCTTGTGGCCGAAAACCCCGAAAACCCCACACTCCTCGTGAAGCCGGTCTTCATCCGGATCGAACGGAAAAGTCACCAATTCACCTCAAATCACACCAGACAATCGCGTCATGGCAACCCCTTATACCATCTCGTGCATCTGCCCTCTTGATACGCGAGCGACACAAACCCTGTCATGTATAATGTTGCTTATTTCCAACGCGGCAAATCCAGTTTGACCTAGCGCGCCGTTCGCTGCGATTGAATCGAACCGGCACTCTTAAACTCTTTAACTGTGGCCGCATAATCTTCCTCGATCCGTGGCTCTCGCTTGGCAAGCTAAGGTTATGCTCTAGCGCGCCATATCTCCGGTTTCGGACGCCGTTTCGGGCAAAATTCCGGCCATTGCGGGGGGCAATAAAGCAACAATGACCTTGCTTGTATACTCCATGGCAGGCAGTGATTGCGCCCGTTTTATCCAATTGGGATAGCGGTCGTGCGGCACGATCCAGATAAAGACCAAAAAGGCGATGGAAACCAGCACAAACCCACGCGCCAAACCGAATGCCAGGCCCAAAGCGCGGTCCAAGGGACCGATTCCCGAAGCAGCGATCCAATTGGACAGCCGCGTGATCAGCAAGGACAGAGCCACCAATACGGCTAGAAATATCCCGCCGATCAGCACGATATCGGCGAGGGAGTCCGGTTGGATATAGTTTCGGGCCACGCTCTTATAGGCGGGATAGCCGAGATAGGCGGCAACAGCGGCGCAAACCCAAGCCAATATCGACAACACCTCGCGGGTGAAGCCCCGGATTAGGGCAACGCTTCCGGAGATCAGCATGATCACGATTAGGATAATATCAAACAGTGTCATCGTCATGGGGCGAATGCTTTGTCCAGGACAAGGCCGCAAACGATCAGGGGCGAACAAAAGTCACAACTTTCCCGACATATCTATCACAAAATTCCTTTTATGCGAATCATAACATTCTGTCTTGCCGTTAAACACCATCCCCCGATCATTTGGGGCGGACGTTTCACAAGGCTTGGACCATACGCTAATCAGCGGTTTCACTGTGAAGCAGGTCAACTATGCCTTGATATGGAGCAAGAAATTGGGTGTTGTCCAGTGGGATATCGTCATTCCACGTGGCGACGATGCAATGGCTCGTGCCGTCCGTTCCGACCACTCTGCTGGATAGGTTCAAGACGCCGAACTCGGAGCCGCCCTTATAGGCATATTGCCGCCATTGGGCGCGATCGATCGGGCCTTGGTTGATGGAAAGGCTGGGCATGTCGTGGCTGGCCTCCAGCAAATCGCAGATTTCCTCGGCCGTCATGAACCATTCCACATTTTGCGTATTCTGGTCCGGCAATTTTTTCAATTCTTTTGCATCGGTGAGAGGGAACGCCGCAATTTTTTCAAGGATGCGGCGCCGGCCTTCTTCCGTGGCTGTATTCCAGCTCTGCCGCAGCTTGTCATTCTTCTCGCTTTTGAGCACGAACGCCTCTCTCCTCGTCAGGAATGGCCTGTTCTGTGGAGAAATTTGTTCGATGGTTTCCCCGCCGACAAGGTGGATCAGTGCATCGGCGGCAGTGTTGTCACTGAGCGAAATCATCAAATGGGTCAAAGTGGCGATCGTCACCGCCGTGCCCTCCGGCCAGTCCTGGAGCTGCCCGCTCGGAACAGACCTCCAGGCCGGGTCGAGGGCAACAACCTCATCCCATGCGAGGGACCCTCTGTCGACAGCCTCCCCTACCGCCAATAATGCGGCAAGTTTGAAGGTTGAGCCGACTGCCATGGGCGTCGAGGCGGCCTTGGAGGCGATCGTTTTGCCATTGGTCCAGATCAGATAGGATACCTTTCCAGGCAAGTTCTTCATCGATGCCAACTGATCCCGGATTGATCCGGCCGGGATAATCCTGAAAAACGAAAGCCCCTGGATGAGGCCGTTCGGGTCGATCATGATCCGTGTGTACACTTTTGCGGCATCAAAATGCAGGATGTAGACGTCATCATGCGCCTTCACGCTTCGTAGCGGGCCATAGCGCTGCTGGAATTTACGCTAAGAAATCCGGCGCCAGCAGAGTTTCGACAGGGTTTTTGTCGTCAAATAGAGCTTCGAGCGCGTCTTTTGGTTTTGTCGCGGCCTTGGCGTGCGACAGCATAATCAGAGCCAGGCAAGCGCTGGCCAATAGCGTGGATAAACAGAGGTTTTTCAAGCTGTGAGCCTTTGTCGCTTGAGCCACTTGGATATTGTTATCCGAATAAGGGGACCTATGACGTCAATGCGGCAGAAGTTCAAATATGAGCCGAAGCCGCCATTGCCGTTGCTACGAGTGAGCGCGTTAAGAGGGCGAGGTCTCGTTTCCGCCTTCAGGCAAACATCCCCAACCCCTTATACCCCGACAGACCCGACCACGGTCAAATCGAGCGATGATGGCCGCGGTCTTTTTCTTTGGGTTCTCTTTCTTCGCGGACTTTTTCCTCAAGGCCGGTGCGGGGTACTCTTCGGAGCGTTCGTGGTAGGCCACGTGGCGGTCGCTTTTGGCTGAGTCACCACGAACCTCGCTGGGAAATTGGCGCTCGTCCCTGTTGCCTCCGGCCAGAACCGGGACCGCAAAAACAGCGCCCAAACCGATGACGGTAAAAAGCGTTTCATCAATTTCATGAGTTTAATCTTCCTATGATTTGTTTGCACCGCAGTTTTCCTGACTTTGGTCTATTTTGGCGGTTCCGACAACCCGCCCATTCGGAAAGATAAAATGGGCAACTTATGGAAACCACGCACCTTAAGTCTAGAAAGCTTAGCATGCATCGGAATCAGTTTGTGTGTAAAATTATGCTTCTGTCGAGACTCTTTGAATTACTTTTCCAGAGAAATCCGCCTGTCACGACAGGAATGGAAAATCGTAGTGGCGGAAGGCAGATGCTTTCACAGGTTAGCGAATGGCCCTCTCTTGTTCAAGATATGACCTGTGGCAGGAGAGCATTTCGGCGATGTCCCACTGGTAACACCCTTTCCATGAGCCTTCGCGGGGGCTATTTATGGAACGGATTATGGTATGTGGATCCTTATGGGCCTACACTCTACTCTGACAGATCGACCAAAACAAAAAGGATGTCCGTGACGCTGAACCAGCCGGATTTCGCAACACCCTCCCACGCGATCACTGTAAACGGCACGGTATCCGTGGCGATAGGCGTGCTGCTCGTTGCCCTCATCGTCGTGGTTTTTGCCCTCGCCCTCGCGCTTTGGCGTGCGACCCGCGAACGGCGGGAGAGCGCCCGACAAAATCATACGCTTCATGACGAACTGGCTGAAATCAGGGGGCAATTGCGCTCTCTCGCCCAAATGGCAGCGCAGCGCGACAGCCATATTACCCAAACCCTTGACCGGCGTCTCGACCAGGTTTCGTCGCGTCTTGGGCAAAATTTGAGCGAATCGGCGGCAAAGACCGGCGAATCGCTGGGCAAGCTGAATGAACGGCTGGCCGTCATCGACGCCGCACAGAGCAATATTGCCGAGCTGACCACCCGGATGGTCGGGTTGCAGAACGTTCTCGCCAACAAGCAAGCGCGCGGCGCGTTTGGTCAGGCGCGCATGGAAGCGATTATTCGCGATGGCCTGCCGGCCAGCGCCTATAGTTTTCAGGACGGTCTTTCCAATAACACGCGGCCGGATTGCGTGATCCATCTGCCCGAGACCCCGCTCAAACTGGTCATCGACGCCAAATTTCCCTTAGAGGCTTTCAACGCCTTGAAGGCCGCGCATAGTGATGCCGAAAGCCATGCCGGCGCCAAACGCCTGCGGCGCGATGTCGGCGTTCATATCAAGGATGTCGCCCGGAAATATTTAATTTCCGGTGAAACACACGATACCGCCATTCTGTTTGTGCCGTCCGAGGCGGTTTACGCCGAGCTTTATGAGAATTTTGAGGATTTGATACAAAAAGCCTACCGTGCGGGCGTCATCTTCGCCTCCCCCAATATCCTGATGCTTGTGGTGCAAATGGTTATGGCCATGTTCAGGGACACCAGAATGCGTGAACAGGCGGGCGTCATCAAATCGGAGGTCGGGTTGATTCTCCGCGATGTCGCCCGCCTTGACGGCCGAATCGGCGATTTGCAACGCCATTTCGCTCAAGCCTCTCAGGATATTGAGAAAATCGTCATATCATCGGGAAAGATCGCCAAACGCGGGGCGCGGATCGAGCTGGTGGAATTTGAAAACGACCGCGACCTTGCCGATCCCGACAAGGGTGCGCCACAACCGCCGCATGTCGCAGAGGGGGCGCCCCGCCATGAGCACATCACGTCATCATGACAATGATTCCAGGCCGCACGCAAGGGCCGGCCCGAAAGGGTGAAAACCCGACTGAGCGATTCGTCCCGCTCTTATGACTTTTTTGCCGGTGTTTTCGCTGTTTCGGGCAGGTTCAAACTGTCAATATCTTTTTGCAACGCGCCGACGAAAGCGGCGAGACCCAAGCTGCGGGCGCGCTTTAAACGCTCGGCTTTCAGAATGGATTTTATCGCCTTCAACGCGTCCTGCACATCCCTATTGACGATCGCATAATCATATTGCGACCAATGCTCCATCTCCACCCGCGCATTGCTGAGCCTTTGCGCAATGATCGCCGCCGAATCCTCCGCCCGCCGCTCCAACCGCGCCCGCAACTCGGCAATGGATGGCGGCAGAACGAAGATGGAGACGACGTCTTCGCGGTTTTGCTCATAGAGTTGAAGCGTGCCCTGCCAGTCAATGTCGAACAGCACGTCCTGTCCGCAACGCAGTGCGCGCTCGACCGGTTCGCGCGGCGTTGCGTAGAGATTGCCGTGAACCTCGGCCCATTCGAGCAACGCGCCACGCCCACGCAAGGTTTCGAACCGGTCCGGCGTGATGAAATGATAATGGACGCCATCAACCTCGCTCGGCCGTTTCTTGCGTGTCGTTACCGAAACCGAGAGGGAGAAGGGGCGAGCGCATTCGTTTTCCTCCCTCGTCAGGAGATGGGCCAGCGTCGATTTCCCCGCGCCAGATGGCGAGGACATCACAAACATGAGGCCACGGCGGGGCAAGGCTTGCACCGTTTTGCGATCATTCATCGCGTTTCACCTGATTGCGCGCCCCTTGTTCGATTCCGCGCCACAATCTGACCGCTTGACGATGCTCGGGCAGGGTGTCAGCAAAAACATGCCCGCCATGCCCGTCGGCCACAAAATACAATGCCTTGGTTTTTGCCGGATTCATAGCGGCCTTGAGCGCGGCGCGGCCGGGATTAGTGATCGGCGTTGGCGGCAATCCATCGATCCGATAGGTATTGTAGGGGGTGTTTTCCGCGAGATCGCGTGAGGTTAGCTCACGATTGAAAGAACCGTTCCCCCGGATGATTCCATAGATAACAGTAGGGTCAGACTGCAGACGCATAGTGTTTTTGAGCCGATTGTAAAGCACGGCCGCGATTTTCGGGCGTTCATCGGCAAGGCTGGTTTCCTTTTCCACAATTGAGGCCAGGATTACCGCATCTTCAGGCGTTTTAGCCGCGATAGACTTGTTGCGTCCGGCCCATAACACCTGCAAAAGCGCATTCCGGCTGGAGGCCATACGCTCAAGCAGGGCCTGTCGCATGTCCCCGCGTTTAAAGGAATAAGTCTCCGGCAACAGGCGGCCTTCCGGCGGCGTGACTTCAATCGCGCCCGTCAACATCGGCTCGTTGCGCAGTCGCTGCACAATTTGCGCGCTGGTCAGCCCTTCGGGGATCGTGATCTTGTGAGTCACCGTTATGCCGCCGACAAGACGGGCCATGATATCCGCCATGCTGGAACCGGCGGGAATACAATACTCCCCGGCCTTGAGCGCGGCGGCATTGCCCGTCGCCAGCAGCGCGACGACAAACAGCCTCGCATTGGGAATGATGTCTTTAGCCTCAAGTGCACCGGCGATTGCCGCAGCGCTGGCGCCGCGGTGAATCATAATCGTTTTGTCTTTGCCCACCAGATTGTGCCGGTTCAGCATCCAACAGCCATATACCAGGACACAGCCCGTTACTGTGACGGCCAGAACCAAGGCGGCGAACAGTCTGTTTGCAACACACCGGTGATGACGTTTCATGCATGCACGTTCTTATGGCTCGACATCATTTTGCCGGTTTGGCGTGGATACCCTATTCGGCATGATCCGACCGTAACATGAACAGGCGCCCAGTATAAAACACCACGTCAACCCGGCTGGCTGGGTCCCGCTCAACCTGTATGACACTCTGCCTTTGCTTTCAGGCGTCGAATCGCCTGAAAATGAGAGACGCATTGGTCCCCCCGAAACCGAAGGAATTGGAAATCGCCGTATCGATATTCATTTTAAGCGGCTTGGCCGGGATCAGATTGATGGGCGTCGTCACCGAGGGATTATCGAGATTGAGCGTCGCCGGGGCAACATTGTCGCGTATAGCCAGGAGCGAAAAAATCGCCTCCACCGCGCCGGCGGCCCCAAGCAGATGACCGGTGGCGGATTTGGTCGAAGACATCGCCAGCCCCTCGACCGCGTCACCCATCAGCCGTTCCACCGCATGAAGCTCGATCTCGTCGCCAAGCGGGGTCGATGTGCCGTGAGCGTTGACATAGTCGATATCGCTAACCTCAATACCCGCATGTTCGACCGCCATCCGCATGGCCCGCAGCGCACCATCGCCATCCGATTCCGGAGCAGTGATATGGTAGGCGTCTCCCGACAGGCCGTAACCGATGATCTCGCCATATATCTTGGCCTCACGGGCTTTGGCATGGGCAAGCTCTTCAAGAACCACCACGCCTGCGCCCTCGCCCATGACGAAGCCGTCGCGGTCGCGATCATAGGGTCTCGAAGCCTGGCGCGGCCTGTCGTTGAAGCGAGTGGAAAGCGCCTTGCAGGCGGCGAAACCGGCGAGTCCGAGGCGTGAAATTGCCGCTTCGCTTCCTCCGGCAAGCATCACATCGGCGTCGTCAAGGGCAATGAGGCGGGCGGCGTCGCCGATAGCGTGCGCGCCGGTCGAGCACGCCGTGACCACCGAATGATTCGGCCCGCGTAAACCATGTTCGATGGAGATCATGCCGGAGGCGAGATTGATCAGCCGGCCTGAAATAAAAAACGGGCTGACATGGCGTGGCCCGCGCTCTTCGAGGGTGAGCGCCGTCTCCTCGATACCGGGCAAGCCGCCGATCCCCGAGCCGACGAGCACGCCGGTGCGAATTTGGCGTTCGTAACTGTCCGCCCGCCACCGCGAATCGGCCATGGCCTGTTTGGCCGCGACAAGGGCAAAGGTAATGAAATCGTCAATACGCCGCTGTTCTTTGGCATCAACCCAATCATCGGCATTGAAGGTCGCGTCACGACCATCGCCGCGCGGAACCTCGCAAGCGATCCGACAGGCAAGATCGTCGGTTCTGAATTTCTCGATCCGCCCGGCACCGCGAGCGCCGTCGAGAAGTTTCCTCCACGTTGCCTCGACGCCGCAGGCCAGCGGCGTGACCATGCCCAGACCGGTGACGACGACCCTTCTCATACTCTCGCCTTTCAAACCTCTAACCGTTGCCCGAGCTTCCAAGCGTTCAAACCGCCCGCTTCGGGTATCCCGCCGGAGCCGATAACGGCTTTTGCCGCGACCGCTTTACGAACAGCTTGTTTCTTGGCAAAAGGGGTCTCACCCGCCCGGTGAAAAACGGTATTCGACAGCTCTTCGGCGGGGTCGATGTCAGTTGGAATTTTTTTCGATGAAAGCGACGGCATCGCCGACCGTTTGAATGGTTTCCGCCGCATCGTCGGGAATTTCGATCCCGAATTCTTCCTCAAACGCCATGACCAGCTCAACCGTATCGAGGCTGTCGGCGCCGAGATCCTCGATAAAACTTGCGCTATCACGGACCTTCTCGGCCTCCACGCTAAGATGTTCGATCACGATTTTTTTTACCCGATCAGCAATATCGCTCATATCTTGCCCTCAATTCAAAAAACGACGGATAACCACCTCTTCGCGCCGTCACTCCTGGTCCCAGGGTCATGACGCGCGAGCCGAAGCCACATTCCAAAAACCCGCCTTGAGCCGTTAAGGCCGCCCAAGCGTTCATTGGAGAATCGGGAGGTTCCTATCACAGACCGGCGCCGATCACCAAGCCCAAAGGCAAAAATCATTTTCAGATCATGGCCATTCCGCCATTCACATGCACCGTCTGCCCGGTCATATAGGCGGCTTCGTCACTGACGAGATAGACCGCGGCAGCGGCGACATCGCTTGGCGCACCGAGGCGTCTTGCCGGAATCTTATCCACAATCGCCGCCTTTTGCGCCGTGCTTAAGGCATCGGTCATCGCCGTGACGATGAAACCGGGGGCGATGCAATTCACGGTAATGGAACGGCTTGCAACTTCGCGCGCCAGCGATTTCGACATGGCGATCATCCCGGCCTTGGAAGTGGCGTAATTGGCCTGACCCTCATTACCGGTCACGGCGACCACCGAGGCAATCCCGACGATGCGGCCGAAGCGACGCTTCATCATGCCCTTAAGCGCGGCGCGCGCCAACTGAAAGCCCGCCGTCAGATTGACCGCGAGCACGCTGTCCCACTGATCGTCCGTGGTTCTCATGACGAGATTGTCGCGGGTGAGCCCGGCATTGTTGATGAGAATATCGAGGCCGCCCATCGCGTTCTCCGCACGCGCGACAAGCTCGCGGACGGCGTCGCGCTGGCGCAGATCGCATTCCAAAGCATAGGCGCGATCTCCCATATCTTCCGCGAGGCCGTCAAGCGCCGCCTTGCGCGTTCCCGACAGGGCGACGCCCGCGCCGCGAGCATGGAGCGCCCGCGCGATCGCCTCGCCGATACCGCCGGTGGCCCCGGTCACCAGGGCCGATTTGCCGGTCAGGTCAAACATCGAATGGTAACTCCTTATGCCCGAGGTTACACTCGGTTGTTAAGGGACTCTTTGTTCCATGACTTTCGCGAAGGCGGCGACATCGCCTGCTTCCGCGAATCTTGCGGCGCGGGCCTTGGGCGCGATCCGTTTCGTCAGCCCGGTGAGCACCCTGCCGGCCCCGATTTCAAAAAAATGTTCAACCCCTTTTGAGACCATGTAAAGCACCGATTCGCGCCAGCGCACCGTAGCGGTGACCTGCTCGCATAATCGTCTTTTGATGTCGCAAGGCTCGTTCGCGGCGCATGCCGTAACGTTTCCAACCAGCGCCACCTTCGGTTTTTTCATCTCCACCGCAGCAAGCGCTTCGGCCATGGCGTTCGCCGCCGGTTTCATCAACGAGCAGTGGAACGGGGCCGAGACCGGCAGTTCGATCACCCGACGCGCGCCGCCTTCATGGGCAAGCGCGATGGCGCGGGCGACATGAGCCCTATGGCCCGAAACCACAATTTGGCCCGGCGCGTTGTCATTGGCAATCTGGCAAACGCCCCCTCCTTGCGCGCTTTTAGTCACGATTTCACCGACCTTCTCCAGATCGAGGCCCAAAATCGCCGCCATCATGCCCTCGCCGATCGGCGCCGCGGCCTGCATGACGCGCCCACGTCTCCGCAGCAAACCCGCCACTTGCGCCAGAGTGAAGGCGCCGGCGGCGCAAAGCGCGGAATACTCCCCGAGTGAATGACCGGCCACGAATGTCACATCCCTTTCAAGGTCGAGACCGGACTCACTTTGCAACACCCTGATCATCGCAATACTCACCGCCATCAAGGCCGGCTGGGCGTTTTGCGTCAGGGTCAGCGCGTCCTCCGGCCCATCCCACATCACCTTCGACAGCGCCTCGCCGATTGTGTCATCAACCTCGTCGAAAACGGCACGCGCCACCGGGAAATTTCGGGCAAGCTCAAACCCCATGCCGATATGCTGACTGCCCTGGCCCGGGAAAATCAGTGCGACGGTCATTTTGCTCCTTGAACAATGCGATAACTAAGGTCGAAACCGGAAACGGCCGACGAATCGGGCGGGTGTCATCGGATGATGGTAACCATGGGAGCGCCGCCCCCGTCAAGTCAACCCATATTGCCCCGTTGACGGCGTGTCGAAAGCGTATTATCAATGCCATTGGCGATCCGGTTTTTGCCTCATGCCCCAAAAAGATGCATTATTTTCTATCTCTTGGCACAAAAGATGCATTTCGTGCTACAAAAGTGAAGCGTTATTTTTCGTTTCATGCTGCAAAATGATGCATCGCCATTCGGCTCGTGGTGCAAAAATTGCGCATCAAACGCGGGTCGTTGGCAAGCCGGATCGTGGATGACCGGTGTTTCTTGATGACACCGCGCGCCGTATGCAGGTGCAGCGCGGGCCGCACGAACGTTCCTTCACACCATTGCGCGAGGGTTTGAGGGATAAACCGGGTTTCAGCCGATCGATTCGCGCGGAACGAAGGGCTTGGTCAACTGTGTCTTATTACGAGCATGTTTTTATGGTGCGCCAGGATGCGTCCGCCGCCCGGGTGGAAGCCTTGGCGGATCGCTTTAAATCCGTTTTGAGCGACAATGACGCCAAGGTCACCAAGACGGAACACTGGGGCATAAAGCCTTTGGCTTACAAGATTGGTAAAAATCGCAAGGCGCATTACACGCTCTTCAATATCGAGTCCGCGCCTTCCGCCATTGCCGAGATGGAGCGGCAAATGAAAATGAACGAAGACGTCATTCGCTTCATGACCTTGCGGGTCGATGAGCCGGAATCGGAGCCATCGGCCATGATGCGCGCGAAAACCAGTCGGGAGCGCGACACTGTCGGCCGCCGTGCGCCGCGTGAGCGACAGTCGCGGCGCGGCGACAAGCCCGTTCCGGCAACGCATGACGAAACGCAGTCCAAGGAGCGCGCGTAATGGCCTCTTCCCCATTGCCCGTGCGTCGCCCGTTTTTCCGTCGGCGCAAGACATGCCCGTTTTCCAGCGATGCGGCACCGAAGATCGACTACAAGGACATTCGTCTCCTGCAGAGATTTGTGTCCGAGCGCGGGAAAATCGTGCCAAGCCGAATCACCGCCGTTTCCGATCGCAAGCAACGTGAACTCGCCCGAGCCATAAAGCGCGCCCGGTTTCTGGCCCTTTTGCCCTATCAGATCAAATAGGCCATTTTGCGAACAGTGGTCGTCGGCGCCGATAAGGGTTGGCGGCAGGTTGGTGCGGGGGGTGAAAAACGCAGCGCCTCCGCCTCTAACCGCGGAAAAGCGGGACAGCCATGACATGAGACAAGCTATTCCAGTCGGCATTGGCGCGGGGCTTGCCGCCGCCGCCTTTTATCTTCTCGTGGTGTCATATCCCGTGACATCAATGGTGCTGTTGTATGTCGCACCATTGCCGCTGTTTATCGCCGGGCTGGGCTGGGGTGGCACGACGGCGGCCATTGGCGTGTTTTTCGGCGCGGGCCTGGTGGCATTGGCAAACGACCCGCGGGTCGCGATGTCGTTTCTGGCCAATGTCGGCGTTACGCCTGTGTGTCTCAGCTATCTGGCTTTGCTGTCACGCTTGCCGGCCCGTCACCATGCGGGGGGCGCCGGCCGCAATCATGAAGAGGCCCGGCAGTGGTATCCCGAGGGCCGTTTGGTCCTGTGGGCCGCCGCATTCGCCGCGGGACTTGTGAGCCTTGGTATTATTCTCAGCGCGTCCAGCGCGGAAATTTTTTACCGGTCCCTGTCCGATCTGATCCTGCGGATCGTCGCGGCGGCGCCGAAAACGGCCAATGATCCGACCCCCAACATGGGGGCCGATTTCAATCCGGCCATTGCCGTGCTGGCCCGTCTTGTCCCCCTGGCCTCGGCCGCGCTGTGGCTGGTGGCCATGCTTGTCAATCTGTGGCTTGCCGCCCGCATCCTCACCCTTTCGGGGCGGCAATCGCGGCCCTTTGCGCCGTTTCATAGCCTTACCCTCCCGCCGCAAACCGGTCTGGCGCTGGCGTTGGCCGTCGCTTTGGCGTGTCTTGCCAGCGGAATGACGGCGCTGATCGCCGGCATAGTCGCCGCCGTGACGGTCACGGCCTTCGCCATACAGGGTCTTGCCGTATGCCATGCTGTAACCCTGTCCAGAACCACGCGGCCGATTCTGCTTGCCGGCCTCTATATCGCGCTGCTTGTATTCAACTGGATCGCCATTCTTGCGCTGGCCTGCCTTGGCGTTATTGAGACCGTCTCCGGCCTGCGCAGGCATTGGTGCTCGCCTTAAGACATGGGCAAGACTTTGATGATTCCGATACCGCTGAAACGGATGTGATGACGGGAGAGAAAATCTATGGATGTCATTTTGCTGGAACGAATCGACAAACTCGGGGATATGGGAGCCGAGATTCGAGTCAAGGATGGCTATGCGCGAAATTTCCTCTTGCCGCAAGGCAAGGCGTTGCGGGCCAACAAAGCCAATCGCGCAGCGTTTGAGCGTGATCGCGCCGCTCTTGAGCAGCGTAATGCCGAACGCAGGGGTACGGTGGAAGACAGGGCCGGGAACCTTGCCGACGAAGCTTTTGTCGTCATTCGTCAGGCCGGCGAATCGGGCCAACTCTACGGTTCGGTTTCGACCCGCGACATTGCCAAGATCATCATTGCCGCCGGCGTGGACGTTCACCGTAACCAGGTTATCCTCGACCGGCCGATCAAGACCATCGGCATGCATGATGTCCGCGTTGCCCTGCATCCGGAGGTTATTGTGACGCTCACGCTTAATGTTGCCCGCTCAGCCGACGAGGCGGAAGCTCAGGCCCACGGCGAGGATATGACCATCCCCGCTGATGAAGGTGAGGCTGCAATTGAAAAAACCGAAGAGGAGCCTGAAACCAAACCGGATGATGGGGAACGGGCGTTACCTTCCGGCGAACGGACCGAATCGGAGGCTTGAAGCAGGCGCAAGTGAAATAACGCCATCGTCTTCAAACGAACCGGGCGAGAAGCGTATCGATGAGATTTCGGGCGACCGTTCGCGCAGGCAGGATGTTCAACAACAGGCGCGGGCGGCATGGAGGTTTAAAACCGAATCGCGAGCTTCCCGATGAGACAGGGAAGGGGGTTTAGAACATGTTTGCAGCTCTCAGGCGCGTTCTGGATCGCATTGTGCTCCATGGCAGTCTGACGTTGATAGACGCCGACGGCAAGCGGCACGAGTTCGGCGATTCGTCCGATCCTCGCATCACCGTGCGCATCCTTAAGCGTTCGGCCTATGGCAAATTGGCGAGCAATCCCGGCTTCTATCTTGGCAGGCTTTATATGGATGATCATCTCCTGGTCGAGGAGGGGTCGATTTACGATTTCCTCGCTTTGTGTTTGTCCAATATCGAACGCAACCCCGCCTCCGGCTGGATGGAAGCGATCGGCAAATTGCGCTATCCGACCCGATGGATCCGACGGTCCAATTCCGCACGGCGCACCAGACGCAATATCGCCCATCATTATGATCTCACCAGCGAGCTTTATGGTTTGTTTCTCGATGCGGACCGGCAATATTCCTGCGCCTATTTCGAAACGCCGGACACCGACCTTGAGGTGGCCCAGCTGGCCAAAAAACGTCATATCGCGGCAAAACTGGCGCTTGGTCCCGGCCAGCGTGTGCTCGATATCGGTTCGGGCTGGGGCGGTTTTAGCCTCTATCTTGCCGCAATCGCCGATATTGAGGTGGTTGGCCTGACCTTGTCTGAGCAACAGTATCATTACGCCAGAGAACGCGCCCGACAACGCGGCCTGTCCGATCGCGTCACATTTCGTCTTGCCGACTACCGCACCATCGAGGGTCGTTTCGACCGGATCGTGTCGGTGGGGATGTTCGAGCATGTCGGCGCCGCGCATTATCGGGCTTTTTTTGAGAAACTGCGGAGCAGCCTTGCTCCAGACGGGGTTGCCCTTTTGCATTCCATTGCTCGTTCCGATGGCCCCGGCGTGACCAACGCATGGATCGCCAAATATATCTTCCCCGGCGGGTATGTTCCGGCCTTGTCGGAGGTCATTCCGGTTATTGAAAAGGCTGGCCTTTATGTAAACGACATCGAGATTTTACGCTTGCACTATGCCAAAACCCTGCGCCATTGGCGTCATCGATTCGTGGCGAATCGGCGGCGGATCTTGCAGCTTCGCGATCAACGATTTTTCAAAATGTGGGAGTTTTACCTCGCCGCCTCGGAAACCGCCTTTCGCTATCAGGGGATGAATAATTTCCAGATTCAGATCACCCATCACCAACATGTCCTCCCGCCTGTGCGTGACTATATGGGAAAGGAGGAGGATCGGCTGCGTAGCCTCGAATCACAACGCCCGGGCCTGAGCCCCCTTGCGCTGTAACCTTAGAGATTTCCTGCCCTTCTCATGGAAACCGGCCTCGAAACGATGCCCTAGGGTGCTCGGCGACGAAGTCAAGCGAAAACAACCTTAGGCTGTGAATAGAGTGCATAGTGTTAACGATGTCTGTTCGCGAGGCCATCGCACCGGTTATCAAGAGGCCCATGGAAACGGTCGCAGCACTGACAGCATTGGACACTGAACGCGCCGATGAGGCCCCCGATTATCGTCGGGCGCCGCACAATATAGAGGCCGAGCAAGCGCTTCTGGGCGCGATATTGATCAATAATGAAGCCTGTGATCGGGTATCGGGGTTTTTGCGGGCGGAGGATTTTTTTGAGTCGGTCCATGCCCGTATCTATGAGACGGTGGCACTTCTGATTCGCTCGGGCAAGCTCGCCTCTCCAGTAACGCTCAAGACCTTTTTCGAACACGACGACTCGCTGGGGGAGATTGGCGGGGCGGCCTATCTCGCCCGTCTCGCCGCTGCCGCGACGACGATCATCAATGCCAGGGCCTATGGCAACACGATCCACGAATTGGCGATCAGGCGGCAATTGATCGAGCTTGGAACCGATCTTGTCACCAAAGCCTATGACGCTCCAGTCGATATGGCCCCGCGCGAATTGATCGAGACCACTGAACAGAGTCTCTATGTGCTGGCGGAAACCGGCAAATATGGCAGCGGATTCCAGAGTTTCGGCAAGGCGTTGAGCGCAGCCGTCGATATGGCGGCCAATGCCTATGAACGCGACGGCGGCCTGTCTGGTCTGGCAACCGGCCTGTGCGATCTTGACGCCAAACTCGGCGGCCTTCAGCCCTGCGACCTTATCATTCTTGCCGGCCGTCCTTCCATGGGCAAAACCTCGCTTGCCACCAATATCGCTTATCATATTGCCCGCGGTTACCGCGGTGAACGACAGGCTGACGGCAGCGAAGAACCATGCGATGGCGGTGTCGTCGCATTTTTTTCTTTAGAAATGTCGGCTGAGCAACTCGCCACCCGAATCATCTCCGAGCAAACGGAAATTTCCTCGCAGCGGATTCGCCGCGGCCAGATCGCCGAAGACGAATTCAAGCGTCTGGTCGCGGTCTCGCGCGAAATACAATCCCTGCCTTTGTTCATCGACGATACCGGCGGTCTTTCCATCGCCCAGCTCGCCGCCCGCGCCCGTCGCCTCAAGCGCAATCGCGACCTCGGTCTCATCGTCGTCGATTATCTTCAGCTTCTGACCGGTTCCGATCGCCGGTCCCTGGAGGGACGGGTTCAGGAAGTCTCGCAAATCACCAATGGTCTCAAAGCCCTGGCAAAGGAACTCAACATACCGGTCCTTGCGCTCTCCCAGCTTTCGCGTCAGGTCGAGCAACGCGAGGACAAACGCCCCCAGCTTGCCGATCTTCGCGAATCGGGGTCCATTGAGCAGGATGCCGATGTGGTGATGTTTATTTTCCGCGAGGAATACTATCTCCAGCGCCGCCAGCCGCGCGAAAACACGCCGGAATTTTTTACCTGGCAGGATGAGATGGAAAAAGTAACCGGCCAAGCCGAGGTGATTATCGGCAAGCAGCGCCATGGCCCTACCGGCACGGTGACGTTGCAGTTCGACGCAAATCTGACGAAGTTTCAGAATCTGGCGCGGGATGAAAACCTCCCTGAGCGATTCGACTGACTGTTACAGTGTGATTTTGGTCGGCGTACAATGATTCCGGAAAAAGGGGGAAATGATATGTCAAACGTCCAGGTTAGTCACAGAAGACCCCTGCGTGCCGACCTGGATGTCGCCCGACAGGTTATCGAAATCGAGAATGTCAGGTGTCTCCCCCACAGGAAAAAGACAAGCTGGTTTCACGGGTTCAATCTATATGGCTTTGTCCTGTTGCGCTGCAGGTCGATTGAGGGGGGCAGAGCCAATTTGTGTCGGCTAAAAGGGTATTTTGAGCATGGCGCACCGCATCCACGCGCCGATGAGGATGAAATCCGTGGCGATCAATACCGCGACCGAAATGCCGGATTTTATCGGTTCCACAAATTCCGAGTATTCGTTGCCTACATGATGGCGCGTATTCGGACAATCCAGAAATTATATCACTTCAATGTGTTGAGCAGGCGGCTTTCCGGGGGCGACAGCATCCTTGGCAGTGCTCGGGCCGTCTTTGCGAATTCCTGGCGCGGCACTATCCCGATGACGTGCCGGCGCTTTGCGGTGCGGCATGCCCTTTTCATCGAACGCAACGCTCAGTAGAATCGCCTGCCGGTTTTCAAAAGAATCGAAACCGGCAGGTTATCGATCAAATATTGCACGGTGGACGGGTCCGGCAAAGTGATGCCTAAGCCTGAGGCTGTTAGAGTCTTTTCGGCCTTGAACGATTTTTTTAAAGAGAACGAAAACCGCCTTCGGTCCCGGCTGGACCCTGGTCGGATTTTGATTGCCGACAATATGTCGGTTGTGCATGGCAGAACCACTTTTCCGGCGACGAATTCCAAAAAATACGTGCCGTCTTGATTTCGACGGTAAGGGTTCTCCAGCCTCGCGCGTTATATTAGGATTTTCTCCCGATTCGGCGCTAGAGCGGATCGCGTTCGGATTGAAACGCCATCCCGCTCTAGCTCTTTGTTTTTACGCATTATTGCGGACGTCAAGCGATTCCACTTGACTGCAAAATGCTCTGGGGACATCGCGAGGGTGGTGAGCCTCTTTTCGACCGATTGGGACCTATCCGTTACGAATGAAGTTCAGCGGGATTGGTGCAAACTCGTCATCGGCAAGGGTCGGTTGTTTGTCCACACGCGGAAATCTGATTGCGCTCGTTGCTTTAGGTGCATTCATGCAATCTTTGGATGCAACGATCGTCAATACGGCGATCCCGCAAATAGCGCGCGATTTTCACGAACAGCCCCTACATCTGCATTGGGCTTTGACGGCGTATGTGTTGGCTCTCACCATCGGCATTCCGACAAGCCCATGGCTATGCGATCGTATCGGGTTTGCAATATACGGTCATGAACACTCTGATCTATACCGACATTGCCGAGGAGCAAATGTCGATGGTCGCCTCCATGGCTTCCCTGATGCAATATATGGCCATGACATACGGCATTACCCTCGGCTCGGTTGTCATGCAATATTACCTGAAGACTCAATCGGCCTTGTCATACGCGGCCGCTTTCCCCTCCACGGTCATCATACTCGGCATGCTGACGGTTTTAGGCGGAGTGATATTCGGATTGCTGAAAGCCCGACGCATAGAGCCCCCGTCGATGCGGCGGTCTGAAATGCAGAGTAGTGCACACCGGCCGACAAAACGACCGTCTCTGGACAAAGGGTCGGGTTGAGCGTCATATTGATAGGTCCTGACTCTAGATATATGCCATACTCTCTGTGAATGATACGCACGGAACGGTCATGACCCAGGCAACCTTGACGATTGATCTCGCGACGCTACAGGATAATTACCGCATGCTTAAGGCGCTTGTGGCGCCGGCGCAATGTAGCAGCGTAGTCAAGAGCAACGCTTATGGGATCGGTCTTGCGCCCGCCGCGCGCGCCCTGTGGGCGGCCGGGTGTCGAACCTTCTTCGTCGCCCTGCCGCAGGAAGGCTATAGTTTGCGCAAAGCCCTGCCGGAGGCCACGATCTATAGTCTCAACGGTCTGTTGCGCGGCGCGGCGCCAGACTACGCCGCCCGCGCATTAAGGCCGGTTCTGGGTTCTCCGGAAGAGATTGAAGACTGGGCCGGTTTCTGTCGCGAGCATGGTCGGTCTTGGCCCGCGGCCATTCATATCGACAGCGGGATCAACCGTTTGGGGCTGAGCGCCGAACAGGTTGCATGGTTGGTAGAAAACAGAGCTGTTTTCGAGAGTTTCAAACCCAGCCTGGTCATGAGTCATCTGGCCTGTGCCGGCGAAGCCGACCACCCGATGAATCGGGCCCAGCGCGAAGCGTTTGACCGTCTGCGCGCCTTCCTCCCCACCCTACCGGTCAGCCTCGCCAATTCCTCCGCCATCTTTAACGGGACGGCCTATCATTATGACCTGGTCCGGCCTGGCATTGCCCTTTATGGTGGCAATCCCCGCGTCGGACGGGCCAACCCTATGAAATCGGTCGTCGCTCTCCACGCCACGGTGCTGCAAACCCGTGATGTTCCAAAAGGTCAAACCGTGGGGTACGATGCGACCTGGCAGGCGCCGCGCGACAGTCGCATCGCGGTTTTAGGCGTCGGCTATGGTGATGGCTATTTGCGTGGCCTCGGCAGTCAGGGGCAGGGCCATCAGGGCAAGGCCAAAGCCTATGTCGCCGGTCGATCCGTTCCGGTGGTCGGGCGCATCTCCATGGATATGCTGACGATCGATGTGACCGAGCTGCCGGTTGGCGCCGTCCGTCGCGGCGCGGAAGTCGAGTTGATCGGAAAACATGTGACGATCGACTCTCTCGCCCAAAGAGCCGGTACGATCGCCTATGAGCTACTGACCAATCTTGGGGCGCGCTACAGGCGAATCTATTGCGGTGCCGGCACATAACGCAAGCAAAGGAGTTGCTCTCTTGAACCCGCTTTCAGCCCTTGGCCACGCCACGCTTGAACTGTGCCGCGAAGTCGGGCGGCTTGGCGTGTTCGGCAAGAATGCCGTTCTCAACGTTTTCGCGCCACCCTTTTACCTGAATCAGATCGCTCGGCAGATGCTGCGTATCGGCTATAACTCACTGCCTGTCGTCGGTCTCACCGCCTTTTTTACCGGCGGGGTGCTGGCCTTGCAAATCTGGATCGGCAGCACGCGATTCAATGCGGAGAGCATTGTCGCCTCGATCGTCGCGCTTGGCATCACCCGCGAACTCGGCCCGGTGATCGCCGGGCTGATGGTCGCCGGGCGCGTCAGCGCCGCCATCGCCGCGGAAATCGCCACCATGCGGGTGAGCGAACAGATCGACGCCCTGGTCACATTGTCCACCGACCCGTTCAAATATCTCATTGTCCCGCGCATCATTGCCGCGGTGATGGGCCTGCCGTTACTGGTTGCGCTGGCCGACAGTATCGGCGTCATGGGCGGCTATGCGGTCGCCACCTGGAGTCTCGGTTTCAATTCCTCGGTTTACATTCGCAATACCGTCGATTTTCTAAGGCCCGACGATGTTATCTCCGGCCTGATCAAAGCGGCGGTATTCGGCTTCATCATCGCGCTTATGGGCTGTTATCACGGCTATTACAGCCATGGTGGGGCGCAAGGCGTCGGCAAGGCGACGACCAATGCTGTGGTTTCGGCCTCGATTCTCATTTTGTCGGCCAATTACGCCTTGACCTCACTTTTGTTTTCTTCGTGACCGAGAGGGCCGCATGCCGCAAAAACCGCATATCGCTCTTAAGAACGTTCACAAGCATTTCGGCGCGAAAACCGTGCTCGACGGTGTCGATCTCACCCTCGAACGCGGCCGTTCGCTGGTGGTGATCGGCTCTTCGGGATCGGGCAAGTCGGTCCTGCTCAAATGTATTCTCGGCTTGTTATGCGCTGATGCCGGCGGCATTACCGTTGACGGCGCCGAGATGGTTGGCATTCATGGTCGTGAACACAGAAAAATATTGGCGAAATGCGGCGTGCTGTTCCAGGGTGGGGCGCTGTTCGATAGTCTGACGGTTTGGCAAAACGTCGCCTTCGGTCTGATTCACGCCAAGGGGATCGCGGCCGGGCAAGCCAGGGAAATTGCCTTGGAAAAACTGGCGCAGGTCGGCCTTGATGGTGCGGTTGGCGGTCTTTCTCCGGCGGAATTGTCGGGCGGCATGCAAAAACGGGTGGCCTTAGCGCGCGCCATCAGCTGCAATCCGGACATTATGTTTTTCGATGAACCGACCTCCGGTCTCGATCCCATCATGGCCGATGTCATCGACCGGCTGATCGTCGATTGCGTCGAACGGCTGGGCGCGACCGCGGTCTCGATTACCCATGATATGGCGTCGGTGCGCAGGATCGCCGATCGGATCGCCATGCTCTACAAAGGCCACATTATCTGGGAAGGGGCTGCCGAGGACATGGACGACAGCGGCAACGCCTATGTCAAGCAATTTATCAACGCTCGCGCGCAAGGACCGATAAGCGCCGATAGGTTTGGGCCGTAAGACCATGTATGACGATCAAACCCTATTGATTATGTTTGTCGCCATTTTCAACTTTCCGGATTTTGCGACTATCCGGCGGATACCCGTAGTGATACTGTAAGTAGCGGTAATGGCCAAACCCAGAAAAACCTATGTTTGTCAGGCTTGCGGAGCGGTTACGGTCAAATGGGCCGGTCGCTGCGATAATTGCGGCACGTGGAACAGCATTGTCGAAAAGGCGGTAAACCCGCCGCTGCCCGGACGTGGACATGCAAGTCAGCCTAAAGGTGAGGCCGCTGCGCTTGTCGGTCTTGAAGGCGACGGCGCAACGCCGCCGCGACGTTCTTGCGGTGTTAGTGAACTCGATCGCGTTACCGGCGGCGGCCTTGTAGCCGGCTCGGTCATTCTCATCGGCGGCGATCCAGGGATCGGCAAATCGACACTGGTGCTTCAGGCGCTCGCCAAAATCGCTGAGCAGGGCGAGCCGGTCATTTATATTTCCGGCGAGGAAGCCGTCGCGCAGGTGCAACTACGCGCCAAAAGGCTCAACCTCGCCAATGCGCCGGTGCTTCTGGCCGCGCAGACCAATCTCGGCGATATTCTCGCCACGATCGGCGGGGTGGAACGCCCCTGCGTCATTGCCGTCGATTCGATCCAGACCTTATGGTCTCCCTCCATCGATGCGGCGCCGGGAACGGTCTCGCAATTGCGCGCGGGAACCGAAGCCATGGTGCGGCTGGCCAAAAGCCGTGGCGCATGCGTTTTGCTCATTGGTCATGTTACCAAGGAGGGTCAGATTGCTGGACCGCGTCTTATCGAACATATGGTTGACACCGTGCTCTATTTCGAAGGCGATCGCGGTCACCAATATCGCATTGTGCGCGCGGTCAAGAATCGCTTCGGCCCGACCGATGAAATCGGCGTGTTCGAGATGTCCGATTCGGGTCTGTGCGAAGTCACTAATCCCTCGCGTCTTTTTATCGGCAATCGCGACGAGAAGGCCGTCGGTTCGGCAATTTTTGCCGGTATAGAAGGCACAAGGCCGTTGCTGGTGGAAGTACAGGCTCTGATTTCGCCGTCCACGCTTGGCACACCGCGCCGCGCCGTGGTTGGCTGGGATGCCAGCAGGTTGGCCATGGTGCTAGCGGTTCTGGAAGCCCATTGCGGCGTGTCCATGGCCAACAGGGATGTTTACCTCAATGTTGCGGGGGGCTTGCGTATTCGCGAGCCTGCCGCCGATCTGGCCGTCGCGGCCGCACTTTTGTCTTCCCTGACGGCAACGCCGTTGCCATTGCATGCTGCATTCTTCGGTGAAGTCGGTCTGTCCGGTTCGCTCAGGCCGGTCACACTGGCGAAAGCACGCCTTAAGGAGGCTGCCAAACTGGGGTTCACCATGGCTGTCGTGCCGTCTGCCATTGTGGATCAAGGTCGTGATGTCGCCATGCCGAAGATTCATGGTCTTTCGGGCCTGTCCGCATTGATTGATTGGATGCGCAAATTGGGCTCAAATGCTGTTGCCAATGAGGTCGATCGATGATAGTTCGATTGTTCTTGCGCGATATTTGCAGAGCCGTTGAAAAGATCGATGGAAGTCTCTATCCGGCAAATCCGGGCCGGCTTATTGGGTTAAAGAAGAGAAAATGAAAACAGCAAATTCGACCAACATAAAATACAATAAATGGTTTTCTGTTTATATAAATGATGTAAAAGGACATGCCCTGAAAAAAATCCAAAAAATTAATAATTATATAAAGAAAGTAAACAATGCTGACATAAACAAGGCAAACACTATAATCAAAAATTTTATAAAAATGGGGGGGAATAATATAATAATCCCACCTTTTTATTGTTCCATGGGAAATGTCGAGTTAGGAAGGCACACAAAACTCGGAAGTCACTGCTTTTTCTGGGATGTCGCCGAAATTGTGTTCGGAGAGCATGTTTGGGTTGGTCCGAATTGTTGTTTTTATACGACGCATCATCCCATGGACGCCGAACGCCGCAAGGCCGGGTACGTGATGGCCAAACCCATAAAAATCGGCGATTCCGTCTGGCTTGGCGGTTCGGTTGTCGTCTGCCCGGGCGTTTCAATAGGCGACAATACGGTTGTCGGCGCCGGCAGTGTGGTCACGAAAAATATTCCTGCAAATGTTCTTGCCGCCGGCAATCCCTGTAAGGTGATCAGAAAACTGGAGACGTCAAAGACCGCCCGCGGCCGGGTCGGGTCGTCGGCGCGGGCATGAGCCCCAGCCGGCAATCCCTTTGAGAGGCTTGGCGGGAGGGTTGTTGATCTTACCTGGCGGCAATGGCGGTCATGCCGGCGAAAGCGTCTCTTAGAGCATAATCCGATCCGGAGAGAGCCAAGGTCGGACCAAGATGATACTTATAAAACAAAAAGCCGGAGCGTGATTGCCATTCAATTTGCACTTAAATCCGCTTTAAGATGGCCGTCAAGCTTGGCGTTACCACCGCCATTGCTCTCATCCGCCTTTGCCGATTCAAATCGCGCCGCCAGCCCGAAATTCCCGGCTCGTCGAACTTGTCCGCGTTGATTGACCGGATAAAGAATCTTCCGACAATGCCACAGGGCTAAAGCCAGCAAGATCATGGCGCCGGTCTGATGCAACAGGCCGATCGCCACCGGCACCTGCCACAAAAGCGCGACGACCCCCAAACCGGCCTGCAAGAGGACGATGGCCAGCACATAGCCGGCGCCGGAAGCCCGTCCGTATCGGTAGCGTTGCGCAATCCAATGCGCCGATGCCATCAAGACGACCGAATAGGCGAGGAGGCGGTGATCGAACTGTACGGTCATCGCGTTTTCGAACAGATTGGCCCACCATGGCGACATGATGAACAAACCATCGGGAACCAGCGCGCCATCCATGAGCGGCCAAGTGTTGTAGCCCATGCCGGCGTCGAGACCGGCGACAAAGGCGCCGGAGACGATTTGCACGAAAATCAAACCAGTCAAGGCGAGGGCATGCCGGGCGGAAGGCGACATGACCGGGCCGGTTTTTTCCGCTTTGCGGCCGATCCCCAACGCTATCCACCACACAATTCCAAATAGGGCGACGGCTAATGCCAGATGGGCGGCGAGCCGGTATTGGCTGACGCTGGTGCGGTTTGCCAATCCGCTCGCAACCATGAACCAGCCAAGGCCGCCCTGCGCCGCGCCGAGCAGAAAAATCGCCGTGAGGCGCAACACAAGCCCGCGCCCCAACCGGTCGGTCCACCAGAAAAATATGAAAGGCACGAAGAAGGCGATTGCCATGACCCGTCCGAGAAATCTATGCGCCCATTCCCACCAGTAGATGGTTTTGAACGCTCCAAGGTCCATGCCCTTGTTGATGATCCGGTATTGCGGAATCTGACGGTATTTCGCGAAGGCTTCTTCCCACGCATCCTCCGATAACGGTGGAATGACGCCGGTCACCGGCCGCCATTCGGTGATCGACAGTCCGGATTCGGTCAGTCTGGTCGCGCCGCCGACAACAACCATCATCACAATGAGTGCGGCGACGCCGAAGAGCCACAGGCGCACCACATTGCCGCTGCGGCGTTGCCGCCGAGCCTTCGCGCTTGTCGCGCGTTTCGCGGAGTGAAAGGCGACATTTTTCATGGCAGCCGGACTGTAGTTGCACTCTGAAGCTCCTGCAAGCCCGGTCAAGGTCTTGCGCGCTTTATAGCGCGCAATCTGGGGCATTTTATCGGCCGTCATGATGTAGTAGAATGCCAAGATATCGTTGCGAATGGTTGACGGTGACAGGACCGCTATCATGTTTCGGATAACCCGCCGCTTGCGAAAACTCATAGGCGGCCTCGTCCTGACGGGTTATCTGGCCGTCTACAGCCTTGTTGCAATGGCGCTCGGCGCGACCCATATCGTCGGACTACCGCCATGGGTTCAGATGCTCTATTACGCAACAGCCGGGCTGGCATGGGTGCCGCCGGCCATGATCGTCATATGGTGGATGCAACGGCCCGATAAGGGAGAATGACCCCGTTACGTAATATTCACGGATTTTCGCTGTCTCCTTGATCCCCCCTCAGCGGTTGAGACCAGGCCATGACCAAGCTGCCGCAAGAGCTGCCGATTACCGTGCCGGCGGGGAACGTCCGGCCAGCCTGTCATAAAACCAAGTATTTTTATTCAATGATGACGCTTCGGCAGCGTTCTCGTCAAAATATCGTTACGGCGTATGAAATGACGCCATAACGCAACCATGGCATGCAAGCCTGCCACGATCATAAGGATGTGTGTCCGGACGTAGTGGACCTTATGTAGGGTGCGAGCCAGGCTTTGATTCGTTTCAATAAGACCGGGAGTTGAGAACAAACCAAAAAAGTTCAAGGTCACTCCCCATGCCGAGGCAAACACTATACCAGTTGCCGGTGCTATGATCAAAAGCGCGTAGAGTCCCTTGTGCACCATACGGGCCAATCTGCGCTCCCATGTGCTCATTGTGGAGGGCAGAGTTGCGGCACGCTGAAGATCAGGCGCATAATCATACGTCAGACGATCAAGCCAGCGAGCAAGAGCCCGAACGAAACATGAAACCACCAGATTCATCTGCGTTCGGGGGCATCAAATGGAAAAAATTCCGTGGCATATGTGAGAGAGTAAATGATGATGACAAGAAGAAAAACCGCCCAATGGGCAAATTTCTGGGTAGGTCTGTAGGCTGTTGGGTGTTTGGGTTTCATCGGCGATCCATTGCACGAGCGACATCGGGTCAGATTTGCAAGCCACCAAAGCCTTATTTCAACCGCAAGGTGGACGGGAGCGTGAAGCAAGCGCCTTTGCGGAATTGTGTCCTGGACATACGTATGGGCGTTATTCCTTCCGGCAGGGTTCGGGGGGCCTGCCGCGAATGAGATTATGACCGGCGGTGCGGTCGATCCGCATGAAGATAAGGGCCGAAGAGGCCGTCAACAGCGCGACCCCGAGGAAAACGGAGTGAAAATCGGAGAGTGACGGAGTCCGCGCGTCATTGACCGTCTGCGCCAGCGTCAGGGCCGCAGCCCCCAGGCCGATGCCGAACAACCACGAAAACTGCTGGATCAGACTGAAGAAACCGGTGGCCGAACCGTAGTCTTTCGTCGCGACGTCGCTGTAAATGAGGGCGTTGATCCCGGTAAAGAGCAAGGAGCGTGAACAACCGCTCGCCAGCATGACGACAATGATGATCCACCATGGCGTTTGCCGGGTGAAAAAGGCGCATGCCGCAACCATGAACGCGCCGAGCAGCGCCGCCCGACAGATGGCCTTGCGAAACCCGTAGCGCCGCAACAGGCGCTCGGCGAAGCCTTTCATGGCGAGAGCGCCGAGGGCGATAAAGGTCATGATTCCCCCCGCCTGAACCGGGTCGTGGTCGAGGCCAGTCTGCAACATGAGCGGCAGAAGAAACGGCGTGGCGCCGACCCCGGAGCGAAACAGCGTGCCACCGACCAGACTGGCTCTGAAGGTGGGAATCGCCAGCAGGGCAACATTGACGATCGGATCGGATCTGCGGCGGGCGTGCAACACATAGACGCCGATGGCGGCGATGCTGCATAGGGCCGTGATCATGATGACGCCGAATGACAACATCCCTTCGTTGAACATTTCCAGCGTGTAAACGAGGCCGAAAAATCCGCTGCCCGCCAAGATGAAGCCCCTTGTATCGAATCGCGTGACCTTGTTTTCGCAAGAATTGTCCATGAAGAGCGCCGCCATGAGAATGCCGATAACCCCCACGGGAATATTGATCCAGAAAATCCAGCGCCATGAAGCGTAAGTTGACATGACGCCGCCGAGGACTGGACCGAGAATCGGGGCGATGGAAGCGGGCGTGGTCACCCAGACGGTGGCTCTGACGAACTCGCTTTTGGGGACCGAGCGGATCAGCACCAGCCGCCCGACCGGCACCATCATCGCGCCGCCCGCGCCTTGAGCAATGCGCGCGAGCACCAGCGTATCGAGGTCGTTGGCCAGACCGCAGGCGATCGATGAAACGGTAAAAACACCGACGGCGCCCTGGAAAATGGCGCGCGCCCCCCAGCGATCCGCCAACCACCCCGATAGTGGCATGAACACGACAACGGCCAAAAGATAGGCCGTCATCGCTAGGTGCAATCTGACGACACTCTCGCCAAAGGCCATGGCGATGGTCGGCAGGGCGGTTCCCAGAACCGTCGTATCGAGAACCTGCATGAACAGGGCGCAGGCAACGGTCAGGGCAATGATATATTTGCGGTTCATGGAAACATCCGACGCGCATCGCTCACGTCGGTACAAAACGGCCTTGCGAAATCGTCCTGAGTGCTGTGCGGGCAGAGGGCGATCACGGTTTGGGTCGCACTGAAATCAAGAGTGGAAACAGACTAGAGCGGATTGCGTTCAAATTGAATCGCAATACCACTCTAACGTTTTGCTTTGTAAGCATAATCTTGATCTTCTTCGGTTCTCTCCGGCTCGGATTATGCTCTAGCGTTTGCCCGAGATTATGTCAATAGCGTCAGAGTAATTCCTTAAGACAAGGTGAGCGCCGGACGGCGTGGCCGCGCCACCCGCGGTGGTTGCACCACCCGCAGTGGTCGCACCACTTTTCCGTCCGAAATTGCGTAAAAACGGAAACTTAAAAAGCATAATCCGATCTGGAGAGAAGGCGAGGACGAATAAGATTATGCGGCCAAAATAAAAAGCTTAAGAGCACGTCGGGCGATCCGGGTTTCACCGGACGCGCTCTGAGAATATGTCGGTCGGCATGGGCGGCCTGCCATGGGGTCTTTTTCGAATTTTTATGCTCCCACCTTTCCTGAAACATCGCCTTGCGTCGGGCTGTGGCTTCATGTTAAGGCCCTCCGAACACCAGAGTAAGGATGTCGGTTCGCTATTGGTCTTGCCGGCTGGAACGGCCCGATTCTAAAACCGTGGGGGAATTGGTCATGACTGCACCGCTGATTGAGACGGAAAGGCTGGTCCTGCGGGGGCCGCGCCCTGAGGATCTGGATCGTTGCGCGGAGCTTCTCGACGATTATGACGTCGCCAAAATGCTCGCGCGCGTGTCTTATCCCTATGATCTGGAAACCGGAAAAGCGTTTCTCGCCAAGGCGGCCGAAAATTGGGCCGACCGGGCGCAAGCCGATGGGCTCGTCTTTTGCATCGATCATGACGGCCGGATGGTCGGCTGTCTCGGTTTCGACAAGTTACGGAAGACCCCGCAGCTTGGCTATTGGCTGGGTCGGCCCTTTTGGGGCCGGGGGTTCATGAGCGAGGCGGTGCGGGCGGCGATAGGTTGGTTTTTCCAAAACACCGATCATGCCCTTTTGACCAGTGAAGCGATGGCGGAAAATCCGGCTTCCCTTAAGGTCATGGAAAAACTCGGTTTCCGCGCCGTTGGCGAGGGAGAGTGTTTCAGCCTGGCGCGCAGGGCCACGGTGCCTGCCATCCGGACCGAATTGCCGCGGGAAGATTTTGTGAAAAGCCTGTAACCCAATGGCGCGGGCTTGACAGCGGGGCGAAGGACAAGAACAATGAAACATCCTGCTTATGCTGGCAGGCATTACGGTTGGGAGGAAGAGGGTTTGCCGGTCCCGCCTGAAACGGTTTTTGCCGATGGATGATTCACTTGCGCCATGCAACCCATGATCGCCATATCGAACCTGTCCAAGACCTATGCTTCGGGTTTCAAGGCTCTGAACAACATTGACCTTGACATTCGCCAAGGGGAAATATTCGCCCTTCTTGGTCCCAATGGCGCCGGAAAAACCACGCTGATCGGCATTATCTGCGGGCTCGTGAACGCAAGTGCGGGGACGGTGCTGGCGGGCGGATACGATGTTGTGAGACAGGCGCGCGCGGCGCGCGCGAAAATCGGCCTCGTCCCCCAGGAGCTAGCCACGGATTCCTTTGAGACCGTATGGGCTACGGTAAGCTTCAGCCGCGGCCTGTTCGCAAGGAAGCCGGATCGCGCCTATCTGGAAACGGTTCTGAAAAACCTTGCTTTATGGGACAAAAGAAAGGCCCAGATCAGAACGCTGTCGGGCGGCATGAAACGCCGGGTCATGATCGCCAAGGCCCTTTCGCACCAGCCCGATATTCTGTTTCTCGACGAGCCGACGGCGGGCATCGACGTCGAATTGCGCCGCGAGATGTGGGATGTGGTGCGTTCTCTGCGTGACAGTGGCGTGACCATCATTCTGACCACCCACTACATTGAAGAGGCGGAAGAAATGGCCGACCGGATCGGCGTCATCAACAAGGGTGAGCTTATTCTGGTCGAGGAGAAAGCCGAGATCATGCGCAAGCTTGCTCGCAAACAGTTGAAACTTGTGTTGCGCTCTCCGCTCGATCGTATCCCCGACGAGCTGGCCGCCCACGGTCTTGAACTCGCCGATAAGGGTTCGCAGCTTATCTACAGCTATGATACGCAAAGTGAGAGAACGGGGATTACCGCATTACTCAAGGATCTGAGCGCGGCCGGCATTGCTTTTAGCGACATTCAGACGACGCAGAGTTCTCTTGAGGACATTTTTATGCTTCTGGTGAGGGGGGAACTATGAATCTTCCGGCTATCGGGTCAATCTATCGTTTCGAGATGAAACGCACCGGGCGCACCCTGATTCAGAGCCTGGCGGCGCCGATCATCTCGACCTCGCTCTACTTCGTCGTTTTCGGCACGGTGATCGGCTCGCGGATGACCGAAATCGGCGGGGTCAGTTACGGCGCCTTCATCGTGCCGGGCTTGATGATGCTGTCCTTGTTGACGCAGAGCATCGCCAATGCCGCTTTCGGCATTTATCTGCCGAAATATACCGGCACCATCTATGAAATTCTCTCCGCCCCCATTTCATGGCTCGAAATCATCATCGCCTATGTCGGCGCCGCCGCCACCAAAGCAGTCATGATTGGTTTGATTATCTTGATGACCGCCAGCCGGTTTGTGCCGCTTGAGATTCTTCATCCGCTGTGGATGGCGGCGTTCCTTGTTCTAACGGCAATGACTTTTAGCCTTCTGGGCTTTATCATCGGCATCTGCGCCGACAATTTCGAGGGTGTGCAACTCGTGCCGCTGATCGTCATAACACCTTTGACCTTTCTCGGCGGCAGCTTCTATTCCATCGATATGTTGCCGGCCTTTTGGCGGAAAGTGACGTTGTTCAATCCCGTTGTCTATCTGGTCAGCGGGTTCCGCTGGAGTTTTTACGGCCAATCCGATGTCGGCGTGGGCTGGAGCATCGCCATGATCGTGCTGTTCATGGGCCTTTGTCTTGTCGTGACGGCATGGATCTTCAAGACCGGTTACCGACTGAGAAGCTGAGCATCATGGCTGCGTGTACGCGCAACTGCGTTCGAGTGCTCAGGGAAAAACATTTTGTGAAACGGTCGGGCGGTGTTAGACATGACCGCCGGCCTGTATGGCGCAGGCTCTGGTTTTTCCGTTCATGGCGGCGCTTTCCGGTCCCCCGATCGAAAAGACCGGTTCGGTCATAGCCCTTGGAGGTTGGCGCATGGCAAAAGTTGACGATACATCGTCACTGCCGGTTTATCTCACCTTTGACGATGTGCTGCTCAAACCTGCCGCATCATCCGTCCTTCCCGGCGAGGTCGAGGTCGGGACGCAGGTTACGCGCGACATCGCCCTTAAAATTCCCCTCATTTCCTCGGCCATGGATACGGTGACCGAGGCGCCGCTTGCCATCGCCATGGCGCAGGTCGGCGGTCTCGGCGTATTGCATCGCAATATGCCCGCGTCGGAACAGGCGAACCATGTGCGTCTGGTCAAGAAATTCGAATCCGGCATGGTGGTCGATCCCGTCACCATCGCGCCGCAAGCCCCGCTGGCTCAGGCTATTTCCATGATGGAAAACCACGGCATTTCCAGCATCCCGGTGACCGAACACGGCCATGGCGGCGTCGAGGGCGGGCGGTTGGTCGGCATTTTGACCAACCGCGATGTGCGTTTCGCAACCGATCTGAGCCAGCCGGTCAGCGCGTTCATGACGAGCGGGAATCTTGTGACCGTTACGGAATCGGTCGATGGCGCCGAGGCTAAACGTCTGCTCCACAAGAACCGCATTGAAAAATTGCTGGTGGTTGACGACGACTATCATTGCGTCGGCCTGATTACCGTCAAGGATATAGAAAAGGCGGCGCGTTACCCCAATGCCGCCAAGGATTCCCAGGGCCGTTTACGGGTTGCCGCGGCGGTCGGCGCTGGCGAGGAGGATTATGAGCGCGCCGACCTTCTGGCGCGGGCCGGGGTTGACATCGTGGTGGTCGATACCGCCCACGGGCATTCCCGCCGTGTCATAGGGCAGGTTGGGCGCATCAAACGCGCTCATAACGGGCTTGAGATCATCGCCGGGAATGTGGCGACCGCGGAAGCCGTCAGGGCCTTGATCGATGCCGGCGCCGATGCGATCAAAGTTGGTATTGGCCCGGGCTCCATCTGCACCACGCGCATCGTGGCCGGCGTCGGCGTGCCGCAATTGAACGCCATAATGGAGTGCTCGCGGGCCGCCGAAGGCTCCGGCGTTCCCATCATCGCCGATGGCGGTATCAGATATTCCGGAGACCTCGCCAAGGCGATCGCCGCCGGCGGCCATTGCGCCATGGTGGGGTCATTGCTTGCCGGCACCGATGAAAGCCCGGGCGAGGTGTTCCTCCATCAGGGGCGCGGCTACAAAAGCTATCGCGGCATGGGGTCGCTTGGCGCCATGGCCCGCGGCTCCGCCGATCGCTACTTTCAGCAGGAGGTCAAGGACACGCTTAAACTGGTCCCGGAGGGCATCGAGGGGCAAGTGCCGTATAAGGGGCCGGTGGCGGGGGTTCTGCATCAACTTATCGGGGGCTTGCGCGCGGCGATGGGCTATACCGGATCCGCCACCATCGCGGATTTTCATAAACGCGCCCGGTTCATCCGCGTTTCGCCGGCCGGCATGCGCGAAAGCCATGTTCACGATGTGACCATAACGCGCGAATCGCCCAACTATCCAGGCCGGATGTAAACACTTATGACCACAATCGACCGATCATGCCTCCAGGCATCATTTTCACTCTCACCACTTGTTTCACGTGAAACACTCTGCTAGATAATATACGGGCTTACATTAGCAAAAGGGACGTTGCACAATGATTTCTTCCATTATTGATGGTACGCCGGTTTGGGTCTGGGTCTTGTTTGTTGTTCTGGTCTCAAGAGGGATCAAGATGCTTCGCACAAGGCAAACGACCATAGAGCGGCAAGCCTTAATGCCTGTGATATTTTCCATCTGGTCGCTCTGGTCGATCGCAACCGAGTTATCCGCCCTTGAGTTCGGCTTTGGCGGTTTTTTGGTGGGCGCTGCGGCAGGCTTTGGTTCCGGCTTCGGCCTTTATTCGGCTATCGGTTATCGGACCAGCTATAGTAAGGCGTCCGGCTTGCTTGAGTGTCCCGGTTCAATAATGCCGCTGATAATGATTTTGACCGCCTTTTGTTTGAAATACGGCATTTCGGTCTTTCTGGCGCTTCATCAAGATAGTGCCCATTCCAATGCATTCTGTTTTCTTTATGGTGCGATTGGCGGCGTGGTCAGCGGTATGTTCTGGGGGCGTTCCTTTTTCCTGCTTTGGCCCTGGCGCCGCGAGCTGGCCCGGTCGTAAAACAAGACCGGTGAATTCATCGGACCGGACTTCAGCGCCCATGAGCGAACGGATCCTGATCATTGATTTCGGCTCTCAACTGACCCAGCTCATCGCGCGGCGTGTACGTGAGCAAAAGGTTTATTGCGACATTGTGGCGTTCGACAAGGCCGAGGCCGCATTGAGCGATCCCGCCCTCAAGGGCATTATCCTCTCCGGCGGCCCGTCGAGTGTGACGCGAGCCGCGACGCCGCGCCCTCCCGAGGCTGTATTCACGAGAAACCTTCCCGTTCTCGGCATGTGCTACGGCCAGCAGGCCATGTGCGAGCGGCTCGGCGGCGAGGTTGAAGCTTGCGATCATCGCGAATTCGGCCGCGCTTTCATCGAGGTGAAGAAAAACTGCGCCCTGTTCGACGGGGTGTGGACCCGCGGCGAGAGTCACCAGGTGTGGATGAGCCATGGCGATCGGGTGACCGCGCTTCCAGACGGATTTGACGTCGTGGCGGTGAGCGATAACGCTCCCTTTGCCGCCATTGCCGATGAAAGACGCAAATTCTATGGGGTGCAGTTTCACCCCGAGGTTGTGCATACGCCCGATGGAGCCCGGTTGATCGGCAATTTCGTGTTGAACATCGCTGGCTGTCGTAGCGACTGGACGATGGCGTCATTCCGTGAAGAGGCTATTCGTCGAATTCGCAAGCAGGTCGGCGCCGGGCGGGTGATCTGCGCGCTGTCGGGCGGCGTTGACTCGGCGGTCACGGCGGTGTTGCTGCATGAGGCGATCGGGGCGCGGCTGACATGTATTTTCGTCGATCATGGCCTGATGCGGCTCGGCGAGGCCGACGAGGTGGCGCGGCTGTTTCGCGATGCCTACAGCATTCCTCTGATCTCGGTGGAGGCCGGCGCCCAATTTCTTGGTGCGCTCGAAAATATCCGTGATCCCGAGGCCAAGCGTAAAATTATCGGTCGGCTGTTCGTCGAAGTCTTCGAGGTGGAGGCGAAAAAAATCGGCGCCGCCGATTTTTTGGCGCAAGGGACGCTTTATCCCGATGTCATTGAAAGCGTGTCTTATTCCGGCGGTCCTTCGGCGACGATCAAATCGCACCATAATGTCGGTGGCTTGCCCGAACGCATGAATATGCAACTTGTCGAGCCTCTGCGCACTCTGTTCAAGGACGAGGTAAGAGCGTTGGGCCGCGAAATGGGCTTGCCGGAGCATTTTGTCGCCCGCCACCCCTTTCCGGGGCCGGGGCTTGCCATTCGTATCCCCGACCGGATCGATCGCGACAAGCTCGACATATTGCGCAAGGCCGACGCCATCTATCTGGAAGAACTTCGCAAATCGGGTCTTTACGACGCCGTCTGGCAAGCCTTCGCCGTGCTTCTGCCGGTCAAAACCGTGGGCGTCATGGGCGACGCCCGCTCTTATGACTTCGTCTGCGCCTTGCGCGCGGTCACTTCGAGCGACGGGATGACGGCGGATTATTTTCCCTTCGGCCATGAATTCCTGTCGCGGGTTTCGACCCGGATCATCAATGAGGTCAAGGGCATAAACCGCGTGGTTTATGATGTGACCTCGAAGCCGCCCGGCACCATCGAGTGGGAATAGAAACTTGCGTTGTTTGGTCTGCAATTTCCATTTACCCTATCGTGTGCTTGGGATGTGGGGACAGAGGGGGAGCTGTCATGCGGTGTCTTTTTGCACTGATTCTAGTTTGCGTGATCATGAGTCCGGTTTGCGCCGCCGACTTTGCCAAAGGGGTCGAGGCCTATCAAAAGGGGAAATTATGCTACGGCTCCGAAAGAATGGAGACCGCTGGCCGAACAGGGTGGCGCCGGAGCCCAATACAATCTTGGGATACTATGAGTACGGCAAAGGTGCAGCCCGTGACGTCACCCGCGCCTATATGTGGTATAATACCGCATCGGCTAATGGTTTTAACTCTGCATCCAAGCGTCTTGATTTGCTTGAAAAAACCATCATGACCCAGAAACAGGTCAAGAAAGCACAGTCCCTCGCAAAACGATGTATCGCCAAACACTACAAGGGTTGTTGAGACAGGCTTTGTGATCCGGTCTGCGAATGACCGGCCCCGCGCGCTTCACGCCGGATTCAAACGGCCATTGGACAGCCGAAACACCCGATCCACCACTCCCGGCGGCAAATCCGCATGGGTCGCGATCAAAACGCCGCGCCCTTTGGCCGCTATTGCGAGGTCTTGCAGAAGCGCCCGTTCGGTTTCGCGATCGAGGCCGCTTGTCGGTTCATCAAGCGCTAGAATCGGCGCTGGCGACAGCAATACGCGGGCAAGGCAGAGCCGGCGCGCCTGACCCGCCGACAGGGTGTGACCGGCCTCGCCGAGCCAGGTGTCGAGGCCGGAAGGCAGCGTCTCGACGAAACTTTTGAGTTTGACCGCGGCAAGAACGCGGTAAAGCTTAGCCGCGTCGGCCCGCGGATCGCCGATAAGCAGATTGTCGCGAATCGTTCCGAGGAACACCGGGTCGTCCTGCGCCAACAGTGCAATGGAACGGTGAAGCTCCGATTGGGTCACCTGGCGTATATCCACGCCGCCAATGCGAATGGCGCCGCCTTGTAAATCCACAAGCCGCAACAGCAGGTGAATGAGAGTGGATTTGCCGCTGCCACTCTCGCCGATCAGGGCGACATGGCGGCCGGCTTCGATGGTCAGGGACACCTCTTGCAGAACCCGGCGACCTCGCCCATAGTCGAAGCAAACATTTTCGAATGTCACGGTGCGGTCATTCGTCAGATGCGCGGGAGAGGCAGGGTCGCAAAGGCGTGGCGACATGAGGGCAATTTCATCGAGCCGTCGCGTTGCCGCAAGCGCGTTGCCCAGTTTCGCAATGCCGCGAGCGATCGGCGCGGTCATTTCAAACAGACCGAACACGACCAGAACCGCCGCGACCAGAACCGGACCGCTCAAAGCCTCGGCATCGAGCGCTCCAGGCCCCGGCCACAAAACCGCCATCAGGGCAAGCCCACCGCCGGCCTGCGTCAGAATCGCGGCAAGGCTCGTCAATCCGGACTGGGCCACATGGGCGCGGCTTAACCGTTCGGCCTGTTTGAACAGGGCGGCGCGCGCGCGCGCCACGGCGGCGAAGGCGACAAGATCGCAATGGCCCTCCACGGCGTCGATGATTGAGGTCCGCAAGTCCGCGCAAGCCATCACCGTCGTTTCTCCCAAGGGCCGCCCGATCCAGGCCATGGCCAATGGCAACAGCGCGCCGACGACAAGAGTTATCGCGCCAAAGACCAATGAAGCTTGGGGTAAAAAAGCGTGAAACACGATGACGGCCAGGGCGGTGGCCGCCATGAGGGCGAGAATCGGGCTGATGGCGAGCAGAAAAACGGTATCGAGCCGATCAATATCCGCCGTCAGCCGCGCCGCCAAATCGCCGCCGCGCAGTCGGCGCGGACCGAGTGGAATCAGCGTCGTCAGGTGTTTGAACAACCAGATGCGCAGATCGCCGAGCAGGGCGATGGTGGCGTCATGGCCGTATAACTGTTCGCAATAGCGTGAGACGATGCGCAACAGGGCAAGGCCGCGGATGGCGGCCGAGGGGGAAAACAGGTCGAAACCCCCGACGCTATGGGTGATCGCGGCCAGGGAAGCGGCGGTCAAAAACCACCCCGAAACGGCGAGAAGCGCGGTTCCGGTCAGAAGAGTGACGATGGCGAGAAAAAGCGCCAGAGCGAAGCGATTGGCCCGTGTGCTGAGAAATCCGGCGAAAATCTTGAGCATCGTCATTGGACCTATACTCCCTCGCGCAAGATTGGCTTCGCGACACGGGCATGGACCGGTGACAAATGCCCTCGCGAGAGTCGAAATGTTTCATCGGCGCATGCGGCAAGGCGGGCGGAGTGGGTGGCGACGATCACCGTGCGGCCATGGCTGAAGGCCATGATGCCATCGATGACCCGGGCTTCGGTTTGCGGATCGAGATGCGCTGTCGGCTCGTCGAGGAGCACAAGCCCCGGATCGCACAGGTAAATCCGCGCCAGGGCGATTCTCTGCAACTCGCCGCCGGAAAGACCCAGGCCGCGTTCGCCAAGACACGTGTCGAGACCGTCCGGCAAGGTATCGGCGAAATCGCTCACGCGGGCGTCGCGGGCCGCGCGCGCGACCTCTTCGTCACTGGCCCGAGGCCGGGCAAGGCGAATATTCTGCGCGATCGTCGCCGCCATGATATGGGGATGCTGGCCGAGCCAGGCAACGCGCCGGGCAAGATCATGCGGGCTGAAATCCGCGAGCGGTTTAGCGTCGATCGACACCTCGCCGGCTTCGATGGTGCGTAAGCCGCGAATGGCTTCAAGCAGGGTCGATTTGCCGACGCCGCTGGTCCCGAGGATCGCTATCAGCCTGCCGGGTTCAGCGTCGAGCGAAACCGTGTCGAGAACGGTTCCGGCCCGGTCGGGCGCCGTCACGGTGAGATTGCGAATCTGCAATGTCGCGGCGCCCTGGCGGTGGACTATGGCGTTTTCCGGTGCGTCGCCGGCTGAGGAAAAGGCCGGCAGCCCGTCAAAAAGTTCGTCGAGAGCGGTGACCGCCGCTTTTGCCGCGGCGCCGTCATGATAATGGGCGGCAAGCTGCCGCAAGGGCGCAAAAAACGCCGGTGCCATCAACAGGCAGAACAATCCGGTCGCCAGCGTCATCGGCGAATCGCGCAAATCGATGCTGCCCAGAAGACTTAAGCCGACATAGAGCGCCACCCCGGCCACCGCGAGCGCGGAGAAGAATTCGAGGACGGTGGAGGATAAAAAGGCAATGCGCAGGACCGCCAATATACGCCTGCCAAGCTCGTCGCCGGTCTTTTTTATCAGTTCGGCCTGGGCCTGGGCCCGACCGTGGAGTTTGAGCGTGGTCAAGCCGCGCAAGCGATCGACGAACAGCCCCGAAAGCCTGGAAAACGCATCGAGATGACGCCGACTTGCGGCTTGCGCGCCCCATCCCGTCAGCGCCATGAACAGCGGGATCAGAGGGGCGGTCGCCAATAACAACAGACCGACGATAACGTCAACGGGCATAATAGCCACGGCGAAGGCGACCGGGAGAAGGGCGGCGGCAATCAGTGAGGGGAGGTAGCGCGACACATAGCCGTCAAGGGCCTCGACATGTTCGATCATGGCCCCGGCAATGGCACCGGAAGCCAGGGAACGAACCCGGTCGGCCTTGTAGGCCATGAGATTCCGAAACAGAACATCGCGCAGATCGCGCTTGACGCGCTCGGCGGCGATTGCGCCGGCAAATTCTCCCAGACCGGTGAGCACGGAACGTGTGACAATAAGACCCGCGACGATCAGCAAGGGGGTGGCGAGCGCCGCGCGCCGCGCGCCGTCGATAATGGCGGCGCTCAACAGGCCGGACAGTTCATGAGCCTGGATAATCAACAACAAACCACCGATAAGCGGCGCGGCGAAGGCAACCAGGAGGGCGACGCGGCCATGACGGGCGAGGCGTGTCAGCCACCGCCTTTGTGTGGCGTTTAGACGCACGCTCTGTGAAGTCCTGTCACTTTCTGATAATCTAGTCATGAGGCGAAACTCTTCTGTCTGATACCCACGTCGCGCCCCGCTACTCGCGCACAAAATGGCGCGATCCCGGCGCGAAACCAAATGGTCACTTGGTATAAGGCAGAACAGACACTATGTGGAGTCTCGTGGGGTGTAAAGAAGACGTGAAAGTCGCTATCGGTCGGCGGGCTTTCAATCATCGGCAGTGAACGGTCCCTTGCCGGGCGAAAGCGGATATGAATGGAACGGGCTGACAGGAGAGACCTTCGATGATCGATCCCTTGGTTGTGGCTTTGTCGCGCCTGCAATTCGGCGCAACGGCATTGTATCATTTTCTGTTCGTGCCGCTAACGCTTGGCCTTTCCCTGCTGATGGCGATCATGGAGAGCATTTATGTCATGACCGGGCGTGATGTCTGGCGCCGGATGACGCAATTCTGGGCCGTATTATTCGCCATCAACTTCGCGATGGGGGTAGCGACCGGTATTGTCATGGAGTTCCAGTTCGGCACCAACTGGTCGTATTACAGCCAGTATGTCGGCGATATTTTCGGCGCCCCCCTGGCGATTGAAGGGCTTATGGCCTTCTTCCTCGAAGCGACCTTCATCGGCCTGTTCTTCTTCGCCTGGGACAGATTGTCGAAGACCGCCCATCTGGCGGTGACCTGGCTCGTTGCCCTTGGCGCCAATCTCTCCGCCTTGTGGATTCTGATCGCCAATGGCTGGATGCAAAATCCGGTCGGCGCGGTTTTCAACCCCGACACCATGCGCATGGAACTTTCCGATCTCATGGCGGTGATCTTCAACCCTGTCGCTCAGGACAAATTCGTCCATACGGTAAGCGCCGGTTACGTCACCGGGGCGGTCTTCGTGATGGGGGTGAGCGCGCTCTACATGCTGCGCGGGCGGCACATGGAGATGGCCAAACGTTCGATAGCCGTGGCGGCGAGTTTCGGTCTCGCCTCGGCGCTTTCCGTGGTGGTGCTGGGCGATGAGAGCGGTTATACCGCTACCCACACCCAGAAGATGAAAATCGCCGCCATCGAGGCGATGTGGCAGACCGAACCGGCGCCGGCGGCGTTGAATCTGTTCGCCATTCCCGACCAGAAAGACCGCACCAACCATTATGAAGTCAAGGTGCCCTTCCTGCTCGGCTTGATCGCGACGCGGTCCTTGAGCGAGAAAATCCCGGGCATTGACCAGCTTCAAGATGAAGCGGAATATCGCGTGCGCAACGGCATAAAGGCGTATGAGGCGCTTGAGAAAATTCGCCAATCGCCGCAGGATCGGGTGGCGCGGCAGACTCTCTCCGATCTGCATCCCGATCTCGGCTACGGCCTTCTACTCAAGCGTTACCACGACGATATTACCAAGGCAAGCGATGAAGACATAGCAAAGGCCGCGCGCGATACGGTCCCCGATGTCGGCCCGCTGTTCTGGAGTTTCCGCATCATGGCGGGGATCGGATTCTACCTTATTGCTTTCTTTGTCCTGGCGTTCTGGCTGGTGACGAAAAACCGTCTGGTCGGCAATCGCAAATTCCTCTGGCTTGCCGTCATCAGCCTGCCGGCGCCGTGGCTTGCCGCCGAACTGGGCTGGTTCTTGTCGGAATTCGGCCGCCAACCCTGGATTATCGAGGGCATTATGCCGACCTTTTACGCAATCTCGGGCTTAAGCGTCACCGATTTGATCATCTCACTGTCCGGTTTCGTCCTGCTCTACACAGTGCTTGCCGTCATCGAAGCCTGGCTGATGGTCAAGGCGATCAAGACCGGACCCGAAACCACCCACGGCCATGGCGTCGATACAACCCATGGCGCGAGTATCGGCGCTGATCATGCCATCGCCGCGCCATCGCGCAACTGGGACTGAGAGGAAAACAGCCATGCATATCCTTCCGCTCGATTATGAGGTTCTCCGGATCGTCTGGTGGGTCCTGCTCGGCGTCATTCTCATCGGCTTTGCGGTCATGGATGGTTTTGACCTCGGCGTATGCGCGCTTTTGCCTTTTGCCGCCCGGACCAACGAGGAACGCCGCGTTATCGTCAATGTCATCGGTCCGGTCTGGGAGGGCAATCAGGTGTGGCTGGTGCTGGGGGGCGGCGCCATCTTCGCGGCCTGGCCGCCACTCTATGCGGTCTCGTTTTCGGGCTTTTACCTCGCCATGCTTTTAATCCTCCTTGCCTTGATCCTAAGGCCGGTCGGTTTTACCTTCCGCTCCAAGATCGCCGATCCGCGCTGGCGCTCGCTGTGGGATGGCGCCTTGTTTGTCGGTGGCGTGGTGCCGGCCCTCATCTTCGGCGTGGCGCTCGGCAATGTGTTGCGGGGCGTGCCCTTCAGCTTCGACGAGACGTTGCGGGCCTCTTACACCGGCGGATTCTTCGGCCTGCTCAACCCCTTTTCCTGTCTGGCCGGGCTGGTGAGCCTTGCCATGCTGGTCATGCATGGCGCCGCCATGCTGGTGTGGAAAACCCAAGGCGAGATTGCGGCGCGGGCGAGGATTTACGGCCCGATCGCCGCACTCTTGACAGCGGTGCTGTTTGGGCTTGCCGGTCTCTGGGTCGCTTACGGCCTTGACGGCTATGTCGTCACCGGCGGGCTTGCGCCTGACGGGCCGTCCAACCCGCTGCTCAAGACGGTGGCGATGAACCCCGGCGCCTGGCTTGATGCTTACACAGAGCGGCCCTGGACCGTTGCCGCCCCGGTTCTGGGCATTACCGGCGCGCTCATTGCGGCAGCTTCCTTCAGGACAAAGAGCGACATCATAGCGTTTCTGGCTTCGGCAATGTCGATTTTCGGCATTATTTCAACCGTTGGTCTTGCCATGTTCCCGTTCATCCTGCCATCCTCAAGCGATCCCGCAGCCAGCCTGACCGTGTTCGATTCCTCATCAAGCCCGCTCACCCTGTCGATCATGCTGCTTGCCACGCTCGTCTTCATGCCGATTATCATAGGCTATACGGTGTGGGTCTATTCGGTGATGCGCGGCAAGGTCACCAAAGAGATGGTGCTCGATGAAAACTCCCATTCCTACTGAACGGAAGGACGGTTCCCGCAATGTGGTATTTTTCCTGGCTTCTTGGTGTCGGCCTGGCCTGCGCCTTTTCCATCTTGAACGGCATGTGGCTGGAGTTGCGCGAATATGACGACAAGAACGGAACGGCGCGCGGTCGATACAAGAAAATGAATGCCGAAGAGCGAAAACCGGTTTGACGATTCGCCCTTCCAGAAGATAGAATCCGTAGCGGCGTTGCGTAAGCTGTAGACGGCGCAGGTTACTCGTCCGGTTGCATTTCGGGAGCGTTCGGCCATGGCTGACAAGCCGGTCATTGTCTGGTTCCGCGATGATTTTCGCCTGGCCGATCACCCGGCGCTTCATGCCGGCGTATCGTCCGGTCGTCCGGTCCTGTGCCTCTATATCCATGATGAGGAGCGCGCGGGGCCAAGACGGCCGGGCGGAGCGGCGCGATGGTGGCTTCATGGCGCGCTCGACTCTTTGGATGCCGCTCTGCGCAAATATGGCGCGCGCCTTGCCCTATTGCGCGGTTCTCAAGAAGAGATACTGGAGGTTCTTGCCGTCAATTTGGAAGCCGCCGCGGTCTATTGGAACCGGCGTTACGACAAGGCCGGACGCGATATTGACGCGCGCCTTAAAAAATCCCTCGGCTCGCATGGCGTTACGGCGAAGAGCTTCAACGGCGCGCTTTTGCATGAACCCTGGACGATCGAAAATAAGGCCGGCGGCGCGGTGCGGGTTTTCACCTCCTATTGGAAACAGGCTTGCCGCATCGGCGATCCTCCGCTTCCCCTGCCGAAGCCGGAGGCGATTCGCTCCTTTCCCTGGCCGGGTGAACTGGCCGCCCGTGTCGTGTCGCTTGACGCGCTTGATCTCAAACCTTCAGCGGGGCCGGACTGGACGCAGGGTCTGGCGGAAACCTGGATCCCCGGCGAAGACGAAGCCCTTCGGCGTCTCGATCGCTTTGTTGCCGGGGCATTGCGCGGTTATGCGACACGCCGCGATCGACCGGATGCGGTGACGACGTCGCGCCTGTCGCCCTCTTTGTGCTTCGGTCATATTTCGCCGCGGCAAATCTGGCATCGCGCGAAGCTGGCCGTGGGCGCCGGTCAAACGGATGCGACCGGGCGCGATCTCGACAAATTCTTGAGCGAATTGGGCTGGCGCGAATTTTCCTACCATCTGCTCTATCACCATCCCGATCTCGGCGCGCGTAATCTCAACTCACGTTTCGACGCCATGCCATGGCGTGGCGATCCGGCCGCGCTTGAAGCCTGGCGGCGTGGCCGGACCGGCTATCCCTTGGTTGACGCCGGCATGCGCGAATTATGGGCCAGCGGCTGGATGCACAATCGCGTTCGCATGGTTGTCGCGTCTTTTCTCATCAAGCATCTTTTGATCGACTGGCGCGAAGGCGAGGCTTGGTTCTGGGACACTCTGGTCGATGCCGATCCCGCCAACAACGCCGCCAGTTGGCAATGGGTGGCGGGCAGCGGTGCCGACGCCGCGCCGTATTTTCGCGTCTTCAATCCGGTTTTGCAGGGTGAAAAGCACGATCCCGAAGCCAGTTATGTCAGACGCTGGGTACCGGAATTGGCAAGGTTGCCGCTCTCCCACATCCATAAGCCATGGCAGGCTCCGGCGAATATGTTGCGCGATGCGGGGGTGAGACTTGGGGAAACCTATCCCTTTCCCATCGTCGATCATCACCAAGCCCGCGAACGCGCCTTGA